>NZ_AHJE01000051.1 GCF_000243095.1 Cupriavidus basilensis OR16 | reverse complement strand
AGCGTAACGGCTGAGGCGACAACTACCTTGACACACGCCGCGAGACAAGAAAGTAGGTCGCCGCCCCGCAGGGGGGGTGAAACTGCCGTTGAAGTTGCCTTTGACCTTAAGCCGTTGCAGCTGAAGTTGCAGTTGCAGTTGCAGTTGCAGTTCAAAGCCCCCCCCAAAAAAATCCCCTTAACGAACAATAGGCTTATAGCGAATACGCTTAGGCTTAGCCCCCTCCTCACCCAGGCGGCGCTTCTTATCCGCCTCATACTCCTGATAATTGCCCGGGAAGAACTCCACATGCGACTCGCCCTCGAAGGCCAGGATGTGGGTGGCGATCCGGTCCAGGAACCAGCGATCGTGGGAGATCACCATCACGCAACCGGCGAACTCCAGCAGCGCATCCTCCAGCGCGCGCAGCGTTTCCACGTCGAGGTCGTTGGACGGTTCATCGAGCAGCAGCACATTGCCGCCGGAGATCAGCGTCTTGGCCAGGTGCAGGCGCCCGCGCTCGCCGCCCGAGAGCGTGCCCACGTGCTTCTGCTGGTCGGAGCCCTTGAAGTTGAAGCGGCCGATGTAGGCGCGTGACGGCGTTTCGTAGCGGCCAACCGTCAGCACGTCGGCGCCGCCCGAGATCTCTTCGAACACGGTCTTGCTGCCGTCGAGCGCGTCGCGGCTCTGGTCCACGTAGGCCATCTTCACGGTCGGGCCAACCTTGATCTCGCCGCTGTCCGGGGTTTCCTTGCCGGTGAGCATGCGGAAGAAGGTCGACTTGCCGGCGCCGTTGGGGCCGATGATGCCGACGATGGCACCGGGCGGCACCTTGAAGCTGAGGTCGTCGATCAGCAGGCGGTCGCCGTAGGCCTTGCTCACACCGTTGAACTCGATCACCTCGTTGCCCAGGCGCTCACCCGCGGGGATGAAGATCTCCTGGGTTTCGTTGCGCTTCTGGTATTCCTGGCTGTTCAGTTCGTCAAAGCGCGCAAGACGTGCCTTGGATTTGGCCTGGCGCCCCTTGGGGTTCTGCCGCACCCATTCCAGTTCCTTGTGCAGCGCCTTCTGGCGCGCCGATTCGCTCGATTCTTCCTGCTTCAGGCGCGCTTCCTTCTGGTCCAGCCAGGAGCTGTAGTTGCCCTTCCAGGGAATGCCGTGGCCACGGTCCAGCTCCAGGATCCACTCTGCCGCGTTGTCGAGGAAGTAGCGATCGTGGGTCACCGCCACCACGGTGCCGGGGAAGCGCGTGAGGAATTGCTCCAGCCATTCCACCGATTCCGCATCCAGGTGGTTGGTGGGTTCGTCAAGCAGCAGCATGTCGGGGCGCGACAACAGCAAGCGGCACAGCGCCACGCGGCGCTTTTCGCCACCCGACAGGTTGCCCACCTTGGCTTCCCACGGCGGCAGGCGCAGCGCGTCGGCCGCGATCTCCAGCTGCAGCTCGGCGTTGTTGCCGTCGCTGGCCGCGAGGATGGCTTCGTACTTGGCCTGGTCCGCTGCCAGCGCGTCGAAATCCGCGTCCGGCTCGGCATAGGCCGCATAGATCTCGTCGAGCTTCTTGCGGGCTTCGAACACGCCGCCCAGCGCGGCTTCCACCGACTCGCGCACGGTCTGCTCGGGATCGAGCTGCGGCTCCTGCGGCAGGTAGCCGATGTTCAGGTTGGGCATGGGCGTGGCTTCACCCTCGATTTCCTTGTCGAGGCCCGCCATGATCTTCAGCACGGTCGACTTGCCCGAGCCGTTCAAGCCCAGCACGCCGATCTTGGCGCCCGGGAAGAAGGACAGGGAGATGTCCTTGAGAATGTGACGCTTGGGCGGGACGATCTTGCCCACGCGGTTCATGGTGAAAACATACTGTGCCATGCGGATCCGGGTGAAATTGGGGGGAATCGGCCAAGTGTAGCAAAGCCGGTCGGCGCGAGGCCTTTCATGGCGCCCCTGAGGACGCCTTCCTGGCACGCAGCGCGGCACCTGGCGTGCCGGCGGCGCGCTTGCGCGCGCGGGTCAGGCTGGAGGTCAGGCGACGGTAGGCGATATCCATATGCCGCTGCATGACCGCGCGTGCCAGCTCCGGATCCTTGCCGCGCAGCGCCGCCAGCACTTCGCGATGCTCGGCGATGGCCTGGGCCCATACCTCGGGCGTCTCGAAGTGACTGTTCAGCTGATCGAACAGCGGCCCCAGCCGCAGGTCGAAAAGCCTGCGCACCACGCCCACCAGCACGCTGTTGCCGGTGGCCTGCGCCACCCGCACATGGAACAGGCGATCCGCATCGAGCGGCTTGATGCCGGCGGCGGCTTCATCGGCCATCTGCGCGATGGCCTCCTCGATCGCGTCGAACTGGGCCTTGCGCCCGCTCCTGGCCGCCAGCGCGGCGACCTCGCCCTCCACCAGCGCACGGGCGCGGATCAGCTCGAGCGGCCCTTCCTCGCCGGACAGGTCAAAGCCCGCGTCAACGGATGACGGCGGCTCGCACACATAGATGCCGGAGCCCATGCGCACTTCGATATAGCCCTCGACCTCAAGCGCGATCAGCGCCTCGCGCAGCGACGGGCGGCTCACGCCGAGTTGCACCGACAAATCCCGCTCCGCCGGCAGGCGCGAACCCACCGGAAACTCACCGGCCTGGATCAACGCGCGCAACTGCGCACTGATCTGGCGATACAGGCGTTGCGGCTCGATCGAGTGGATAGGCATGTGCAAGCAGCCCGAGTGTCTGGCGAAATTGGTTTGGCCATCTGTCCAGCGGCTGGAGTCTAGGCAGCGCGTTCGCCAAAGTCCAGGCGCATTCATCGCGCGCCGCAGCATGGGCGGCGACATCGGTAAAGACCACTAATTGGTAATACCAGTTTACCTGTCCAGACTCGTGAACTAGACTCCGCTCACTCGGCATGCATGCGGCAAGGCAGTGCAATTGGTCGTGGGCATCCGTATCTGCAGCGCACAATAAAGCGGGCATCAGCACACGTAAAGCGGGCATCAGCACACGTAGCGCCTACGCGCTAGCCGTCGCTACGGCCCCCCGTGCGCCGCAGCCAGGCCTGGTTTGGCCGCCGCGACCGCGATGGCTTCATCTATCGCTCGTGGCTCAAGAACCGCGGTATCCCCCACGACCAGTTCGATGGCCGTCCGGTCATCGGCATCTGCAATACCTACTCCGAGCTCACGCCCTGCAACTCGCATTTCCGCACGCTGGCCGAGCAGGTCAAGATCGGCGTGTGGGAAGCCGGCGGCTTTCCGCTCGAGTTCCCCGTGATGTCGCTCGGCGAGAGCATGCTTCGCCCCACTGCCATGCTGTTCCGCAACCTTGCGAGCATGGACGTGGAGGAATCGATTCGCGGCAACCCGATCGATGGCGTGGTGCTGCTGATGGGCTGCGACAAGACCACGCCCGCGCTGATGATGGGCGCCGCCTCCTGCGACCTGCCCACCATCGGCGTCTCCGGCGGCCCGATGCTGAGCGGCAAGTTCCGCGGCGCGGAGCTGGGCTCCGGCACCGATGTGTGGAAGATGTCGGAGGAGGTGCGGGCTGGCCAGATGTCGCAGGAAGACTTCTTCGAGGCCGAGAGCTGCATGCACCGGTCGCACGGCCACTGCATGACGATGGGCACGGCATCGACCATGGCAAGCATGGTGGAAGCGCTGGGCATGAGCCTGCCCGGCAACGCCGCGATTCCCGCCGTGGATGGCCGCCGCAATGTGCTGGCGCGCGCTTCCGGGCGCCGCATCGTGGAGATGGTGAAGGACAACCTGGTGATGTCGAAGATCCTGACCCGGGACGCGTTCGAGAATGCGATCCGCGTCAACGCGGCCATTGGCGGCTCGACCAATGCGGTCATCCACCTGCTGGCTATTGCCGGGCGCATCGGCGTCAAGCTCAAGCTGGAAGACTGGGACGCGCTTGGCCACGAGTTGCCCTGCCTGCTCGACCTGCAGCCATCCGGGCGCCACCTCATGGAAGATTTCTACTACGCCGGCGGCCTGCCCGCGGTGATCCGCGAACTGGAACCGGTGCTCGCGCGCGACGCGCTGACAGTCAACGGCAAGACGCTGTGGGACAACTGCAAGGACGCGCCTAACTGGAACCGCGAGGTCATCCACGCCTTCGGCGCGCCCTTCAAGGCGAACGCCGGCATCGCAGTGCTGCGCGGCAACCTGTGCCCGACGGCGCGGTGATCAAGCCATCGGCCGCCACGCCCGCGGCAAGTCCACGCTGCTGCGCATGATCGCCGGGCTGGAGGAGATCACCACCGGCGAGATCTCCATCGGCGAGCGCGTGGTCAACCGGCTGCCGCCCAAGGAGCGCGACATCGCCATGGTGTTCCAGAACTATGCGCTCTACCCGCATATGACGGTCTACGACAACATGGCCTTCTCGCTCAAGCTCGCCAAGGGCGACAAGGAAGAGATCAGGCGGAAAGTGGCCAAGGCCTCCGCCATCCTCGGCCTGGACAGCTTGCTGGAGCGTTACCCGCGCCAGCTCTCCGGCGGCCAGCGCCAGCGCGTGGCCATGGGCCGCGCCATCGTGCGCGATCCGCAGGTGTTCCTGTTCGACGAGCCGCTCTCCAACCTGGACGCCAAGCTGCGCGTGCAGATGCGCGCGGAGATCAAGGAGATGCACCAGCGCCTGCGCACCACCTCCGTCTACGTCACGCACGACCAGATCGAAGCCATGACCATGGCCGACCAGATCGTGGTGATGCGCGACGGCCGCGTGGAGCAGCGCGGCAAGCCGCTGGAGCTCTACGACCATCCCGACAACCTCTTCGTGGCCGGCTTTATCGGCTCGCCGGCGATGAACTTCGTGCCCGGCGTGCTGCGCCGCAACGGCGGCGATGCCGTGGTCGAGTTTCCCGATGGCACGCGCCTGCCGGTGCCCGCGCGCTTCGACGCTGCCGCCGGCAGCGACGGCCAACGCGTGATCTACGGCGTTCGGCCCGAGCACTTGAGCCTGGGCGTGCCGGGCCAGGGCCTGCAGACGCGCGTGTCGGTGGTAGAGCCCACCGGCGCCAACACCGAGATCTATTCCCGCTTCTGCGAGACGGAGTTCATCTCGATCTTCCGCGAGCGCCATGACTTTGCCGCGGGCGACATCCTGAACCTGGTGCCCGACCACCAGCACACGCATCTGTTCGCTGCCGATTCAGGCCAGACGCTATTGCGGCGCGTCCCGGCGGCATCGGCGGGCGATCCGGGAAGCAGGCATGACCAGCACGGGGCGGAGCCCCTGACCACGGAGGAGACAAAGCGATGAGCACACCGAGCAACTTCACGAGACGCGATTTCCTGGTATCCACGGCGGCCGTTGCCGCCACCACGGCGATCGGCGGCAATGCCTTCGCCGCCCCGGCTGCGCTGCGATACAAGCCGGAAGCCGGCGCCAAGCTGCGCGTGCTGCGCTGGAAGCGTTTCGTGCAGGGCGATGAGGACCTGTGGAACGCCAACACGAAGAAGTTCACCGAACTGACCGGCGTCGAAGTACGCGTCGACAACGAAGGCTGGGAAGACGTGCGGCCCAAGGCCGCGGTCGCGGCCAGCGTGGGCAGCGGGCCCGACGTCATTGTGGGCTGGTTCGACGATCCGCAGCAATATCCCGACAAGCTGGTCGACCTGACCGACCTGGCTACCTACCTGGGCGGCAAATACGGCGGCTGGTATGACGTGTGCCGCAAGTACGGCACGCACAACGGTAAATGGATCGGCCTGCCGCTGGGCGTGGTCGGCAATGCACTGGTCTATCGCGAGAGCCACGTCAAAGCCGCTGGCTTCGACACCATCCCCAAGGATCTTCCCGGCTTCCTCAAGCTGTGCCAGGGCCTCAAGGCCAAGAACACGCCCTGCGGCTTCGCGCTCGGCAAGGCTGTGGGCGACGGCAACAACTGGGCGCACTGGCTGCTGTGGTCGCACGGCGGCATGCTGGTCGACACCAAGGGCAAGGTGGTGGTCAACTCGCCCGAGACATGGGCCGCGCTGGAGTATGCCAAGCAGCTCTATGCCACCTTCGTGCCCGGCACGCTGTCGTGGCAGGACCCGTCCAACAACAAGGCCTTCCTCGATGGCCAGATCAGCCTGACCGCCAACGGCATCTCGGTCTACTACGCGGCCAAGAATTCGAAGGAGCCCAAGCTGCAGGAAATGGCGCGCGACATCCAGCACGCGCACTTTCCCATCGGCACGCCCGGCAAGCCCACCGAGCTGATGCAGATCACGCAGATGATGCTGTTCAAGTATTCCAAGTTCCCGAACGCAGCCAAGGCCTACCTGCAGTTCATGATGGAGCCGGAGCAATACAACCCGTGGATGGAAGCCGCCATCGGCTACGTGAGCCAGCCGCTCAAGGCGTACGAGGCCAACCCGATCTGGACGGCCGATCCCAAGCACACCGTGTATCGCGACTCCGCCGCGCTGATGCTCGACAACGGCCACGCCGGACCGCTGGGCACGGCCTCGGCCGCGGCCATGGCCGACTACATCGTGGTCGACATGGTGGCCGAAGCGGCCAGCGGCTCCAAGACACCCAAGGAAGCGGCGGCGCGCGCGGCGGAGCGGGCGCAGCGGTACTACAAGGTGTAGCAAGAAAGACACGGGCGCGGCAGCACGGCCGCGCCCGCCAAGCACAATCCTGCGAGGCGAATCATGCGAGGTGAACCATGCTTTCCCGCCTGTTGAACCACCGCCATGCGCTGGGGCTGCTATTCATGCTGCCCACCGCGCTGTTGCTGCTGGTTTTCCTGACCTACCCGCTCGGCCTCGGCGTGTGGCTTGGCTTCACCAATACCAAGATCGGCGGCACCGGCGAATGGATCGGGCTGTCGAACTACACGTATCTGGCCGGCGACTCGCTCACGCAGCTGGCGCTGTTCAACACGATCTTCTACACCGTGGTGGCCAGCGTGGTGAAGTTCGCGCTGGGCCTGTGGCTAGCGCTGCTGCTCAACAAGAACCTGCCGTTCAAGTCCTTCTTCCGCGCCATCGTGCTGCTACCGTGGATCGTGCCCACGGCGCTGTCCGCGCTGGCCTTCTGGTGGATCTATGATGCGCAGTTTTCCATCATCAGCTGGACACTGGTCAAGCTCGGGCTGATCGACCGCTATATCGATTTCCTGGGCGACCCGTGGCTGGCGCGCTTGTCCACCATCGCGGCCAACGTCTGGCGTGGCATTCCCTTCGTCGCCATCTCGCTGCTGGCTGGCTTGCAGACAATCTCGCCCACACTGTACGAGGCCGCGTCCATCGACGGGGTGACGCCGTGGCAGCAGTTCCGCTATGTCACGCTGCCGCTGCTGACGCCGATCATCGCGGTGGTGATGACCTTCTCGGTGCTGTTCACGTTCACCGATTTCCAGCTGATCTACGTCCTCACGCGCGGCGGCCCGCTGAATGCCACGCACCTGATGGCCACGCTGTCGTTCCAGCGTGCGATTCCCGGCGGCTCGCTGGGCGAGGGCGCGGCGATCGCAACCATGATGGTGCCCTTCCTGCTGGCCGCCATCCTGTTTTCATATTTCGGCCTGCAGCGGCGCGGCTGGCAACAGGGAGGCGACAAATGAAAGCGACGGCCGCAGCGCAGCAGCAGGACACCGCGCAGGGGATGGACTACCTGCAATCGATACCGCGGCGCTGGGTGACCATCTACATCCCGCTGGGCATCTTCGTCTTCGTGCTGCTGTTTCCCTTCTACTGGATGGCGATCACCGCTTTCAAGCCGGACGGCGAACTGCTGATGCGCAGCGCCAATCCGTTCTGGGTGATGGCGCCCACGCTCGCCCACTTCAAGAAGCTGCTGTTCGATACGCCCTACCCGGCGTGGCTGCTCAACACGGTGATTGTCTCGACGATCTCCACCTTTGCCTCGCTGGCCGCCAGCGTGCTGGGCGCGTATGCCATCGAGCGCCTGCGCTTCCAGGGCGCGAAGCAGGTGGGCCTCGCCATCTTCCTGGCCTACCTGATCCCGCCCTCGATCCTGTTTATCCCGCTGGCGTCGATCGTGTTCCAGCTCGGGCTGTTCGATACGCGCTGGGCGCTGATCCTCACCTACCCCACCTTCCTGATCCCGTTCTGCACCTGGCTGCTGATGGGCTACTTCCGCTCCATCCCCTACGAGCTGGAGGAGTGTGCGCTGATCGACGGCGCCACGCGCTGGGAGATCCTCGTCAAGATCATCCTGCCGCTAGCCGTGCCGGGGCTGATCTCGGCCGGCATCTTTGCCTTCACGCTATCGTGGAACGAGTTCATCTACGCGCTGACCTTCATCTCCTCGTCGGAGGTGAAGACGGTGCCGGTGGGGATCGTCACCGAACTGATCGAGGGCGACGTCTACCACTGGGGCGCGCTGATGGCGGGTGCCTTGCTGGGCTCGCTGCCGGTGGCGCTGGTGTACTCGTTCTTCGTGGAGTACTACGTGTCGGGCATGACGGGCGCGGTGAAGGAATAGGCGCATGGAGGCCGCAAGGACGCGTGGGGCCATGGCGGGATAAAATACGGTCTAATTTGAATCACTCCGCCTCCAAGCCCGACCCCATGAGCAAACCCGCCCGCACCCTCACCTTCAAGTGCAAGAAGTGCACCAAGCCCGTCACGCTGTTCCTGCAAAAGGTATCGGCCTGCTCGCACATCACGCCGTACCAGGGCTTCTGCAAGTGCGGCGAACTGGTGCGCCACGCCACCGGCGACAAGGACGCCGTGGAGTCCTTCGTCAGCTCCGTCGACGGCAGCTGGGCGCACCATCACCATCATCACCATTGAGCACCCGTAGCACTCCCGCCCCCGCCAGCGAGGCCTGGCGCCCCGGCGTCAAGGATCCGCTGCGCTTTCTCGCCGCCTATCCCGACGGCGTGCTCGACCAGGTGCGGCAGATGGTGGCCGCCGACCGCCTGGGCGAGCACCTGGCGAAAAAATACCCTGCACGGCACACCGTGCAGACCGATCGCGCGCTGTACGACTACACAGCCGAGCTGAAGCAGGAATTCCTGCGCACCGCGCCGCCGATCCACAAGGTCGCCTTCGATGCCAAGATCGACGTGGTGCATCGCGCCCTCGGGCTGCACACCGCCATCTCGCGCGTGCAGGGCGGCAAGCTGAAAGCCAAGAAGGAAATCCGCGTGGCGTCGCTGTTCAAGGAGGCGCCGCCGGAATTCCTGCGGATGATCGTGGTGCACGAACTCGCGCACCTGAAGGAAAGCGATCACAACAAGGCGTTCTACCGGCTCTGCGAATACATGGAGCCGGCGTATCACCAGCTGGAGTTCGACACGCGGCTGTTTTTGGCGTGGCGCGAACTGGAGCCGGCGCAGAGCTGAGCCGGGTTCCCACACGCGCGGCCGGCGGGCTTTGCCTGCGCCGCCGGGCGATAGCCTGGCGGCCTTCCCATCCTGCGCGCATCAATTTCCGCGCTTCCCCCTTTAAAAATACCGAAAACGCCAAGACGCGCAAAAAGTCTATGTTTTCGATTCCATTGTATTTACAATCGGCCCAGGTCACTGCCTGCAGCATCTTGTAGCCGCACTGGGTCCGCGGCGGTACGTAGCAAGGCGCGCAGCTTTCCACAGACAAAGAACAAGAAGGCTATGGCAACGCTGATTCCCGCGCTTGGCTCGGTCACGTCGCGCATGACAGGTGGGGAGAGACGCTTCGCCGAGCGGCTTGAAGCCAAACTGGAGGACGACTACCTCTGCTGGTACGACGTCGCCATCGGCGAGAAGACCCGCCATCCGGACTTCATCGTCTTTCACCCCAGCCGGGGCCTGCTTGTGCTTGAGGTCAAGGACTGGAAGCTCGGCACTATCCAGAGCTTGGACCAGCGCGCCGCCGCCTTGATCACCGAGCGCGGCGTGGTGCATGAAATGAATCCACTGGAGCAGGCCCGGCAGTTCATGTTCTACGTGCTCGACCTGCTGCAAAGGGATCCGCAGTTGGTCTGGCCGACCGGCTCGCTCAAGGGCAAGCCCTTCTTCCCATATGGTGCGGGCATCGTCCTCGCCAACATCACGCGTGCGCAGTTCGAGCAGACCAACCTCGGCGAGGTACTGCCCGCGCATCTGGTGATCTGCAAGGATGAGATGGCGCCAGAGGCGGACCCGGAGGCCTTTCAGAAGCGCCTCTGGGAAATGTTCCCGGTCAAGTTCACGTTCAAGCTGTCGCTGCCGCAGATCGACCGCATCCGCTGGCATCTTTTCCCGCAGATACGCATGCCTGAACAGCGCGCGCTATTTCCGGAAGATGCACAGGATCCACAGGACATTCCCGACATCCTCCGCGTGATGGACCTCCAGCAGGAACAACTCGCCCGCAGCCTGGGCGAAGGCCATCGCGTCATTCACGGTGTAGCCGGGTCCGGCAAGACGTTGATACTCGGCTATCGGGCCGAATACCTCGCCAGGGCGGCAACGCTGCCCATCCTGGTGCTCTGCTTCAACAAGACGCTGGCGGCCAAGCTATCCGCGACGATGATCGAGAAGGGCATTGAAGACAAAGTGCATGTGCACAACTTCCATGCCTGGTGCTCGCGCCAGTTGCGGGCCTTCCACATCGACCTGCCCAAGGGCAGGCCCGACGACGAACTCTTCGAGTCCTTTGTGTCGCGCGTGATTCAAGGCGTCGATCGCAAGGCCATTCCCGGTGGACAGTACGACGCGGTGCTCATCGACGAAGGTCACGACTTCCGGCCGGAATGGTTCAAGCTCATCGTGCAGATGGTCAATCCGGAAAGCAACTCGCTGCTGGTGCTGTACGACGACGCGCAATCCATCTACGGCGGCGCGAAGAAACGAAAGTTCAGCTTCGCCAGCGTCGGCGTGCAGGCAAAGGGCCGTACCACCATCCTGAAGGTCAACTACCGCAATACACAAGAGATCCTGGCGGTGGCGCGCACCTTCGCCGACGACCTGCTGCTGCCGAATGACAACGGCGAGGATGAAGCGCCAACAGTACAGCCGATCGGGGCGGGCCGCCGCGGGCAAAAGCCGCTGCTGATCGCGCTCCCAACCATCGAGGCCGAAGCGGAGCGGATTGCGCAGGTCCTGCTCGATGAGAATCGCACCGGCACCGCGTGGGCAGAGATGGCGATCATCTATCGGCATTGGGAAATGGCAGGCCAGGTCACCAGCGTACTCACGCGCAAGGGCATTCCGTTTGAATGCCCGCAGATCACCAAGCGCTTCACCCCGGGTGGAGACAGCGTCAAGGTGGTGACAATGCACAGCAGCAAGGGACTGGAGTTTCCTCTGGTCTGCATTCCGGGCGTTGGCGCGCCGCACAAGAAAGAAGAACCCATCGAAGACGAGGCGCGCCTGCTTTACGTGGCAATGACACGCGCAACACGCCAGTTGGTGATGACGCATGGCGAGACATCACACTTCTCCGCGCGCCTGCGGGCGGCACTGGACAAACTGGCTTGATCGCAGGGAGGGACTGGGGCCGGCCTGCAGCTAGCGTCGTGGCCGCTCAATCGCAAGCGTAGCGGAACGCGTCATCCAGGTTCAGCGGGAGCACCAGCGTACGAAGGTACGCCGCCTGGGCCGAAGCGCAGAGCGTGGCGCGCGTCGATGCCGTCTTGTACTTCGACGCGTACTCCACGTTGAACACCGCCTTGCCTTGCGCCGTGAACGGCTTGTAGCTCGCGCACTCGCTGTACTGGAAGCACTGCTCGTTCACCGCGAAATCAAAGTCAGTCGCCAACAGCGAGACCTGGTCCACATCGTTCTTCAAGCCCACCGCCAGGCCGCGCGCATGCGCCTGCGCCGCCAGGAAGCGGTTGTAGTCCAGCTGCGTGGCGGCCGTCAGCGGAAAGCCCGGATTATTGGTATAGCCGTCCACGTTGTCCGGGTCCACGCCATCGCAGCCTTTAGCCTTCGCCAGATCCATGCGCGCCTGCATGATCTGGCGCACGTTGGCCGACCGCGTATCGAGCCAGCGCTCGCCCGCCCACCCCGACAACGCCTTGCCCATGTCCGCTGCGGCAAACTGCTTGAAATCCGGCCGCCAGTTCTCCGAACTCCCCGCCGAGAAATAGCAGACCACACGCTTGCCCTGCGCCTTCAAGGCATTGATGGTCGCCTGCGGCGTATCCACCAGGTCGATGTCGAATACCTGCACCGGGTAGCTCGTGTTGAGCGTGCCCGTCAGCTGCAATTGCCATGTATCGGCCGCCGTCGGCACCCAGCGCGAGACCGCCAGCGTTTGCGCCAACGGCGCCAGGGTCGAGGCCGACGCATTCACCGCCGACACGGACTTGACGGAGGCATCCGACTCCACCGACGAGCCCTCCCCTCCGCAGGCTGACAGACAGGCGATCGAGGCCATCCATGCCACGCGTGCAAGTTTCCGATTCACGGATGATTTCCTTTTTGTTTTGCTGCGATCGGGGCGACGAAACGGGTGGTGGGAGCTAGGGCTCCGTAGGGTTGACGGCTAGGGGGATGGATCTTGAGCGGTTTCACCGAGGGGTAAGGTATTCGGGTTGGATGACAAGCGCAAGACGGGGAATGGGGAGCGTTGTTTCCATGGCAGCGCGAAAGCGCTCCTGGCCCGAAAAACAAAAACGGGCTACGCAAACTTCACGTAGCCCGTTTTCGGATTCTGGTGCGGCTGCAGCAACCATATTTTAGCCAATGCCCCTTTGCTCTAATAGGATAAGGAAGCAGAGCTTAGAAAAATGCCCCCAGATATGCCCCCAGCGTCGCCGATGGGGCAACACTTTCTCTGGGGACGGCGACCCACACAGGCGGCTCGCCTCATCCCACGACGTCGCCGCTATATCACGCCATAGAATTTTGCGCAACCCGACTTCGGCTGGAGGTCGAGCCTAAGCCGACAACCGACTTTCCTTGATAGACTTGCTCAGCTCAATTACGCGTTTTGGTGGTCATTGACTAACCTTCGATGATCATTAATGTCGGGCGTTTCGCCAGACTGTTCGAATTGGCGGCATTTACAGCGCAGAGAGGCCCACGCGGCCCGGCTGCGTACACTTGTACTTGCCGCGCCGCGCGGGCCTCTCTGCGCCGTACTCCAAGGTAGTTGAGAATTTACCGTGCAAAGCACAATAAAAGATTTTTGCCAAGCAATTGATCTTCGACAATCCAGGGTTGTGAATGGCCCTCAGAAGATTACACTTTTTGGTGGCAAAACGAAGAATTCTGATGGAAGTACGCTTTCGCAACGCGGTACGTTTCTCCTAAGTTCACCAGCAAGCTCCCTACCTCCTGATTCGTTCGTAGTACCAGAACACTACAAAAACTGGAATCATTTCGGCACCTATGACGACTTATTGTCGTTTGAGGAAGACGTCTGTTCATTGGTAGACAGCGTAATTGTATTCCTGGAAACAGAAGGCGCCATCGCCGAGTTGGGTTGCCTAATTAAACACGAAGACATTGCACCCAAGCTGTTTGTCGTAGTTAGCAACGAATACTATCAGCAAGACTCCTTTATAAAGCTCGGGCCATTATTATATCTCGAGAATATTTACTCCAGTAACATCCATGTTTCGCATGGCGATACGCTCAACGCGGAAGAATGTAGATTCATCGTTGAGGCCGTGCAGGAACGCTTTAATGCGCGCCACAAGACAGAAACCTTTCGCCTCAACAGTATTCGGCATGTGCTCTTTCTGATAGTAGATTTTGTAGACCTCCTACAAGTCGCGCGCATCTCCGACATTCAAGCATTATTGCAGCATCTTGGGATTGCGTACCCAAAAAAGCGGCTGGAGCAGTTATCGGCTGGAGCAGTTATTGCTCGCCTTAAAGAATGTTGGATTGATCAAAGAAGAGAGAGTGCTTCAGGAACGCTGCTTTGTGTTGGGTGAATCAGAACGCCCAGGAATTGAATATCACTTCACAACGTCAACTGCCAAACGCTTATCGTGGAAAGCCAAAGCATTCCAAAAAACCATTGACGATAGGTGGCGTACCTACGCATTCCGGTCACTGAAGGAGCCCAAACAAGAATCGGAAAGTGAGAAAAAAAATGTCGCTTAAAGATCGCCTCCTAAGAGCACTTCCATTTTCGCGTCAAGAACTGGAGTTGCTGATCTCTACCGCGCCATTCCGCTACAAGGAATACAAGATTCCGAAGCGAAAGGAAGGTGCATTTCGGCTCATCGCACAGCCAACGCCGGAAGTTAAGCTGGTTCAGCGCTGGCTCGTAAAAAATGAGCTATCGACGCTACCCATCCATTCGGCAGCCAAGGCCTACAAAGCGGATACCGGACTGATTGAAAACGTCATCCCACACAAGAACCATCGCTTCCTGCTCAAACTGGATTTTGAGAATTTCTTTCCCTCTATAACGGCGAGTGATTTTCATCAATTCATGGAGGATAATGGATTTAGCAACACGGATATTCCCACCCTCATTAACCTACTCTTCAAACGCGATCACGCGACTAAATCTCTAAGACTTGCGATAGGCGCGCCAAGCTCCCCTACGATTTCCAATATTTTACTCTACCCCCTTGACAGGGCGTTGGATAATCACTGCTCTGATCTCGCCGTTTCCTATACGCGCTACGCAGACGATCTTAGTTTCTCTACGAATCTTCCTGGCATCCTGAAGGATATTGAGCAGTCTGTGCCGGCATTGATCAAGGCGTCTTGCTCATTGAATTTGAGAATTAACAAAAACAAGACAACCCATACCTCAAAGAAGCGAGGGCGCCGTGTAACCGGGCTGGTAATTACTTCTGAGAACGAAATTTCTGTCGGCAGATTTCGTAAGCGTTTGCTACGCGCTCAGATTCATCATTTCGGAGCAGGAAAGCTGCCACCAGAGGAAACGGAGGCGCTCAGAGGGTACTTATCTTTTCTTAATTCAGTCGAGCCAGATCAGATAGATCGCCTCCGGATCTTCTATGGTAAGGAACTGATGTCCCGCCTCATGTCTCGATAGTCCTGCGACAACGCTCTGGAGAAATACACCGCGCGTGGGTAAGCGGACCATCGCTAGCAAACGCCGAAATCCCCAAGCAAAGGAGAGTGGTAGATGCGCATTAAGAGTGTTCACATCAAGAATCTCCGCACCATCAAGGAGTCACTCATTGAGTTAGACGATTACATTTGCTTCGTCGGCCCTAATGGTGCGGGAAAATCTACCGTCCTCTGTGCTCTCAATATTTTCTTTCGTGAAAATGAGGGTAGCAGCACTGACATATCTTCGCTAAACATCGAGGATTTCCACCAAAAGGACACCTCTGAACCCATTGAGGTCACGGTAACATTTGTGGATCTTGGTGCCGAGGCGCAGGAGGATTTCAAGGACTATTTTCGCCAGGGGCAACTCGTTGCAAGTGCACGAGCCGAGTTCGACCCAAAGACTGGACGAGCCGAGGTAAAGCAGTATGGCCAAAGGCTTGGAATGAAAGAATTCATGGAATACTTTCGCCGACAGGGCGACGGCGCCAAGGCGGAGGAACTCAAGCAGATCTATTCGACATTGCGGACACAGTTCCCTGATTTACCGAAAGCCACATCTACTTCTGCAATGGCAGAAGCGCTAAAGTCATATGAAGCAGCCAGACCGAGCGAATGCTCGCTCATCCGGAGCGAGGATCAATTTTACGGCGCCACCAAGGGAGCGAATCAGGGAGCGAATCGCATTCAGAGGTATCTGCAGTGGGTTTATGTCCCTGCAGTCAAAGATGCTACGACGGAGCAAGTGGAAGGAAAGGCGACCGCTTTAGGCAAACTTTTGGCTCGAACGGTCCGCTCGAAAGTAAACTTTACGGAGCAAATCGCCACTCTGGCTCAACAGGTGCGGGAGCAATATCAGGCACTGTTGAACGACAGCCAAAGTGCGCTTGACGGAATCTCCGAAGCGTTGCAGCAGCGCCTTACGCAATGGGCACATCCGGAAGCAAGCCTTCTTGTAACGTGGCAGCAAGATCTAGCGAAGTCCGTAAGGGTCGAAGAGCCTTTTGCAAAGATTATTGCCGGGGAAGGGGCCTTCAAAGGGGAACTGGCAAGGTTTGGCCACGGCTTCCAGCGCTCGTTCCTTCTGGCCATACTTCAAGAGCTTGCGAAAGCTGACTCCCCCAGTGGGCCAAGGCTTGTTCTGGGATGTGAAGAGCCGGAGCTATATCAACATCCGCCACAGGCCCGTTACCTGGCAGGTGTACTTACAAATTTGTCGGAGAACGGCTCACAGATCCTTGTGACGACACATAGCCCTCTATTTGTGGCGGGCGAGAGCTTCGAAAGCGTTCGTTTGATCCGACGTGATATCGCAACGAAAGCATCCCATGCCACTCAGCCATCCGTCGTTGAAATCGGGAAGCGTTTTGCGGAGATTACAGGAAGTAAACCAGCGTTGCCTTCGCAAATCTGGCCAAAATAGCACAGATACTGCAACCCACGCTGGCCGAGATGTTCTTTACGCACAGGCTGATTCTAGTGGAGGGTATAGAAGACGTTGCATACACCAACGCTTGGTTGACTCTCACCGATCGCATGCAAGATTTCCGCAGAACTGGCTGCCATCTAGTCCCCGTCAACGGAAAAGAGTATCTCGCACGACCAGCGATCATCGCCGAGCAAATGCGCATCCCGGTGTATGTCATCTTCGACGCCGATACTGATCGCGAGCATGAAAGGGACGGCCACCATCACCTGAAAGACAACACGGCGCTACTGCGACTTCTAGGTGGCGATCAGAATGCTCCCTTCCCTACTGAAACGATTTGGGGCGCTCGCTACTGAACCGCCCCGGGAATCGTGGAGGCTGGTTGTTTTAAGTTAATAGCGGTTCTGCGACAGGCATTTGAAGCTGCCGATAGTAGTTTGCCTCAGCTTCGGCGGGCGGTATATAGCCGAGGGGTTCCATCAGCCGGTGGTGATTGAACCAGGCTACCCATTCCAGCGTGGCCAGCTCAACGGATTCACGCGTCTTCCAGGCAGTACGACGATGGATCAGCTCAGCCTTGTACAGGCCGTTGATCGTCTCAGCCAAGGCGTTGTCGTAGCTGTCGCCCCGGCTACCAACCGACGGTTCGATGGCCGCCTCGGCCAGGCGCTCGCTATAGCGAATACTGACGTATTGCGAACCCCTGTCGGAGTGGTGAATGAGAGATCCATCATTGCCAGGCTGCCGAGCGTAAAGGGCCTGTTCCAGTGCGTCCAGAACGAAGTCCGTGGTCATCGACCCACTGACGCGCCAGCCAACGATGCGCCGGGCGAACACGTCGATCACGAACGCAACGTACAGCCAGCCCTGCCACGTCGAAACGTAGGTGAAGTCCGAAACCCAGAGCTGGTTCGGCCGCTCGGTCCTGAACTGACGATTGACCAGGTCCACTAAACCCGGGGCGGTTCACTACACAATGTGGAGAACCGACCTAGGATCCACAGTTGAATCCGAACTGCTCCATTCCATTGGCGAGGAAGGTCTACAAAGGGTCACGGATCAAGCACATGCCCGCTGTGGCAACGGCGCAGGGCTCAAGAAGAATCCAATGCTAATCGCCACTAAGCTTGCCCTGGCCCTCGATAGCGGCGCCGCCTTGCCGAGCCTGGATCACCTCTGTGAACGTCTTATCGCGTTTGGAACGGAGGGCTAAGCGCGAACCTGCCCCCCTCATGTTTGCAGCCCGATAGAGCCACTCGCTGGTTACATCGCCCTATAACCGTCACTTGGTGGACCTCGTCCTCACGGTAGGGGCTTAAGGTCGGTCGGGGTAGGGGATGCACGATTCGCCAATGAGATCCGGGCGCATCAGGGCGCGTCGGGGCACGTGATATTGCTCACTTCATTCCGCCCCGTGCCGATCTACTCCTTGCTGCGCTGGCGTGGCCTCCCGAGGCTCGAAGGCTCTTCGTTTCCGCGCCAAGAAGCGAGCATGTGGTTGTTACCCCAACGATAACGTACCGCACAAGAGGACTGCCGACCGGACCGCATAAATCTGTGCGGAAAATGCATAGATTCGCATGGTTGTTTGTGCACCTGGAGGGGTTCACCGCCTCAGCATTGAAGCGGGCAGGAGGGGGCGGCGCAACTGCATAAAAACCACTCAATAAAGCGAGCCGGCGAGGCGGGGTCTCAACCGCGCGCCAAGGGGTGCAGTCCCCGAGGGCAGCCGTTTGTTCAACATGCGAAACGAGGCAGAGAGAACGCCGCGCTGCGCCGGGGGCGCCGTGCTGGTGCGCGCACTAGCGTGGTAGATGACGAGCCGTTGCGCCACGCTATGAAGCGGAGTCGCCGGCGAGCCCTCGCGGCTTGGAGCTGAGCTGGCCGGAAGCGGCGTCCAACGGCGTAGCGGTATTCTCGAGCGACGCCCTGCATAGCTTGTCGCCCCATGGGCGCGCCGCAAGAAGCCGAGCTGCCTGGTCATCTACCGTCCCCGCTCTTCGGCCCAGTGTCCAAGCCTGCTGGCCGCATTACCCTCCTCACAGATCAACGGCCCAACTGCACTAGCTCGACCGGAGATCACTCAACCATGCTCAATTGCGCTCAACAGAAATTGAGTTCCGTTGAGCAATAGATGGCGGCAACAACCCCACGGCCACCGCGGCTAGCAGCCACGGACCTTCCCTGCTGAACGTTAGCAAGGACATGTGGAGCCATCGCTCAAGAGCAACCAAAGGATATTGCGTGGCATTGGGCGCTGAATCCGGAGAAATGCGGTTTTGTTGTATGGCGGACTCCCACAACAAGCATCGATTGTTGAACTCGGCCAGTTTTTGGACACTGCACTCGCTCCAAGCAAATCCGAGCGATACCACCCGCATCCATTCGCACAATCAGGAGTCCAGATGATGAACCACCACGCTGACGCGCATTCAGCGCCTCGCTTCGCGCCGCCAGCGCATGTCTTGGCTGGCAAGCCTGCCGCCGAGCGCTTCATGCGTTTGCCTGAAGTCATTGCCACCTGCGGACTATCCCGCTCTTCGATCTACGACGGCATGCGCCGAGGCGATTTCCCTCAGCCCGTGCCGCTCGGCGGCAAGAGCGTTGCTTGGCTCTCCAGCGAGATCCGGCAGTGGATGGACTCCCGCATTGCGGCACGTCAGAAGTAAGCGAGAACACACCATGGAAACCACACTTCCCGAAATCCCCCCCTCCTTGCAGGAGGCTATCGAGCGATATCAGCAGGCACGCAGTGCGTTTGAGACGGCTCGCGATGCCGCGGCGCGGATCGCCGGCGATCTGATCAAGCATCAGAAGTCAGCCGAGGCGTCGGAAACTGAAGCGCAGGCGGCCAGACTTGAAGCTGCCAACCTCATGCGCAACGCTGCCGCGCCACTGAAACAGATACGCGACCTGAAGGCCAAGGAGCGCGCCGCATATACCCAGGCGGAGGACTATCGCGGCATCGTTGCTGATATGCAGTTGGCCGTCGACGAAGCCAAGCTCAATGCCGGTTCCGCAAAAAGCAATGAGCACACGCGATTCTGTGCGGCAATCACCGTCTATGCCGATGTCGCCATGAAGCATGCTGCACAGACGCTTGGGCCTCTGTTCGCGGCAATGGAGCTTGTCGAATTGGCCTATGCCCTCGAAGGCCACCACGGCACGACATGGGGACAATTGGGATACGACAGCCCACGTGATGCGATGCACGATCGGGTCCGGAAAATCATCCAAAACGCCTACACCGCCGCGAAAACCAAACTCACTGGTGACAAGGTGATGGGAATGCTCAAACGGCCCAATGGCCTAGATGCCGTTGAGACTACTAGCCCTGTCGGGCGTCACGTCAAGCGGATTGAACTCGAGAAACGCAAAGCGGAGCTGCTGCGAAGCGGCTTTGCCCTCCCAACGTCACAGTCGGATGGAGCTTGACCATGAACGCCAAATGCCCGAAGTGCGGCACCCTGACCGATATTGACGCCTACCACACCCACCCCAATGGTAAGCGCGAAGGTGTCTATCGCTGTTTCTCGCGAGGCTGTTGGAACACCTTCATGCGTCCGGTGAACGAGGACAGCCGCCGTGATGCCGGCACGGAAACTTTCAGCCACAAGCCGAAGACAGTACCGACCATCAAGACCGACTGTTAATGCGATTGGCGGCCTGTCATCGCTGCTCACGCGCCGTCAATCTCCCATCCCTCTGGAGCCCATTCATGAAGATCAATTGCCCACACTGTGGGGCCGTTGCGCATATCCGGACAAGTCGGCCTGTGTCGCGCATGACGAAGGAGATGTACTGCCAGTGCACCAACGTCGAATGTGGCCACACGTTTGTGGGACTCGTGGAGGTTGTGCGCACGCTCTCACCCAGCGGCACCCCTGACCCGGACATCGCGCAGCAACTCGCGGCGCGGTCCAGCCAGCAAGCTCCGGCAGCCTCCTAGCTTCGCCGCGCTCGCTGCCCTGGCGGCGAGCGCACTCCACACCACATGAAGCGAGGCGCACCTGCTCAGCTTGACACCTACCCCGAGATGATCAAGAATTCAGTCGCCACCGAAACAGCGGTGGCCGGGCGTCGAAACCCGAATAACACACGGCGGACAGCCGCTTTTCGCGGCTTTTTTCACGTCCGTTTTGCCTTCGCGCGCCTAAAGTTACTATGGCGGGCCGGGCGGGGCAGCCTTCGGGCTGGCCGGTTGCCGTGTGTGCCGGTTTTCGACCCCCGCTGTCTGGCCCGCCACCCCTCACGTCGAAATGAGCGGCGGGCCTCCATACACACACGGAGGCCACAATGGTTAATACCTTCGCTCGTCCTGAGCAAACCGCTTTCCCCAAAATCCTCGCCATCGTCCGCGCTGCCTTGCGCGAAGCCATCGCTGCGCCCACCGATCGCGCGTCGCTCGACGTGGCGGGTGCCGCCCTGGTGGCAGTTGCCGCTATCGCCCAATCGGAGGTGGCCCATGTCTAAGAGCAACCGATCCGCCCACACGCTCGCCCTCTTCCGTCAACGTGACCTGATCGCGCAACTCCTGAGTCAGATCAACCCGACCAACAAGCGCGCGAAGGCGCAGCTCGGCGCCGCAGTCACGCAGATCCATTCCTTAGGCGACTGTATCCGCGAGACGACCCAGGATAGTTGCTCCGAGCTGCTGGACGTGAGCGCCGGCCTCGATGGCATCCTGAAACTGCTCGACTTGCAACGAGACAAATCGCCCGAGCACTACAGCCTCTATTGCCTGTTGACCCCGTTGAAACGCCAGTTGGACGACGCGCTGAGCAACGTCCATGACATGCTGTGAAGGGGCAATGATGCAGACACAGCACAGCCCCGCAATGCGCACGTGGTTCGATCAGCTCAAGCGCGATATCGACCTGCACGACCTAGCCGAGCGCCTGGACCTGCGCCGCAACGGCAACAAAGGCAACTATCGCAGCCCACACCACACCGACAGCAATGCCTCGCTGTCTATCTTCGAACAAGGCCGCGCCTGGAAAGATTGGTCGACCGAAGCCGGTGGTTCCTGCATCGACCTGGTGCGCCACTGCATGCCCGAAGTGGCGACGCCGATGGAGGCGGCCAAGCTACTTGGACAGTGGTACAGCATCCCCATGCCGGCGAACGATGCCAGCTCGCTGCCGGTCCGCAAGAGCACAGAGGAATACATTGCGGATCGTTGCCGCCAGAACCCCGAGCCGGTGGTGGCCTACCTGGCCGGACGCGGCATCGCGGAAACCGTCAGCCGCCGCGCCATCAAAGCCGGCACGCTGGGGTGGAATACCTGGCACAGCACCAAGGTGCCAGCGGGCGAGCCCGGCCACGGCGGCCCGGCTGCCGCTTTCATCGTCCGTGCACTGGACGGCGCGCGCGTAGTGGCAGTGGATCTGCGCTACGCCGATCTGGCACGCAACGGCACCGTCAAGACACAGTGCCAAGGCGACAAGCTGGGGCACGGCTGGACCAGTGATGCCACACGCCTGCGCCGCGCCCATACGGTCTACGTCGTGGAGAGCCCCATCAATGCGCTGTCCGTCGAATCGTGTCATCTGCCGGACGGCTTCGCCGCCTTCGCCACACGCGGCACCGCCAACGTCGACAAGATCGATTGGAGCTTCCTGAAGGGCAAGCGCGTGCTGATCGCGCTCGATCACACCGATGCGGTGAACGAGCGCACTGGCCAGCGCCCCGGCCTGGCTGCGGCGTGGAAACTATCGGAGACGCTGACCGCCGCGGATATCGGCTCCCTGCTGGTGGATATGCAGGACTGGGACGAAGGCGAAGACATCAACGACGTACTCCAAAAGCAAGATGCTGACACCCTCACGGCCCGCATGAAGCGCCTGGAGGCGTGGTTAATTCCCGGCATGCCGGGCGGCGGTGAGCGCCTGGCCGGCAGCGCCCGTATCTTCCTGCCGCGACATGACTTCGAAGTGTATTGGCGCTTTCGCGTGAAGGAAGATTTCACGCAATACGTGGACAGGTACAAGGACGTGGAAGACGACGACGGCGATGGCAACAAGCGCCGGAACGAGGAGCTTTCCGATCTCTGCTCGTTTCGCGTGGCCGGCTTCTCCCGGCTGTGCATTCAAAGTCATCTAGCCACCATCAATGGCACGCCGGACAATCAGCCCGAAACCGTGTTCGGCATCAGCGCCCAGGTGGCGCGCCACGGCGCGACGCTGCAACGCGAAGTAGTTGGCAACGACAAGCTGTACAACCTCGAATGGTGGCGCGGCAAGTTCGGCCACATCTGGATGCCAGCGCAGTTCGCCCGCATGGTCAACGTGCTAGAGCGCGCCGCCGACCTGGGCGCGCGCGACGTCGTGAACTTCGTGGGTCTCGCCTGGCGCAGCGGCGAGTTGGCCTCGCTGGAGGGCAGCGACTGCTATTTCACCGAGCCGCAGAAGCAGTGCCTGTACTACAACATGAGCTTCCCGCGTGGCAGCGCTGAGAATGCCCGCACGGTGATCACGGCCTATCAGGCTACCTTCCGGGGCAATGCGGCCGCCATCGGCCTCGTATGGGCCTTGGGTGCCCATTTGAAGACCATCCTGGGCTTCTATCCGCACCTGCAAATGCAAGCGGAGAAGGGCTCGGGCAAATCCAAGCTGTTGGAGAGCCTGCAAGCCACGCTGGCCTTTCAGGTGTTGTCCGGGCAAATGCTCAAGACCGACCACCGCCGCCGCGCGTCCGTGTCGTGGACTTCACAGCCGGTAGGCTGGGACGAATTTTCGAAGCTGCCGAAAATGGTGCTGTCGGATATCGATGGATTGCTGCAAGCCACCTACCGCTTCGAGTTCACCCGCGTAGGCGCCGCGCTCACGCCCTACCTGATGTGCGCCCCGGTATTGCTGGCCGGCGAAGAGGTGGACGTGGAGAGCCTGCAATCCAAGATCTGCCGCACCTCACTGTCGGTGGCAAAGCAAGGCGACATCATCCCGCATAGCCTGCCGCAGTTCCCGCTACGGGAATGGCTGCAATTCCTTGCCAGGCAGCAGCCGGACAGCATCCGCGAGCTGCACGCCGCCTTTGTTGCGCAGTGCCAGCAGCGCAGCCGCGCCGCGAGCAGCGATGCCACCGCGCGCCGCATGATGGAGAACTACGCCGCCATGTTGACGGCCTGGGCGCTGCTGGCCGAGTTCGCCGGCATCGATGTGGACCAGGGCGGCTTTGCCGAGGACCTGATAGCGGAGATGAACAGCCACATTGCCGACACGGACGGTACCCGCCTGCCGTGGGTCTGGATCATGGAGATCCTGTTGTCCGAGCTGGAGGCGCGCCGCTTCGAATTTCCGTACTGCTGGGATGAAATCGTGACCGCCGACGGCAAGCGGGAAATGGCGTTGTTCCTGCGGCCCAATCACGTGATGGACCATATTTCGACCGCGCCACACCTGCGGGCCAAGTTCGACAGCTTGCCCATCAAGACCGGGCGCGTCTTCAAGCAGCAACTGCTGCAATCCGGTGTGGTGCCGGAGCATGGCGGCAAGCTCATGGACGACGTGGAGAAGCGCATCCTTGCCCGGCGCCATGCCCACCTGACGGCGATCAGCTTGGCCAAGCTCGAGCAGCTCGGCCTGCATGCGACGCCGACACCGGAGAATTACCGCCTACCGCCATAGCGCCGCCACCCCGCCCTCGCAAAGCCCGCCCAGTGCGGGCTTTGTCTTGCCCGCTCGGCCACCGTACCTGGTTGCCGACGGCGAGCCGCCAGTCAGCTGGTCCAGCTCCCCAACTGCGGTCCGGTGCCGCCCGCGCTTTGTCAACATGCCGAGCGCCAATGCTGACATGCGGAGCCGCCGGTATTGCCATTGCCATGTCGAGATCTTCAATGTGCCGCGGCTAAGGGGGTTGCAGGTTGCAAGTGCCCCGCCCATGGCTAAGCGCCGCCCATCGAGCGCCAGCCCGCCGATCCGGCGTGCACCCCTTGCCGCCAGCGCTGTCCCAAGGCCAAGCCAGGCCAGCCGCCGTCCCATCTTTGCAGCCCACACAGTCGAAAAAAACCGTGGTTCCGCGGCATTTCTTGCTAAGTGCTTGTTTTTTAACGAAAGGCATCCCACGGTTTGCCTCCGAAATGCCACGGTTTCTCTGTTTTTTGCCACATTACTGCTTTCGTCCCTGTTCTCTCCCTTCTCTGCTTCTTTTTCTTTTTTCCTTTTAAAATCAAAGAGAAAGAGAAAGAACGCAGTGAAAAAGGAAGCGGGAGCCGTGCCACGGTTTCGGCGCGCTGCCTATTTTTTAGGCCACGGAATTTTTGCCGTGCCACACCCCAAACCGTGGCAATTCGTGGCATACCAAACCGTTGATCCATAAGGCTTGACGGGCGACCTTGGGGGCCTTGCCACGGTTCCACGGGTATTTTTGCTAGTGTGCTCCCGGAGCGGGATTCTTCAGTCGGCTAGGGGTCCTCAATCTGGGGACGCCTTTGAATGCCTCCACCACCACCAAATCGCTCTGCCGATGCTCAAGGTGTCAGCAAGCTGCTGCCTCCATCCAGGTCGGCTGAGCCCGAACATTGGACTTAGAACGCCTAAGGGGACAGCACGCTGCATACACCTCGCCGAAGGAGCGCATACGCGGAGGATGATCATCCAGCAAAGTGGGGATTACCAAACTGGTAGTACCTGGAACTCTTGGCAACCGCCTGCGTATTGCCTGCCGGCCTGCAACCGCGCTACAGAAAGGTGCCCGCAGATTGCGGTAACCTTGTATTAATGTTCTGTGTCCTGACCTGGCTCCGGCTAAGGGCGATCATCCTCGCCAAGTAGCATCTGGGACTGGTGGAAAGATCCACTTGGTCGCTGGCGACAGTCTCGGGCGGCTAGCGAGGACAGAGAATTGCATACGGCGCCGAGCCTTCAGGTGTCGAGATCTCACGATAAAATTGATACCCGTATAATATTTATCAATCGCAAACCATGGCAAATGTCTATCTTATTACCGGGTTCAACAACTGGGGCAAAACCCATCTGATCAAAGCGCTGTTTGGCAAGGAAGCCTTTCGAAAGGGAGTAACCCACTCGCACGCAGGAAATGAATTCTGCGTGATTCCGCAATCGAACGATGACCTCGGCCAGGCGGGATACGCCAAAAGGTACGGTGAGTACATCGCCTCGTTAGACAAAAAAGGGATTACCCCCACGCACATTCTTTCAGCATTCTGCCCAACCGGAGAGCCTCACAATGACTCCGCAAAATTAATCAATTCGCTTTATCGAAATGATGATGTGCACATGATTCTGTTGAAACACAAGTGGTGCGGTCACGCACAACTTCAGATCAGATCCATTGAAGATTACTATGCAGGAATAAGAAATCTGAAAATTCATTCTTTAACCCAAACGAATCCAAACAATAAGCTCGCAGACCTCAAATCATTGCTAGCACCAATACTCTGAAACCCACCCTAATAGCCCCACCAACTCCATTCAACCGTCAGGTGCGCAGCTATTCGGCCAAAAGGAACTACGACATGCTTGAATTCGTCATCGACAAGCTTATTGGCCTCCTCGGCCCCATCGCTACGTTATCCAAAGAGAAGCGAGAGCTTAAGGACAACGCGCTGCGAGCAATATCCATGGCACTTTTGGAAACCAAGCTGTACTACCGTGATCGGGCAAAAGGAAAGCCGCGAAACATGGATGTTGAAGCACAACTTTCGAAGTATTGGGGAGCTGCGGCCATCCCGCTTCGCCACATCGACCAGGAACTCGCGATGACTTGCGAGTACAAAGCTGATTTCTGGACAGATCCTGATAACTGGTCGGACGAAGAATTGGAACGTGTAGGCATCAAGCTTGAAGATGTTACCAAAGCATACAGAGACATCGCCATGCCGAGGTTTTCTAGAGCCACTCCGACAGCCCGCAACGGTTAACTCCTCTCGGCATGTCAACCGCACCCAGCCAATCCTCGAAACTGAGCGAGTGCTTCAAAGTCGATTATTTTCCTTCCTTTTGGATGCTTTCCAAGCGAGGCTGACATGAGGAATTACAACCTACCACTTCCTCAAGCTACGCCGTTCAGGGGAATAATCTTGGCGCCAGCGGCCAGCTGATCGAGATAATCCGCCCAATGCTGCATCATTCGTCGGCGCTCGGGAAGGTACTGTGCATGGTTGTATGCCGCACGGACTTTGTTGCGCTCCACATGCGCAAGCTGGCGCTCGATCACGTCCGGGCTATAGCCCATCTCGTGAAGCATTGTGGAGGCGAGCCCACGAAAGCCGTGCCCTGTCATGCGTGAGTGATAGCCAAGGCGATACAGCCCGTAGAGGATTGTATTGTTGCTGATATGCCCGGCACCGCGCGCGCTGTAAAACACGTGGGGGCGCCCTCCTGTCAGCTTCTCCACTTCGCGCAAGAGGCTGATTGCCTGCCGCGAGAGAGCAACGATGTGGGGATCGCGCATTTTCATGCGCTCGGCAGGGATCCGCCATTCGGCCGCATCGAAATCGATCTCCGACCAGTGCGCGCCGATGAGTTCGCTCGTGCGCACGAATGTGAGTGCGAGCAATTGCATGGCTACCCGCGTCACCAAATCGCCGTCATAACCACGGATCTTGCGCATCAGCTCAGGGATCTCGTCAGGACCAACCCGCGCCATGTGCTCCACCTTGCTGACCTTCAGGGCTCCCTTCAGGTCACCGGCCGGGTTGTAGGTGGCTCTGCCTGTGGCAATGGCATAGCGGAACACCGTGGAACAGCGCTGGAGCAACCTGGACGCGATCTCTAGGGCATTGCGACTCTCCACCTTCCGGAGCGTCATGAGCAGTTCGGGCGGGGTGATCTCCGCGATTGGCCGGGCCCCGAGGTCCGGGAAGACGTTGAGCACGAGCGAGCGCAGGATCTTCACTGCGTGATCGTCGGTCCAAGTATCGACCTTCTTTTCATGCCACTCGCGCGCGATCACCTCGAAAGTACTGGCGTGAGCCACAGCCGCCGCCTGCTTGGCTTCCTGCTTTGCCTTGGAGGGGTCTATGCCGGCAGCGATCAGCTTGCGCGCCTCGTCCCGAGCTGTACGGGCCTGCGCCAGGCTGACCGCCGGGTAGACCCCAAGCGCCAGCCGCTTCTCCTTACCGGCGATCCGGTATTTGAGGCGCCAGTACCTGGAGCCCCCAGGGGTGATCTCCAGATACATGCCCAACCCATCGGCAAGCTTGTAGGGCTTCTCCTTGGGCTTGGCGTTGCGCACAGACACGTCGGTGAGGGGCATGTGGAACTCCTTGGGGGCATAAATCCACCGTCGGTGGGCCGATGCCCCCCATTGTGCCCCCTGAGTCTCCCGGATGCCAATGGACCCTGGCGGACGTAGGCAAACAAAAAACCCGCGTAGATGCTTGATCTCACGCGGGTTTCTGGACTTCACTGGACTGCTTGGTACTTGAAACTGGTGCCGGCTGCAGGACTCGAACCCGCCACCTGATGATTACAAATCAACTGCTCTACCTGATGAGCTAAGCCGGCATGTTTGGTGCAGACCGCGATTCTACTGCATGCGGCGCAAATTGACGATGCCTTCCGGTGCTTACTTCACTACCTTCAGCGAAGGTTTCTTGGCGCCGATGCGGGACACGGGTGGCGGCGTGGGTTCGTCGTCGCCGTTGTGGTCTTCATTGGCTTCCGCGGTGACCAGCGGCTCGCTTTCCACCGAGGACAGCTTGGGCGGCGGGTTGTTCTCGCGCTCGGTTGCTGCCTGGGTTTCGGGCACGCTGCGCTCCACGGGGAACGCCATGCCCTGGCCGTTTTCGCGCGCGTAGATGGCGAGCACGTTTTCGATGGGCACCTCGATCTTGCGCGAAATGCCGCCAAAGCGGGCGCTGAAGCCAATCCACTCGTTGCCCATGTCCAGCCCGCTGGTGGCGTCGAAGCTGACGTTAAGCACGATTTCGTTGTTCTTGACGAACTCGCGCGGCACGCTGGTGTTGGCGTCGACGAAGACGGCGATGTACGGCGTGAAGCCGTTATCCGTGCACCACTCGTAGATGGCGCGGATCAGGTAGGGCTTGGTGGAGGTTTCAGGCATTGTGCTTCCAGTGGCGCAGTCCGGCGGCCCGAGGCGAGCTTGTCGCTTCGGGCCGGAGCCGGTTTAGCGGCGCATCACCTTTTCAGACGGGGTGAGCGCTTCGATGTAGGCCGGACGGCTGAAGATGCGTTCGGCGTACTTGAGCAGCGGCGCGGCGTTCTTCGACAGTTCGATGCCATAGTGGTCCAGGCGCCACAGCAGCGGGGCGATGGCGACGTCGAGCATCGAAAACTCTTCGCCAAGCATGTACTTGTTCTTGACGAAAATCGGCGCGAGCTGGGTCAGGCGGTCGCGGATGGCGGAGCGGGCGCGTTCGTGATTCTTCTCGGCGGCCTTGCCCTTTTCGTTTTCGAGGGCGTAGACGTGCGTGAAGAGTTCCTTTTCGAAGTTGAACAGGAACAGGCGCGCGCGGGCACGCTGCACCGGGTCGGCCGGCATCAGCTGCGGGTGCGGGAAGCGCTCGTCGATGTACTCGTTGATGATGTTCGACTCGTACAGGATCAGGTCGCGCTCGACCAGGATGGGTACCTGGCCGTAGGGGTTCATCACCGAGATGTCTTCCGGCTTGTTGAACAGGTCGACGTCACGGATCTCGAAATCCATGCCCTTTTCGAACAGGACGAGGCGGCAACGTTGGGAGAACGGGCAGGTGGTGCCCGAATACAACACCATCATGGTTGGATTCCTTTGATGCGGGGTCGATTGACTGGATCGGTATTCTGGCAGAACCGATATAGAGAAAGCAAATTAGAGATTCTTGAGGCACATTAAAGTGCTCCCGACACGCACTAAAGACGTCTTAAGCGCACATTCATCAGATATTGCACCTGCTGCCTGTAAAGCAAAAGGGCTAGCGCGGGGTTGCTCTGCACAACACCCGCCCCAGCCCCTTGCTCTCCCCATCGGACCAGCAGGTCTTCCGGGGCTTTACCGCGCTTTACTTGATGTCTTTCCAGTACGAAGCGTTCAGGCGCCAGGCGAAGACGGTGAACACGCCGAGGAACATCAGCACCCAGACGCCCAGGCGCTTGCGCTGGTTCTGCGCGGGTTCCGCCATCCAGTCCAGGAAGCCAACCAGGTCGCTCGTGGCCTGGTCGTACTCGAGCGTGCTCATCTTGCCCGGGGTGAGCTGCTCGAAGCCGGCAAACTTGTGCACCTTCTCGCCGTGCTCTTCCGCCTCGACGAACTTGGCGGCGCGCTGGCCTTGCAGCTCCCACAGCACGTGCGGCATGCCGACGCTCGGGAACACCAGGTTGTTCCAGCCCGTGGCGCGGTTGTCGTCACGGTAGAAGGTACGCAGATAGGTGTACAGCCAGTCGTCGCCGCGGGCGCGGGCGATCACCGACAGGTCCGGCGGCGTGGCACCAAAGAAAGCCTTGGCTTCCTTCGGCGGCATGGCGATGGTCATCATGTCGCCCACCTTCTCGCCAGAGAACAGCAGGTTCTGGCGGATCTGGTCGTCGGTCAGGCCAATGTCCTTGAGGCGGTTGTACCGCATCATGGACGCGCCATGGCAATTCAGGCAGTAGTTGACGAACAGCTTGGCGCCGCGCTGCAGCGAGGAAAGATCGCTGGTCTGCACGGGCGCCGGCTCGAGGGGGTAGCCCCCTTCGTTGGCCATGACGGGCGCGGCGGCAAAGCAGGCGCCGGCCAGCGCGAGAATCGAAAGCAGCTTTTTCATCTTTTGTCCTTGTGCTCTTGTCGGGGTACGTCCGGGCTCAGTGCGGGTGGAACGTGACACGTTCCGGCACTGGCTTGAACTGGCCGACTCGGCTCCATAGCGGCATGGTCAGGAAGAAGGCGAAGTACAGCAGGGTGCCCAGCTGCGACACCTTTTCACCAACCGGCGACGGGGGCTGCACGCCCAGGTAGCCCAGCACGATGAACACCACCACGAACACGGCAAGGATGGTCTTGTGGAAGGACGGGCGATAGCGGATCGACTTTACCGGCGAGTGGTCGAGCCACGGCAGGAAGAAGAGGATCACGACCGAGCCGCCCATCACCAGCACGCCCCAGAACTTGGCGTCGATGAAGTAGAAGCCCACTGCCAGGATCACGGCGATGGCAAGCGCGCCAAACTTGATGCGGGCGTCCTTGCTACGCAGGAACACCAGACCGAGCAGCACCGCGAAGAACACCCACAGGATCGGCAGGAAGTTCGAGGTGGTGGCGCGCAGCATCGAGTAGAACGGCGTGAAATACCAGACCGGCGCGATGTGCGGCGGGGTCTTGAGCGGATCGGCCGGGACGAAGTTGTTCGACTCCAGGAAGTAACCGCCCATCTCCGGGAAGAAGAAGATCACCGCGGAGAAGATCATCAGGAAGCCGCCCACGCCCATCAGGTCGTGCACCGAGTAGTACGGGTGGAAGGGGATGCCGTCCAGCGGCACGCCATTCTCGTCCTTCTTGGCCTTGATCTCGACACCGTCCGGGTTGTTCGAGCCCACTTCGTGCAGCGCGATGATGTGCGCGACCACCAGGCCCAGCAGCACCAGCGGCACGGCGATGACGTGGAAGGAGAAGAAGCGGTTCAGCGTGGCATCGCTCACGACGTAGTCGCCGCGGATGAACAGCGACAGGTCGCCGCCAATCACGGGGATGGCCGAGAACAGGTTCACGATCACCTGTGCGCCCCAGTATGACATCTGGCCCCAGGGCAGCAGGTAGCCCATGAAGGCCTCCGCCATCAGGCACAGGAAGATCAGGCAGCCGAAGACCCAGACCAGCTCACGCGGCTTGCGGTACGAACCGTACAGCAGGCCACGGAACATATGCAGGTACACCACCACGAAGAAGGCCGAGGCGCCGGTGGAGTGCATGTAGCGCACCAGCCAGCCCCAGGGCACCTCGCGCATGATGTACTCCACGCTGGCATAGGCCACGGGGATGCCAGCGGCGTTGAGCGTGCCGTCCGGCTTGTAGTTCATCACCAGGAAGATGCCGGTGACGATCTGGATCACCAGGACCAGCAGGGCGAGCGAGCCGAAGAAGTACCAGAAGTTGAAGTTCTTCGGTGCGTAGTACTTGGAAAGGTGGTCTTCCCAGAGTTGCGTTGCGGGGAAGCGCGCGTCGATCCAGCCAAGCAGGCCGGTCGTCTTTACTTGTTTTTCGGCCGCCATGGTCAAGCGTCTCCTTTTTCATCCTTGCCGATCACGATCTTGGTGTCGGACAGGAACTGGTACGGGGGTACGTCGAGGTTTTGCGGAGCCGGCTTGTTCTTGAACACGCGGCCAGCGAGATCGAACGTCGAGCCGTGGCAGGGGCAAAGGAAACCGGGGTCGGAGCCGAGCTGGGGATTGGAACCGGGGCCAAAGGGGCCGGAGGGCGAGCAGCCCAGGTGGGAGCAGATGCCCACCACGACCAGCAGGTCCTTGTGGTCTGCGCGGGAACGGGTTTCGTTCTTGCAGTACTCGGGCGTTGGCATGGTGAAGGGGACGTCCGAGCTGGGGTCCGCCACTTCGGAATCGGTCTTCTTGAGCGACGCGAGCATTTCCTCGGTGCGCTTCAGGATCCAGACTGGTTTGCCGCGCCATTCAACGGTCATCATCTCGCCCGATTTCAGGGCACTGATGTCGGCTTCTACCGGAGCTCCGGCGGCCTTTGCCTTCTCTGACGGCGCAAACGTACTGACGAACGGAACAGCTACCGCCACGCCTCCGATGCCGCCAGCGACTGACGTCGCAATCAACCAATTGCGGCGACCCTTATCCACGTTCTTCACGTTTTGCTGGTCACTCATTCCAAACCCCAGGGGATGTCAAATTAGATTTTGCGTCAACCGTAAATTGTACCTTAGGCACATGTGGCATTGAAAGGCACACAGTGATTGTGCGACGTACGATAATCGGCCACAAAAACGGCGATGTGGCCTGTACGCTTGCGTTACAGCCGGTGATGGGGCAGGCTTTTATCCTGACGACCGTTCAACGAAAGCAACACTGGGAGAAAAGCATGGGGATGATGTCGGAGTTCAAGGCCTTCGCAATGCGGGGCAATGTGGTCGACCTGGCAGTCGGTGTGATTATCGGCGCCGCGTTTGGCAAGATTGTCGACTCCGTGGTGAATGACCTGATCATGCCAGTGGTGGGCCGCATTATTGGCAAACTCGACTTCTCCAACCTTTTCGTGGCGCTGTCCGAGCCGCCGGCGGGCGTGCCGCATACGCTCGACGCGCTTAGGAAAGCCGGCGTTCCCGTATTTGCCTATGGGAATTTCCTGACCATTCTGGTCAATTTCATCATTCTGGCTTTCATCATCTTCATGATGGTGCGCGCCATCATGAAGATGCGAGCCGCCGAACCGCCGCCGGCGCCGGCTGCCACGCCCGAGGACGTGGTGCTGCTGCGCGAAATCCGCGACAGCCTGAAGGCACGCCAGCCCTGAGGCAAAACCAGGCATGCGAACCGGCCACCACGCCGGGCTCGCGGCAACACCGAGTTCAAACCGGGTTGGGAATATCGATAAAGGTATGGCGCAGGCCGAATTGCTGAGCCAGGTGCTCGCCGAGCGACTGGATGCCATAGCGCTCGGTGGCGTGATGCCCCGCCGCCAGGTAAGCCACGCCGCTCTCGCGCGCCAGATGGGTGGTCTGCTCCGAGATCTCGCCGCTCAGGTAGGCGTCCACGCCGGCCGCCACCGCCGCGTCCAAGTAGCCCTGGGCTCCGCCGGTGCACCAGCCCACGGTGCGGATCAACTGCTCGGGATCCCCGATGGCAAGCGGCTCGCGGTTGAGCACGCCGCCCACATGCGCCGCCAGTGCGCAGAGCGGCATGGATTGCGGCAAGGTGCCGGTCCAGCCGAGCTGCCCCTCGCCGAAGCGCCCGGTGGGCGTGAAGCCAAGCTGCAAGCCCAGCTGGGCATTGTTGCCGAACTCGGGATGGTCGTCGAGCGGCAGGTGATAGGCGAACAGATTCACGTCAGCGCCCAGCAACCGCTTCAAACGGGCGTGCTTTTGCCCGATCACGCGGGCATCCTCGTTTTTCCAGAAGTAGCCGTGATGGACCAGGATGGCATCGGCGCCGGCCTCGATGGCGGCTTCGACCAGGGCCAGGCTCGCGGTCACGCCGGTTGCGATGTGCTCCACCTCGGGGCGGCCTTGCACTTGCCATCCGTTAGGGCAATAGTCTTTGTATCGAGGCACTTGAAGCAGGTCGTTCAAGTACAATTCAAGATCTTTTGTTTTCATATCCTGCCCAAAATCCAATATGTTGCGCCGCTTTTGGCTGTTCTTTGCTCAGGCTGTCACCGTCGTGCTGGCAGTGTGGTTCGTCGTGGCCACGCTCAAACCCGAATGGCTGCAGCGCGGCCGGGTGGCCGTGCAATCCGGTTCGCCCATCGTCGCGCTGAAGGAAGTCGTCCCCAATGTGGCCGGCTCCTCCGCGCCGGGCTCCTATAGCGAGGCGGCCCAGCAGGCGATGCCGGCGGTGGTAAACATCTTCACCAGCAAGAACGGCAATAAGCAAACACCCAATCCGCAGGCAGAAGATCCCTGGTTCCGCTTCTTCTTTGGCGATCGCCTGCCGGAACGCCAGGAGCCGGTGTCGAGCCTTGGCTCGGGTGTCATCGTCAGCGCGGAAGGCTACATTCTAACCAACCACCACGTGGTGGACGGCGCCGATGAGATCGAGGTCGCCCTGACCGATGGCCGCAAGGCCAACGCCAAGGTCGTGGGCTCGGACCCGGAAACCGACCTGGCCGTGCTCAAGATCACGCTCAAGGACCTCCCGGCGATCACGCTGGGGCGTATCGAGAACGTCAAGGTAGGCGATGTGGTGCTGGCCATCGGCAACCCCTTCGGCGTCGGCCAGACCGTCACCATGGGCATCGTCTCGGCGCTGGGCCGCAGCCACCTGGGCATCAACACCTTCGAGAACTTCATCCAGACGGACGCGGCGATCAACCCGGGCAACTCCGGCGGCGCGCTGGTCGATGCGCAGGGCAACCTGCTGGGCGTCAACACAGCCATCTATTCGCGCTCCGGCGGCTCGCTGGGCATTGGCTTCGCCATTCCCGTGTCGACGGCCAAGCAAGTGATGGAGTCCATCATCTCGACCGGCTCCGTGACCCGCGGCTGGATCGGTGTGGAGCCGCAGGACATGACCCCCGAGATCGCCGAGTCGTTCGGCCTCGATGCCAAGGAAGGCGCACTGATCGCGGCGGTGGTCCAGGGCGGCCCGGCGGACAAGGCCGGCGTGAAGCCGGGCGACGTGCTGGTCTCGGTGGATGGACAGAGCATTACCGACACTACCGCCCTGCTCAACGCCATCGCCCAGCTCAAGCCGGGCGCGGCAGCCAAGATGAAGGTCGTGCGTCGTGGCAAGCCAACGGAACTGACGGTGATGATCGGCAAGCGGCCACCGCCGCCGCGCCGGGCCCTGCCGCTGGATGAGGAAGAGTAAGTCAGCCAGAACCCCTGAATAGCGCCCTGCTTCACCCGACCCCGCCCACTGTGGCGGGGTTTTTGTTGTGGGGGTGAAATCCCTGTCAGCCTGGATCTGGCACGTGCGTACCCGGTGCTGCGCGAGGCGATCCCGTGGCACGGTTCGGTGCCCTGTCGAGCCTGGACGGGCAACTGGGAACTGGGGAAAAGGAACGGGGATAAGGAACAGGCGGCGAGAGGTTTGACCGCCATGGCGGCCTCGGGCCGGCATCGGTGCCGCGCCCGCTACCGGCGCAGGAGGCCACAGCCGCCCTGCCCCTGCAGGGATCCGTGGCGGCGGGACGGACGGCAATACCGCGGATCGCAGCTGAGACGATACTGCGTCGCGCTCCCGGGGGGAGCGCCATGTCACACGAGTGCCTCGGTTGCCATTGCGCAGCGGCCACCGGCCGCACAAAACAAAACGCCAGCATCCTTGCGGATGCCGGCGTTTTGGATTCAAGCCAATCCAGAGCAGGCTTACGCCTGCGCTAGATTAGAACTTGTGGCGAACACCAACGATGCCGCCGAACTGGTTGCCACCAGTTTGGACGGTCGGGCCGGACGTGATTTGGTCGTTGAAACCATTCACGCTCAGAGCCGAGTTAGCACCCTTGTTCAGGATGTACGTAGCCGACGCGTACAGGTCGGTACGCTTCGACAGCGCGTAGTCGGCGGTCGTCACGAATTGCCACGGGTTAGCCTTGGCATTACGCATGTTCTGGTAGTAAGCCGAGCCCGACAGCGACAGCGCCGGGGTCAGCTGATAGCCCAGACCAACCCAACCCAGGTTCGATGCGGTGTTCTGCGTACCAGCAGCACCCGGCAGGCTCGCGTTGTTGTAAGCCTTGGCATAACGGTAACCAGCGTAGAGCTTGGCCGGACCGAAAGCGTAGGTACCAGCGATGGTAGCGCGACGGATCAGCTGGTTGTCGGTGATGACGCCTGCTGCCGATTTGTTCGACTGGTCATAAGCAGCACCAACCGAGAACGGGCCTGCCGCGTAGCTTGCCAAGAAGCCGTATTCGCGGCCGTTGGTGAAGTTACCAGCAACCTCTTGGTTGTTGTTGTTGAAGCTGTAGAAGGCCGAAGTGGTCAGGCCACCGAACGTGCCGGTGTACTTGATCGCATTGTCAGCACGGAAAGCGTATTCCGGAGCCGTTGCGGTGATCGAGTAACGGGTCGAAATGGCCATCGGATCATACAGCAGGCCGAAGTCATAGAACGTGGTCTGCTGACGGCCCAGGGTCACCGTGCCGTACTGGTTCTGCAGGCCGACGTAGGCGTTACGGCCAAACAGGCGGTTGCCTTGACCCGACGTACCGTTGTCAACGTTGAAGCCGCTTTCCAGGACAAAAATGCCCTTCAGACCGCCGCCCAGATCTTCGACGCCACGCAGGCCCCAACGCGAGCCGGATTGGTTGCCCGACTGCAAGGCAAACAGGTTGTGGTTGCCGGTAGTAGTTGCGTTCTTGTTGGTGTATTCAATACCAGCATCTACCACGCCGTACAGGGTCACGCTCGATTGGGCATACGCACCACCAGCGGCCAGGGCAGCTACAGCGGCTGCAAACAGTTTCATCTTCATATCGACACTTTCCTTGTCAACTGATTGGGAAATCTTGGCTTGCCCAAGTGCTTGGGCGACGCATTTACCTTCACGTCTGTTGCGTATTATGGGTCAGCCCCCCCGGCCGCTAGAAGGCTTTTTCATCGTAAACCATGGTTACGGACACATTTTGTTGTGATGTCGCAACAGCACAGGCGATGTTTTTCACCATTTTGGTGCAAAAGTTGCGGTGCCAAGCCTTGTTTTCGGCATCCGGCCCGGCCGTCAATCCGGCTGGGCTTCGCTGGCTGCAGCGTCCGCTGCAACGGGCTTTGTGGTGAATCGTGCCATGATCAGCCCCAGTTCATAGAGCGCAACCAAGGGCACTGCCAGCAACAACTGGGACAGCACGTCGGGCGGCGTCACCACGGCGGCGATCACGAAGGCGCCCACGATCACGTAGGGGCGAATCTGCTTGAGCTTCTCCAGCTCGACTACGCCAAAGCGCACTAGCACGATCACGACCACCGGCACCTCGAAGGTAATGCCGAAGGCCAGGAACATGGTCATGGCGAAGCTGAGATATTTGTCGATGTCGGTCGACATCTCGGCCCCCAACGGCGCGTTGTAGTGCGCCATGAAATGGAACACCGTGGGAAACACGAGGAAATAGGCAAACGCCACGCCGCAGATAAACAGGATGTAGCTACTGCTCACCAACGGGACGATCAATCGCTTTTCATGCTGGTACAAGCCGGGCGCAACGAACTGCCATATCTGGTAGAGGACCCAGGGCAGCGCTAGCAGGAAGGCCACCAGCAGCGTCACCTTCATGGGCACGAAGAACGAGCCGGTGACATCGGTGACGATCATCCTGCCGCCCTTGGGCAGCGATTCCATCAACGGCCTGGCAAACAGGTTGTAGATATTCGGCGCCCAGTAGACCAGGCTGACGAACACCAGGATCACGCCCGACGCAGCCTTGACGATACGCGAGCGCAACTCCACCAGGTGAGAGATGAAGGTTTCCTGCTGACCATCGTCTTGCGGGTCTTGGGGGTCTTGGGAACGGGAGTCGCTCATGGCGTGGACCGCTCAGCCGGGCAGGCTGGCATCGAGGAATCAGTGGCGATACAACGGCACGGCGCGCAAGTCGGAACGCAAGACAGCGATGGCCGGCCGGGTACCGGCGTGTGGACAAGCCCCTTCATGCTCACTCGAAGAAAGAGCGGGCGGGACCAGTGGCGGGACGGTGGCGCTTGACGCGCGCGGCGCCGGATTGCGCCCACACGCGTACATTGTGCTGGCGCTTGTACCACAGGGGCTGCGCGCCTTGCTTGACGCGCCAGCTCTTGCGGCCGTTGTGGGCCTTGTGCGCCGTGTCCCAGGAAGGCACGTAGCCGCTGGCTGGGCTTGCCCCCTCCTGCGCGCTGGAATCAGTGCCGGTCAGCGCATCGTTCAGGGACTGGCTGTGCTCATGCACTTCCTTGTGGATAGTGCGCTCGACATCGCGCGCGGCGTCTTCGAATTCCGTGCGCATCTTGCGCAGTTCGTCGAGTTCGACCTCGCGGCTGACTTCTGCCTTCACGTCATTGATATAGCGCTGCGCGCGGCCGACCAGTGCGCCGACCGTGCGCGCCACCTTTGGCAGCCGCTCGGGACCGATCACCACCAGCGCCACCGCGCCGATCAGTGCAAGCTTGGAAATGCCGAGATCGATCATGCGAGGTTCGATTGGATGAGGCCGCAACAACGGCCACCCCGGCCAGCGCGCGGATCGTCACGCAGGCAAGCGTGGCAAAGCGAACGTGGCCGGCAAGGCATTGCTGCCAGGAAGAGGGACATCGGGCGTGCCGACAAGGGGGGAGTCGCGCTTACTGCTGGCGCGACTTTTCCTTGGCTTCGACGTCGATGGTAGTGGTGTCGCGCAGTTCCTTGGCAGGCGCGTCCGGAGCGTCAACGGGGTTCCCGTTGGCATCCTTCATGCCGTCCTTGAAGCCCTTCACGGCGCCGCCGAGATCCTGGCCGATATTGCGCAGCTTCTTGGTGCCAAATACCAGCATGACGATCACCAGCACGATGAGCCAGTGCCAAATGCTAAACGAACCCATTTTCTGCTCCTGATGAAGCCTGGGGCGGCGCCTTGCCATCCCGGCTTGTTGTTCCGTCACTGAAGGCCATGCCGGGCGACGGTTGCCGGCACGGCATCTGACCGAAGGCCACGCGGCCCGCGGTCCTGCATGGGTTGGCTGCCAGGCTGGCTTGAGGCCAGTCCGTATTAAGGCAGCGGCACCTTCCACTGACCACGCGGTCCGCCAAGCACGTGCAGATGGAGGTGGTACACCTCCTGTCCGCCATCCGGGCCGGTATTGATCACCGTCCGGAAACCATTGCCACAGCCTGCCGCGCGCGCCAACTCCGGCACTTTCAACATCATTTTAGCAAGCACTGCGCTTTCGCCGGGTCCGCAATCGGCCAGCGAATCGACATGCACCTTGGGAATGAGCAGGAAGTGTACCGGGGCTTTCGGGTGGATATCATGGAAAGCCAGCATTTCGTCATCTTCATAGACCTTGCGCGACGGAAGCTGGCCGGCCACGATCCGGCAGAAGAGGCAATTGTGCGGTGAATTCATGAAAATTTCATTGCGCGCAGCAAATCAGGCTGCGATATCGCCGTGAGCTGCCAGAAACCCGTCTGGATCCCGTTAGAAACGCTGATCCGGGTACATCGGCTTGCCATCGTTCAGGTAGAGCCATCCCTTGACGATACGATACAACATCCACAGGGACAGCACGCCCCATACCGCAAAGGCCAGCGGTATCAGGAACACGGTGGCAAACAGCACGCCGCCCAGGATGGCCCACGCCACCGACCACCAGAACGAGCGGATCTGCCAGGCAAAGTGAGATGCATAGAGGGTGCCCTGCGTGTCGTCGCGCTTGACGTACCCGACCACGATGGCGATCAGCGCGGTGATGCCGCCGGTTAGCCAAAAAATGGCGTATAGAGCATATAAAATGTGCGTCAGCTTGCGCAGGCTGGCGAGCCGGTCGCGGTCGGTGGTGATCACATCCGCCATCTCGTCGTTGCTCCTCTGGGCTGCTGGTTGCGGGGCCGGCAGGTGCGGGATTCAGCTGCCGTCAGGCTTGCGCTGGGCTTTTTCCTCAAGGCCGGACAGGCCTTCGCGGCGAGCCAGCTCATCGACCACGTCGGCCGGCTTCAGGCCGAAGCGGGCCAGCAAGACCATGCTGTGGAACCAGAGATCGGCGACTTCGTACACCACCTTGCCGACCGCCTCAGGGCCGAGGCCGGCGGCGCGCGCATCCTTGGCGGCCATCACGGTCTCCGTGGCTTCCTCGCCGATCTTCTTCAGGATGGCGTCGTCGCCCTTGTGGAACAGGCGCGCCACATAGGACTTGTCAGGATCGCCGCCGTTCTCCGGCTTGCGCGATTCCAGCACTGCGGCCAGGCGGGCCAGCACGTCCGCGCTGCTCAAGTGTTGTTCGCTCATGGCTTGGCCGCGTAGATGGTGGACGGGTCCTTGAGCACGGGCTCGACGGTCTGCCAGTCGCCGTTGTCGGCATCGCCTTCGAACTTCTGGAAGAAACAGGAGTGGCGCCCGGTGTGGCAGGCGATGCCATCGTTCTGGGTGACCTTGAGCAGGACCACGTCCTCGTCGCAATCCAGGCGCATTTCGTGCACCTTCTGCACGTGGCCGGATTCCTCGCCCTTGTGCCACAGGCGCTTGCGCGAGCGCGACCAGAACACGGCCTCGCCGATCTCCGCGGTGCGCTGGAGCGCCTCGCGGTTCATGAATGCGAACATCAGCACGTCGTTCGAGCCGACTTCCTGGACGATCACCGGCACCAGGCCGTTGTCGTCCCACTTAACCTTGTTGAGCCACTTCTTTGCCATGTCGGTTTGCCGTGTTCAGATTCGCACCGGAATGCCCTCGCGGGCCATGAATGCCTTTGCTTCGCCAACGGTGTGCTCGCCGTAGTGGAAGATGCTGGCGGCCAGCACTGCGTCGGCGTGCCCCAGCTTGATGCCGTCTGCCAGGTCCTTCAGGCCGCCCACGCCGCCCGAGGCGATCACCGGCACGGACACCGCGTCGCTGACAGCCCGCGTGAGCTCAAGGTCGAACCCGCTCTTGGTGCCGTCACGGTCCATGCTGGTGAGCAGCAGCTCGCCGGCGCCGCGCGCGGCCATCTCGCGCGCCCATGCCACGGCGTCCAGGCCAGTGGCCTTGCGCCCGCCGTGGGTGAAGACTTCCCAGCGCGCCGGCTCGCCAGGCGCGGAGCTGCGCTTGGCGTCGATCGCGACCACGATGCACTGCGAGCCATAGCGCGCGGTGGCGTCCGACACCAGTTGCGGGTTGGCGATGGCCGAGGAGTTGACGCTGATCTTGTCCGCGCCGGCATTGAGCAGGCGCCGCACGTCTTCCACGGCGCGCACGCCGCCACCCACCGTCAGCGGGATGAAGACCTGCGAGGCCACCGCTTCGATGATGTGCAGGATCAGGTCGCGGTCGTCGCTGGTCGCTGTGATGTCAAGAAAAGTGATTTCATCGGCACCCTGCTCGTCGTAACGGCGGGCGATCTCGACCGGGTCGCCCGCGTCGCGCAATTCGACGAAGTTGACACCCTTGACCACCCGCCCGTTGGTCACGTCGAGGCAGGGGATGATACGTTTGGCTAGCATGAGATTCCTTGCCCGCCACGGCGCTGCGCGCATGCGCGCAGCGCCGTGGCTGCAATTGTCGCGCGCGAGGCGCGTTGTCTTACTGCTCGGCGCCGAGCTTGTCGGCAAGCGCCTGGGCTTCGGCGAAATTGAGGTCGCCCGAATAGATCGCGCGGCCGCAGATGACACCTTCGACACCATCCTTTTGCACGCTGCACAGGCGTTCGATATCGGCCAGGTTGGACAGCCCGCCGCTGGCGATCACCGGAATCGTCGCCGACTGCGCCAGCTTGACGGTGGCATCGATATTGATGCCCTGCAGCATGCCGTCGCGGCCGATGTCGGTGTAGATGATGGCTTCCACGCCGTAGTCCTCGTACTTGCGCGCGAGGTCGGCGACTTCGTGGCCGGTCAGCTTGCTCCAGCCATCGGTGGCAACCTTGCCTTCGCGGGCGTCCAGGCCGACGATGATGTGGCCGCCGAACGCCGTGCAGGCATCCTTGAGGAACCCGGGATTCTTGACCGCGGCCGTGCCGATGATCACGTAAGACAGGCCGCCGTCGAGCCAGCGCTCGATGGTGTTCAGGTCGCGGATGCCGCCACCAAGCTGGATCGGGATCTCATCGCCCACCTCGGCGATGATGGCCTTGATGGCAGCTTCATTGCGGGGCTTGCCCACGAACGCACCATTGAGGTCGACCAGGTGCAGGCGCCGTGCGCCCTGCTCCACCCAGTGACGTGCCATGGCGGCGGGATCTTCGGAAAAGACGGTGGCCTGGTCCATGTCGCCTTGTTTAAGGCGTACACATTGACCGTCCTTCAGGTCGATGGCCGGAATGAGCAACATAAGTGTGACGAGCGTGATTGAGTGAAAGAGAAAATTGAGCTAGCCACCGTGGCCGGCCAACTCGGTCCCGAAAAAACCGCTATCGAGAGTCAGGGATTCCAGTGCACGAAGTTCCGGTACAGCTGCAAGCCCATGGCGGCGCTCTTTTCCGGGTGGAACTGCGTGGCAAAAATATTATCGCGCGCTACCGCGCTCGTAAATAAGACACCGTAGTCGGTTACGCCGGCGATATGTGCCGGATCCTGCGCATGCACGTAGTAACTATGCACGAAATAGAACCAGCTTTCATCGGGAATGCCGGCCCACAGCGGGTGGGAGCGCGCTTGCCGCACCCGGTTCCACCCCATCTGCGGCACCTTGTAGCGCGAGCCGTCCGGCTGGGTCATGCCTTCCAGCTCGAAGCGGATCACTTCGCCAGGCAATAGCCCCAGGCAAGGCGTGCTGCCGTCCTGCGTCCTACTTTCCTTGCTGCAGTCGAACAGCATCTGTTCGCCAACGCACACCCCCAGCATCGGCTTGCTGGCGGCGGCCTCGATCACCGCCTGCTGCAAGCCGGACGCACCCAGCGCGCCCATGCAGTCGGGCATCGCGCCTTGGCCGGGCAGCACCACGCGGTCCGCCGCGCGGATCGCCTCGGGCTGGTCCACCACCTGCACGTCCGCCTCCGGCGCCGCCGCACGCAGGGCCTGCGCTACCGAGCGCAGGTTGCCCATGCCGTAATCCACAATTGCTATGGTAGTCATGATTTCAAAACAGGCAACAATGTCTTAAGCCCGTCCACAATGAATTCCACGGCCAGCGCCGACAGGATCAGTCCCATCAGGCGCGTGCCGATATTGATGCCAGTGCGGCCGATCACACGCGCGATCGGGTCCGCGGCGCGGAATACTATATATACCACTGCGCCCAGCGCGACCCCAATTCCGACCAGAATCAGCAATTGGTACCAATGCTGGGTCTTGCCGGCGTAGACGATCACCGTGCTGATCGAGCCGGGCCCGGTCAGCAAGGGCAGCGCCAGCGGCACCACCGCGATGCTGGCCTTGGCTTCCGCCTCGTCCTCTTCCTCGGGCGTCGCCTTGGTGCGGCTGGTCTGGGCGTTCAGCATGTTCATCGCCATCATGATCATGATGAGGCCGCCGCCCACCTGGAGCGAAGCCACCGAGATATTGAAGAACTCGATGATCTGCTGGCCCAGCAAGGCGGAGATGCCCACTACCGTCGCCACCGAGATCGCCGCGATCTTGATGGTATGCCGCTTTTCTTCCTCGGTCTGCTGGGTTGTCAGGCTGATGAAGAACGGGATGGCCCCGATCGGATTGATCAGCGCCAGCAGCGAGATGAACGACTTAAGCGTATCCATCGGGTTGGGCTAATGTTGCGCTAATGCCGCGTCGGTGCCGCATCGGCACCACATTGATCGGAGGTTTGCCGCCGGCGGCGCAGAACGCGCCGCCATGCGAGGCTGGTGGACGCCAGTCAAGGTTCAGCCGACGAGGGTGCCCTTGGTCGACGGAATCGTGTTGCCGGCGCGCGGATCCATTTCCACCGCCATACGCAGCGCGCGGCCGAAGGCCTTGAACACGGTTTCGCATTGATGGTGGGCATTGATGCCGCGCAAGTTGTCGATATGCAGCGTGACCGCGGCATGGTTGACGAAGCCGCGGAAGAACTCGATGGTCAGGTCCACGTCGAAGCTGCCCACCCGGGCACGGGTGAACGGCACGTGGAATTCCAGGCCGGGGCGGCCTGAGAAGTCGATCACCACGCGTGACAGGCATTCGTCCAGCGGCACATAGCTGTGGCCGTAGCGGGTGATGCCCTTCTTGTCGCCAATGGCCTTGGCGACAGCCTGGCCGAGCGCGATGCCGACGTCTTCCACCGTGTGGTGGTCATCGATATGGGTGTCGCCGCTGGCTTCGACCTCGAGGTCGAACATGCCGTGGCGGGCGATCTGGTCCAGCATGTGGTCGAGGAACGGCACGCCGGACGCCAGTTTCTGGCGGCCGGTGCCATCGAGATTCAGCGAAACGCGAATCTGCGTTTCCGAAGTATTGCGGGTGACCTCTGCAACACGCATGGTGTTAATCCTGCAACGCTGCCTGGAAGGCAGCGAGAAATTGCGCGTTCTCTTCGGGAGTGCTGACCGTGACGCGCAGACAGTTGGCCAGCAATGGGTGCATTTTACCCACGTTCTTGATCAAAACCTTGCGCGCGAGCACCCCGTCGAACACACGGGCGGCATCGTCGACGCGCACCAGCAGGAAATTGGCGGCGCTCGGGTACACCGTCACGCCCGGCAAGGCGGCCAGGGCGCTGGCCACGGTGGCGCGCTCGGCGCGCAGTTGCGCAGCCTGCTGATCCAGCACGTCGACATGCTCCAGCACGAACAGCGCGGTGGCCTCCGTCAGCACATTGACGTTGTATGGCGGGCGCACCTTGTCGAGTTGCGAGAGCCACTCCGGTGCGCCGGCCAGGTAACCTAGCCGGATGCCGGCCAGGCCCAGCTTGGACACAGTGCGCATCACCAGCAGGTTGCCGAACTCGGCCAGGCGCGGCATCCAGGTGTCCTGGGCGAACGGCTGGTAGGCCTCGTCGACCACCACCAGGCTCCGGCAGACCTCGCCCTGGGCGGCACGCACGATGGCTTCCATGTCATCCGCATCGAACAGGTTGCCGGTGGGATTGTTGGGGTAGGCCAGATAGACAATGGCCGGCTGGTGCTCGGCCATGGCCGCAAGCATGGCGGCGCGGTCGAGCGTGAAATCCGCCTTGAGCGGCACGCCGACGAACTCCAGCCCGGCAAACTGGGCGGACATGGCGTACATGACAAAGCCCGGTACCGGTGCCAGCACCTTGGCGCCCGGCTTGGCGGCCGCCAGCGACAACATGCTGATGATCTCGTCCGAGCCGTTGCCCAGCAGCACGTCCATGCCCGCGGGCACGTTCATGACCGTCTTCAGGCGCGCGCGCAGGGCTTCGCTGCTGGGCACCGGATAGCGGTTCAGCGCCACCTCGGCCAGGCGCGCGGCCAGCTTCCCGCGCAGGGCGTCGGGCAACTGGTAGGGATTCTCCATCGCATCCAGCTTGACCAGACCGTGCGAATCCGGCACATGGTAGGCGCCCATGGCGCGTACGTCGTCACGGATGATGCGTTCGATCAGGGAAGGCTGCACTACGGACATTGGAGTTACCTCTTGGCTAGGTGGTTGTCGATGGTAGTTGCTGAAATCTGGCCGGCCCGGGCACAAACCCGGTACCGGCCGCCATGCCTCAGTTGCGCCTGAGGCGGTATTCGGCGCTGCGGGCGTGGGCCTGCAAGCCCTCGCCGTAGGCCAGCTCGGCGGCAATCTGGCCCAGCATCTGGGCGCCCTGCTCGCTCACCTCGATCAGGCTCGAGCGCTTCTGGAAGTCGTACACACCCAGCGGCGACGAGAAACGCGCGGTGCGCGAGGTCGGCAGCACGTGGTTGGGCCCGGCACAGTAGTCGCCCAGTGACTCGCTGGTGTAGCGGCCCAGGAAGATCGCGCCAGCGTGGCGAATCCTCTCGGCCCAGTGGCGCGGGTTCTCGGCGGAAATCTCCAGGTGCTCCGGCGCGATCGCGTTGGCGATCTCGCAAGCCTCATCCATGTCGCGCACCCGAATCAGCGCGCCGCGCCCGGACAGGGAGGCGCGAATGACATCGCGGCGCGGCATGGAATCGATCTGCCGATGAATGCTCTCCTCCACCTGGGCCAGGTAGTTCGAGTCCGGGCACAGCAGGATGGATTGCGCGAGCTCATCGTGCTCGGCCTGCGAAAACAGGTCCATCGCCACCCAGTCCGGATCGGTGGTGCCGTCGCAGATCACCAGGATCTCGGACGGGCCGGCGATCATGTCGATGCCAACGGTGCCGAACACGCGGCGCTTGGCCGCCGCCACGTAGGCGTTGCCCGGGCCGACGATCTTGTCGACCTGGGGCAGCGTGCCCGTGCCATAGGCCAGCGCGCCAATCGCTTGCGCGCCGCCAATGGTGAACACGCGGTCCACGCCGGCGATCTGCGCGGCGGCCAGCACCAGTTCGTTGCGCACGCCGCCCGGCGTGGGCACGACCATGATGACTTCCTTGACGCCGGCCACGCGTGCGGGGATGGCATTCATCAGCACGGACGACGGATACGCCGCCTTGCCGCCTGGCACGTAGATGCCGACGCGATCCAGCGGGGTCACCTTCTGTCCCAGCACGGTGCCGTCGGACTCGGTGTATTCCCAGCTGTGGCTGCCGCACTCGATTTTCTGCTTCTCGTGGTAGGCGCGCACGCGCGCCGCCGCGGTTTCCAGCGCTGCGCGGCGCTTGGGCTCGAGCTCGTCGAGCGCGGCTTCGAGCTTGGCCGGCGAGATCTCCAGCGCGGCCATGGAGCTGGCCTCGACGCGGTCGAAGCGCTGCGTGTACTCCAGCACCGCGGCGTCGCCGCGCGCCTTCACATCGGCAAGGATCTGCGCCACGGCGCGATCGATGGCGTCGTCTTCACCGGCGTCGAACGCCAGCACCTTGCGCAACTCGGCGGTAAAGCCTTGCTCGGTCGAATCAAGCCGGCGGATTTCGAGGTTTTCCATAGAATTTTCGTTCATGACTCCATTCCCCAGGCGCTCACTAGCGCGGCATCAGGCCAGCGCGGCGGAGGCCCGTTCAAACGCGTCGAGAATCGGGGCTAGCCGCTCACGCTTGAGTTTGAGGGCAGCCTGGTTGACCACCAGGCGCGACGATATCTGCGCGATCTCTTCCACTTCGACCAGATTGTTGGCGCGCAAGGTCCCGCCGGTACTGACCAGGTCGACGATGGCGTCGGCCAGTCCCACCAGCGGCCCGAGTTCCATCGAGCCATACAGCTTGATCAGGTCCACGTGCACGCCCTTCTTGGCGAAGTGCTCGCGCGCGGTCTGCACATACTTGGTGGCCACGGCCAGCCGCGCGCCCTGGCGCACCGCACTGGCGTAGTCGAAGCCGGCCGAGGTCGCCACCGACATGCGGCACTTGGCGATATTCAGGTCGATCGGTGCATAGAGCCCGGCCATGCCGTGCTCCATCAGCACGTCCTTGCCCGCCACGCCGAAGTCGGCCGCGCCATACTGCACGTAGGTCGGCACGTCGGAGGCGCGCACGATGATGACGCGCACGTCCGGATCGGAGGTCGGCAGGATCAGCTTGCGCGAGGTTTCCGGATCCTCGGTGACATGGATGCCCGCCGCCTCGAGCAGCGGCATGGTTTCGGTGAAGATCCGGCCTTTGGAGAGGGCCAGCGTCAACTGGGTCGGGGAGGGGCTCATCTGCGTCCTTTATCTTTTCTTGCGCTCAGGCGATGCGGCGGATCTTGGCGCCGACGGCCGACAGCTTGTCTTCCATGCGGTCATAGCCACGGTCGAGGTGATAGATGCGGTCGATCACGGTCTCGCCGTCGGCCACCAGGCCGGCGATCACCAGGCTGGCGGAGGCGCGCAGGTCCGTCGCCATCACCTTGGCGCCCGACAGCCGGGGCACACCGGTGACGACCGCGGTATTGCCTTCCACCGCGATGTCGGCGCCCAGCCGGTTGAGCTCCTGCACGTGCATGAAGCGGTTCTCGAAGATGGTTTCGGTAATGCGGGCCACGCCGCCGGCCACACTGTTCAGCGCCATGAACTGTGCCTGCATGTCGGTGGGGAACGCCGGATATTCGGAGGTGCGGAAACTCACCGACTGCGGGCGCTGGGCCAGCGTCAGGCGGATCCAGTCCTCGCCGGTCTCGATGGCGGCGCCGGTTTCGCGCAGCTTGTCGAGCACCGTGTCCAGGATATGCGGCGACACGCCGCGCAGCACCACGTCGCCCAGCGTCGCGGCGGCCGCGCACAGGAAGGTGCCGGCCTCGATGCGGTCGGCGATCACGGCGTGGCTGGCGCCATGCAAGCGCTCCACGCCCTGCACCACCAGGCGGTCGGTGCCGATGCCCGCGATGCGGGCGCCCATCTTGACCAGCAGGTTGGCCAGGTCGGTCACTTCGGGTTCGCGCGCGGCGTTCTCGAGCACGGTCTCGCCGTCGGCCAGCGTGGCGGCCATCAGCAGGTTCTCGGTACCGGTCACGGTGATCATGTCGGTCACCACGCGCGCGCCCTTCAGGCGCTTGGCACGGGCATGGATAAAGCCGTGTTCGATGCTGATCTCGGCACCCATGGCCTGCAGGCCCTTGATGTGCTGGTCGACCGGGCGCGCGCCGATGGCGCAGCCGCCGGGCAACGACACGCGCGCTTCGCCAAAGCGCGCCACCAGCGGGCCCAGCACCAGGATCGAGGCGCGCATGGTCTTGACCAGCTCGTAGGGAGCCTCGGGCGAGTTGACCTCGGCGCCGTTGAGCGTCACGCGCGTGCCGTCCTGCTCGGCCTTCATGCCCATCTGGCGCAGCAGCTTGAGCGTGGTATCCACGTCCTGCAGCCTGGGAACGTTGTCGAGCGCGATGGTGTCGGCGCTAAGCAGCCCCGCGCACAGGATCGGCAGCGCGGCGTTCTTGGCGCCGGAGACGCGGATCTCGCCCCGCAGCGGGCCATTGCCCTGGATCTCGAGTTTGTCCATGTTCATTCAATTCCGGCCGGCCGCCCGCTGGCGTCCGGCATGTTTCATTACGGCCCGCGGCGGTGCGTCAAGGCGCGCCGTCGCAGCATCTGGTACCCGTGGGCCGCCGCGCGAGCGGCACAGCCCTGATTGTCATGTCCGGCCTGTCGGGCGGCCAGCTTGTTGGTCCGTATCTATTCGTGCGGGTCCGGCTGGTCCCGGCTCTTACTGCTTTCCCTCGCCCGCCTGCGCCTGCCATTCCGCCGGCGTCAGCGTCTTCATCGACAGTGCGTGGATCTCGGCGCGCATGCGGTCGCCCAGCGCGGCATAGACCTGCTGGTGCCGCTGGATCAGGCGCTTGCCGTCAAACTGGGCGCTGACGATGGTGGCAAAGAAGTGCTGGCCGTCGCCCTCCACTTCCAGGTGTTCGCAGGACAGCCCTTGGGCGATGTAGTCCCTGACTTGTTGGGGTGTAGGCAGCATGATGGTCTTTTCGCGTTGATTCGCTTGCGGTTCCGGATCCAGATAGACGGGCTCTTGGCGTTCTGCTCTTGTGGGTAGCGCTCAGTGGCGCAGCTTGTAGCCGCTCTTGAGCATCTGCAGCGCGACCGTTGCAAGCACCACGAAAGCCGTACCCACAACTGCGAGGCTGAAGCTCGGCGCCACGTCGGAGACGCCGAAGAAGCCATAGCGGAAGCCGTCGATCATGTAGAAGAACGGATTGGCATGCGACACCGCCTGCCAGAAGGGAGGCAGCGAGTGGATCGAATAAAACACGCCGGACAGGAAGGTGGCCGGCATGATCAGGAAGTTCTGGAAGGCCGCGAGCTGGTCGAATTTCTCGGCCCAGATCCCGGCGATCAGCCCCAGCGTGCCAAGGATCGCCGCGCCCAGCACGGCAAACACCAGGATCCAGGCGATATTGGCGAAATGCAGGTTGGCAAACCAGGCCGTCACCAGCAGCACGCCAAGGCCCACGGCCAGGCCGCGCACGATGGACGCCACCACATAAGCGCCGAACATTTCCCAGTGCGACAGCGGCGGCAACATGATGAACACCAGGTTGCCGGTGATCTTGGACTGGATCAGCGACGACGAACTATTGGCGAAGGCGTTCTGCAGCACGCTCATCATCACCAGCCCCGGCACCAGGAACGCGGTATAGCTGATCTGGTCGTACACCTTCACGCGGTTCTCAAGCACGTGGCCGAAGATCAGCAGGTACAGGATCGCGGTCAGCACCGGCGCCGCCACGGTCTGGAAGCTGACCTTCCAGAATCGCAGCACTTCCTTGTAAAGCAAGGTACGAAAGCCCACCAGCCCCCCCACCGCCATCGGCGCGAGGTGGGTGTTGATGGCATCTTGCGTAGTGTCCAATTCGGTCGGCATCTTCATGCTGCAGCCTCCACCGCCGTATCCGGCAGCGCGCCCGGCATATGGCCTTCGCGCCGCATGATCTGCACGAACACGTCCTCCAGGTCTGCCTTGTTGATTTCCATGTCTTCGATCTCGCAGCCGGCCTCGCGGCAGGCGGCCAGGATCGGCTCCACCGCCGGGTACCCCGACAGCCGCAGGCGCACCGCGCGCTCACCCGGGTTGGAGGAGGGCATGCGCAGCGGCTCAAGCGCGGCAGGCAACGCACCGCGGGAAAATGTCAGCGCCAGCTGCAGCCCGGCGAACTGGCTCAGCAGGTTGCTGGTGCGGTCCAGCGCCACTACCTCGCCAAACTTGAGCATGGCGATGCGGTCGCATAGCGCCTCGGCCTCTTCCAGGTAGTGCGTGGTCAGGATGATGGTGTGGCCCTCGCGATTCAGGCGCGAGATGAACTTCCACAGCGTCTGGCGCAATTCCACGTCGACCCCGGCGGTGGGCTCGTCGAGCACGATGACCGGCGGCCGGTGCACCAGTGCCTGGGCCACCAGCACCCGCCGCTTCATGCCGCCGGAGAGCTGGCGCATATTGGCGTCGGCCTTGTTGGTGAGATCGAGGTTGGCCATGATCTCGTCGATCCAGTCGTCATTGCGGGTCAGGCCGAAGTAGCCGGACTGCAGGCGCAGCGTCTCGCGCACCGTGAAGAAGGGATCGAAGACCAGTTCCTGCGGCACCACGCCCAGCATGCGCCGCGCCAGCCGGTAATCGGACACCACGTCGTGGCCGAGCACGCTGACGCTGCCGGAATCGGCACGGTTCAGGCCCGCCAGGATGGAGATCAGCGTGGTCTTGCCTGCACCGTTGGGGCCGAGCAGGCCGAAGAATTCGCCCCGCTCGACGGTGAAGCTGACGCCCTTGAGCGCTTGCAGGTTGCGGTAGCGCTTGCGAACGTCTTTGAGTTCGATGGCTTTCATGGCCGGATACTGTTTGGCAAGCGCGTCGGGCTCTTGTGGGCTCGCACGCCGGCCTCCTTGAAATGGCGGGGACCGCCTGGGTGCTTCGACCGTGTCTTGTCCGTGCCTTATATGCCGGAACGGTCGAACAACCCGGAATTATAGGGGATGCGGGAGCAGTCCCGCTTTGAGCGCGAGGCGTGGCGCGAGCCATCGCCCGGGCATCGCGGTAGCAAGCGCAGATCAGCAGCTTGCCACGGATGCCGGTTCAATGTCGGTGGGAAACGGTGCCTTGCGCGTCCCGCGCGCCCGTGGCGCTCGCCTGGGCGCCAAGTTGCAGCAGGGAATCGACGCCGTACAGCGCGGCCAGCTCAGCCAGCTGGGACGGCACGCCCACGATCACCAGCGACTGGCCGCGGCTGGCGGCATCGCGCTGCCAGGCCAGCAGCACCGCGACGGCGGCGGAGTCGACCTGGGTCAGCTTGCCGCAGTCCACCTGGGCTTCGCCCTGGGCCAGGCGTGCCAGCCCGTCACGCAGCACGGTGGCGGCGTTGCGGTTGGTCAGCGAGGTGTCGAGCGAAAGCATCTGGCAGCGGTCCTGGGATGCGGGTCTGGAAAAAAGCACTCCCGCAGGTGCGGGAGCGCTCATTGTAGAACACTTCGGCCAGCCATGCTGGGCCGCAGCCTGCCTTTCCGGCAGGCTGGCAGGCTCAGTTCTTGGCGTTGGCGAGCTGGCGGTTACGATCTTGCAGCGTCTTGATCACGCCGTCCACGCCCTGCTGGCCCACGATGGTGTTGAAGCTGCCCTTGTAGGCCTCGGTCAGCCAGGCGCCCAGCACGTTGATGTCATAGACCTTCCAGCCTTGCGGGGTCTTCTCGAGGCGGTAGTCGAGCTGGATCGGCTCGCCCTTGTTGACGACCTGGGTGCGGATGGTGGCATCGGTATCGTCCGGGCTGCCGCGGTACGGGCGGAACTGCACGCTCTGGTCGCGAATCTGCGCGATGGCGCCCGAATAGGTGCGGATCAGCAGGGTCTTGAACTCGTCCGTGATCTGCTTTTGCTGCTCGGGCGTGGCCTTGGACCAGTTGCGGCCCATGGCGATCTGCGTGGTCTTCTGGAAATTCGCGTTGGGCAGGATCTTCTGCTCGACCAGCGCCGAGATCTTGCCGATGTTCCCGGCCTGCATGTCCTTGTCCGCCTTGACCGAAGTCATCACATCGCTGACCACGGCCTTGACCAGCCCGTCGGGCGTGCTGGCATCCTGCGATTGGGCATGGGCGGCGCCGGAGAAGGCAACCACGGTAAGGAAAGGCAGCAACAGTCGCTTCAGCATATTTCGTCCTTTTCAATTCGATAGCGCAGGGGGCCAAGATACGGCATCCTTGCGCGTCCCGGCACCAAGGCCGGTGATGGTCATGCGCCGAGTTGGAGTTCGGGCAAGGCCTGGGAGTTCGCGGCGCCGGAGCTTCCGGCGCCACATTTTCATACTTTGTTGCACCACTCACAGCGGCGACACGAGCCGCGGCAAATCCCGCTCAGCGCAAGCGGAAATTGCCGATATTGCCGGGTATCTGCACTGGCGACGTGGGCAACGCCTGGTTTTCCTGCGTGGCATCCGGCGGCGGGCTGGCCGGCACGGTATCGTCGCTCTCCGGCGGGTTGCCGTCATAGATCTGGTACTCGCGGCGCTGCAGGTACGCGTCGCGCATGAAGGCGTACTTGTCGAGCGCCGCCATCTCGATCAGGCCCGAGGCGCCAAGCAGCGAGGCCCGGGTGTTGACGACACGCACCCCGAACAGCGTGTTGCGCAGCCACACGGGATCGAGATACGCCGACGGATCGATCTGGCGGTCGACCAGCATGCCGGCGGTATCGCGCACCGTGCTGGGCCCGAACAGCGGCAGCACCAGGTACGCGCCCGCCGGCACCCCCCATACGCCCAAGGTCTGGCCGAAGTCTTCCTTGTACTTCGGCAAGCCGGCCGGCGTGGCGATGTCGATCAGCCCGCCGATGCCCAGCACGCTGTTGATGGCCACGCGCATGGTGTCTTCCGCGGCGCGGGTGGGCTTGCCCTGCAGCAGGTTGTTGACGGCAGAGTAGACATCGCTGACGTTGGAGAAGGCGTTGTCGATTGCGGTGCGGATCGGCGACGGGACGTAATCGGCGTACACCTGGGCAACCGGGCGCAGCACGGTCCTGTCAACGGCGTCGTTGATCTTGAAGACTTCCCGGTTGAGGGGCTCGATGGGGTCCTTCGGGTTGGCCGTCGGCCCGGTCGCGCAACCTGCCGCCAACCATGCGACCGATGCCGCCAGCAAGCAGTTTCGTCCCGCGCGCCAGCGCGCAGCACCCTTGCCGTTCATTTCGATCCCCCCGCGGCACCGCTGGCTGCTCCAGCGGCAGCGCCGCCGGCGTTGTTGCCACCCGCCCCCGCATCGGCGGCCTTGTTATAAAGGAACTGCCCGATCAGGTTTTCCAGCACCACGGCCGACTGCGTCATGGTGATGCGCGAGCCTTCGGCCAGCATGGCGGTGTCGCCGCCCGCCTCAAGGCCCAGGTACTGCTCCCCGAGCAAGCCCGAGGTCAGGATCTTGGCCGAGGTGTCCTTGGGAAACTGGTAGCGCTTTTCCAGGTTGATCGTCACGGTCGCCTGGTAAGTCTTGTCGTCGAAGCGGATATCCGCCACCCGGCCCACCACCACGCCGGCACTCTTTACCGGGGCGCGCGGCTTCAGGCCGCCGATATTATCGAAGCGCGCCTGCACCGAGTAGGTGTCCTGGAACGACAGGGCGCTCATATTGCCGGCCTTGAGCGCCAGGAACAGCAGCGCCACGAAACCCGCCACAACAAACAGCCCAACCCAGAAATCGAGTGTATTTCTTTTCATCTGCGTCTCTTCTTCAAGTACTCCGGCTCCGGCGACCGCACCGGCCAAGTCAGCTGAACATCAGCGCAGTCAGCAGGAAATCCAGCGCCAGCACCGCCAGCGAGGCAATCACCACGGTGCGCGTGGTGGCACGCGACACGCCTTCCGGCGTCGGCTTGGCCTGATAGCCCTGGTACAACGCTATAAACGTCACCGCAATGCCAAAAATGAAGCTCTTTATGACGCCATTGAGCACGTCATTGCGAACATCGACCCCGTTTTGCATCTGCGACCAGAACGCGCCCGCGTCCACGCCGATCATCTGCACCCCGACCACATAGCCGCCCAGGATGCCAACGGCGCTGAAAATCGCCGCCAGCACCGGCATGGCCACCACGCCAGCCCAGAAGCGCGGTGCGATCACGCGCTGCAGCGGATTGACCGCCATCATTTCCATGGCGGTGAGCTGCTCACCCGCCTTCATCAGGCCGATCTCGGCGGTCAGCGAAGTGCCGGCGCGGCCGGCGAACAGCAGCGCCGTCACCACCGGGCCCAGCTCGCGCACCAGCGAGAGCGCCACCAGCAAACCCAGCGCCTGCTCGGAGCCGTAGCGATTTAGCGTGTAATAGCCCTGCAAACCCAGCACGAAGCCGACAAACAGGCCTGAAACCGCGATGATCACCAGCGACAGGTTGCCGACAAAGAAAATCTGGTCGCTCACCAGCCGGAAGCGGCGCAGCAGCGCCGGCGACATCGCCAGTACCGTGAAAAACATGCGCGTGGCATGGCCAAGGCCGCTGACCGACTGCCGCACCGCGGAGCCGATGCTCGTGAAAAATCCCATCATCGTCCCGCCCCGCTCACGAAGTCCTCGGCCAGCGACGGCCCCGGATAGTGGAACGGGACCGGCCGTCAGGCTCGGCAGTGGACGAACGTGGTGCGAACGGAAGGACGTCCGTCGA
>NZ_AHJE01000052.1 GCF_000243095.1 Cupriavidus basilensis OR16 | reverse complement strand
GCGGCGGACATGCGGGCCTTGTTTTCCGCATCGAAGGGGTTGAGCATGCCGACCAGCACCGCGCCTTCGTTCATCCGGGCCAGCTCGGCCGGGGTCGGGGCGCGGACCTTGAGCACCAGCTGTGCGCCCAAGGCGTCGGCGGCGCTGCCGATGCGGGCGCCGACCGCCTCGTAGGCAGCGTCGGGCTGGCTGGCGCGTAAGCCCGCACCGGCTTGCACGATCACCTGATGGCCCTGTGCGACATACTTCTTGACTGTCTCCGGGGTGGCGGCGACGCGTGCTTCGCCTGCCCGCACTTCTGTCGGGATACCCATCTGCATTGTGTATTCTCCTATGCGCTTGTCTTGTCGTCCGGCGGCCTCGTGACCGGACTGCCGGGCGCCTTCAGTTCAAGAAGCGCTTCCCCACGCGGGACCCTGGCGGATCATGGAGAGCCCGCGTGGCTTGCGCGAAGCCGTTACTAGCATCTGGGGACAGGGTCTCGATCGGGACTTGCGGGAAAGACACCGCCGACAACAAGGGCACCGGCCGCGAATGCACCGCCGGGCCCGCTGCTTGTCAACAGGTCAACAGGTCAACAGGGGACTTCGCCTTCGAGCGTCACCCGGTTCAGGATGCGCTCGGCCTCGCCGTAGTCGTGTACGGCGTAGTGCATGGTGCACCGGTTGTCCCACATCACGACATCGCCTTCCTGCCACATATGGCGGTAGACGTTATCGGGGCTGGTCGAGTGTGCGTAGAGAAAGTCGAGCAAAGGCCGGCTTTCGGCGGGTGTCATGCCCTCGATCGAGTGAGCCGTGTCGGGATGCCCCACATAGAGCGCCTTGCGGTGTGTCTCCGGATGGGTGCGAACCAGCGGGTGGACCGCCGAGGGCACCGCATCCGACCCCGTCATCCGGGCGAGCCGCAGTCCTGTGAAGCGCACGCGCAGGCCTTCGAGCATGCGTTGCATTGCGGGCGACAGGCGCTCGTAGGCCAGATATTGATTGCACCACATCGTGTCTCCGCCGCGCGGTACCACCACGGCGCAGAGAATGGAGATCTTTGGCGGCACCTCGGTATAGATGGAGTCGGAGTGCCAGGCCTCGGTAGATGCCGTCTCTTTGGGAATCTTGGTGACCTGGGCGAGTTCGGGGAAGTCCGACAGCCCCTTGAGCAGCGGATTGTTTTGCACCGGCTTCCCCCAGCGCCTGGCAAATGCGATCTGAGCCTCGGGCTGGAGCCTTTGGCCGCGGTAGACCAGTACGCCGTATTCAAGGAACGCCCGATGCAGTACATCGAAGGCCGCATTGCTAGTCGGTTCGTTCAGATTGACGCCTTCCACCGACGCGCCAACCGAGCCGGTGAGCGGTGTGATCTGGATACTACTCATGGATGTCTCCTGTTCGTTTCTCGAATCTGTAGGGGAATGCGGGATTACTCCACGACAAGAACGATCTTGCCGACGTGCTGGTCTTGCTGCATATAGGCGTGCGCTTCACCAATGGCAGTCATCGGGAAGGTACGGTCGATCGGCAGGCGGATCCGCCCAGCCGCCAGGAAGGGCAGCATGTCGCGCGCACAGGCCTGGATGCACGCCAGGCGTTCCTGCTCGGAGCGGGTACGGAATGTCACGCCAACCAACGTGAGCCGCTTGAGCCAAAGCAGGCTCAGGTCGATCTGCGCCGTGTTCGAACCCAATCGGGCAATATTGACCAGCCGTCCCTTGACCGCGAGGCTTTTCATGTTGTCTTCGAAGACCGGGCCGCCCACGGTGTCGATAATGAGATCCACCCCGCGATCGCCGGTGGCCGCCATGACGGCCTCGACCTGGGATTCGCTCGAGGCATTAATGCCCACGTCGACACCGAACTGGCTCAGGCGATCGAGCTTGGCGGCCGAGCGTGATGTGGCGATCACCGGCTTGGCGCCCAGCAGCGAAGCGATCTGGATCGCGGCCATGGCCACGCCGCCGGACGCGCCGTTAATCAGTACCGCATCGCCCGCGCGCAACTGGCCATTGGTCACCACTGCGTCATGGGCCGTGATGAAGACATTGGGGAACGCCGCGGCGTCGATCCAGGAAAGACCCTCGGGCACGGCCATCAGCGCCAGTGGATCGGCAATCACATACTCGGCCTGGCACGCACGGCCGTGGCCCATGACCCGATCCCCCTCGCGCCACCCGTGCACGCCTTCGCCGAGCGCTTCCACCTCGCCCGCAAACTCGACGCCCGTGGTGATCGTGTTGCCCGTGCGCAATTCGCGGGCCTGGTTGATCTCGCCCCGGTTCAGACCGGCGGCACGCACCCTGACCAGAACCTGGCCGGCGCCAACAGCGGGAACGGGGATGTCTTGTATTTCCACCTTGCCGCCCGTGGGGCTCGGTATTACGCGTACTGCTTTCACTGCTGTCTCCTTTTCCTATGGTGCTGCAGTAGATTGGTTATTCGCTGGCGAGCGCCTTGGCGCGAATCAGCGCTAGCAATTCAAGGGCGCGCTCGGCCGCGCGCTCGCCGCCCGTCCGGTTGCCTCGGACAAAGGGCGGACGGATATCTTCGATGTCTGCCAACGCCTGCATCAACTCGCTGTCCGCGATGCTGAGCCGGCGGAACTCGTTGATGGTCAGCAGGTAGGTGTGAAAGACATCGCTATCCGGCTGGTTAGCACGCAGGCGATGCAGCGCGGCGTTCAACCAGTGCGTGCCCGCCAGCATGGCGGCCTCGATCTTGATCTCGTAGTCGGCAGGGCCGCACTTCTGCAGCGAGCGCTCGATCCGGCGCGCGATGGCGATGTGAGCGTCAACGTGCATCGTTGCCTCCGTGCATCCGGCTGGCCAGTAGCTGCAGGCAGCGGGCAAGGGCAGCATCGCATTCCCCGGCAATGGCCGCCGTCGGCGCCACCCCCTCGCGCAGGCAGGGATCCCGATGGCGTTCGACGATCTCCATCGCATGCATCATCGCCGCCACATCTTCCGGGACCGGGTCATCGATCTTCGGCCTGCCCACGTGCAGCACATCGCCGAGCGGGCGGAACGCCGCACGCAGCGAGCCGTCCGGCTGTGGCACCAGGTAGGCGCCTGGCTGCGTCGGGAACACGTCGTCGTCCAGCGTGACGGCGGCATGATGGAGTGCTGCATTGACGGCGTGCGTGCCAGCCGTCATCCCGGTCCAGAACCACAGCTCGAAGTCCTGGAGAGGATCGAGGCGCCTGCGCAATGCTTCGAGCTTCGCAATCTTCTCCATGTGGGAAGCCACCTTCATGCCTTGTCTCCTGAATTGGCGTGCACGGCCGTGCCGCCCTTGTTGTGAAGATAGGCACAGCGCGTCTTGCTGTCAAGAACTTCTATATAGGACTTCATTGATCGAGTAGTGGATTTCCCCACCAAACCTTGACACTATGGCTTTTCGTTAACTACAGTACATCAAACACCTATATAGGAATCCAGCAAATGCCACGTGCCATCGTACTCAACCAGGCGGACAACGTCGCCACGCTGCTCGATGCCGGCAGTGCCGGCGAGCCCTGCACCTTGCAAGGAGAGGGCTCGGGCCAGATGACCCTGCTCCAGGATGTGCCGTTCGGCCATAAGGTCTGTATCGCGGATACCCCGCAGAGCGCCAATGTCCTGAAGTACGGCCAGGTCATCGGGCGGGCCAGCCAGAACCTGAAGGCTGGCGAACACCTGCACGTGCACAACATCGAGTCGACCCGCGCCCGCGGCGATCTGGAAAAGAGGTAAGCAAATGGCAATGACATTCCTTGGCTACCGCCGCGAGAACGACACGGTTGGCGTACGCAACTGGGTAGCGGTGATTTCCGTGATGGACAACTGCAACCCGGTCACGCGCACCATCGCGCAAACCGTCAGCGGCTGCATCCCCGTCACCACCTTGTTCGTGCGTGGGCAGTTCGGCGCCGACCTGGATTTCGCTTATGAGTCGCTGGCAGGACTGGGACGCAATCCCAATGTCGCCGCGGTGCTGCTGGTGGGGCTGGAGGATTCGTCGACGGAGGAGGTGGCGCGCCGCATCCGGACTACGGGAAAACCCGTGGAAACGGTGCATCTGCAACCGAATGGCACGATCGATTGCGTTGCCGCCGGCACCCGCAAGGCCTTGAAGCTATCGCTTGCGGCCTCGCGTGCCAGGCGCGAACCCTGCCCGGTTTCAGCCCTGGTGCTGGGCGTCGAGTGCGGTGGTTCGGATACCACCTCGGGCCTGAGCTGCAATCCGGCGATCGGCCGCCTGGCCGACCGGGTGATCGAAGCAGGCGGCACCATCATTATTTCCGAGACGTCCGAGTTCATCGGCGCGGAACACCTCTTCGCAGAACGCGCCGTCGACGATGCGGTGAGGGATGCCTTCGTCAAGGCGGTCCGCGGCATGGAGAACCTCGCGATGAGCGCGGCGTCGACATGCCCGAATCCCAGCCCTCGCCCGACAACAAGCGCGGCGGGCTGACCACGGTCGAGGAGAAGGCGCTGGGCGCGATGGCCAAGGCCGGATCGAGCCCACTGGTCGGCGTGCTGCGCTACGGCGAGGCCCCAGTAAAAAAAGGCCTGCATTTCATGGACGCTCCGGCGGCAGCAGTGGAAAATCTGAGTGCACTTGCCGCCGGCGGCTGCCAGCTCACCTTCTTTGGTACCGGAGTTGGCAATCCGATCGGCAGCATGGTCGCGCCGACGGTCAAGGTTTGCGGCAACGTCAATACGCTGGAAACCATGGCCGATAACATTGATTTCGACGCAAGCGGGATCCTCGAGAAAGGACAGAAGATCTCGGATGTGGGCGATCGGCTGTATGCCTACGCCATGGACGTGGCGTCAGGCACCCGTCTCAGCAGCGAGATACTCGACATCAGGGAAACCGCAATCAGTCGATTTGCACTTAGCCTCTGAGTCAACATGACAAAGCTGATCAGCGTCTCCGACGCCATTATCCGTTCCATTGAATCCGGCGCGCTGCGCGAAGGCGACAGGTTGCCTTCCGAGGGCGAGCTTGCCACGGCGCACGGCGTCAGCGTGGGCACCATTCAGAAGGCGCTGGCACGTCTTTCGAACTCCGGACTGATCACCCGCGAGCAGGGCCGCGGCACCTTCGTCTCGGGCGCCAGGGTCGCGCCTGCCGATGTGCGCTACCTGCGCTTTCGCGATGCCGAGGGAAACGAGCTGCCTTCCTACGTCCATGCGCGCTCGGTCAAGCGGCTCAAGCGCAAAGGGCCGTGGTCGGAGTTTCTCGATGGCGAAGTCTTCGTTCGCATTGAACGCATCATCAATGTGGGCGGGCGCTTCGACCTGTACAGCGAGTTCTGGCTGCGCGAGGAGGAGTTCGCGCAACTGGGCGGCGTTGAGCGCGATGAACTCGAGAAGAACCTGCGGGAACTGCTCGGGCAGCGCCTGGCGCTCCCAACGCTGCGCGTGGACCAGTGGATGCGATTCGACGAAATCCCGTCGGCAGCAGCGCGCGAGCTCGGTCTCGAAGCCGGGCAGCCGGGCTTTGTCATGGAGCTGCGTGGCTATACGTTGCGTGACCGCCCCCTGTATTACCAGACGGTCTATTCTGGCCCGTTTTCAGAGCGCCTCATGGTGGTGCGGGAGAAGGCCTCATGAGCACGCATTGGAACGTTCAGGCGCTTGAGCAATGGACGACCCGGGTACTCGAAGGCTGCGGCGTGCCGCCGGAGCAAGCCGCCGAAGCCGCCGCCATCCTGGTGCGCAGCGAGTTGCGGGGCTATAAGACACACGGCATGACTCGCCTGGCGTCCTATGTGGAGCGGCTGCGGGCGAACGAGTTCAATCCCCGGCCGGAGATGGCATATCGATCCTTCCCCGGCGGCGTCGTGCTGCAGGCCGATGGCGCCATGGGCAGATCGCCGGCCCTTACGCGGTGCGCCTGGGACTGCAAGCCCTGGAGACCAGCGCGTCCGTACTGATCGTGCTGCAATCGTGCGGCCATCTGGGGGCGCTCGGCATCCACGCCCTGCTGGCGGCGGAGGCTGGAGCCTTTTCCATGATCGGGCAACGCACGCCGCCGGCGCTCGCGATGGAGGGATTTCCGCGTGCGGCGATCGGGCACAACCCGATTGCATTCGGTTGCCCGCTGCCGGGGCAAGCCCCGATCGTATTCGATGTGGCGTGCAGCGTGGCCGCGCGTGGCCATATCCTGCTCGCGGCGCGTGAGGGAAAGCCGATCCCGGAGGGGTGGGCGCTGGATGCGGACGGCCGGCCCACCACCGATGCCAAGCGCGCGCTGGGCGGGTCGCTGCTGCCCATGGGCGGGCACAAGGGCATCGGCATTGCCATGATGGTGGAGTGCCTCGCCGGTGCCCTGGCGGCCACCGCCGCGCCTCACGCGCCGAAGCCCGGCAGTATCCCGCAGGGCCGCGCCGCCGCCATGCAGGACGGTTTCCTGTGGTTGGTAAAGCCAGAATCCTTCGCCGGGCAGGCGCCCTTTGGCGACTATATGCAGCAGTGGACCGAGGCCTACCTTTGCGCGGGCGGCGATGACGCGCGGCTGCCTGGCAATCGTGGCGACGCCCTGGAGCGCGAGGCACGCGAGCACGGCATCGTGCTGCCCGCCGCGATCGCGCAGGAGCTAAGCGCGCTTGGCGAACAGCTCGGCGTGCGGTTCCCGACATAAGCATCAGCACTAGCATCAGCATCAGCACCGAAGTGCCAGACATTCCGGGTCCTTGCGAGCCCGGCGGGCGATGGTCGCCCTCCCCACAACATCATTGGCGAGTACCAGTCCTATGAATGCTCCTCTCTCAGACGCCTCACGCAAAGCGATGGAAATCGTCACGCTCGACGATAAGTACGCACTGGACACGGGGCGCGCTTTCATGAGCGGCGTCCAGGCACTGGTGCGCCTGCCGCTGCTGCAGCGCAAACGCGATGCGCTGGCCGGCCACAATACCGCCGCATTCATTTCCGGTTACCGGGGTTCTCCGCTTGGCGGATACGACCAGGCGCTGTGGCAGGCCAAGAAGCACCTCGCTGACAATCATGTCGTCTTCAAGCCCGGCGTCAACGAGGAACTCGGCGTGACCGCGGTGTGGGGCTCGCAGCAACTCGAGTTCGATGCCCAGAGCAAGAAGTACGACGGCGTCTTTGGCATCTGGTACGGCAAGGGCCCAGGGGTGGACCGCAGCGGCGACGCGCTCAAGCACGCCAACCTGGCAGGCACGGCGCCGTTGGGTGGTGTGATCGCACTGGCCGGAGACGACCACGTGTCCAAGAGCAGCACGCTCGCGCACCAGAGCGACCACACGTTGATCGCTTGCGGGCTGCCGGTGTTCTTTCCTGCCAGCGTGCAGGACATTCTGGACCTGGGCGTGCATGCCTTCGCCATGAGCCGCTTCAGCGGCTTGTGGGCCGGCATGAAGACCGTGCAGGAGGTGGTGGAGGCGGGCGCATCGGTGGTGACCGATGCCGGCCGGGTGCACATCCTGCTGCCCGAGGACTTTGCCAGGCCGGAGGGCGGCCTGCATATCCGCTGGCCCGACGATCCGCTAGCGGCAGAAGCGCGGATGATGGAGATCAAGTGGCCGGCGGCGCTTGCCTATATCCGCGCCAACCGGCTCAACCGCAATGTGATTGAAGGGCGGAACGACCGTTTCGGCATCATCGCCAGCGGCAAGGCCTACAGCGATACCCGGCAGGCGCTGGCCGATCTTGGCCTGGACGATGCCGTGTGCCGCGCCATCGGCGTGCGGCTCCATAAGGTGAGCGTGGTGTGGCCGCTTGAGCCGGCGAGCGTGCGCGAGTTTGCGCACGGCCTGCGCGAAATCCTCGTGGTCGAGGAAAAGCGCCCGATCATCGAGCAGCAGTTGAAGGATGAGTTGTACCACTATCGCGCCGACGCGCGGCCTGACGTGATCGGCAAGTACGAGCCGGCCGACGGTGAAGGCGCCGGCGGTGAATGGAGCCACCGCAAGCCGGCGGAAAACTGGCTGCTGCGCGGCCGCGGCACCGACCGTCTGCCGTGGTTTTGCCCAGGTTGCCCGCACAACACCAGCACCCGTGTGCCGGACGGATCGATTGCCATGGCCGGGATCGGATGCCACGGCATGGTGGTCTGGATGGACCGCTCGACCACGTCGTGGACACAGATGGGCGGCGAGGGCGTGCCCTGGATGGGGCAGGCGCCGTTCAGCAAGCGCGCGCACATGTTCGCCAATCTGGGCGACGGCACGTACAACCACTCCGGATCACTGGCGGTGCGGCAATCAATCAATGCCGGCGTCAATATCACCTACAAGATCCTCTACAAATCACCTACAAGATCCTCTACAACAGCGCCGTCGCCATGACGGGCGGGCAACCGGTCGACGGGCAACTGGACGTGCCGGGCATGACGCGAGAACTGGCGTCGGAGGGAGCGAAGCGCATTGTCGTGGTGACCGACGAGCCACAGAAGTATGCCATCGTCAAGGACCTGGCGCCGGGTGTCACCATACGCCACCGCGATGAGCTCGATGCCGTGCAGCGCGAGTTGCGCGTGGTCGAGGGTGCCACCGTGATCATCTACGACCAGGCCTGCGCCACCAAGAAGCGGCGGGAACGCAAGCGCGGCACGATGGTCGACCCGGACAAGCGCGTCATCATCAATGAACTGGTTTGCGAAGGCTGCGGGGACTGTTCAGTCGAGAGCAACTGCGTAGCGGTACAGCCGCTCGAAACCGAGTTCGGCCGCAAGCGGGAGATCAACCAGAACACCTGCAACAAGGATTTTTCCTGCGTCAAGGGTTTCTGCCCGAGTTTCGTCACGGTGGAGGGCGGCAAGCTCAAGAAGCCGGAAGCAGCGCGCAAGACGAAGCTCTCCGATATGCCGGCGCTGCCCGAGCCAAAGCTGCCGGATGCCGCCAAGGCCCAGCGCATTGTCGTGGCGGGCGTCGGCGGGACGGGGATCGTCACCATCGGCCAGGTACTCGGCATGGCGGCGCACCTGGAAGGCAAGAGCGTGATCACGCAGGATGCCACCGGCATGGCGCAGATGGGTGGCGCCACCTGGAGCCACATCCAGATCGCCAACGAGGCCGACGTCCTGCACGCAACACGCGTCGATGTCGCCATGGCGGACCTGGTGATCGCCTCCGATACGGTGGTTGGCGCCAGCAAGGCAACGCTGGCGACCATGTCGCACGGCCGCACCTTCGTCGTGCTCAACAGCCACGTGACGCCGACTTCGGCCTTTGTCCGCGATCCGGACTGGCAGTCTCACAGCGACCAGGCCATTGCGGCGATTGCGCAAGGCGTCGAGGCCGGCCATTTCGGCATCTTCGATGCCGAGCAAGTGGCGACGCAATTGCTCGGCCAGTCGATCTACTCCAACCTGATGCTGCTCGGCTACGCCTGGCAAAAGGGCCGGGTGCCGCTGTCGCGTGAAGCGCTGATGCGCGCGATCGAACTCAACGCCGTGCAGGTCGACAACAACAAGGCGGCCTTTGAGTGGGGCCGGCACTGCGCGCACGATTTGGCCAAGGTGCCGGTGCGGTCTGCCGATGCCCAGGTGGTCCAGTTCGTCAGGAAGCCATCGCTGGCCGATTTCATCGGCAAGCGCGCCGAGTTCCTCGCCAGCTACCAGAACCGCGCCTATGCCGCGCAGTACGAGGACTTTGTCACCAGCGTGCAGGCGGTGGAGTCGGCCCTTGGCAGCAGCAAGGTCACCGAAGCGGTCGCGCGCTACCTGTTCAAGCTGATGGCCTACAAGGATGAGTACGAGGTGGCGCGGCTGCATACCGACCCGGCCTTCATGGAGAAGGTTGCCGCGATGTTCGAGGGCGACTTCAAGCTGGTCCACCATCTGGCGCCACCGATGATGGCCAGGAGGAACGAGAAGGGCGAACTCGTCAAGCGGCCATTCGGTCCGTGGATGCGCACCGCGTTGCGCGTGATGGCCAAGCTGAAAGGCCTGCGCGGTACCCCGTTCGACGCGTTCGGCTACACCGGGGAACGCAAGGTGGAACGAGCGCTGATTGGCGAGTACCGAAAGAGCATCGAAGCGCTTCTGCAGACGCTGTCGCAACAGAATCTCGATCTGGCACTGGAAATCGCGCGCCTGCCGGAAGACATCCGCGGCTATGGCCATGTCAAGGCGCGCAATCTGGTGCCGGTGCGGGCCAGGTGGGAACGATTGATGGCGCAGTGGGCCGATGCACAGGGCGTCCCGGGCGAAGCCAGGCCGAAGCGCAAGGCCAATGCCTGAGTTAAAGGCAGCGTGCCAATAGGCATATTTGGCAGATTTATGTGTAGGGCATCATCAAAACACGATAAAGACTGGAGACCGTGATGAACTTCGTACTGCGCCGCGCCGGCCTGTTTCTGTCCGCCATTGCACTCGCTGCTACCGTCCCCTGCGCCTGGGCGCAGGGTGGGTACCCAAACAAGCCGATCCGCATCATCGTGCCGTGGCCGGCTGGCGGCGGCGTCGACTCGGTCACCCGTACGGTTGCGGAGAAGCTCTCCATCAGCCTTGGCCAGCAGGTCCTGGTGGACAACCGTCCCGGCGCCACCGGCAATATCGGCGCGAGCATGGGCGCGAAGGCGGCGCCGGACGGCTATACGCTGCTGGTGGCAAGCGCGCCGATGACGATCAACCCAAGCCTCTACAGCAACCTGCCCTTCGACACGAGCAAGGATTTTGTACCGATTAGCCTGCTGGCCAGTTCACCCTATGTGCTGGTGGTGAATCCAGCGGTGGCGAAATCAGTGACGGAACTGGTGGCCAGCGCCAGATCGGAACCGGGGCGGATGAGCTATGCATCTCCTGGGCCGGGGACCCAACAGCACCTGATCGGAGAGTCATTCAAGGGAGCAGCCCACATCAACGTCATCCACGCGCCTTACAAAGGGGGGCCGCAGGCGCTGACCGACATGGTCGGCGGCCATATCCAGATGATGTTTCACGGCCTTCCCGCAGTGCTGCCGTTCGTGAAATCCGGCCAGATCAGAGCCATCGCAGTCGCCGGCAAGCAGCGACTGGGCTTGCTGCCTGATGTGCCGACCATGGCGGAGGCGGGGTTTCCCGGTATCGAGGCGAGCGAATGGTATGGCCTGGTGGCGCCTGCCGGGACACCGAAGGAGATCGTGGTTCGCCTCAGCACGGAAATCGGGAAGGCCCTGAACATGCCAGTTGTCCGCGATCAGTTGATCGGCAGAGGCTATGAACCGGCCAGCAACACCCCCGAGCAGTTCAGCACGTTTATCGCTGCCGAGCAAAAGAAATGGGCCAGCGTGGTCAAGCAATCGGGAGTGCGCCTGGATTAGCGGATACCTTTCCCAGCCGCCCGATCCGGATGATCGTACCCTGGCCGGCCGGCGCCAGTGTCGGTGTCGCCACGCGGATTGCTGCGGAGAAACCGACCCTCAGGCAGGCGAGCTGGTCAAGCATGGTCAGGGAACTGAATCTTCGACTCTGAGATACCCATCCGCTCAGCAACGACTACCGACAGCGAGCCATGTACTCGCTGATCCACCGCCGCAAGGCAGGAGACACCAATGCCCTCTGAGCCAACCGCGATGGGAGCCACATCCCCATGCGCCACGCCGAACGCGACAGCACGCAAGCCGCTATCCAAGGTTTCGGCCGTTTCGGCCATTACCATTGGTGGCGCCCTGGAGTTGTATGACTCGGGTGTCTACAACTTCTTCGCGCTGCTGATCGTTCCCCTGTATTTTCCCGTCGGCAATCCGCTCGGCCAGTTGCTGTTGTCCTTCGGCACGTTCGGGGCCGGCTACCTGATGCGGCCCCTGGGCGGACTGGTGATCGGTGCGTATGCCGACCGCGTCGGCCGCAAGCCAGCCGTGGTGCTCTCGATGTGGCTGATGGCCTTCAGCGCGCTGATTCTGGTGCTGACGCCGCCCTATGCCCAACTCGGCGTCCTTGCCCCCGTGCTGATGATTCTCGCCCGCCTGATCCAGGGCTTTGCCATTGGCGGCGAGATGGGCTCCGCCAGCGCGATGCTGCTCGAGTATGCGGATGAGCGCTCGCGCGGCTTCTACACCAGCTGGCAGTGGGGGTGGCGCGTCGCCTTCCTGATTGGCATTCTGGTGATTCCGATTGGCCAGGTCATCCGGCGCCGTCTGGAGGAGACGCTGGTGCCGGAGCCGAAGAAGGTGTCGAAGAAGGGGGTTGGCGGCCGTTTGTTGAGGGCACATTGGCGCGAGTTGCTGGCGAGCGTGCTGCTGATGATCGGCCTCGCGGCCTCGGTCCACGTCATTGCCTTCTACCTGGCCAACTACGCGACCTTCCAGCTGCACATCTCGCGCGGCGATGCCATCTGGGCAGGCTTCGTCGCCTCGCTGGTGCTGGCGGTGTTCGCACCGCTGTCCGGCTGGCTCTGCGATCGCGTCGGGCGCCGGAAGGTCGTGTGGTGGTCCCGGGTGGCGCTGCTCGTCATGATCTATCCCGCCTTCTCGCTCCTTAACCGCTTTCCATCCCTGACGTGCCTGCTGATCGTGGTGGGGCTACTCGCCGTACCGATGGCGATGACGTCTCCTGCCACGATGGTGCTGGTCAGCGAGGTGCTGCCGCAGCGGCTGCGCGCAACCGGCATGTCGGTGACCTATTACGTGGCGATCGCGCTGTTCGGCGGCTTCGCGCAGTTGTTCTCGACCATGCTGATGCAGGTCACGGGCAACCCCAACGCGCCCGCTCTCTATGTCATGGGCTGCGGGGTTGTCTCGCTGATCGGGCTTGCCATGGTGCCCGAGACGTTGGGGCGGCGTTTGTCGTGAGCAGGGGGACTTTTTCCAAGCGGCTGGCGCAGGTTGCGGTTGGATGGTGTAGCCGGTGTGACTTTTTGTTGCGGCTGGGTTAGGCTGCATTGCCCCACGCTATACTTGGCTCGTCGCTGCAACCACAGCGGCCGGGTTTAGCAGCCCGGATGACAGAGGCGGACAGCCGCCACCAGGCGGCGTTTTTGCGTCCGTCGTGCCTCTGCACGTCCTTACGGGCGGGCCTAGGCGGGGGAGCCTTCGGGCTCGCCGGATCTCTGTCCCGGTCTGCTAACCTCGCCTTGCGCCCGCCCACCCCGATTAGCAGCGGAAAGCGGAGTCAAAGTACTCTGACAGAGGAGGCACTCCCATGCCCCAGTCTTCGCTCGCCCATTCCTGGCAAATCGCATCCACCAAGCTCCCCATCATCTGCCAGCGCCTGCGCGCATCCCAACGCAGGGGGCTCGATGTATAACTACCCGCGCTACAACATCACCGCCCAGCGCGCAGGCCGCGATACCTTCCTGACCGCGCACGCCCCATCCGAAAGCCCGCTAAGCCTTGCCGCCGAGAAGACCGCGCAGCTCAACGCGTTGTTGTCGGTTGCCGTCGAGAACGCGGCGGGCGGCACCTTCTGCAACCTCGGTGAAGAGACCCAGGCCCATCTGCTTTCGCTGGTGGCCGTGCTTGCGCACGAGACGCTGGTGTTGAGCGAACTGGCCGCCGCGATGGATGAGCCGGAGGGCGGGAGTAGCGATGGATGATGCCGGTGCGCTGCCGGTCTGTTGACCTGGGTCGGTCGTAGCAGCGGAAGCGGCAATCAGCGGGTATCGCTTCTTGATGTCCTGAACCTGAAGGCAACGAATTTTGGTTCAGGACACCCGGTGCGCTGCCACGGCTTGAAGGGTGCAGAAAATTCCCAAATTCACTGCGCACCGGTTGAAAAACGCAGCAACACGCCGCTGCGGTCCTGGCAACAGCTAGAATCAGCCACCGGGGCGGCCTTGCCGTTGCCTTGCCGCGCCCCGCAGAATCGCACAGATCTCCGCGACAAGGGAGCCAATCCAGACTTTGAATTCCGCATGCCTCTCACGTCCAAGTGCCTTTCCTGCCTGCTGGCCCTGACTTTCAGCGTCGCCGTACCTGCCGCCCCGGCGGTGCCGGAACTCGCGGCCGGGGCCAGGCTGTCTTCCGCCGCGCCGGTCGAAGTGGCCAGTGTCGAGGGCATTACCGAGTACCGGCTGCCCAACGGCCTGCGCGTGCTGCTTGCGCCCGATGCGGCGCAGCCCGTCACCACTGTCAACATGACCTACCTGGTCGGCAGCCGCCATGAGAACTATGGCGAGACCGGCATGGCGCACTTGCTTGAGCACCTGCTGTTCAAGGGCACGCCGGGGTTGCCCGGCAACACCATCGCGCAGGAGCTCACCCGCCGCGGCATGCAGTTCAATGGCACCACCGCGTTCGACCGCACCAACTACTACGAGAGCTTCACCGCCAGCGAGGAAAACCTCGACTGGGCGCTGAAGATGGAAGCGGACCGCATGGTCAACAGCTTTATCGCCCGCGAGGCGCTCGATAGCGAGATGACGGTGGTGCGCAACGAGATGGAGCGCGCCGAGAATAATCCAGGCGGCATGCTGATGCAGCAGATGCGCTCGGCCGCCTACCGCTGGCACAACTATGGCAAGGCGCCGATCGGTGCGCGCAGCGACGTGGAGCACGTCGCCATCGGCAACCTGCAGGACTTCTACCGCCGCTATTACCAGCCCGACAACGCGGTGCTGGTGGTGGCGGGCAAGTTCGACGTGGCCGCCACGCTCTCGCGCATCGGCAAGTCCTTCGGCGCGATTCCCCGGCCCACGCGCGTGCTGCCAGTCCAGTACACCGTGGAGCCGCCGCAGGAGGGCGCGCGCGAGGTAACGCTGCGCCGCCTCGGCGACGCGCAACTGGTCGCGGTGCAGTACCACATCGCGCCAGGCGCGCATCCCGATACGGTCGCCTTGCAGCTGCTCGCCGATATCCTCACCGATGGCTCGGGCGGCCGCCTGTACAAGGCGCTGGTCGAGAGCGGCAAGGCCAGCTGGCAATCCGGCTCGGTATCGGGCATGAAGGATCCCGGCTCGGTGCTATTCGCCGCCGGACTGAGCAAGACGCAGGACCTCGATGCCGCGCGCCAGGCGCTGGTGGCGCAGGTGGAGGGCTTCACGGTGCGGCCGGTAACGCAGGTGGAACTGGACCGCGCCCGCACGCGCCTGCTCAACAGCTACGAGCGCCTGCTGGAGAATCCTTCCGGCTACGCCATCGCCTTATCCGAGGCCATCGCCAAGGGTGACTGGCGCCTGCTTCTGGTGGCACGCCAGCAGGCAGAACGCGTCACGCTGGCTGACCTGCAACGGGTCGCGCAGAACTACCTGCGCGCCAGCAACCGCACGCTCGGCCGCTTCATCCCGATCGACATGCCCGGCGATGCGCCGGCCGAGACGCTGGCCCGGGCGGTCATGCCCGCGGCGCCGGACATCGCTGCGCTGGTGGCGGCCTACCAGGGCAAGCCGGCCAAGGCCGCGGTGGCGGCCTTCGACCCCAGCCCGGACAACATCGAGGCGCACACGCTGCGCGGCAAGCTGGCCAACGGCATGCAGTTCGCGCTGCTGCCCAAACCCAGCCGCGGCCAGACCGTCAACGGCACGCTGATCCTGCGCATGGGCGACGTCACCAGCCTGCAAGGCCAGGATGCCGTTGGCAGCCTTACCGCGGCCATGCTGATGCGCGGCACCGCCCGCCTGGAGCGGCAGCAGATCGCCGACCGCCTGTCCGCGCTCAGGGCCGTGGTGTCGGTCCAGGGCGATGCCGAGACGGTCACCGTGCGTTTTGAAGCGCGGCGCGAAACGCTTGCCGACACACTGGCGCTGCTGCGCGACATCCTGCGCGAGCCCAGCCTCGCCGCCGCCGAGTTCGAGACCCTGCGCGCCAACGCCATCGCCGGCATCGAGAGTGGCCTGGGGCAGCCCGAGGCGATCGCGTCGAACGTGCTTGGCCGTCACGGCAATCCCTACCCAATGGGGGATCCGCGCTATGTCGGTACCCCGCAGGAGGACATCGCGGCGCTGCGGCAAGTGCAACTTTCCGACCTGCGCGCCTTCCACACGCGCTTCTATGGCGCGAGCCACGGCCAGGCAGCGCTGGTTGGCGACTTCGACCGCCAGGCGGCCGAGGCGCAACTGGCCGCGCTGTTCGGCGACTGGCAGGCGCAAGCGCCCTATGCCCGCATCGAGCGCCCCTTCGTGCGGCTGGCACCGGCCCACCTGACCCGCGAGACGCCGGACAAGGCCAATGCCATCTACCTGGCCGCGCTGCCGGTCGCGCTGACCAGCGATGCACCGGAATATCCGGCCTTGGTGATCGCCAACCGCGTGTTCGGCGGGAGCGCGCTCAAGAGCCGGCTGGCGGATCGCCTGCGCCAACGCGACGGCATCAGTTACAGTGTCGGCAGTTTCATCCAGGTAGGCGCGCTCGACACCAACGGGCGCTTCGGCATGCAAGCGCTCTATGCGCCGCAGAACCTGGACAAGCTCAAGCGTGGCGTGGAAGAAGAGCTATCGCGGCTGGCTGCCGCCGGCATCACGCCGCAGGAGCTTGGACAGGCCAGGAGTGGCTTGCTGCAGCAAGGCACGCTGGCCCGCACCAGCGATTCCACGCTGGCCGGCACGCTGGCCAGCCAGCTATTTCTGGGGCGCACCATGCGCTTTGTCACGGAGTACGAGCAAGCTATCGCCACGGCGACCGTCGAACAGGTCAACGCGGCCATCCGCAAGCACCTGGACCCGGCGCGGGTGGTGCATGTCTATGCAGGGGACTTTTCTGTCACGGCAGCGCAAAATGCCGGGGCGACGATAAAGGCGGGCGGTAAGGGCGGTAAGGCAAACGAAGCCGTGGCCGTCCCCTAAAGGGCAATACTGGAGGAAAATAGTAGCAACGCAGGGCGGCGGAAGACGCCGCTGGCGCAGTAGTCCAAACAGTAGTCCGAACGGACTGGGGGCAACCCCTTGCCGCAATGACGCGTTGACTGTATATTCGTACAGTATAAGACGATATAAGAGGTGTGGATGTCAATAGTGCGAGCTAGCAGCAAAGCAGAAGCGCTTCGGCTTCTCGCATCGAAAGATGTGCTGGCGCTTGAGCTGGACTATGAAACCGGATGGCAGGATGCCGTCGAACTCGGCCGGCTCGGAGAGAAACGCGGCATCAAAGTGCAGTACCGCGGACAGGAGAGCATTGCTGTCCATTCGCGCGAAGCCCTGATCGAAGGGCTGGCTAAAACCAAGACCACCTTCAGGCAGCGCAACCTGTATTGCCAGTTCGATCTCGGCACGCTGGCCGATCATGAACTGCTCGATCTCGAAGCCAAGGCGACCCGGCTGGGCGACTACATCCTGGCAGGCCATCTGCTAAGGGATGTGGACGGAGTCTGGCCGCAAGAAGCGCAGTAACACAGACAAAACGTAGCAATACACCGCAAGACACAGCAAGACACAGCAACAGGCGTTATTCACGTCAAACGCAGCGGTCCTGGCCAATCGCCACGCCGCTGCCGCGACCCACGGCGCCAGTCCTGCCGCGCAATGCGGCCAGACGCGTTTTTCGGCCTGCGCGCCGTCGCCACGAGCGCCGCGCCTTCTCGCCAGCCTCCCCCTCCCGTACCTCCCTCACCTTCCGTACTTCCGCATGCCAGGCAGTGCAAGGCAGGTCACTCCGTGCCGCCATCACGGCACAATCGCACTACACTGGAATCCTGCGTGCCGATCTCGCACCACGGCGTTCTAGCGTGGGCGACATGCCGAAAGGAAGAGACAAACCATGACCGACCTGTCCGCCCCCCTTCTCGATGCACCGCCGAGCGCCGAGGAAAAGCGCAAGCGCATCTACGCGATCGTAGCCGCGTCTTCCGGCAATCTCGTCGAGTGGTTCGACTTCTACGTCTACGCGTTCTGCGCCATTTACTTCGCCGGGTCCTTCTTCCCCAAATCCGATCCCACGGCGCAATTGCTGAACACCGCCGGCGTATTTGCCGCGGGCTTCCTGATGCGGCCGATCGGCGGGTGGGTCTTCGGGCGGATTGCCGACCGGCATGGCCGCAAGAACTCGCTGCTGATCTCGGTGACGATGATGTGCTGCGGCTCCCTGTTGATCGCCAGCCTGCCTACCTACAACAGCATTGGCGCCTGGGCCCCGGCGCTGCTGCTGGTCGCGCGGCTGCTGCAGGGGCTGTCCGTCGGCGGCGAATACGGCACCACCGCCACCTATATGAGCGAGGTGGCGCTCAAGGGCCAGCGGGGGTTCTTTTCCTCGTTCCAGTACGTCACGCTGATCGGCGGGCAGTTGCTGGCGGTGCTCGTGGTGGTGGTGCTGCAGCAGTTCCTTGACGAGGCGGAACTGAAAGCCTGGGGCTGGCGCATCCCGTTCGTGATCGGCGCCGTCACGGCGGTGGTAGCGCTGTTCCTGCGCCGTACCCTGCATGAGACGACGTCCGCCGCCACCCGGGCGAGCAAGGAGGCCGGTACGCTCACGGAGCTGTTCCGCAATCACAAGGCGGCCTTCTTCACCGTGCTTGGCTACACCGCGGGCGGCTCGCTGATCTTTTATACGTTCACCACGTATATGCAGAAATACCTGGTCAACTCGGCCGGCATGTCCATCAAGACGGCCAGCTATGTGATGACCGGCTGCCTGTTCTTCTACATGTGCATGCAGCCGTTTTTCGGCGCGCTGTCAGACCGCATCGGGCGGCGTACCAATATGCTGCTGTTCGGCGCGCTCGGCACGCTGGCCACGGTCCCGATCCTCACGGCGCTCGGGAGCGTGAAGAGCCCCTTTGTCGCGTTCGTGCTGATCTCCCTCGCGCTGGCCATCGTGAGCCTGTACACCTCCATCAGCGGCATCGTCAAGGCCGAGATGTTCCCGACCGAGATCCGGGCGCTGGGGGTGGGGCTGGCCTATGCCGTGGCCAACGCGATCTTTGGCGGCTCGGCCGAGTATGTCGCGCTGGACCTGAAATCGCTGGGCCATGAATCCAGCTTCTACTGGTACGTGACGGCGATGATGGTGATCGTGTTCCTGGTCAGCTTCCGGCTGCCGCGGCAGGCCAGGTACCTGCACCACGAGCACTGACGCGCCACCGCGCTCAGACAGGAAAGGCAGCGCGCCGAGGCGTGCCCGCCCGGCTGGCCACGTGCCTGGGGCCCACGGCCAGCTCGATGCTCACACCATTGCCAAGCAGCAGTGCCTGCGGCGCCGTGCGCAGGCGTGCGCCGCCACCAAGGCCATCGGCCCGCAGCCCGAACGCCGTCTCGCTCGCCCATGTGCCCAGCGCAGCGCCATCGCGCTTGAGCGTCAGCACGGCCTTGTGGGAGGTATAGGACAGCCAGCGCCGCGCCACATGATGCACCGGCAGGCAGAGGCGCCCGGCCAGCGCGTCCAGCACGTCCAGGTCCACCGCGCCAGGCAAGGCCTGGCGGCAGGCATTGAGCGGCATTGTCAGCCGGCTGGCAAAGGCGTAGGCGAGCCCGCCGGGCGAGTCATCGTCCGGCGTGGCCATCAGCTCGGCGTTGGCGCATTCCACGTAGTCCAGTTCACTGCCGCCCAGAAGCTGGCGGCCTAGCAGGTACGCAATCATGAAGCGCACATCCGGCGCGGCCAGGCTATCGCTGTAGAGAATGGTCCAGGCGCCGGTGCCGGTGCGATAGAGCGCACCATCGAAGCTTTGCAGGCGGGTCGGCTGGACCGAGGAAACCGGATCGTCGCGGCCCAGCGCGCCAGCGGCATCGAGCGCCAGGCGGATGCAGTCCAGCGGCGTGCAGGCGGGCCGCGCGGCGCAGGCCATCAGCGCTTCGATGATCGGGTAGCAGGGAGCGGTGCTATTCGGGCCCGCGTGGTCGTTGCCGGGCACCGTTTGCAAGGGCGCCGCATCGTCGCGGAACGGGGTACGCGTGGAAGGAAAACCGGCGTTGCGGGCGGGAACCTTGAGAGCGGCAATAGCCATCGGGGCAGCCTCCGTTGAGACGACAGGACAATGCATTGCGCGCGTCGATTGGCGGGTGCACGCTGCCCGCAAGAGGCACCAGTGCGGCACGGGCCCTCTCGCGCAGGCCGCCGGCCGTGCCGGCAGGCGGGCGCGCCCTCCGATCAGTCGCGCAGCAGCTGCTTGGCGATGATCAGTTGCTGGATCTGCGTGGTGCCTTCATACAGGCGCAGCAGGCGCACGTCGCGATAGAAACGCTCCGCCTTGTACTCGGCGATATAACCGGCACCGCCATGGATCTGCACGGCGCGGTCGGCCACGCGGCCCACCATCTCGGTGCAGAACATCTTGGTGCAGGAGGCCAGCATGCTGACTTCCGGATCGCTCTTGCCCGGGGTCTTGGCATCATAGCGCTGGGCGCAGTCGCGCACCATCGACAAGCCGGCGTACAGCTCGGCCTGGCTATCGGCCAGCATGGCTTGGATCAGCTGGAAATCGCCGATCGGCTGGCCGAACTGCTTGCGCTCCTTGGCGTAGGCCACCGCATCGGTAATCAGGCGGTGCGCCATGCCGCAAGCCAGTGCCGAGATATGGAGGCGGCCGCGGTCGAGCACCTTCATGGCGGTCTTGAAGCCAACGCCAGGCACGCCGCCGATGATGTTGGCCGCCGGCACGCGCACGTTCTCCAGCACCACGTCGCAGGTCTTGGTGCCGCGCTGGCCCATCTTCTTGTCCGGCTTGCCAAGTGAAATGCCCGGAGTGTTGGCCGGCACGATGAACGAGGAGATGCCCGAAGCGCCGGCGCCGCCGGTGCGGGCCATCAGCGTGAAGGCGCCCGCGCGCGGCGCGTTGGTGATGAAGCGCTTGGTGCCGTTGATCACGTAGTGATCGCCGTCGAGCTCGGCCTTGGTCTGCAGCGAAGCCGCGTCGGAGCCGGCATTGGGTTCGGTCAGCGCGAACGAGATGACCAGCTCGCCGCTGGCGATCTTCGGCAGGTACTCCTGCTTTTGCGCCTCGGTGCCGTCCATCAGGATGCCCTGCGAGCCGATGCCGACATTGGTGCCGAACACCGAGCGGAAGGCAAATGCGGTATGGCCGAGGTCGTACACCACGTCGCATTCCTGCGCCATCGACAGGCCGATGCCGCCGTAGTTCTCAGGGATGGAGATCCCGAACAGGCCCATCTCCTTCATGTCGGCGACGATCTCCGCCGGCACGTCGTCGGTTTCCTCGAGCGTGTCTTCCGCCGGCTTCAGGCGTTCGTCGATGAAACGCTGCACCGACGCGCGCAGCAGCGAAAAGGATTCTGCATCCAGGCTCATGGAAATCTCCGGTCAAGGCAAACAACGATGTGGCCAACATGGTACGCCGTCACCTGGCTTTGACAATCCCACAGGTCTTGAACAGAATGGACAATTTTATTTGACAATAAAGAAACATGCTCAAAACAGCACAATTCTCACGCCATGAATCCTTCCGCGTGGCTAGCGCCCAGCCACTTCAGCAGCGAAATCGCTAAGTTCCTTGGCCCGGTCCGCCGTCATTTGCATCACGCATGCGGCTGCATTGACGCCAGCGAGGGTGCCGCCATCGGGATCGGCCTGGAAGCTGCAATTGGCATCCCGGAATTTCAGCCACGCGCGTTGGGCGTCGAGCAGCTTTGGTTTCCTGGCTGGTGCAATTCCCTGCTGCAGACTCTGATAGGCGGCATTCAGGCCTTTATCCTGCCGCGCGGTCTCCGCCGAGATGCACGCATGCATGCCGGCCGTGGTGACGTCCGGACGGCTCATGCAAGCCCCGTATTGCCTGGACAGCAGTGTCTCATCCGCTTGCGCGGCAAAGGACGCAGCCAGCAATAACGCTGAAAGCAGCGTTTTTTTCATATCGGTTCAGGGGGATGAGGAGATAGACGCCATTGGCCGCGCGCAAAGGCTCGGGGAATGGCTGAGCGCAGTGCCTGGCAAAGGCACAGGCAAGCGCCGGCGGGGCCGGCGCCACTGCGCAACTACATGACTGGCGGACTACCGGACTACCGGGCCGACTGCCGCGCGATCAGGCTTCGGCGATCAGGAAGCGGGCACGGTTCTTACCCAGCCATGCCGGTGCGCGGCCGCGGCCGGTCCAGGTGGCGCCGGTCTTGGGATCGCGATACTTCGGGGGCAGGCTGGCCTTGGGCTTGGCCGCGGCGCCATTTGCGCTGGCTGCCGGGCGGCCCCGGCGGCGCTTCGGGGCGATGTCGTCGGCCGTCAGTTCATATTCCGCCATCAGGCCCTGGATCTGGGCAATCACGCCGGCCACTTCGCTGGCACGCATCTCAGCCAGCTTTGCTTCGAGCGCTTCCTTCTCTGCAATCAGCTGCTTGTAAGTCGCCATTTTGATTCTCCTGGAGCGGTGTTAATTCAATGATAGGGTAAATTCTGCTGGCAAAGACTACCACGTTTGATTAAAGAAAATCCAATCGCGTAAGAAGTTGATACAACCGCCAGGCCTTTTACAAGAATTGTAAAGACTGCGGACACACGCATTGCGCGTCCGATTGGACGGTGGAATGCGCGTGCCGAAGCGTTCGAATTCCGGATCGCATTGCGGGTTTCAGGTAATACCCTGTATGCCGGTATTTCTTTGCGCACGCCATCGGCGGCATTGGTTTGCATCATTGGCATGCGTCATGACAGCGCGTTCACGCAACGAGGCGGCGATGCAATTGGACAACGAACCGAAAGGCGCTTGAAAGGACGACACCGGCCGTCCTGGCAGGCGACAACCCTGTGTCAATACCGGAAAATGTGCGGACAATGTGATAAAGAAGGCAGCCGGGCATGCCTGGCATTCCGACCGTTGCCGCCATCTGGATAAGAAGAAGGGCACAATGCTGAGCAATGTCCACTTTTCTCGCGTGTCCGTGGCATCCCCGCCGATGCGCAATCGGCCAGTGCCATAGCGATAGCGATAGAGGCACTAGCGGATTCACCGAGGGCACTGCGTTTGATACGCTACAATCCCGGATCCGGATTCAAGCCCCCGCGCCTTCTCCTATAGCAAGCAGGCTATGCCCCGGGGGGGAAGAAGCCTCGTGAATTTTTTCTTTCCCTGCCAACTGGGCTGGTGATACCGTGCAAAGCGCGCCACCGGCGAGGGTTCTGCCGATGCCAATATTGGGGGAAACACCATGTCGCATTGCCGGGAGGAAATCCCTGGAGCGCCGATAGCATTTGCTCGCGATGGCCGCAGGCTTCATGGGCTTTGCAGGCTCGGCATGCTGGCCGGCATGGCCGCGGTGACAGCCTGGATGACTGCCTGCGCCAGCTTGCCCGACCCGGCCGGACGCGCCCCATCCCAGGCCTTTGCCAACACCGCCGACACGCGCCTGGGACGCGCGTTGGCGGCGGGCCAGGCGCAGCACCCCGGCGCATCCGTGTTCTACCCGCTCCCATCCGGCCCGGACGCCTTCGTGGCGCGCCTGGCGCTGGCACGCGGCGCCGAGCGCAGCCTGGACCTGCAGTACTACATCTTCGACGGTGACCTCACCGGAAAGAGCTTGCTGGCGGCCGTGGTCGCTGCGGCCGATCGCGGCGTGCGGGTGCGCCTGCTGCTCGACGACCTGCACCTGAGCGGCCAGGATCGCGCGCTGGCTGCCATCGACGCCCATCCCAACATTGAGGTGCGCCTGTTCAATCCATTTGCCAGCCGCAATGCGCGCTGGCTGGAATTCGCCACCGATTTCCGCCGCCTGGACCGGCGCATGCACAATAAATCGATGACCGCCGATAATCAGCTTACGGTGGTGGGCGGACGCAATATCGGCGACGGGTATTTCTCCGCCGATCCGGCGACGGACTTCAGCGATCTCGATGTGCTTGCCGGCGGCCCGGTGGTGCGCGAGGTATCGGCCGTATTCGATGATTACTGGAATGGCCCGGCGAGCTACCCCGCCGCCAGCCTGCTGCCCGCCCCTGCCGACGCGCAGGCCGAAGTAGACGCCTTGCGTCAATACCTGGTTGAACAAGCGGTCCAGGCCCAAGGCGGCGACTATGCGAAAGAACTGCTGGCTTCAGGCATGGCGCAAGCATTGGAGGACGGCAAGCTGCCTGCCTATTGGGGACGGGGCACTGTGATTGCCGATATGGCGGCCAAGGTCACGCTGCCGCCGCAAGACAACGCCAGTCACGCCATTCCCAAGCTGGCGCGTTTGCTCGACAGCGCGCAACGGGACCTGGCGCTGGTCTCGCCGTATTTCGTGCCCGACCACAAGTCGATCGAATGGCTGGCCGGCCTGGCCCGGCGCGGGGTGCGCGTACGCATCCTGACCAACTCGTTTGCGGTCACCGACGTGAGCGCCGTGCACGCAGGCTACGCGCCCTCGCGCCGCGCTTTGCTGGCGGCAGGCATCGACCTGTACGAGCTCAAGCCATCCGCCTATGCGGAAATGGCACGCGAAGGCCATCGCAGCCTCATCAGCAAGAGCCGCGCAAGTTTGCACGCCAAGAGCTATATGGTGGACGGCCACCTGCTGTTTGTCGGCTCGCTGAACCTGGACCCGCGCTCGGCCCGCCTGAATACCGAGATGGGCGTAGTGCTCGACAGCGAAGCGCTATGCACCCTGCTTGGCACGGGGCTGGACGATAAGCTGCTCGACATTGCCTACAAGGTGATGCTGGAACCCGGCTCGGCTGGGGAGGAGCCGAGGCTGGTGTGGGTGACGCGCGAAAACGGGCTGCTGCGCACCTACGACAGCGAGCCCGACATGAGCGCACTCCAGCATGTCGGCCAAAGCCTGCTGCGGCTGCTGCCGCTACAGGATGAACTATAGTGGCGGCCCGCGCCGGCCGCGAACCGCACGCCGCCACTGCTCGCGAAAATCATCGCGCGGACGTGATGGGAATCCATCGACGTGGCCATTTGCGTATTGGCATATTGCCTTTGGCGTGATGATTCCATTGCCATCGCTTGCCTGTCTTTCGATGGCGTGCCGCCGCTCGATTCGAGCCGGCATTGCGTGCCCGGGAATTGAATGTGAAATGGCTTGATAAGGCTTGATAAACTGTTCGCCATACCTTATCCCGCCGGCACGCCTTCACCCGGACAAAACCAAGCCGCCCCATGGACCTGAACGCCTTACGCCTTTTCGTGGACATCGTCGACGCCGGCAACCTCTCGGCTGCCGCGCGCAAGCTCAAGATGACCCGCGCCAACGTGAGCTACCACCTGAAGGCGCTTGAAGAAGCGCTGGGCGTGCAGTTGCTGCGCCGGACCACCCGGCACGTCGAGCCCGTGGCCGTTGGGGGCGGGCTTTTCCGAGCACGGCCGCAACATACTCGGTGAAGTGGCGGCGGCCAACGCGCTGATCAACAGCATGGGCAAGAGCCTGCAAGGCCATGTGCGCTTGTCGGTGCCCACCGGGCTGGGGCACTCGATGCTCTCGCCGCTGCTGGTGAAGTTCAAGCACCGCTACCCGGACATCACCCTCGACGTGGTGTTCGATAACCGCATCCACAACCTCGTGTCCGAAGACGTGGAGGTGGCGCTGCGCATCATCTCCACGCCACCGGACTCGGTGGTCGCAACCGAGATCGGCATGGTCGAGTGGGTGGTGTGCGGGTCTCCCGGCTACCTGGCCACGCAGCCGCCCTTGCGCGACCTGGCCGATCTCAAGGACCATGCCATCGTCTGCGCCTCGCCCATCGGCCAGAAGCTCAAGGCCTTCGGCACACGCGGCACCGGCAGCGACGCCGTGCGCGAGCAGGTGGCGCTGGAGCCCACGCTGAGCTCGGAGAATTTCGCCTTCCTGAAGGACGGCGTGCTGGGCGACCTGGGCCTGGGCATCTTCCCGCTCTACGCCATCGGCGCGGAACTCGACGCGGGCAGCTTGCTGCCCGTGCTGGCGGATTATCACATCAGCGTGTTCGGCAGCCGCCTGTATATGCTGACCATGCCCAACCGCTACCAGACCATGGCGACCCGCTACCTGCTGAACTTCCTCAAGACCGAACTGCAGGCCCTGTGGCCACAACCGCGCCGGATGCCCCCATTGGATGCGCACGACGAGGCATGACGCGCCACCGATGGCACCCCGGCGCCGAGGGCACCGTCTATAGTAGGAAGCGCAAGGGTCCGTCGCGGCCCTGAGCGCAACGTACAGCGAAGGAGACGCATCATGGCCTTGGCTACCACCCTGGCAAATTGCCTCAACAGCAGGAACAGCCGTTTCGACACCATCCGCCATCCCTACACCCTCAGCAGCATGGCCACTGCGGAGGCAGCGCACGTTCCCGGAGATCGCCTGGCCAAGACCCTGTTGCTGGAGGATGACATCGGCTACGTGGCCGCCGTCATCCCGTCCAGCCATCACCTGAACCTGGCGGCCATCTGCACGCAATCCGGCCGCACCCTGGTACTGGCCCACGAAGACGAGATCCGCGAAGTCTTCAAGGATTGCGACCTGGGCGCCATCCCGCCGGTGGCCATGGCCTACGGCATGCACACCTACCTCGACGACGCCCTGCTGGCCCAGCCGGAAGTGTTCTTCGAAGCCGGCGATCACCAGCAACTCGTGCACATGAGCGGCGAACAGTTCGCCGACTTGATGGTTGGCGCCGAGCACGGGCGCTTCTCGCGCCACATGATGTAGCGGGTAATCCTTGGGGGATCCTTGGGGGATCCTTGGGTAATCTTTGGTAGGCTTTCGGTATCAGGCAAAAGCAAAAAAAGCACCCGGTTCGCCGGGTGCTTTTCCTTTGCCTCGCGCCGGCGGCCTTACTGCAGGCTGATCCCCGACTGCTTCACCAGCTTTTCCGTGCGCGGGATCTCCGCGCCTACCATGGCGCTGAACTCGGCCACCGAGCCACCGCGCGGCTCCGCGCCGGTTGCGGCGAGCCTCTCGCGGAATCCCTGATCCTTGAGCAGCTTGTTGATCGAGACATTGAGCTTGGTGACCACCTCGGCAGGCGTGCCCTTGGGCGCGACGATGCCGTACCACGGCGCGATATCGAAGCCGGGATAGCCCTGCTCGGCGATCGTGGGAATATCCGGTGCCATCGGCGAGCGCTTGGCGTTGGAAACGCCCAGCGCTCGCAGCTTGCCCGCCTTCACATACGGCAACCCCGTCATGATGGTGTCGAAGTACATCGAGACCTGCCCGGACAGCAAGGCGGGAATCGCTTCGCCCGCACCTTTGTACGGCACGTGGACGATATCGATGCCCGCCATGGCCTTGAGCATCTCGCCCGCCATATGCGACGTGGTGCCCGCACCGAACGACGCATAGGTCAGCTTGCCCGGATTGGCCTTCGCATAGGCGATCATTTCCGGCAGCGTCTTGAAGGGCAGGCCAGGGCTGGCCAGCAGGATGTTCGGCGTGATGGCCACCACCGCGACTTTCTCGAAGGCGTCCGGATCGTAGCTGAGCTTCTTGTAGAGGAAACGGTTGGTCACCATGGAAGCCGGCCCCGACATCAGCAAGGTGTAGCCATCGCCTGGCGCGCGCGCCGCGGCCTCGCTGCCGATCATGGCGGCGGCGCCTGGCCGGTTTTCCACGACGAAGGTCTGGCCGTACTCGCGCCCCAGGCCGATGCCGAGCTGGCGCGTGATGAGATCGGTAGCGGAGCCGGCCTGGAACGGCACGACGATGCGCACGGGCTGGGTGGGCCAGTCGTGCATGGCTTGCGCCGATGCCGGGGACGTGGCAACCAGGCCGGTGGTCAACATTGCCGCCAGCGCGATGGCGCCGGTGCGGTGTGGGAACAAACGGAAGGTCATGGGATTCCTTGCTACTGGAAGTGAACCGTCGGGCTGGGCGCGACGGGCGATGGCATTGAATTGCAAGTGCTGTGCCATCCGGTTTTGGTCGGGAATCCGATTCGCGCGGACGCGGCGGGGCCGCCCCCGCCGCGACGGTGGTATTGGGTTGGACGGCGCACCGCGATGGTCAGCGGGGCTTCGCGCCGCGGTGCATCCGGCTTGTGCGGCGCACCGGTTTGGACCGATCCGGGATCGGTTCCAGAACCGCCCCGGATCAGGCGGTCCTGCCGCCAGCCTGCGCCACCATCGCGCCCAGCAGCACATTGGCGCCGGCTTCCAGGTGCTCGGGCTTGGCGTCTTCCACTTCGTTATGGCTGATGCCGTCCTTGCAAGGGACAAAGATCATGGCGGTAGGCGCCACCGTGGCGATATACACCGCGTCGTGGCCAGCGCCAGTGACGATGTCCTGATGCGGGTAGCCCAGCGCCGCCGCTTGCTGGCGCACGTGGCCCACCAGTTCCGGCGCAAATGGCGTGGGCGGGAAGTACTGCACATCCTCGATCTGCACGCCGAGCGGATTGCCGGTGGTCGTGCCTTGCGCCAGCGCATCGCAGGCCGCGCGCAGGCGGGCGTCCATCTCGGCTAGCTTGCCGGCATCCTGGTGGCGCAGGTCCACCGTGAACTTCACCGTGCCGGGAATCACATTGCGCGAGGCCGGATGGACATCGAGCACGCCCACCGTGCCACGCCCGTGCGGCGCGAAATCGTGCGCGATGCGCACCACCTCCTGCAGGATGAAAGACGCGCCATACAGCGCATCGCGGCGCAGCGGCATCGGCGTGGGGCCGGCGTGCGCTTCCATGCCGGTCACGGTCAGGTCGTACCAGCGCAGGCCAAGCGAGCCGGTCACCACGCCAATCACGTTGTCGGCGTCTTCCAGCACCGGGCCTTGCTCGATATGCGCCTCGAAGTACGCGCCGATTGCGCGGCCGCCAACTTCGGCGCTGCCGGCGTAGCCGATGGCGCGCAACTCGTCGGCCACGCGCTTGCCGTCGTTGTCGGTGGCATCCAGCGCAGTCTGCAGCGGGAAAATGCCGGCGAACACGCCCGAGCCCATCATCACCGGCACGAAGCGCGTGCCCTCCTCGTTGGTCCAGATCGCCAGTTCCAGCGGCGCCTCGGTCTGCACACCCTGCGCATTCAGGGTGCGCATGACTTCGAGCCCGGCCAGCACGCCAAAGCAGCCGTCGAACTTGCCGCCGGTGGGCTGGGTATCGATATGGCTACCGGTCATCACGGGCGGCAGGCTGTCGTTGCGCCCCGCGCGGCGGCCGAAGATATTGCCGACCTTGTCAACGGTGACGGTCAGGCCGGCATCGCGCATCCAGCCCGCGACCAGGTCGCGGCCCTGCCCGTCGAGCGCGGTGAGCGCCAGACGCGCATTGCCCCCGCGCGGCGTGGCGCCGATGCGCGCCAATGCCATCAGCGACCGCCACAGGCGGTCCCCATCGATCTTCAGTGTCGTCATGTCGGCTCTCCTTGTTCGAGCGGAATCGGGTAGCGGCAGGGCTGCGGCACGTGGCTCAGGCCATGGCGGGCACGAGGCCCGACAGGAAGCAATCGAGCGCCGGACCGATTGCCTCGACCTCGTAGCCGCCTTCCTGCACCACCACCGTTGGCACGCCCAGCGCATTGATGCGCTCGCCAATGCCGCGATAGGCATCCAGCCCCACACGCAACACGCTGATGGGATCGTGGATATAGGTGTCAAAGCCCAATGCAAGCACCAGTGCCTGCGGACGGTAGTCGCGCAGGGCATCGAGCGCGTTGTCGAGCGCGCCGAGGAAGCCGGCGTCCTCGGTGCCGTGCGCCAGTGGGAAGTTCAGGTTGTAGCCGTAGCCCGCGCCATAGCCGCGCTCAAAGGCATAGCCGGTATAGAACGGGTAGTACGCGCTCGGGTCGGCGTGCAGCGAGATCGTCATCACGTCGGAGCGCTGGTAGAAGATCTGCTGCGTGCCATCGCCATGGTGCGCATCCACGTCGAGCACCGCTACCTTGCCGAAGCGCTTGAGCAAGGTCTCGGCGGCGATGGCCGAGTTGTTGACGTAGCAAAAACCCACCGCGCGGTCGCTGTGCGCATGGTGGCCGGACGGGCGCGACAGCGAGTAGGCGATGCCTTGCCGGTCCTGCTGCTCGCACACGTACTGCGCGGCCGCCACGGCGCTGTGCGCGGAGCGCAGGATGGAGCGCCAGCTCTGCGGCCCGAGCGGCGCGCTCAGGTCGCCGAGGTAGTAGCCGGCCTGGGCAATGATGGAATCCGTCGGGCACGGCACGCGGCGCGGCTGGTCCACGCGGCCGTTGTAGTAGGGCGAAAGATTGGGCAGCACCTCGATGCCCGGTTCGAACCCGGGCCGCGCCAGCGCCATCCAGCGCTCGTACGCGTAGCCGAGAAAATCCAGGTACGCCGGACTGTGCACGGCCTCCAGTGGCGCGCGGCCAAAGTCGGCCGGCTCAGCCAGGGTGATGCCGCGCGCAGCCAGCGCGCGTTGCAGCGCGTGGGCCCGGGCGGGCACATCCGTCGGTTCGCACAGGCGGCCCGCACGCATGAACTGGCGGGGCTGGTGCAGCAGTTGGTCATCCGAGAAGAAGGCGCGCATGATGTTTTCAGGTGGGACCCACGGCTTCCCCGGCTGCGGGAGGCTGCGCAACCGGCTTGATTTCGATCTCCACGAACACGCATTCGCCTTCGTGCGCGTTGATCACGTTGTGCTCGACGCCCGCGCCACGGTAGTAGGCGCGGCCCGCCACAAGCTGGCTGACGACTTCGCCGGCCGGCGTCTCCAGCCGCAGCGCGCCGGTGGTCATCGGCACCACCACGTAGTCGTAGCCGTGGCGGTGATGCCCGGTCTGCGCGCCCGGCGCGAAGCGCCACTCGGTGACGACCACGCGATCGTTGTCGACCTGCACGGTAGGTACGGCCTGGGGTCTGCTCATGGCGGTGTCTCCTGAAGACGCGTTGCGTTGTGCTGAAGGCTTAGCGGTCCACGCCGCCCATGCAGAGGTACTTGACCTCCAGGTATTCCTCGATGCCGTACGAGGAGCCTTCGCGGCCCAGGCCGGATTGCTTGACGCCACCGAACGGCGCCACCTCGTTGGAGATCAGGCCGGTGTTGATGCCCACCATGCCGTACTCGAGCGCCTCGGCCACGCGCCAGATGCGGCCGATGTCGCGGCTGAAGAAGTATGAGGCCAGGCCGAACTCGGTATCGTTGGCCATGTTGACCACTTCCTCGTCGCTGGTGAAGCGGAACAGCGGCGCGAGCGGGCCGAAGGTTTCCTGCCTGGCCACCACCATGTCCGGCGTGACGCCGGCCAGCACCGTGGGCTCGAAGAAGGTGCCGCCCAGGCTGTGGCGCTTGCCGCCCGTGAGTACACGCGCGCCTTTGCCCAGTGCATCGGCAATGTGCTGCTCCACCTTGGCGACCGCGTCTTCATTGATCAGCGGACCTTGCAGCACGCCGGGCTCCAGGCCGTGGCCAACCTTGAGCTGCTTCACCGCGGCGACCAGCTTCTCGGCGAAGGCGTCGTACACCTTGTCGTGCACGTAGAGGCGATTGGCGCAGACGCAGGTCTGGCCGGCATTGCGGTACTTGGAAGCCATTGCGCCTTCCACGGCGGCGTCCAGGTCCGCGTCGTCGAACACGATGAAGGGCGCGTTGCCGCCGAGTTCCAGCGACAGCTTCTTGATGGTGGGCGCCGACTGGCGCATCAGGATGCGGCCGACTTCCGTGGAGCCGGTAAAGCTGAGCTTGCGCACCACCGGGCTGCCAGTCAGCTCGCCGCCAATCTCGATCGAGCTGGCAGCGTCGCCCGTCACCACGCTTAGCAGGCCGGCGGGCAGGCCAGCGCGTTGCGCCAGCAGCGCCAGCGCGAGCGCCGACAACGGCGTGTCCTCGGCGGGCTTGAGCACCATGGCGCAGCCCGCTGCCAGCGCGGGGCCGGCCTTGCGTGTGATCATGGCCAGCGGGAAGTTCCACGGCGTGATGGCCGCGCATACGCCAACCGGTTCCTTGACCACCAGCAGGCGCTTGTCGGACGCGGGCGTGGCCAGCACGTCGCCGTGGACGCGCTTGGCTTCCTCGGCGAACCACTCCAGGAAGGATGCGGCGTAGACGGCTTCCCCGCGCGCCTCGGCCAGCGGCTTGCCCTGTTCGGTGGTCATCAGCATCGCCAGGTCGTCGGCGTTGGCGAGCATCAGGTCGTACCAGGCGCGTAGCACCTGGGCGCGCTCGCGGGCCGTCTTGCGGCGCCATACGGCCTGCGCCACGCGCGCCGCCTCGATGGCGCGGGTGGTTTCCGCCGCGCCCATCAGCGGCACGGTGCCGATCAGCGAACCATCGGCGGGGTTGGTCACGGGGAAGGTGGCGCCGCTGTCGGCGTCTTGCCACTGGCCGCCGATAAAGGCTTGCGCGCGTAGCAGGGTGGGGTCTTTGAGTTGCATGATCGGTCCTGTCTCTTGGTTCGTTGGTTCGTTGGTTCCTGGCTCAGCGCGTGAGCACGTCGGCCAGGATATTCAGCCCTTCGTTCATCACCGCGTCGGAAATCGTCAGCGGGAACAGGAAGCGGATCACATTGCCGTACACCCCGCAGGACAACAGCAGCAAGCCTTGCTCCAGCGCACGGTTCTGCACCTCGCGCGTGAACTCCGCGTCGGGCGCGCCGTCGGCGCGGCGGAACTCCACCGCCACCATCGCGCCCAGGCCACGGATCTCGGCGATCTGCGGCACGCGCGACTTCAGGGCTTCGAGCCGCTCCACCAGGCGCTGGCCGAGTGCCGCGCCACGCGGGATCAGCTGTTCGCCTTCCAGCACGTCCAGCACCGCCAGCGCGGACGCCACGGCCAGCGGATTGCCGGCATAGGTGCCGCCCAGGCCGCCGGGCGCGGGGGCGTCCATGACTTCGGCACGGCCACACACCGCCGACAGCGGCATGCCGCCAGCCAGGCTCTTGGCCATGGTGGTGAGGTCCGGCGCCACGTCGTAGTGCTCCATGGCGAAGAGCTTGCCGGTACGGCCGAAGCCGGTCTGCACTTCATCGGCGACCAGCAGGATGCCGTGCTCGTCGCAGATCGCGCGCAGTGCCTTGACGAAGGCCGGCGGCGCCACGTTGAAACCACCCTCGCCCTGCACCGGCTCGAAGATGATGACGGCCACGCGCTTGGGATCCACGTCGGCCTTGAACAGGTGCTCCATCGCCTTGAGCGAGTCCTCCACCGACACGCCATGCGGCGCGCACGGATACGGCGCGTGAAAGACCTCGCCGGGGAACGGGCCAAAGCCCACCTTGTACGGCACCACCTTGCCGGTCAGCGCCATGCCCATCATGGTGCGGCCGTGGAAGCCGCCGGAGAAGGCAATCACTGCCGGGCGGCCGGTAGCGGCGCGGGCGATCTTGATGGCGTTCTCCACGGCTTCGGCGCCGGTGGTGAAGAACGCCGTCTTCTTGGCCGAGCGGCCGGGCGCGCGCTGGTTGATCCGCTCGGCCAGCTCGATATAGCTGGCGTACGGCACGATCTGGTAGGCCGTGTGCGTGAAACGCTCAAGCTGGCGTTGTATGGCTTCGACCAGGCGCGGGTGGCGGTGGCCGGTGTTGAGCACGGCGATGCCCGCGGCGAAGTCGATATAGCGCTTGCCTTCCACATCCCAGATCTCCGAATTCTCGGCACGCTCGGCGTAGAAGTTGCACATCACGCCAACGCCACGTGGGGTGGCGGCATCCTTGCGGCGAACCAGTTCGGCATTCTTCATCTGTTGCTCCATCTTGAATATCGGTTGTGCTGTCGGGGTTGTGCTGTTGGCCTGGCTGTTGGCCTGGCTGTTGGGCTGGCTGTTGGGCTGGCTGTTGGGCTGTTGGGCTCAGGCCGCGGCGCGGATCAGGGTCGGGTCCCACTCCTTGCCGGGAATCGCGGCGATCAGGCGCTGCGTGTAGGCGTGCTGCGGCGCGTCGAAGATCTGGTCGGGCGGGCCGGACTCCACCACGCGGCCTCTGTGCATCACGATCACGTGGTGGCAGATCTGCGCGGCCACGCGCAGGTCGGGTAATAAAGATCAGCCCGATGTTCAGCCGCTTCTGCAGGTCGCCCAGGAGCTGCAACACCTGCGCCTGCACCGAGACATCGAGCGCGGAGACGGATTCATCGGCCACCAGCAGCTTGGGATCCAGCGCCAGCGCGCGCGCAATGCCAATGCGCTGGCGCTGCCCGCCGGAGAACTGGTTGGGATAGCGGTCGAACGCGGAAGGCTCCAAGCCCACGAGCTGCAGCAGCTCGCGCCCGCGCGCCTGGGCCTGCGCCAGCGGCACGCCGTTGGCCACCGGGCCATCGGTAATGATGCGGCCAACCGTATGGCGCGGGTTCAACGACGCAAACGGGTCCTGGAAAATCATCTGCACATCGCTGCGCAGCGGGCGGAACTGGCGCTCCGTCAACCGGGCGATGTCCTGGCCGTCGAACAGCAGCTCGCCACCGTCGATGCCGGTCAGCTTCAGCAGGCATTTGCCGATGGTGGACTTGCCCGATCCGGATTCGCCAACGATACCGAGCGTCTGCCCGCGCCGCACGCTGAAGCTCACGCCGTCCACTGCGTTGACCACGCGCTTCTTGCTGAACAAGCCACCGCCCGAGGAATACGTCTTGCGCAGGTCGCGCACTTCCAGCACCGTCTCTGCCGCCTGCTGGTCGCGCGCCTTGGCGCGTCCGTGCGGCACGGCACTGATCAGCCGCCGCGTATAGGGATGCTGCGGATGGTTGAGCACCTGCTGCACCGGGCCCACCTCCACCAGCACGCCCTTCTCCATCACCGCGACGCGATCGGCAATCTCCGCCACCACGCCGAAATCGTGCGTGACGAACATCACGCCCATGCCCTTGTCCGCCTGGATGCGCTTGATCAGCGCCAGGATCTGGGCCTGCGTGGTGACATCCAGGGCGGTGGTAGGCTCGTCGGCGATCAGCAAAGCCGGTTCCAGCGCGAGCGCCATGGCGATCACCACGCGCTGGCGCTGGCCGCCCGACAGGCGGAACGGATAGCTGTGGATCAGCGTGGCCGGGTCGGGCAGGCCGACGAACTCCAGCAAGTCCAGCACGCGCTTCGTCCGTGCCTCGCCGGGGAAGGCATCGTGCACGCGCATGACCTCGCCGATCTGGTCGCCCACGGTCATGACGGGGTTGAGCGCCGACAGCGGCTCCTGGAACACCATGGCCATGGCCTTGCCGCGCATGGACAGCAAAGTCTGCTCATCCTGTGCCAGCAGATCCTTGCCCTGGAACAGGATCTGTCCGCCCTGTGGCTTCAGGTACGGCGGCAGCAGACCCATGATGGCGTTGGCGCTCATTGACTTGCCCGAGCCGGATTCACCGACGATGCAGAGGATTTCTCCGGCGTGCAGGTCGTAGCTCACGTCCTTCACGGCGTGGGCGCGGTCTCCTCCGGATGGCAGCGCGATGGTCAGGTCGCGCACGCGCAGCAGCGGAAGCTTGTCTGGTGTTTGCATGGTGGCGTCTTCCTTTTGCTTACTCGCCACGGCGGCGCAGTTGCGGGTTCATGGCGTCGTTCAGGCCTTCGCCGATCAGGTTGATGGACAGCACCGTCAGCAGGATGGCCACACCGGGCCACACGCTCATCCACCAGGCTTCGCGGATCATGGTGCGGGCTGCGCCGATCATGAAACCCCAGCTCATCATGTTGCGGTCGCCCAAGCCCAGGAAGGACAGCGCGGATTCCGTCAGGATTGCCGTGGCCACCATGAAGGACGCCGACACGATGATGGGCGACATGGCGTTGGGCAGGATCTGCGTGAGGATGATGCGCAGCGGCTTCTGCCCGATCACCACGGCCGCCTGCACGAACTCGCGCTGCTTGAGCGTGAGGAACTCGCCGCGCACGAGACGCGCCACCGGCGGCCAGGACACCACCGAGATGGCCGCCACGATCGAGTAGATGGTGGGATTGAAGATGGCCACGATCACCACTGCCATCGCCAGTTGCGGGATGGTCTGGAAGAACTCGGTGAAGCGCATCAGCGCGTCGTCGATGCGTCCGCCGCAGTAACCGGCCACTGAGCCGATCAGGATGCCGAACACCAGCGCCACGCCGGTGGAGATCACGCCCACCAGCAGCGAGACACGCGCGCCGTACAGCATGCCGGCCGTGATGTCGCGCCCGAGCATGTCGGTGCCAAAGGGAAACGCCGCGTCGGCAAACGGGCGCACCAGCGGATCGCCCACCATCAGCCAGGGCGACTCTTCGTACAGCACCGGTGCCAGCAGCGCCACGGCGACCACCAGCAACAGCACGACGAGGCCGATCACGGCGCCGTAGTTTCGGCAATAACGTTGTGCTAAGGCTTTCATGCCGTGGCTCCCTTGCCGCCCACCGAGATGCGGGGGTCGATGAAGCGGTAGACGATATCGGTCACCAGGTTGAAGAACACAACCAGCGCCGAGGTGACGAAGAAGATGCCGAGCAGCAACTGGTAGTCGCGTTGCAACAGCGCGTCGAACATCAGCCGGCCGATGCCCGGCCAGGAAAACACGGTTTCGGTCAGCACCGCGCCGCCGGCCATCTGGCCGAGCTGGATGCCGGCAAAGGTGATGACCGGCAGCAGCGCGTTGCGCAGCACGTGCACGCGGATCACGCGGCCGGCGGGCACGCCCTTGGCGCGCGCGGTCTTGACGAAGTCCATGCCCATCACTTCCAGCATCGAGGCGCGGGTCAGGCGCACGTACACCGCCATGAAGAAGCAGCCGAGCGAGATGGTGGGCAGGATCATGTGCAGTGCCACGTCCTGGATGCGCGCCAGGCCGGTATAGCCTGCGCCGATGGTTTCCATGCCAAAGGCAGGCAGCCAGCCCAGCACCACCGAGAACAGGATGATGGCCATCAGCGAGAGCCAGAACAGCGGCGTGGCATACAGCAGCAGCGCCGCTGACATCACCGCGCTGTCGATCCAGCGCCGCTTGTTCTCATAGCGCGTGCGCGCCGAGATCACGCCGAGGAACACGCCAAGCACGATGGAAAAGACAAAAGCACCGCTCATCAGCACGATGGTGGCGGGCAGCCGATCCAGGATCAGGTCGAGCACCGGCAGGTGATTGCGATAGGAGTAGCCGAGATCGAGCCTGGCGACGCCCTTGAGGTAGATGCCAAGCTGCGTGAGCACCGGCTGGTCCAGGCCGAACTGCTGGCGCAACTGGCCAACGAAGGCGGCATCGCCCGCGCCGGCCTCGCCCGCCAGCACGGTGGCGGGGTCGCCCGGCGCCATGCGGATCAGGAAGAAATTGATGATGACCACGCCGAGGACGACCACGAGGGCCTTCCACAGTCGGGATAGCAGGAAAGAGAGGAAATTCACGGCATGCTCCACGCGCGCGCCGGGCGGACGGCCCGGCGCGTGAACGTACTGGCTACTTGTTGCTTTTTACTTTTGACTTGTTACCTGGGTAGCGGCGTACTCAGTTCTTCTCGATGGAAACGTTGTCGAACGACTCGTTGAGGCCGATGGCGGTGGTCACGAGGTTCTTCACGTTCTTGCGGTACAGCGTGGGGAATTCCAGCTCGAACAGGTTGCCCGCGGCCACTTCGGTCATCAGGATCCTCTGCACCTGGCTGTAGAGCTTCTGACGCTCGGCCGGGTCCATGGTGACGCTGGCCTTGGCCCAGAGTTCATCCGCCTGCGGATTGCTGTAGCCCTGCACATTGGCGAACGGCGTGCCCTTGACGATGTTCTTGGTCACGTAGAGCCGCTCCACACCCAGCGCCGGATCGCCGTACTGGTAGGTGTAGGTGGCTGTCAGGTCGAAGTCCCAGTTGCTGACGCGGGCGGACCACGTGCCGGCATCGGCGGACTCGATGCTGGCCTTGAAGCCAAGCTGTTCCAGCATCTGCTTCATGTACTCGTCGAGGCGGTCCCAGTTGGCGCCATAGGAAGACGACAGGATCTTGACCGGGTACTGGCCCACGTTGACGCCGGACTCCTTGATCAGCTCGCGCGCCTTCTTCAGGTTGAAATCATAGACCGGCGTGCTCTTGTCGAAGAACAGCGTGGCCGAGGCGAACGGGCTGACCGCCGGCTTGCCCATGCCAAAGAAGATGTTGTCCACGATCATCTTGCGATTGAGCGCGTGCATCACCGCTTCGCGAACCTTGACGTTGTTGAACGGTGGCTTGCGCATGTTCATCAACAGGTTCGACATCGGCGAGAACAGCTCCCAGCCCTTGGTGGTGTAGTCCACATTGGGCAGCGCGCGCAGGCGCTTCACGTCCACGTTGTCCACGTCGCCGCCGCGCAGCACCTGCACGTCGCCCTTTTCGAAGGCCACCGCGCGCGAGGCCGAGTCCGGGATCACGTAGAACACCAGCTCATCCAGGTAGGGCTTGCCCTTCTTCCAGTAGTTGGGGTTCTTGGCCAGCTTGATATAGGCGCCCTTCTTCCATTCCTTGAACATGAAAGGGCCGGTACCGACGGGCTTCTGGTTGGCCGGGTTGTTGCGGTAGTCGGTGCCGTCGTAGATGTGCTTGGGCATCATCGGCATGGTGCCGGTCTCGAACATCGAGATAAACGGCGGGAATGCTTCCTTGAGCTTGATCTCGACCGTGCTGTCGTTCACGGCGCGGATCGATTCCATGTACTTGTTCAGCACCGCGCGCGTACGGACATGCACTTCGCGCAGCATCTTGTCGATCGAGAACACCACGTCAGCGGACGTAAAGGGCTTGCCGTCATGCCATTTCACGCCGCTCTGCAACTCGAACGTGTAGGTCAGGCCGTCCGGCGACACCTTCCACGACTTGGCCAGCTCCGGGCGCGGCTTGAGGTCCGGGCCGTAGGTGAGCAGGCCCTGGTAGATCTTGCCGGCGACGTATTGCGTGGGCGCCTGCGAGTTCATCGCGCTGATCAGGATCGGCGGCTCGGGTTGCACGATGCCGGACAAGGTGCCGCCAACGGTCTGCGCAAGCGCGCTGCCGGCGGGCAAGAGTACCGGTGCCAGCGCCAGGCCAGCGGTTGCCAGCGCCATCGACACCAGGCTTTTACCAAAGCTCTTCTTCAGGTGTTGGGTGAGGTGTTGGTCACCGGGGTTTCCAGCATCAGGCGGAAGTGCCGCGCCAAGCGTGAGGTTGCTGGCCAGGCGCTCCAGCGTGCCGCGCACGCAGGCTTGCACTCGCGCCTTGGCATCGGCCACGCTCATGGTCGGGTAAAAGCCGATGCGAATGCCGAGCGTGCAGGTGCACGGCACCGACGAATTCCATTCGCCGCCCTGGATCTGGCCGAGGTTGAAGTTGATCGGGTGCGCGTGATCGCGATAGACGGCAGGGCGGTTCTCCGGCAGGTTCCACTCGGCTTCCAGCTTGCGCAGGTCGGCCATCACCTCGATGCCGGCTTCCACCGGGTTCACGCCCGTGGTCATGTATGCGGCATGCGCCGGGCGGCCGGTGAGCTCCACGAACATCCAGAACACGCCCATCTGCGCGCTCATCAGGCTTTCGCCCAGCGGCTCGGGAATCACCACGGCGTCGAACGAGGCCAGCTTGCCGGCGCCCACCGCGCTGGCAAGCGCGGCCACGGTAGCCAGCGCGCCGTTGCCGGTGTTCTCTTCTTCGAGCACGGCGTTGAAGCCGACCGCGCCGGCGGGCTGCACACCGAGATCCTTCAACGCCTTGTAGGCGGCGAGCGTGCAGATGATGCCGGCCTTCATGTCGCCCGCGCCGCGGCCGAACAGCCAGCCGTCCTCGACGAACGGCGCGTACGGCGACTGGCGCCACATCGATTCCGGGCCGGTGGGCACCACGTCGAGGTGGCCGTTGAACAGCACGGAGCGGCCGCCCTTCTGCACGGGACGATGCGTGGCCAGCAGGTTGTAGCGGCCGCCATCCGGGCAACACGGCGGCGAGAACAGCGGCAGGTCCTTCAACGTCTCGCTGCGCAGGTAGATGCGCTCCGGCTCCAGGCCGAGTTCGCGCAGCGCGCCCTCCATGAAGGCCACGGCCGGCTGTTCCTGCCCGGAGGGGCTGGGCGCCGCCACAAATTCCGACAACGTGCGCACCATGTACGGCTCGAGCGCGCGCACGGCGGCGGCGATGGCATCGGTGCAAAGCGCGGGGGTGTCGCTGGGACGCTGCATAAGTGGCTCCACTGGCTCTCCGGTGCGCGTGCCTGGAACGTGCCCGGAGGGGGGCGAATCGGCCTGATCGGCAAAACGTCGTCGAGAAAAACGACGATCGAAACAAGATGTGTCGAAACTTAGCCGATCATTGGTACCATACATAGATCCATATTTTTATTTTCACGCGGGGCCACTTTGAAAGAGACGATTTTGTCGGAGCTGCTGTTGCAGCGTCTGGAGCGGCCCGTGGATGGTGCGGCGGATAAGAATGGCGGGCATATGAACCGCCAGCTCTACGAGATCATTCGCCAGGAAATCCTTGCTGGGTCTTTGGTTGCGGGTACCAAGCTGCCTGCTTCACGGCTGCTTGCGAAGGAGATAGGGGTTTCCCGCAATACCGTGCTCTATGCATTTGAGCAGTTGCTGGCGGAGGGCTACGTCACAGCGGCGAGCGGAAGTGGCACCTTCGTGTCGCATAGTTTTCCCGACCATAGTGCATTGCACAACTTCAGAGCGAAAAGTGGCACCATGCCAGTGCTCGCCGCGCAGCAAAATCCAAACCGCTTCACACTGTCACGGCGCGGACAGCATCTGGTGTCGCATTCCGGTGCGTCGGATCGCCAATGGGGTGCCTTCGTCTCGGGCGTGCCCGACGTTTCGCTGTTTCCACATGCGGTCTGGGCGCGGCTGCTGAACAAGCACTGGCGCGCGCCCAAGCCCGAGCTACTGACGTATGCGCACAACGGTGGCTACCTGCCGCTGCGCCGCGTGCTGGCGGAACACCTGCGGCTGGTGCGCTCGGTGCGCTGCGAACCCGAGCAGATCATCCTGACCACCGGCATCCACCAGGCCATCGACCTGATCGCCCGGTTGCTCGGCGACGTCGGCGACAAGGCCTGGATGGAAGACCCGGGCTACTGGGGCACGCGCAGCTTGTTGAACAGCGCCGGCATCGAGACCATCCCGGTGCCGGTGGATAGCGAGGGCCTGGCCCCGGACGCAGCCACGCTGCAGAACCCGCCGCGCTTTATCTTCGCCACACCGTCCCACCAGTATCCGCTCGGCATGGTGATGAGCTTGTCGCGCCGGCGCATGCTGCTGGAGTACGCGCGCCAGCGTGGCGCGTGGATCGTGGAGGACGACTACGACAGCGAATTCCGCTTCGAGGGCCGGCCGCTCGCCTCACTGCAAGGCTTGGACGAGCACGATCGCGTGATCTACATGGGCACGTTTTCCAAGACGCTGTTCCCCGGCCTGCGCATGGGCTTCATGGTGCTGCCCAAGCCGCTGGCGCCGCATTTCGCAACCGGGCTGTCGGAGCTCTTCCGCGAGGGTCAGCTGATGCAGCAAGCGGTGCTGGCCGACTTTATCGAGGAAGGCCACTACGCCACGCATATCCGCCGCGTGCGCCAGCGCTACGCGCAGCGCCAGGGATTGCTGCGCGAGGCCATCGCCACGCGCCTGGGCGCACAGTGGCCCACCTCCACGCATGAGGCCGGGCTGCACATGGTGATCCACCTGCCGCCGGGTGCCGACGATCTCGGCATCAGCATGGCGGCGCGTACCCAAGGCTTGTCGACGCGGCCGCTGTCGCGCTATTTCGCGGACCCCGCGCGGGCGACCCAGCAGGGCTTGCTGCTGGGGTATGCCTGCGTGCCGGACGACGAGATCGCGCCGGCCTTCCACAAACTGGCGGAGGTGATCGAACCCGCGCTGGAGCATCTGGCGCGCACGCAGGCGCCGCGCCGCACGCCGGTGGCGGGGATCAACCGGGAGGCCTGGAGCGGTGCCTGAGTGTGTCGATGCAAGTGCGGGCACAATAGCCGCCAACCCTACCTGGAGCTGCTGACATGACCGTCGACCAAGACTACGCGCTGTTCGATGCAGGCACCGTGACGCTGCAATCCGGCCAGGCCTTCCCCGGCATGCAGCTGGCCTACAATACTTCGTCATCATCCCGAACCTGTTCGGCAACGGCCTGTCGTCGTCGCCGTCGAATGCCGCGGCACGGTTCGCGCCGGGCGCCTACCCCGGCGTCACCTACCACGACGCCGTGGCGGTGCAGCGCAGGCTGCTGCAGGACGTGTTCGGCATCGAGAGGATCGCGCTGGTGTACGGCTGGTCGATGGGCGGCATGCAGGCCTACCACTGGGGCGCCTGCCATGCGGACATGGTCGAGCGGATCGCCGTGGTCTGCGGCAGCGCGCGTTGCTCTGCATTCAACCAGGTCTTTCTTGAAGGCGTCAGGGCCGCGCTCACTGCCGATCCGGCGTTCAAGGACGGCCGCTTCACGCAGGCGCCGCGCGCGGGGTACCGCGCCATGGGCCGCGTGTACGCCGGCTGGGCGCTATCGCATGCGTTCTATCGCGACGAGCTGTGGCGGCAAGCGGGCTTTGCCTCGCTGGAGGATTTCCTGGCGAAGACCTGGGACGTCAACTTCTCGCGCCGTGACGCCAACGACCTGCTGGCGCAACTGTGGACTTGGCAGAACGGCGATATCAGCCGCTGCGGCGCCTTCCGCGGCGACCTGGACCGCGCGCTGGCGGCGATCAGGGCGCACGTGCTGCTGATGCCGGGCCAGACTGATGCCTACTTCCAGGCGCAGGACAACGCTGCGGAAATCGGCAAGCTGAGCGGCGCCCGTTCCGCCACGCTGCGGCCGATTCCCTCGGACTATGGGCATCGCGCGGGGAATCCGCACAACATTCCCGCCGATCGCGCCTTCCTGGCCGAGGCGATTGCGGCGTTCATGGCGGCATGAGCCCGGCCGGGTTACGGCTGGATTGCGGCCCGGGCGTGGCGATGGCGCTATCGCCGCCGGCCCGATTGGCCCTTATCCCCGCGCCCATCCTTCCGTAGCATAAGCCCCCGTCTCGTTCTCATCTCCTCCACATCTCCTTCACACGCACCGCATATGGCAAGCCCCGCTCCCCACCCCGACCCGTCCTCCGCCCTGCTTACGGAACTTGCCGCGCTGCCAGACGCGGCCGGCCTGCAAACGGGCGACGCCATCGAGACCCGCTTTCGCAAGGACTGGTATGCGCCGCTCGGCGCGGTGCCGCCGCTGGCGGTAGTGCGTCCGCGCAATACGGTAGAAGTGGCCGCCGTGCTGGCGCTATGCCATCGGCTGCATCAGCCCGTGGTGCCGCAAGGCGGGCTGACCGGCCTGGCCGGCGCCGCCACGCCCGAGGGCGGCGAGGTGGTGCTTTCGCTGGAGCGCATGCACGGCGTGGAAGAGATCGACGCGCAGGCCGGCACCATGACCGTGATGGCCGGCACCACGCTGCAGGCGGCGCAGGAAGCCGCGCGCGCGGCCGGCTGGCTGCTGGCGGTGGACCGTGGGGGGTGGACCTGGGGCGCGCGGCAGCTGCCAGATCGGCGGCAATATCGCCACCAACGCGGGCGGCAACCGCGTGATCCGCTACGGCATGATGCGCGACCAGGTGCTGGGGCTGGAAGCGGTGCTGGCCGATGGCACGGTGGTGTCGTCGCTCAACAAGATGCAAAAGAACAATGCCGGCTACGACGTGCGCCAGCTCTTTATCGGCAGCGAAGGCACGCTGGGCGTGATCACCCGCGCCGTGCTGCGGCTGGCACCGCTGCCCTGCGCCACGCAGACGGCGCTGTGCGCGCTCGACACCTACGATGACGTGGTGCGCCTGCTGCGCCATGCGCAGCGCAAGCTCTCCGGCCGCCTATCGGCCTTCGAGGTCATGTGGGCGGATTTCTACGGGCTGGTGACGACGCGCGTGCCAGGCGTGCGCGCGCCGCTGCGCGCCGGCCATCCTTTCTACGTGCTGCTCGACCTGCAGGGCAACGACGGCGCGCAGGACACGCCGGTCTTCGAAGGCATGCTGGAATCCGCGATGGAAGCCGGCCTGATCCAGGATGCGGCGGTCGCATCCAGCCACAAGGAAGCGCAGAGCTTCTGGCAACTGCGCGACGCGGTGGCCGAATTCCCGGTGATGTGGTCGCCCAATGCGGCCTATGACGTCAGCCTGCCGATCGGCCGCATCGGCGAATTCGCCGAAACGCTGCGCGCCCGCCTCCTGGCGGTGTGGCCGCATGCCGAGCCGGTCAACTTCGGCCACGTGGGCGACAGCAACCTGCACGTCAGCGTGTACCTCCCCGGCGCCACCGACCAGGACTTCCCCGAGCACGAGATCTCCGACGTGATGTACGGCGTGGTGCAGGAATTCAGAGGCAGCGTCTCCGCCGAGCACGGCATCGGCTTTCACAAGAAGCCCTACCTGCACTGCTCCCGCACGCCGGAGGAGCTGGCGCTGATGCGCCTGCTCAAGCGCTCGCTGGATCCGCACAACATCCTGAGCCCGGGGCGGGTGTTTGATCTTGCGTGAGCACGGTAAAAAGCCCGCCTGAAAGGCGGGCGGATGTCATCAAGCAGCTTCCCGGTCGCGTGGCGCGATCTGGGCAGCAATGTCCTTGCCGTGTTCGCGCTGGGCCACTTTCAGGTCATAAAGCTGCTGCAGGTTGAGCCAGGACTCGGCGTCGCCGCCAAAGTAGCGAGCCAGCCGCATGGCGGTGTCCGGCGTAACGCCCCGGCGCTCGCGCACGATGTCGTTGATGCGAGCCGCGGTGACATGCAGCGCCACGGCGAGCGCATTGGCGCTCATGCCAAGCGGGTTGAGAAACTCCTCGCGGAGGATTTCGCCGGGATGGACCGGTCGCATACCATTCTGGAAGCGGGCCATGGTGATCTCCTTTCAGTGATAGTCCACGATCTCGACGGCCTGCGGGCCGTCCGCCGTCCAAACGAAGCACACTCGCCACCGATCGTTGATGCGAATGCTGTGCTGCCCTTTGCGGTCGCCTCCCAGCACTTCAAGCCGGTTGCCAGGCGGGGACCGCAGGAAGTCGAGCGAGGCAGCAACGGCAAGCATCTCCAGCTTGCGTTCTGCCGCTGCCCTGATGTTGGCGAATCGCGCAACGCGCCGGCCTGAGAACAATGCTGCAGTGTCTTCGCATTTGAACGACTGGATCATGGTGGAATTATATATCGTTTACCGATAAACGAGTAAGACATCCGCGATAGCCAGTCAGTTCCCCGGCTGTCCTGCCTGCGCCGATGGCTCCGGCAACACCCCATGCTCGCTATCGTCCTTTAAATCCACGCCACTGTGCCCGAGCGCCAGCGCGCCGCGCAGCAGGAAGGCCAGCTTGGCCGCGGCCTGCGCATAAGACAGCCCTTCGGGACGCACGTTGGAGACGCAGTTGCGCTCGGCGTCGGTGCGGCCTGGGCGAGGGTCGTGCGTCAGGTAGATGCCGAGGCTGTCGGGCGAGCTCAGCCCGGGGCGCTCGCCGATCAGCATCACCACCTGGCGCGCGCCGAGAAGCAGCGCGGCTTCGTCACCCAGTGCCACGCGGGCCTGCTCGGCCACCACCACGGGACCGATGCGCCAGCCTGGCAGGCGCTCGCGCGCGGCCAGCAGCAATGGCACGCCGTGGCGCTGCGCCGCCAGGGCGGACAGGCCGTCGGCCACCACGAAGACGACGTCGGGCGGCTCGGCCGGGCGCGCCTGCGCCAGCCGCGCCCGGCTGGCGTCGTCGAGCTGGCGGCCAAGGTCCGGGCGGCGCAGGTAGTGCTGCCGATCCTGTGCGGCGCTGTGCGCGGCCACGGTGTCGAAGCCGGCATCGCGCAATGCCTGTTCAATGGCTGCGCGCGCCAGCGGCGCATGCACCGCGTCGCGCGCCTGGGCATGCGCCAGGCCGAACGCGAGCACGGATTGGGTCGTCTGGCTGTTGCCGCAGCGGCCCAGTGCAATGCGCGCCACGGTGAACTGCCGCAGGCGCTGCCAGGGGTTGTCGTGGATCAGCTTCTGGCTCATGACGCAGGCCTCATGCGTGTGGGAAAACGTTGGCTGGCCATGGCACGTTAGAGCCCGTGCGCGAGTTGCAGCAGCGGCTGGCGCTCGGCCAGCTCCAGCGGGCGGCCATCCGCGCCGAGGATGCCCATGCGCTGCAGCCAGTCCTCGAACTCGGGCGCGGGGCGCAGGCCCAGCGTGTCGCGCAGGTAGAGCGCATCGTGGAACGAGGTGCTCTGGTAGTTCAGCATGATGTCGTCGGCGCCGGGCACGCCCATGATGAAGTTGATGCCGGCCACGCCGAACAGCGTCAGCAGCGTGTCCATATCGTCCTGGTCAGCCTCGGCGTGGTTGGTGTAGCAGACATCGCAGCCCATCGGCACGCCGAGCAGCTTGCCGCAGAAATGGTCTTCCAGCCCGGCGCGGATGATCTGCTTGCCATCGTACAGGTACTCGGGGCCGATAAAGCCCACCACGGTATTGACCAGCAGCGGCGAGAACTCGCGCGCCACCGCATAGGCGCGCGCCTCCATGGTCTGCTGGTCCACGCCGTGGTGCGCGTTGGCCGACAGCGCGCTGCCCTGCCCGGTCTCGAAATTACATCACGTTGTTGCCCACGTGCCGCGCGCCAGGCCTTGCGCGGCGTCATGCGCGTCGCGCAGCAGCGCCAGGCTGATGCCAAAGCCGGCGTTGGCACGCTCGCTGCCGGCCACCGACTGGAACACCAGGTCCACCGGCGCGCCCTGCTCGATGGCGCGCAACGTGTTGGTGACGTGGGTCAGCACGCAGGACTGGGTGGGCACATCGAAGCGGCAGCGCAGGTCGTCGACCAGGCGCAGCAGCGTGACGATGGCGCCGAGGTTGTCGGTGGCGGGGTTGATGCCGATGGTGGCATCGCCGCAGCCGTAGAGCAGGCCGTCGATCATGGAGGCGGCGATGCCGCGGGCATCGTCGGTGGGATGGTTGGGCTGCAGCCGTACCGAGAGCCGGCCGGACAGGCCGATGGTGTTGCGAAAGCACGTGACCACGCGGCACTTGCGCGCCACCGCGATCAGGTCCTGGTTGCGCATCAGTTTGCTCACCGCGGCCGCCATCTCGGGCGTGATGCCCGGCGCCACGCGCGCCAGCGTCGCCGTGTCGGTCTCGTGCAGCAGCAGCCAGTTGCGCAGGTCGCCCACGGTGAAGGACGCGATCTCGCGAAAAGCCGGGGCGTCATGGCGGTCGATGATCAGGCGCGTGACTTCGTCGGCCTCGTAGGGCACCAGCGCCTCGGCCAGGAAGTGCGCCAGCGGCACCTCGGCCAGCGCCATGCGCGCGGCCATCCGCTCCTCCTCGCTGGCAGCCGCCAGCCCGGCCAGGTAGTCGCCCGAGCGCGCCGGGCTGGCCTTGGCCAGCAGGGTCTTGAGATCGGCGAAGAGGTGCCGCCGCGAGGCTACGGTGTGGGCAAAGGTCATGGGATCTGTCTCGGTCAGATGGCGGGCCCGCGAACAGCCCGATCATAGCAACCGCGGGCGCGCATTGTCGCCCCTTGGGCGCTTGCCTTCGCCTTCCGCCCATCGGACAATCGAGCGCCGTACAATGCACAGACGCCCGGCCGTCCACCAGACGGCGCGGCCCCTCAATGCAGGAGACTTGATGAATCAACCCGATCCGCCACGCATACCCCGCTTGCCGGATGCAAAGTGGTTCAATGTCACGACTGCCGCCTATATCCTGACCGCCCTGGCGCTCTGGATGGTGATGCAGGCCAATCTGGTGGCGGCGCTCATGGCGGGCCTGCTGCTGTACTCGCTGGTGGACGTGCTGGCGCCCAAGCTGGCGCGCCTGCACCAGCGCCACGACGCCCTGGCGGTGGCGATTCTCTCCGCCGTCACCTTGCTGGGACTCACACTCGGGGGCTGGGCAGTGGTGCGCTTCGTCAGCGGCGACGGCAACACGCTGGACACCCTGCTGATCCGCACCGCCGACATCATCGACAAGTCCCGCGCCCAGTTACCGGTCTGGGTCAGCGACGCGCTGCCGCGCGGCGTGGATGAGCTGGCCAACGCCCTCATTGCCTGGCTGCGCGAGCACGCACAGATGGCGCAGAAGTTCGGCACCGAAGTGCTGCGCAGCCTCGCGCATATCCTGATCGGCCTGGTGATCGGCGCGATGGTCGCGCTGTACCGCGCCATCTCCAAGCCCAACCGCCGGCCGCTGGCCTCGGCGCTGGTGGAACGCGCCCGCAACCTGCAACTGGCGTTCTCGCAGTTCATCTTCGCCCAGGTGCAGATCTCGCTGATCAACACCGTGCTCACCGCGATCTACCTGCTGGTGGTGCTGCCGCTGTTTGGCGTGCACCTGCCGCTGGCCAAGACACTGGTCGCCCTCACCTTCCTGGTCGGGCTGCTGCCGGTACTGGGCAACCTGGTGTCGAACACGGGCATCGTGGTGGTCTCGCTATCGATCTCACTGCCCATGGCGATCGCCTCGCTGTTCTACCTGGTGGTGATCCACAAGTTCGAGTACTTCCTGAACGCGCGCATCATCGGCGCGCGCATCAATGCCGCGGCCTGGGAACTGCTCACGGTGATGCTGCTGATGGAGTCGCTGTATGGCGTCGCCGGCGTGATTGCCGGGCCGATCTACTACGCTTATCTCAAGCGCGAGCTGTCGGACAAGGGCCTGATCTGACGCTTGGCGTCACCGGTAGGACCAATTCCCGCCGATCCGGCGCCCGCCTTCAGGCGCTGGCCCCCTCGCCTGGCTGCTCCACCCGGCTGCGCACAAAGTCGATATGCGTCTGCATGGCGGTGCGCGCCTCCTCCGGCCGGCGCGCACAGATGGCCTCGCACAGCGTGCGGTGCTGCAGCAGCAATAGCGCGGAGGCGTCCTCGTCCTGCACCCGCAGGCCCGTGCCGTTGATGGTGATGTGCTCGCGCAGCATGCCAATGACGCTGGTATGCAGGTGCAGGAAGGCGGCATCCGCGCGCATCGCGGCAAAGTAAGCGGTAGCGCCCTCCAGCACCCGGCGAAACTCCAGGATATCGTCGCGCAGCACCGGATGGTCCGCCACCAACTGGCGCCATGGCGAGGCAAAGCCGGTGCGCAACTGCTCGGTGACGAACACGCCGGCGCCCTGCCGGCTTTGCAGCAAGCCCCGCGCCGCCAGCCGCTGGGTGGCCTCGCGCACGGTGTTGCGCGCCACGCCATATTGCCCGGCCAGGAGCCGCTCCGCGGGCAGGCGGGCGCCAGCCGGCCAGGTGCCGTCCAGCATCGCCGTTTCCAGTTTCCGCATGACCTCTTCCACGCGCCCGCGCGCCTGCCTGCCCGCCGCCATCCTCTTGCTCCGGAATCATGGCGCGCGCCCAATCGGTCCAACTGGTCCGTGCCGCAAGCCGGCCTGGACGCCGTGCGGCTGCTGGAGCGAGAGGGCCTGACCGTGCACTTCCCGCGTGGACAGAGCTGCTGCGGACAGCCTGCCTACAGCAGCGGCAACCCCGAACAGGCCCGCACGGTGGCGCTGGCCCAGCTCGACCTCTTCGCCGAGCCGTGGCCGGTGATCGTGCCCTCGGGCTCGTGCGCCGGGATGATGCGGCACCACTGGCCGCAGCTGTTTGCGCAGGATCCGGTAGCGGGCCCCAAGGCCGCCCTGCTGGCCGAGCGCGTGTACGAGCTGAGCGAATTCCTGCTGCATGTGCTGAAAGTCCGCTTCGATGTCAGCGGCGCGGCCGGCCAGCCACCCGAGACCGTCGTGCTGCACACCTCCTGCGCGGCGCGTCGAGAAATGGGTACGCGCAACCATGGCGTGGCCCTGGTCGATGCGCTGCCCGGCGTCACCCGTGCCGAGCATCAGCGCGAATCCGAATGCTGCGGCTTTGGCGGCACCTTCTCGCTCAAGCATCCCGACATCTCCGGTGCCATGGTGCAGGACAAGATCGCCTCGGCCTGCGCCACCGGCTGCGACCGGCTGGTCAGCGCCGACTGCGGCTGCCTGCTCAATATCGGGCACGCGGCCAGCCACCAGGGCGCGCCGCTGCCGGTCGAGCACCTCGCCACCTTCCTGTGGCGGCGTACCGGCGGTGCCGCCAAGGAGCGAGCATGAGCGCACTGAACGCCCGCGAGCGCATGCTGGGCCGGCTGCGGGCGGCCGCACCCGCTACCGCCACCGATGCCAGCCAGCTGGATGCGCGTATCGACGCGCACTACGACGCCCGCCGCGAGGCGGCCTCCCCCGGCGAACTGGCGCAGGCCATGCAGGCTGCGTTGGGCGCCTCGCACGCGCTGGCCTGGTGCGCCAGCGCCGAGGCCTGGCCCGCGCAACTTGCGGGCAGGCTCGCTGCCGCCGGCGTGCGCCGCCTGCTGCTGGACCCCACCGCTGCGCAAGGCGCCGCGCTGATGCGCGCCTTGCCCGCCAGCGTGGCGCCGCTGTCTTACGAGCGCCCCATCGAAGCGTGGAAGGCGGAGCTCTTCGACACCGTGGACGCGGGCTTCACCGTGGCGCGCTCCGGCATTGCCGCCACCGGCACGCTAGTGCTGGCGCCCGACGCGCCGACGCGCAAACGCCGCGCACGGTCTCGCTGGTGCCGCCGCTGCATATCGCGCTGGTGTACGCGCAGACGCTGCATCCGGACCTGCATTGCGCCGCGCGCGCCGAGCGCTGGAGCGCGGGCATGCCGACCAACCTGGTGCTGGTATCCGGCCCATCCAAGACCTCGGACATCCAGCAAACGCTGGCCTACGGCGCGCATGGCCCGCGCGAGCTGTGGGTCATCATCGTGACCGGCAGCGCCGGCGCGGGAGCCGCGCAATGAGTACGCCAACGACCGCCCAGGCCGACGCCAAACCCCTGCACTTCGTGCCCGCCGCGGACTTCAAGGCGCGCTCGCGCGCGGCACTGGACGACCCCAAGCTGCGCAGCAGCTTCCGCGGCGCCATGGACTTCCTGCAAGCCAAGCGCGCCGTGCAGTTCCCCGACGGCGATGAGCTGGAGCAGTTGCGCGACCTGGGCGAAGCGATCCGCCAGCACGCGCTGTCGCAACTGCCGGACCTGCTGGTGCAGCTGGAGGACAAGCTCACCGCGGCCGGCGTGCAGGTGCACTGGGCCGAGACCGCGGACCAGGCCAATGCCATCGTGCACGGCATCGCCCAGGCCCGCCAGGCAAGCCGCGTGATCAAGGGCAAGTCGATGGCCAGTGAGGAAATCGAGCTGAACCATTACCTGGCCGAGCGCGGCGTCGACTGCATCGAGTCCGACATGGGCGAGTACATCGTGCAGCTCGCCGGCGAGAAGCCGTCGCACATCGTGATGCCGGCCATCCACAAGACGCGCGGCGATATTGCCGAGCTGTTCGCGCAGCACATCCCGGGCACGCCCTATACCGAGGACGTGGACGAGCTGATCCAGACTGGCCGGCGCGCGCTGCGCCAGGCGTTCGTCGATGCCGACATCGGCTTGTCAGGCGTGAACTTTGCCGCCGCGGACACCGGCACGCTGTGGCTGGTAGAGAACGAAGGCAACGGCCGCCTGTCCACCACCGTGCCCGATGTGCACATCGCCATCATGGGCATGGAAAAGGTGGTGGCCAGGCTCGAGCACATCGTACCGCTGGCCAGCCTGCTGACGCGCTCGGCCACCGGGCAGGCCATCACCACCTACTTCAATCTGATCTCCGGCCCGCGCCGCGCGGGCGAGCGCGACGGTCCGCGCGAGGTGCACCTGGTGCTGCTGGATAACGGCCGCAGCCAGGCCTATGCCGACGAGCAACTGCGCGCCACGCTGCAGTGCATCCGCTGCGGCGCGTGCATGAACCATTGCCCGGTGTACACGCGCATCGGCGGCCATGCCTACGGCACCACCTACCCCGGGCCGATCGGCAAGATCATCTCGCCACACCTGCTCGGGCTCGATGCCACGGCCGACCTCGCCACCGCCTCCAGCCTGTGCGGCGCCTGCGGCGAAGTGTGCCCCGTGCGTATCCCGATTCCGCAACTGCTGATCCGCCTGCGCACCGAATCCAACCGCGATCCCCACGAACAGGTTGCGCATCCGCTGCGCGGCCAGGGCGCCAGGTTCAGCCGCGGCGAGCACCTGGTCTGGCGCTTCTGGAGCGGCGCGTTCGCGCATCCGCTGACCTACCGGCTGTTCCGCTGGGCCGCCACGCGGCTGCGGGTGCTGACGCCAAAACGCCAGCTCGGGTGGACCCGGCACCGCGCGCCGCTGACGCCGGCGCCGCGCAGCCTGTCTGACCTGCTGCGCGAGCGTGGACAGGCGGAGTAGGCGGCATCAGGAACAAACCCGACGAAAGCGCGCTGATTTCATGTGTAGGCCCGCCCGCGGGCGCACACCCAGCGCGATGCGAAGCGAGCCGTGGGTGGTGAAACTGCCTTTGACTTTAAGGTTTTAAGCCCTTGACCTTGCAGTCAGGCAGTCAGGCAGCTGCGGAAAATATCGAGAAAGCCCCAGGCCAACAAAAACCGGACAACTAAGAACAAGCGCAAGCACCAAATCGCCCCAAAGCAAATTCATCCAAACGCATCAACGGAGGAGACCCACCGTGCAACCCTGGACCCAGACCTACACACCGCTAGGCAGCCTATGGCTGTCCGCGCTCGCGGCCGCGCTGCCTATCCTGTTTTTCTTCCTCGCGCTGGCGGTGCTGCGCATGAAGGGCCACGTGGCCGCCGCCATCACGCTGCTACTGGCCATTGGCGTGGCCATCTTCGCCTACGGCATGCCGGTGCCGCAGGCGCTCGCCGCCGCGGGCTTCGGCTTTGCCTACGGCCTGTGGCCGATCGCATGGATCATCGTGACCGCGGTGTTCCTCTACAAGATCGTGGTGAAGACCGGGCAGTTCGACATCATCCGCGCATCCGTGCTGGCCATCACAGATGACCAGCGCCTGCAGATGCTGCTGATCGGCTTTGCCTTCGGCGCCTTCCTGGAAGGCGCGGCGGGCTTCGGCGCGCCGGTGGCCATCACCGCGGCGCTGCTGGTGGGCCTGGGCTTCAACCCGCTCTACGCGGCGGGCCTGTGCCTGATCGCCAATACCGCGCCGGTGGCCTTCGGCGCCATGGGCATTCCCATCATCGTGGCGGGCCAGGTGACCGGCATCGATGCCATGCACATCGGCGCGATGGCCGGCCGGCAATTGCCGCTGCTGTCGCTCGCGGTGCCGTTCTGGCTGGTGTTCATCATGGACGGCAAGCGCGGCGTGAAAGAGACGTGGCCGGCGGCGCTGGTGACCGGCGCGAGCTTTTCGGTGACGCAGTATTTCACGTCGAACCATATCGGGCCGGAGCTGCCGGACATCACGTCGGCGCTGGTCAGCCTGGTGTCGCTGACACTGTTCCTGAAGGTGTGGCAGCCCAAGAGCGCAAGCCAGCGGGCTGGCGGCGCGATAAAGGCCGGCGGCGGTGCGGTGGCACTGGCGCGCATGGGCGGCGCTCTGGCCAGCAATGCGGGCGGCCTCGGCAACGGTGCGGGCGACAACCGCCGTGCCTCGCCCTACACCGTGGCGCAGACCGTGCGCGCGTGGGCGCCGTTCGGCATCCTCACCGCCATCGTCACGGTGTGGAGCCTGCAGCCGTTCAAGGCGCTGTTTGCCGGCACCGGCGCGCTGGCCGGGTGGGTGCTGAAGTTCCATGTGCCGGCGCTGGACCAGCTGGTGATCAAGACCGCGCCGATCGTGGCGCAGCCCAAGGCCTACGAGGCCGTGCTCAAGCTCGACCTGGTATCGGCGGTGGGCACCGCCATCCTGCTGACCGCGCTGATCTCCGCCGTGCTGCTGCGCATGAAGCCACGCGATGCGCTGGCCACCTTCGGCCAGACGCTGATGGAGCTGCGCCGCCCGATCCTGTCGATCGGGCTGGTGCTGGGCTTCGCCTTTGTCGCCAACTACTCGGGCATGTCGTCGACGCTGGCGCTGCTGCTGGCCGGCACGGGCGCGGCGTTTCCGTTCTTCTCGCCCTTCCTGGGCTGGCTGGGCGTGTTCCTGACCGGCTCGGATACGTCGTCCAATGCGCTGTTCTGCTCGCTGCAGAGCACCACCGCGCACCAGATCGACGTGTCCGACACGCTACTGGTGGCGGCCAACACCACCGGCGGGGTGACCGGCAAGATGATCTCGCCGCAATCCATCGCGGTGGCCTGCGCGGCCACCGGGCTGGTCGGCAAGGAATCCGAGCTGTTCCGCTTTACCGTGAAGCACAGCCTGCTGTTCGCGGTGATCGTGGGCATCATCACCATGCTGCAGGCTTACGTCTTCACGGGGATGATTCCCCACTAAGCGGGCACGACGCCCAAGCTCACGCGCCGTCGTTGGCGGCGTCGCGCGGCAGGAACTGGTCGCCCTCGGCCAGCGGCGCGTAACGGTAGGTGGCGGGCGTGCGGCTGAGCTTGACGGGCGAACCCAGGCCCTTGTAGCCATCCGCCATCTCCACCACCATCTCGCGGTGGATGGTATGCGGATGCTGCAAGGCGTCTGCCACCGACAGGACCGGCGCGCACGGCACGCCGGCGGCCACCAGCGTATCGGCCAGCACCTTGCCTTCCAGCTTGCCCATGCGCGCTTCCAGCTCCACCTTGAGCGCGGCACGGTTGACCGAGCGCGCACCGGCGGTGGCATAGCGCACATCGTCGGCAAACCCCGGCATGTCCAGGTGCTCGCACAGGATGCGGAACTGGCGATCGTTGCCGACCGCGAGAAAGACCGGGTCGGTAGCTGTGGCGACGGTGTCGTACGGATAGATGTTCGGGTGCGCGTTGCCGGTGCGGGTCGGCTCCTTGCCGCTCATGAACCAGTTGGCCGCGTGCGGATGCAGCAGCGACAGGCCCGAGTCGTACAGCGCCGCCTCGACGAACTGGCCACGCCCGCTGCGCTCGCGCTCCTGCAACGCCAGCAACACGCCCAGCGCGGCATTCAGCCCCGTAACCATGTCCACCACCGGCAAGCCCACGCGCAGCGCGTCGCCGCCGGCTTCACCGTTGATGCTCATGATGCCCGCCATGGCCTGGATGGCCGCGTCGTAGCCGGGCAAGCCACCCAGCGGGCCATCGGCGCCAAAGCCGGAAACCCGGCAGTGCACCAGGCGCGGGAAGCGCGCCGACAGCGTGTCGAACCCCAACCCCCATTTTTCCAGCGTGCCGGTCTTGAAGTTCTCGACCAGCACGTCGGCGTCCGCCAGCAGGGCGAGCAGCACCTCGCGGTCGGCATCGGCGGTCAGGTCCAGGCGCATCACGCGCTTGTTGCGGTTCAGGCCGAAGTAGTACGAGGCCACGCCGTCCTTGAACGGCGGGCCCCAGGTGCGGGTGTCGTCGCCCTGGGGCGGCTCGATCTTCAGCACGTCGGCGCCATGGTCGCCAAGGATCTGGCCACAGAACGGGCCACCCAGGATGCGGGAGAGATCGACCACGCGGATGCCGGCGAGCGCGCCGGGCGATACAGGGAGTTTGCTCATGAGAAGGGTTCCGTAACTGCGGCGATGAAGGGGCGACGAACGGCGTGGGTTGGCTCAGGCGGCCGGCGCGGGCGTGCGATCCAGCAGCTTGAAGGTGCCGGTGGCCAGCGCCAGCAGCTCGCCCTGCGCGTCGCGGATCTCGCCGCGAGCGAAGCACAGGGAGCGGCCGCGCCGCTCGCACCAGGCGGTGGCGGTCAGCTCGCCGCGCCCGGGCGCGGTGAAATGCACCGACAGGTCGATCGTGGCCACGCCAAAACGGCGCGGATCGTGGCCGCGCGCGGCGCAGGACAGCGCGCAATCGAGCAGCGTAGCCAGTGCGCCACCGTGCACGTCGCCGCGGCTGTTGGTGTGGTCCGGATGGTAGGCCATGCTCACGCACGCCTCTTTGGCGTTGATGTGCACGCCGGTCAGCCCGAACACGCGGGCCATGGGCATCGGCAGGGCAAACAGCAGGCCCGGGGCTTCACCGGCAAATTCGTTGACAGATGCGGGCGGGGAGAGATCGGTCATGGACGGCACATGGTAGGTTGGGGCAGCATGCAGGCAAAGCGGGCACCGCGATGGCGCGATGCCCACGAATTCGCCCTCCTGCCGCCGGGTGCATTTGACTGCACGCAGGTTCGCAAACGTCGATACTACCGCCGAACCGGCCATGATTCATAGCCTCGCCTGGCGGGCGTGCCCCTGGATCAGTCCAGCTGGGCGCCCGATTTCTGCACCACGCCGCGCCATTTGGTCACCTCTGCCTTGACGAAGCTGCCGAGCTGCTCGGGCGAAGTCGAAGGCGGCAGTTCCAGGCCTTGCGCCTGCAGGGTCTTGCGCACTTCGGGCTGTTGCAGCGCGTCGGCGAAGGCGTGGTTGAGCTTGGCGATGACCGCCGGCGGCGTGCCGGCCGGCGCGACCACGCCGAAGAACACCGAGACGTCGAAGCCGGGCACGCCCTGCTCGGCCACGGTGGGCACATCGGGCAGCGCCTGCGAACGGGTCTTGGTGGTTACGCCCAGCACGCGGAACTTGCCGCTCTTGATAAAGGGCAGCGCGGTCAGCACGTCGGTGAAGCTCATGCTCACCTGGCCGCCGAGCAGGTCGTTGAGCGCGGGGCCGGTGCCCTTGTAGGGAATGTGCCGGAAGTCCGTACCGGCCAGGTTGTTGAACAGCACGCCGGCCAAGTGCGACGACGCGCCATTGCCGGACGAGGCATAGGTCAGCTTGCCCGGGTTGGCCTTGCCATAGGCAATCAGCTCACCGACGGTCTTGGCGGGCACCGAGGGGTTCACCACCAGCACGTTGGGCAGCTGGCCGATCTGGATGATCGGCGCGAAGCTCTTGACCGGGTCGTAGTTGATCTTGCGGTACAGGCTGACGTTGATCGCCAGCGGGGCCGAGGTGCCGAACATCAGCGTATAGCCGTCCGGCTCCGCGCGCGCCACGGCTTCGGCGCCGATATTGCCGCCGGCGCCGGCCCGGTTTTCCACCACCACGGTCTGCCCCAGGCTGCCCTTGAGCGCCGACGCCAGGGTGCGCGCCATCACGTCGGTGGGACCGCCGGGCGGGTAGGTCACGATCATCATGATGGGCTTGGATGGATAATCCTTCTGCGCCAGCGCGGGGGCGATGCCCACGCAAAGGGTGCAGGCGGCGACAGCGGCGAGGCGTTGCCAGAGGGTCATGGTTGTCTCCTGATATTGGTCTATTAGGTCAATGCCCACCCGGCGCTTGGCACCGTGGTGGAGTGTGCGGCGCCGGTTTCTGGCGGCGCCGCGGGGGCGGTTTCATGCCCTTGCGGAATCAGAACAGGTTGACCTGCTCCACGGCCGTGGCGGCGTGGGCCGCGCCATCCGCCGGCGGCGCAGTGGGGTCAAGGGTGTCGGCCAGCCAGTCGGGCTCGGCCTGGCCCGCCAGCGGATCCTGCGGCAGCACGCGATGCAGCAGCACCAGCTGGGCCAGGCGCATGCGGCGCACGGAACCGATGCGGCCCGCTTCCCAGGCCATGGCGGCCGCGCTGGTCACGTGGTACAGCCCGGATGCGGCCTGGCGCGCCAGCACGTCGCCATCGGCGCCGGCTTCGGCGGCGCGGGCGGCCAGCGTGGTGGCACGCGCGATCGCGGTGGTGAAGGCGCCGCGTGCGCCGGCATGCATCGGCGTGGCCTGCAGCAAGCCGGCCAGGTGGGCCTCGAGCACGGGCAGCGCGCCTTCGCGGCGGATCGCGCGCAGCACGTCAAGGGCAACGATATTGCTGGTGCCCTCCCAGATCGAGCCAAGATGCGCGTCGCGCACCAGGCGCGGGTCGCTCCATTCTTCGATATAGCCGCAGCCGCCGCGCATTTCCATGGCGTCGCCGGTGACCTTGCGGGCATCGCGGCAGGCGCGGAACTTGATCAGCGGCGTCAGCACGCGCATCAGCGGATAGGCATCGGCCTCGCCGGCGTCGGCGCGGCGCAGTGCCTCGGCCGTCTGGAACACCATGGTGCGGGCCTGCTCGGTGGGCAGCGCGAGCTTGAGCAGCTGGCGGCGCATCAGCGGCATGTCCAGCAGGCGCTTGCCGAAGGCGCGGCGCTCGCGCGCGATGAACTGGCCCTCCGACAAGGCGCGGCGCATCAGGCCGGCAGCGCGTACGCCATTGGACAGGCGCGAGTTGTTGATCATGTCGGCCATCTGCACGAAGCCCCGGCCCAGCTCGCCCACCAGGTAGGCATGCGCGCCTTCCAGGCGGATCTCGCCGCTGGCCATGGAGCGCGTGCCAAGCTTGTCTTTCAGCCGGATGATGCGGTAGTGGTTGGCGCTGCCATCGGCCAGCGTGCGCGGCAGCAGGAACAGCGACACGCCCTTGATGCCGGGCGCGGCCTCGCCGTTTTCGTCCTCGACGCGGGCCAGTACCATCGCCAGCGCCGCGTCCGGGTTGGAACAGAACCACTTGTCGCCCGACAGGCGCCAGCCGCCCTCAGCCTGCGCATCGCGCGCGGCGCGGGTGGTGGTGGCAGCCACGTCGGAGCCTGCGCCCTGCTCGGTCATGAACATGGCACCCTGGTACAGGTCCTCGAAGACCTGCGTGGTGAGGTTGGGCAAGAAGCGCTCGACCACCGCCGGATCGCCGAACTTGCGCAAGGTGCGGGTCAGCGAATCCGTCATCGACAGCGGGCAGCACAGGCCGAACTCGGCCTGCACGAACAGGTAGGTCAGCGCGTACTTGGCCGCGGCCGGCATCGGCTTGTCCCAGCCCAGCACACCGCCACGGTGCGACGCCGCCGCCAGGCCGAACTCGGAGAATGCGACCCGCTCGAGTTCCACATAGGCCGGATGCTTCTCGATGTGCTGCGCGTCGACGCCCGTGCGGGTGCGGTACGACAGCGTGGGCTTGTTCTGGTCGGCGGTATGCGCCAGCGTGTCCAGCACGCCGCCAGCCAGCGCGCCCATGCGATCGAGGTGGGGCAGCAGGTGGGCGAACAGGTCGGGCGGGAGGTAGAGCGGCAGTAGCGCACGCAGGTCCGGGTCGCTGGCAAACAGGTTGACGCCATGCTGGTCCGGCACCGGATGATATCCAGCAGCTGGAAGCCTCGGTGGGCGCCCGCCTGTTCGAGCGCGACAGCCGCGGCGTGCGCCTGACCGCCGCCGGCCGGGCCTTCCGGGAGTCCGCCAGCGCGCTGCTGGCCCAGGCCGAAGAGGCCCGCCTGCTGGCCCGCGAGATCGAGGCCGGCGCCGTCGGGCGGCTGCGCATCGGCTTCGTCGGCTCCATGCTGTACCGCGGCCTGCCCCAGCGCCTGCGCGAGTTCCAGGCCAGCTACCCCGGCATCCAGGTGGCGCTGACGGAACTCAACTCACAGGAACAGATCGACGCGCTGCTGCATGAAGGGCTCGATGCCGGCTTCATCCACACCAACCGCGTACCCGACGAACTGGCCACGGTGCTGGTCCATAGCGAGCCTTTCCTGTGCTGCGTGCCGCAGGATCATCCCCTGGCGCGACAGGCCAGCGTGGCGCTCGGCGAGTTGCGCGGCGAGCCCTTCGTGCTGTTCTCCAGGAAAGCCTCGCCCGACTACTACAACCGCATCTTCGAGATGTGCGCGGCACAGGGCTTCTATCCGCAGATCCGGCATGAGGTGCGGCACTGGCTCTCGGTGGTGTCCCTGGTGTCGCAAGGCACCGGCGTGGCGGTGGTGCCGGCGGCGCTGCAGAGGTCGGCAATGGCCGGAGCGGTGTTTTTGCCGCTGGCGCAGGCGACGGTGCCGTCAGAGGTGTATTGCGTCTGGAAGGCAGGAACGGACGAGCCGGCGCGCGACCGCTTCCTGGAGACGATGCGGGATGAGAAATAGGGGGCGAGGCAGGAAGGGCGCCGGGCTTTCCCGGCTCACCCCAGAATGGGGCGGGCGCCTGCGGCGGCGCAGCGCACTCAGGGTAAATACTTAGATTACAAAGAAAATGCCACCTGCTTTACCGGCAGGTGGCACGTCAAATACGCGTGGAACGGGGTGTTCAGCGTGCAGCCAGCTTACCCGCTGCGCTTTCCCCCACCAATAACGCAATTGCGTTATTCGGGCCCCTACCCAAGCGGGGAAGGGTTGCCCCGCCAATCCGGATTCAGAACCCCTCGACCGCCACGCTGACATGGCCCACATCGGGCGCGGCGGCGAAATAGTCGCCAACCAGCTGGCGCCATTCGGCGAAGTCCGCGGATTCGCGGAAATCCACCATGTGGTTCTCGACCGTTTCCCACTTGACCTCAAGCGTGAAGTGCGAGGGATTTTCGATCGACCTGAGCAGCCGCATGGCGTGGCAGCCGCGGGCACGCTTGAAGAGCGGGGCCGCCTTGGCGACCGCCGCCGCGAATTCCGACTCCGTGCCCGGTTTGATCTGGAACTGCGCAATTTCGAGAATCATGTCTTGTGCTCCGTATGTGCGTGTCAGGAAGGCCGGGGCCTGGCCCGGTCATGTGTCAACGTGCATTTTATGACAGGCCGGCACATTGCACGTCGCCGTGAAATTATTCTTAGATGTCGAACTTTACTTGACACAGCCACGGCAAGTGCTAGGATTGTCGTACGTACTTCGATATCTAAGCATTTCGTGTATTGACGTAAAGACCGCGACACCAACCCACCGGCACCCCCGGAACCCTGGAGCCAAGCATGTACGACCAATTTGCAACCGACAAGCTGATTGACCTGTGGCTGACCGAAGACATCGGCGCCTGCGACCTGACGGTCCACACCATGATCGAGAAGGGCGAGACGGGTTCGTTCTATATGAATGCGCGCGAGCCGATGCTGATCGCCTGCGTGGACGTGGCCGCCCGCGTGTTNTCCCGCTACGATCCGTCGCTGCATGTGGACGTACGTGTCAACGATGGCGACAAGGTCGCCAAGGGCGCCATCCTGATCGCTGTGAGCGGCTCGGCGCGCAGCGTGCTGACCGCTATCGCCGTGTGCGGCAGCATCGCCGCCGCCGTCGCGCGCGCGCGCCGGCAACTGCCCGTGCTGACCAAGCTGGAAGTGGAGTGCGACCGGCTGGACCAGGTGCATGAAGCCCTGAAGGCGGGCGTCGACGTGATCATGCTGGACAACATGTCCGTGCCCGACATGCGCGAAGCCGTTGCCATCGTCAACGGGCGCACCAAGGTGGAGGCGTCCGGCGGCATCAACCTGGAGACCATCCGCCCCGTCGCCGAGACCGGCGTTGACTACATCTCCACCAGCAAGATCACCCAGTCCGCGCCGGCCGTGGATATCGGGCTGGACGATGCGGTGTGAACCGGCAGTGTGAAGAGGCGGTGTAAAGATACCGTGTGAGCGGGAGTCACGCCTTCCCGCCACTTTGACGCGCGCCTGGCTGCGGCCTCGCGCGCTTTTTTTACGCTGCGCTTACCACCAGCGCCGGCGCTGGCTCAAAGATCCGCCAGCAGCCGCCCCAGCTCGCGCGTCGACGGCACGCGCCGTGCCGTGCCCTGCGCCTCTGCCTCGTCCTTCGCCAGGTTGCGGTTGATGGCAATCAGCACCTTGCGCGCAATCGCGACTTCCTCGGCCGAGACCCCCTCCACGCTGATCTCGTTGACCTCCTCGGCCAGCGGCACCAGCTTGCGCTTGAGGGCGCGGCCGGTCTTGGTCAGGAACACATGGACATTCTTCTTGTTGCCTGGCAGATGGGTGCGCTCGATATAGCCCAGCGCCTCCAGCGCCTTGACCGCCGCGAACGTGGTCGGCTCCGTGACGCCCGCCAGGTCGCTCAGCTCGCGCTGCGACAAACCGTCGTGATCCCAGAGGATCCGCAGGATGGTCCAGTGCCCATAGGAGACCGTGTGTTCGGCCAGGCGCATCTGCAGGGCGCGGATATACGCCCGGGCAGCGTCCTTCACCATATGCGCCAGGCGCTCGTTGGCGATGTCGCCTGGCTGGGCGGGCGGCTGCGTTTCAGTCAGTTTTGAAGTGGCCATAAGACGGTGTGGGAGTCCTTGTCGGCGCCGGCCATGCCCGCGCCCGATGATGGAAAACATGATAACGCGTTAGCAAAGCGCGTCCAAATGTAGTGCTCACTACATCAGTGCGAACTTGCGCCAGGACGATGCAGCAGCGCACCTGCAGAGGGATTTCCCTGCTAGACATTGCTGGAATCGCCGCCACAGGCCGCGGATACGGCCCTTCCCGGCGATGGCCTGACTCTTGCATATTCTTAGATGTCGAACTTATCTTGACAAGGTTTCATCCGGTGCTAGCATTGTCTCTGTACTTCGATATCTAATAATATTGCCTGAGGACGTGCGAGGCACAGTCGACGAAATGGGACCAAGAGAAAGAAGAGGATGTCCATGAAAAACCCCGAGACCTGGAACGACACATGCACAAGCAGCCTGGAAGCGTCCAGTTATCTGAATCGCGCCGGGCCATCGGCGTTGGCGGCGGTCTCCATCACGCCGGGTAGGCCCATGCAGGATGCCGGCACCTTCTTCCTCGTGGTTGGTCCTAGCGGCGCGGGCAAGG
>NZ_AHJE01000053.1 GCF_000243095.1 Cupriavidus basilensis OR16 | reverse complement strand
CAGTTGACGTGGCAAGCGAGGCCAGAAGGGGCGGAGGGGTCAGAAGGATCAAAAGGGCTAGAAGCACCGGCCGATGGGCATGGCCAGACCCTCGCCGAAGATCCCGACAGCCTGACGGCGCGCAGCGCCAGGGCTCCCGTGGCGGCGGACCTGACCTATCCGGTGCGCTACCTGATGCGTACCGAGGTCGGCCAGGGCCCGCTGGAGATGCTGGCGTTGCGGGGCTTCGTGCTGCCATCGCGCATCTTTGTGGGCCGCGAGCCGCGGGTCGCGGCACAGGCCACTCCAGGCCCGCGTAAGTAGAGAAAAAACCATGCTCAACAACCTCCTCAGCGCGCTGTTCGGCTCGCGCGCCCCCGCGGATCTCGTCCGCTCGACCCAGGCGCGCTGGGAGCCGCTGGGAGCCGCTGGGATACGGCGTTCAGATCGCATTGGTGAGCGCGACCCGCCTGCCGAACGCCTGTTCGAGGGCTTTGTCTTCCTGAAGGGGCGCCTTCGCCACAAGCTGGCCGATGAACTGGCAGCGCTGACCGAAGCACTGGTCAGCATGGTTTGGCCGCACTACCTGCGCATGATTCCATCGCTGCCCGACCTGATGACGCTTGGCAGCCAGGACCTCAATTTGCCGGCAGGTTGGCCGATATCCATTGGGGGGCGTGGCGAAAGCTCGCTATGCCTCGCAAGCGCCCGGTCAAGGCACAACCTGGCGGAACATTGCCCGGCGCAGGTGTCTGCCGGGCAGGGTCCATGGGCGCTCCGTTCGATAGGACACGATCCGGATTTCCGGCGGTATCTGTGAGGATGAAAGTGGCTGAGACGGACGATACCTGCGCAAGACTGGCAGCGGCGCTCGATGGCGGCTTGCTTAGGCCGGCATTCCAGCCATTGATCTGCTTCGAAACCGGCGCCATCGTCGGCTTCGAGGTGCTCGCCCGCTGGACTGACCCTGTAACGGGCCCGGTTTCCCCCGTCAGCTTCATATCGATCGCGGAGTCGTGCGGGCTCATCGATCGCCTGACTTCCCATATCGTGCGCACCGCGTGCGGGGAGGCCGTGCGCTGGGGGCAGGGCTTTGTGCTGGCGTTCAACGTGTCTCCGGTGCAATTGCGCGACAAGGCGGTCGTTGCGCTGATCTCGGACGCTGTCACGCAAACGGGATTCCCGCTTATCGTCGGGCTGGGCCACAGCATCGGCATGCGCGTTGTCGCGGAAGGCGTGGAGCGCGAGGAGCATGCCACCCTACTGCGCAAGCTGGGATGCGATGTCGGCCAGGGATGGTTGTGGGCACCGGCGCTGCAACCGGAGCGGATTCCCGCGCTCATCCAGCGGCTTGGCTTGCGCGCGCCGGATCCACGGCCATTGGACCGTTCGCCGTATCAGCGCCTGCATCAGCTGGAGGCGCTCTATGTCGGCGCGCCCGTCGGCCTGTGCTTCCTGGACACGCGCTTGCGGCACGTGCATGTCAACGGGCGCTATGCGGAAATGTTCGGCGCCCAGGTGGACGCCCTTGTCGGCGCCCAGCTCAGCGCGGGCAGCACGCCCGACGCCGCCAGTTCGATCTGCTCGCTGGCGCATGCCGTGCTTGCCGCGGATGCGCGGTCCCCGGTGGAGCGCGAGATTACCGCGAACGGCGAGGTCTACCTGGTGGTCGGGCAACGCGTGAACGACGACATCGATGACGTGATTGGCGTCTCTCTAGTTGCCATCGGCATCTCTGAACGCAAACGGGCCGAGCTGGCCCTGCGGGAGAGCGAGGAGCATTTCCGCTGCTCGGTCGAGCTGAGTCCCCATATTGCCTGGGCGGCCGACCCCGATGGCACGCTGTGCTACATCAGCCCGAACTTCCGCGACCGCGCCGGGTGCGCGATGCGGGACCGGATCGACGCCTGGCGTGCCGCGGTCCATCCTGACGACCAGTTGCGCATCCGGGCGGAGTGGCTTGCCTGGATCCCGAGCGGCCAGCCGTTCGCGACCCGGTTCCGTATCCAGTGGCCGGACGGCAGCTGGCGCCACATGCTGAGCCGTGCACAGCCGCACATCGGCGCGGATGGCGGCGCGATCGATCGCTGGTATGGCGTCATCAGCGATATCAGCACGCAAGCATGCATGAAGCAGCGGATCGCCGACCTTGAGGGCCAGGTTCGTGCCCTGACGCTAGCACTCCTCTGGACCTCGATGCTGCGCTCGCTCATGGCGCGGTCCCGGATGGGGATGGCGCACAAGCCGCGTTCCTCCAGCAGCAGGCGCACGGAGACTTCGCTGGCCAGCGTGATGGCATCGTTCAGCCGTGCGAAGTTCAGCAGGGTTTCGACGTAGTTGCTGGTGAGTACCGGGTCGACCGTCACGCGCTGCCGGATGCAGGCAATGTCGAACACCTGGCGCACGGTGGTATCCGCATCCGGCAGGGCCATCGGCAGGGCCATCGGGTAGCCCTGCAGCTGCGACAGGGTAACCTGCCTGGACTTCGCCAGGGGATGGTCGGCGCGCATGATGGCAAGGCCGGGCGCCGGCTGGCGATGCTCCACCTTCACGTCCTTCTGCCCGACCCGGCTGTAGTTGAACACCATGCCGATATCGCATTCGCCCTGGCACACGCGGCGGGTGACCTCGGCCGGCGCATCCACCGACAGCTGGAAGCGGACGCCGCGATGCTTCGCGCGGAAGGCCTCGATGACGCTCGGCAGGAACTGGATGGCGAAGCCCTCCGAGCTGGCGATGCGGACATGGCCGGTGGCGAGCCCTTTCAGCGCCAGCACGTCGGCCACGACCCGCTCTGCCTCGAAGCTGGACTTGCGAGCATGCGTGGCTAGCAGTTCGCCCGCGGCGCTGAGGACCATCCCCCGCGGCCGGCGCTCGAACAGGACCACATCCAGTGTCTCCTCCAGGCCGGCAATCTGCCGGCTGACGGCGGATCCGGCGACATTCAGGCGCAACGCCGCCTCGCTGATCGAGCCGCAACGGACCACTTCCAGGAAATAGCGCAGCGCTGTGCTCTGCAAGCGATGGGACTGGGACACGGCATCTCCGGCTGGATCGATATGGTTGCGCAGTTTGCACGCTTAGCATGGTTTGCGAAAAAGGCAAACCACGTATCTGAATTCTATGCTTTTCGCAATGTTCGCAAGGATCTAGGATTCGAACAACCCTGTCTTTCCTCCATTAGCTTTTCTTCCATTCGGCTGCAGTGGCCAGAGGCGAAAATATGAGCGCGCATAGGCATGTCACATCGGCACGGTCCCTCCTGATAGCGGCAATGGCGCTCGCAGCCTCAGCGGCGCACGCGGGCAAGGCAAACGACACGCTGGTCTATGCTTCCGACAGCGAGGTCGAAAACATCAGCCCGTACCACAACAACCTGCGCGAAGGCGTGGTGCTTTCCCGCATGGTGTTCGACACGCTGCTCTATCGCGATCCCAAATCCGGTGAGTACAAGCCGCAACTGGCCACCGCATGGACGTGGGAGTCGCCAACCGCCCTGGTCCTCGATCTGCGCCAGGGGGTAACGTTCCAGAACGGCGACAAGTTCAGCGCGGACGACGTGGCGTTCACGTTCAATTACGTGGTGTCTCCCGAGTCCAAGGTGGTCACGCGGCAGAACGTCGACTGGGTCAAGAGCGCCGAGAAGCTGGGGGACTACAAGGTCCGGTTGCACCTGAGAGCGCCGTTCCCGGCAGCGCTTGAATACCTCGCCGGCCCGACGCCGATCCTCCCCGCGGCCTATTTCAAGAAGGTGGGGCTGGAGGGCTTCGGCAAGGCGCCCATCGGCACCGGCCCTTACAAGATCACGGCCGTCACGCCCGGGCAGGGCGTGACGATGGTCAGGAATGCCGCTTACTTCAAGGCAAGCCCGCAAGGCCAGCCCAGGATCGGAACCCTCAAGTTCGTCATCATTCCGGATCCCGAGACGCGGGTGGCGCAGTTGATGACCGGGGCGGTGGACTGGATCTGGCGCGTGCCCTCCGACCAGGCGGATGCCATGCGCAGCATGCCCAACGTGACCGTGCAGAGCGGCGAGACCATGCGGGTGGGTTTCCTGATGATGGACTCGAAGGGCAGCGCGGATCCCAAGTCGCCCTTCAAGGACGTGCGGGTGAGGCAGGCCGTGAATCACGCCATCAACCGCGACAGCATGGCCAAGAACCTGGTTCGCGGGGGCAGCCAGACGTCTGCGGCGGTGTGCTATCGCACCCAGGTCGGTTGCGAAACCAAGGGCATCGCCAACTATGCCTACGACCCCGCCAAGGCCAAGGCGTTGCTTGCGCAAGCCGGCTATCCGAATGGCTTCGAGACCGATATCTACGCCTATCGGGAACGTGACTTCGCCGAGGCGGTCATCGGCGACCTGCAGAAGGTCGGCATCAAGGCGCGCTTGCGCTATATGAAATACGCGGCGCTGCAGGGCGACTACCGTGGCGGCAAGGCGCCGCTGACGTTCCAGACCTGGGGCTCGAACTCGGTCAACGATGCCTCGGCCTCCCTCGGCGTCTGGTTCAAGGGGGGCGCCGACGACATTGCCAAGGATGGCGCGGTCAAGACGTTCCTGGACGCCGCGGACAGCGCGGCCGACCTTGGCGTGCGCAAGGCGAATTACGCCAAGGCCCTGGACCTGATCGCCCGGCAGGCCTATGCCGCGCCGCTCTTCACGTACTCGACCAGCTATGCCTATACGTCGCAACTGAACTTCCAGGCCTATCCGGACGAAGTGCCACGCTTCTACGACGCCAGCTGGAAGTAAGCCGGCAGGCATGACGGCGCGACGGGGAGATGGATCTTGCCTGTCGCGGGCAGACTTGCTGCTGGCCGTGATCGGGCAGGCCATGCCGAGCTTCTGGTTTGGCCTGACGCTGATCCTGCTGTTTGCCGTCAAGTTGCAGTGGCTGCCGGTATCCGGCAACACGGACTGGCGGAACTTCGTCCTGCCGGCCATCGCCCTTGGGTACTACGCCACCCCGGCAATGATGCGCCTGACCCGCGCCGGCATGCTGGACGTGCTGGGGGCCGACTACATTCGCACGGCGAGGGCAAAGGGCCTTGGGCCGGGCACGGTGATCTTCAAGCACGCGCTGCGCAATGCGGTGATACCGGTGGTGGCGCTGGCGGCCGTCGAGCTTGGCTTCATGCTGGGCGGCTCCGTGGTGATCGAGTCCGTGTATGCAATGCAAGGCCTGGGGCAACTGGCGTGGGAGGCCATCGCGCGCAACGATTATCCCGTTGTGCAGGCGGTGGTGCTGCTGATCTCGATCTTCTATATCGGCCTGACCTTCCTGGCCGATGTCATCAACGCCGCGCTCGATCCCCGCATCCATACCCGCTGAGCGCCCATGCTTCGGAGCCGCACATGAATACCGAGAGTTCCCCCGTGCCGGCGGACGGCGCGCGCGCAGCGTTCCCGACATCGCCATCGTCTTTACCATTCCCGGCGCTGCCCGCCGTGCCCGCCTGGCGGCGCGGCTTGCGCCGCGCCTTCGGGCATTACGGCCTGACGCTAGGCGCGATGCTGCTGGCCGTCGTGGTCCTGGCGGCCCTGTTCGCGCCGTGGCTTGCGCCGCACGATCCCTATCTGCAGGACATGGGCCGCCGGCTCGTGCCGCCGGCCTGGCAGGCGGGCGGCAGCCCGGAACATTGGCTGGGCACGGACAAGCTGGGGCGGGACTATCTCAGCCGCTTGTTGTTCGGCGCCCGGGTCTCGCTGATCATCGGGCTGTGCGCGGTCGCCATCTCGGCCTTGATCGGCACCACGCTCGGACTGCTCGCCGGGTACTTCGGCGGCAAGGTCGATGCCGTGATCAGCTATGTCATCACCACGCGGCTGGCCATGCCGGTGGTGCTGGTGGCGCTGGCCATGGCGGCGCTGGCCGGGGGCTCGGTGCAGGCGGTCATCGTGCTGCTTGGCCTGTTGCTCTGGGACCGCTTTGCGGTGGTCACCCGCTCGGCGACCCAGCAGTTGCGGGATGCCGAGTTCATTGCGGCGGCCAAGAGCCTGGGCGCCTCGACCTCCCATATCCTGCTGCGCGAGATCCTGCCGAATCTGATGAGCGCGCTGACGGTCGTGGTGACGCTGGAAATGGCCCACGCCATCCTGCTCGAGGCCACGCTGTCGTTCCTTGGCCTGGGCGTTCAGCCGCCGACGCCGTCCTGGGGCCTGATGGTGGCCGAAGGCAAGTCCTATATGTTCTTCAAGCCCTGGGTCATCCTGATCCCCGGCGTGGCACTGGCGGTGCTCGTGCTTGCCATCAATCTCCTCGGCGACGGCATCCGCGACATCTGCGCGCCCGACGGCCGCCATTAAGCAGGGCAATCAAGGACGGGAGCCACGCATGACACGCTTGCTCGATGTAAAGAACCTACGGGTGGACCTGCCGACCGAGAGCGGCATGCTCCACGCGGTACGCGGCATCGATTTCCACGTCAACCGCGGCGAGATGCTGTGCCTGGTTGGCGAGTCCGGATGCGGGAAATCGATGACTTCGCTGGCCATCATGGGCCTGCTGCCGGCCAGGGCGGAGCGCAGCGCGGACCATCTGCGCTTTGACGGCGAGGATCTGCAGGCGCTCCCCGAGCGCCGCATGGCCGGCCTGCGCGGACAGAAGATCTCGATGATCTTCCAGGAGCCGATGACGTCGCTGAATCCCGCCTACACGCTGGGCAACCAGCTGTGCGAAGCGATGCTGCATCACGGCAGGGGCTCGCGCGCGCAGGCCCGTGACCGCGCCGTGTACCTGCTGGAGCGCGCCGGTATCGCCAACGCGGGGCAGCGGCTCAGGCAGTATCCGCACCAGCTCTCCGGTGGCTTGCGCCAGCGCGTGATGATTGCCATGGCACTGATGTGCGGGCCGGACCTGATCATTGCCGATGAACCCACCACGGCGCTGGACGTCACGATCCAGGCGCAGATCCTGCGGCTGATCCGCGAGCTACAACAGGAGCTCGGCACGGCGGTCATCTTCGTCACGCACGACCTCGGCGTGGTGGCGCGGATCGCGGACCGCGTGGCGGTCATGTATGCGGGGGAGATCATCGAGACGGCGCCGGTGGCAGAGTTGTTCGCGCATCCGTCGCACCCCTACACGCGCGGGCTGCTCAATTGCATCCCGGTGCCGGGCAAGACCCCGCCTGGGAGGTGGAGCGCTGTGCGCGCACGCACACGGAGGTGGCCGTACGCGAAGGACATAGCGCGCGCTGCAATCTGCTCGAGCCCATGGCGGTGCCAGCGCGGGAGGCTGCATGAACACGACGCCCCAACCGAGAGCCGAGTACGCGCTTGAGCTGTGCGCGCTCAGCCGGCGCTTTGTGACAAGACGTAGCCTGTTTGGCAAAGTGGAGGAATTCAAGGCGGTGAGCGAGGTCTCCCTGCGGCTGGCGCTCGGCGAAACCCTGGGCCTGGTCGGGGAGTCCGGCTGCGGCAAGAGCACCTTGGCCAAGATGCTGCTCGGCCTGCTCGCGCCCAGCGAGGGCAGTGTGCTGATCAACGGACGCGAGGTGCTGCCCACCGAGCGCAAGGCCATGTCGCGCTTTATCCAGCCGATCTTCCAGGATCCCTACTCCTCGCTGAACCCGCGCAAGACCGTCGCGCAGATCGTCGGCCTGCCGCTGCGTCTGCACGGCCTGGGCAGCGCTGCCGGGCAGGCGGCCAAGGTCGTCGAGATGCTGGACCTGGTGGGCATGCCCAAGCGAACTCACGGCCAGTACCCCGCGCAGTTGTCCGGTGGGCAGCGGCAGCGCGTGGCCATTGCGCGCGCCTTGATGCTGCGCCCGCAGGTTCTCATCGGGGTGGTGGAGCATCTGGCGGATCGCGTTGCCGTGATGTATCGCGGCAGCATCGTGGAGCAGGCATCGCGCGAGGCGATTTTCTCGGCGCCCGCCCATCCCTATACGCGCATGCTGCTGTCGTCCGCGCTCACCCCGGAGCCCGGGCTCGGCATCCCCGATATCAAGCGGGACTTCGAAACGCTTGCCGCCTGAGAAGGTACCCCGCCGGACAATTCACGCAACCTGAAAAAGGAAAGCAGAGACATGAGTCGCACACAAGCCATCGAACTCGCGGCCCGCTACTTTGACGACGGCAGCTTCGAGCAGGTGCTCCGGCAGCGCGTGGCAATGCGCACGGAGAGCCAGAATCCCGCCGGCGCCGCCATCCTCAGGGCCTATCTGACCGATGCCATCGGGCCGCAGCTGGATGCCCTGGGATTTACCTGGCGGCTCGTCGACAATCCCATCGCCGGTGGTGGGCCGTTCATGCTGGCGCAACGGCTGGAACCCGAGGCCGCCTTCACGGTACTGACTTACGGACACGGCGATGTGGTGCGCGGGCAGGATGCGCAATGGCGGCCGGGCCTTGCCCCCTGGGAGGTGACGCTTGACGGCGACCGTTGGTATGGCCGCGGCACGGCCGACAACAAGGGCCAGCACACCATCAACCTGGCTGCGCTGACCCAGGTGCTGGCGCTGCGCAAGGGCCGGCTGGGCTACGACGTCAAGATGATCCTCGAGATGGGAGAGGAAACCGGTTCGCCGGGCTTGCGGGAAGTGTGCGTGAAGTACGCGGACGAACTGGCTGCGGATGTGTTCATCGCCTCGGACGGGCCGCGCGTGGCGGCCGGGCGGCCGACGATTTTCCTGGGGTCGCGCGGGATCCGCAACGTCAGGCTTGGCGTCAACCTGCGCGAGGGCGCGCATCACTCTGGCAACTGGGGCGGGCTGCTGAGCAACGCCGGCACGCGCCTGGCGCATGCGATCGCCAGTGTGGTGGATGCCAGGGGCAGGGTGCTGGTCCGCGGGCTGTTGCCCGACGGGCTGCCGGCCAACGTCCGTGCGGCGCTGAGCACCATCGAGGTCGGCGGCGGCCCGGCCGATCCCCAGATCGATCCCGGCTGGGGCGAGCCCGGCTTGTCGCCCACCGAGCGCGTGTACGGATGGAACACGTTCGAGGTGCTTGCCTTCAAGACCGGGAATCCCGACGCCCCGGTGGGGGCGATACCCGGCCACGCGTTCGCCCTGTGCCAGATCCGCTTTGTGGTGGGCAGCGACAGCGCCAACTTCATGCGCCATCTGCGCGAGCACCTGGATGCCCATGGCTTCCATGACGTGGAGGTCCTGCCGGACGGCGAACCGATGCAGGCCACCCGCCTGGACCCGGACGATGCCTGGGTGCGGTGGGCCCTGGCATCCGTGCAGCGCACCACGGGCGAGCCGCCGGCGTTACTGCCGAACTTTGGCGGGTCGCTGCCCAACGATGTCTTCGCGGATGTGCTGGCCTTGCCGACGCTCTGGTTCCCGCATTCGTATCCGGCCTGCAGCCAGCATGCCCCCAACGAGCACCTGCTGGGCAGCGTCGCCAGGCAGGCGCTGCAGGTCATGGCGGGCGTGTTCTGGGACCTCGCCGAAGACGGCGCCGCCATTGCCGGCAGCCGGCGCGCACCCCGCCACGCCCGCGGCTTCAGATCGGAAACTGCGTCGTCGACAGCACCTGCTTGAGCACCATGAACGAGCGAATCTGCCGGACCCCCGGCAGATAAAGCAACTGCTCCGCGTGGAGACGATTGAAGCTCTCGCTGTCCTTGGTGCGCAGCATCATGAAGTAGTCGAACTCGCCCGTCACCACGTGGCACTCCATGCATCCGGAGACCTTCTGGGCGGCCTTCTCGAACGCCGAGAAGGATTCCGGCGTGGACCTGTCCAGCACCACGCCGATCATCACCAGCATGCCCGCGTCCAGCGCGGCCGGGTTCAGCAGCGCCACGATGCCGCGGATCAGACCGAGTTCCTTGAGCCGCTCCACACGCCGCAGGCAGGCCGGCGGGCTCAGGCTGACCTTGGCGGCCAGCGCCACGTTCGAGATGGACGCGTCGCGCTGAAGTGCGCGCAGGATGGCTTTATCGGTGCGGTCCAATGCCTCGGAAAGTGGCACGGGATGCTCGGATTTGGTGCGCAATTTTGTTTCGTTCATTGTCGATCGTAAAAAATAAACAGTACAAAAAAGTTATTTTCTATTTTTTATAGTGCATAAATTGATGAATATTTGCAACCACGTTTCGTGTGTTTTTTTCTAGGATTGAGTCCATCGCAGCATCAACGGAAGGTGGTTCCACATGCCTGTGTTCTTCGCCAGTGTTGATGCCTGGATCCCCGCCCCTAACCGACCTAACCCACGAAGCCCAGGAGTTGCCACCATGAACCTCAAACGCTTTCCCCGCCACCAACTAACGTTCGGACCCACGCCCATCCAGCCGCTGAAACGCCTGAGCGCGCATCTCGGCGGCAAGGTCGACCTCTATGCCAAGCGCGAGGACTGCAACAGCGGCCTGGCGTTCGGCGGCAACAAGACGCGCAAGCTCGAGTACATCATTCCGGACGCGCTCGCCCAAGGGTGCGACACGCTCGTCTCCATCGGCGGCATCCAGTCGAACCAGACGCGCCAGGTGGCTGCCGTGGCGGCGCATCTTGGCCTGAAGTGCGTGCTGGTGCAGGAGGACTGGGTGAACTACTCCGACGCCGTCTATGACCGCGTTGGCAATATCCAGATGTCTCGCATCATGGGCGCCGACGTGCGCCTGGTCAGCGACGGTTTTGATATCGGGATCCGCAAGAGCTGGGAAGAGGCCATGGAGAGCGTGCGCCGGGCCGGCGGCAAGCCATACCCGATTCCGGCGGGGTGCTCCGAGCATCCGCTGGGCGGCCTGGGTTTTGTGGGCTTCGCGGAAGAAGTGCGCGCGCAGGAAGCCGAACTCGGTTTCAAGTTCGACTACGTCGTGGTCTGCTCGGTGACCGGCAGCACGCAGGCTGGCATGGTGGTTGGCTTCGCCGCCGATGGCCGGGCTAACCGCGTGATCGGTATCGACGCATCGGCCAAGCCGGAGCAGACCCGGGCGCAGATCCTGCGCATTGCCCGCAACACGGCGCACCTGGTCGACCTCGGCCGCGATATCACCGACGAAGACGTGGTGCTCGACACGCGCTACGGCGGGCCGGAGTATGGCTTGCCGTCCGAGGATACGCTCGAAGCCATCCGGCTGAGCGCCAAGTTCGAGGGCATGATGACCGACCCGGTCTATGAAGGGAAATCGATGCAGGGCATGATCGACATGGTCCGCCGCGGCGAATTCCCGGAAGGCTCCAAGGTGCTCTACGCCCACCTGGGTGGCGCCCCGGCGCTGAGCGCCTATAGCTTCCTGTTCAGGAACGGCTGATCCCGCCTGCGCACCTGACTGTCCCCTCGACGCCGGTAGTGCAATGCCGGCATCAAGGGGCACTTGATCAGCAAAGCCCCTGGTCTCAGCTTTCTCCCCGTCTGCCCCCCCGTCTCTCAATCACAGGAGTAGCGAATGAACGTGGTTCCACGAAGCATTTCGATGGCGGTAAAGGCGCTGTCGCTGCTGGCAATAGCCGTGTGCGCTGCGCATGTGCAGGCGCAGGGTCCGGGCTATCCCGCCAAGCCAGTCGTGCTGGTGGTACCGTTTCCGCCCGGCGGGGCGGTCGACATCATTGGACGCCTGGTTGGCAAGAAGCTGGGCGATCGTCTCGGCCAGGCCGTGGTCATCGAGAACCGCGCGGGCGCCGGCACGATCGTTGGCGCCGGTTATGTGGCAAAGTCCGCGCCCGACGGCTACACGCTGTTCATCAGTTCAGGCTCGACCTTCACGGTCAATCCCGCCATCAACGCCAACCTGCCCTACGATCCGGTGAAGAGCTTCGAGCCGATTGGCCTGGTTGCACGTGTGCCCTTGATCTTGCTGGCCAATCGCGATGTCCCGGCGGACAACCTCAAGCAGATGATGGCGGCGGTGAAGGCAGCGCCGGGCAAATATGCCTACGGCTCGTTCGGCAATGGCACGACCGGCCATTTCGCTGGCGAGATGGTCTTGGGCGCCACCGGCATGAAGCTCCAGCACATTCCCTACAAGGGTAGCGCCCCGGCCATTGCCGACCTGATCGGCGGGCAGATTCCCTTCTCGGTCGACACCGTTGCCGCATCCCTGCCGCATATCAAGAGCGGCAAGATCAAGGGCATCGCAGTGACCGGCGCCAGGCGCGCGACCCTGCTGCCGGAGGTGCCGACCGTCGCGGAATCCGGCTTCCCCGGTTTCGATGCGGATTCGTGGGTGGCGATCGCGGCCCCGCGCGGCCTGCCTCCCGAGGTCAAGTCACGGCTCGAGAAGGCCCTGGCGCAGACCATGAAAGACCAGGATATCCAGGAAAAACTCGTGGCTAACGGCCTGGAGCCGTCCTATGCCACGCCGGAACAAGTCGTGGCCATGATCGACAAGGACCTGCCGCGCATGCGGGCCATTGCCCAGAAGGCCAGCATCCAGGCAAATTGAGCCGGGCAGGTGCCGGCGGGAGAGTATCAAGATGGCAGCGCGTGACCGATTCGGTTCTACCCTCGCGATCGATCAGACCGATCCGCAGGAGCTTCAGGAATGGTGCGACGCGCTCGACGGCGTGCTGTCGGCCTGGGGCCAGCAGCAGGGCAAGGAGCGCGCCTGCGCCATCCTGGATGCGCTGCTGGCGCATGCCAGGAAACACCGGCTGCAGTGGCGGCCGGAGCAGGTCACGCCTTACCTCAACACCGTGCCGGTCGAAGCGCAACCGGCCTATCCCGGCGACCTGGCGATGGAGCAGCGCCTGTCAGCGATCCTGCGCTGGAACGCGCTTGCCATGGTGGTGCGCGCCAACCAGGCACATGGCGAACTCGGCGGCCACATCGCGAGCTATGCCTCGGCGGCCGATCTGTTCGAGGTGGGCTACCAGCATTTCTTTCGCGGCCCCGGTGCCGCGCAGGGCGGGGATCTCGTCTTTTTCCAGCCGCATTCGGCGCCCGGCGTCTATGCGCGTGCCTTCCTGGAAGGCCGGCTGGACGAAGCCTCGCTTTGCCACTACCGGCAAGAGATCGTTGCCCGGCGATGGCGAGATGGACGAGCCAGAGTCGATTGCGGCGCTGACGCTGGCCGCCCGGGAAAAGCTGGACAACTGTACGTTCGTCATCAACTGCAATCTCCAGCGCCTGGACGGGCCGGTGCGCGGCAACGGGCGCATTGTCGATGAGCTCGAGGCGCTGTTCGCGGGGGCGGGATGGCATGTCGTCAAGTGCCTGTGGGGGTCGGAGTGGGACGCGCTGCTGGCGCGTGACCATGATCACGCCATCAGCCGTGCGTTCGCGCAGACCGTGGACGGAGAATTCCAGACGCTCTCGGCCAACGATGGCGCATTCAATCGCGAGAACTTCTTCAGCAAGACGCCGGCGCTGCGCGCGCTGGTGGCGCATCTCTCCAACGACGAGATCGACCGCCTGCGCCGGGGCGGGCACGATCCGGCGAAGATCTACGCGGCATTTGCCGAAGCCGCGAAGCGCTTTGGGCGTCCCTGCGTCGTGCTGGCCAAGACCATGAAGGGCTACGGCATGGGCGCCATTGCGCAAGGCCGCATGACCACGCACCAGCAAAAAAGCTCGGCCCGGACGATCTGCTCGCGTTCAGGGATCGGTTCCAGTTGCCGCTGACCGACGAACAGGTGGCTCAGGCCGCGTTCTACCGGCCAGCGCAGGACAGCCCGGAGATCCGCTACCTGCAGGCCAGGCGCGCCGCCCTCGGCGGCTATCTTCCTGCACGCCATCCTGGCGCCGAGCGGTTGCCGGTGCCAGGGCTGGACAAGACCGCCGCGTTCGCCCTGCACGCCGATGGCAAGGCCATGAGCTCCACCATGGCCTTGGTGCGCTACCTGGGCGCCTTGCTCAAGGATCCCGTGTTGGGCCCGCGGATCGTGCCGATCGTCGCCGACGAGGCGCGGACCTTCGGCATGGCGAACCTGTTCCGCCAGGTGGGTATCTACGCGCCGTTCGGCCAGCTTTACCAGCCGGAAGATGCGGCTTCGATGCTGTCGTACCGGGAAGTCAAGGATGGCCAGATCCTGGAGGAGGGCATCACGGAAGCCGGCGCGCTGTCCTCGTGGACCGCGGCGGCCACCAGTTACTCGACGCACGGCACCGCCATGCTGCCGTTCTATATCTACTACAGCATGTTCGGCTTCCAGCGCGTGGGCGACCTGATCTGGGCCGCTGCCGACCAGCGGGCACGCGGATTCCTGATCGGCGCCACCTCGGGACGGACCACGCTCGGGGGCGAGGGCCTGCAGCACCAGGACGGCACTAGCCACCTGGCGGCCTCGACCATTCCCAACTGCCGCGCCTACGATCCGGCCTTCGCCGGGGAACTGGCGGTCATCGTCGACCATGGCATGCGGCGCATGGTCAGTGAACAGGCCGACGAGTTCTACTACGTCACCGTCACCAATGAAAGCGTCGAGAATCCGAGCCTGCCGGCCGAAGCGCACGAAGGCGTGGTGCGGGGCATGTACCTGCTGCGCCGCGGCGGGACATTCGACCACCGCGTGCAGTTGTTCGGCAGCGGGGCGATCATGGGTGAAGTCCTGAAGGCAGCGCGCCAGCTCGAGCGGGAGCACGGCATTGCCGCCGATGTCTGGAGCGTGACCAGCTACATCGAGCTGGCGCGCGAAGGGGGTGGAGCGCGAACGCCTATGGCGCCACGGCGACATTGCGGCAATCGATAGCTGGTTCGGGCGGCAGCTCGAGGCGGGCGGCGGCCCGATTGTCGCGGCCACCGACTATGTCCGTGCACTGCCGGAACTGGTGCGTGCCTTCATCCCGCCGGGGCGCCGCTATGTGACGCTGGGCACCGATGGCTTCGGGCGAAGCGATTCGCGGGCGGCACTGCGCCGCTATTTCGAGGTCGATGCCGCAGCCATCGTCCAGGCAAGCCTGGCCGCGGTGGCGGAGATTGTCGCGGGGGAACTGGCTTGCGAAAAGAGGCACCTCGCCGAGGTGATTTCGCTGGCGTCGATATAGCCGGCTATATAGCTGGCTATATAGCTGGCGATGAGGCACAGGCCTCGTCACGCCGCGGTCAGCTGGCGCAGCGCTTCCAGCAGCTTGACCGCAGGGCCGGGCAGGATGCCCTGGCGCCGCCGGAAGGCCGTTAGCGTACGCGTGCCGACCCCACCGGGAATGTCCAGGATGTCGATCACGCCGGCCTTGCGCTCGGCTTCGACCATCGGCTCGGCCATCCAGCTCAGAAAGCCGGATTGCGCGACCAGGCTCTTCAAGGCGGTCACCGAACGCGTCTGCACGACGATGTTCGGCAGGCCCAGCCCCTGTGCCGCGAACACCTGCCGCATGTGCTCGAACGGCCCGGTGCCCCGGGGTGGGACTGCCCATTGCTGGTCCAGGGTATCGGCCAGGGTCAGTGCCGGCTTGCGCCGCAGCGGGTGGCCCGGCGCCGCCACCACATAGCTGCTGTCCTCCCAGCGGCAGTCGGCAATGGCCTCGATCTCGTCCGTATCCGGCGCGCAGATGCTGAGCGCCAGGTCGATCTCATGCCGGACCAGGCTTTCCGCCAGCCGATCCCACACGCCCTCGGTAATCTCCACCCGCAGGTTCGGCCACGCCTTGGTGACCCGGCCAACCGCCAGCGGCAGCACCAGGCTGGCGATGCTGCCCACCGCGCCCACCTTGATGGTGCCCTTGGCCAGGCCGCGCATGGCATCGATCTCTTCGCGCGCGTGCTCGGCCTCGCGTTGCAGCAGGGTGGCATGGGGGAGCAGGGCGCTGCCCACCGCGGTGAGCTGCATGCCCTTGGCGTGCCGCTCGAACAGCGGCGCGCCAAGCTCGTCCTCCAGGCGCTTGATGGTGCGGCTCAGGGCAGGCTGGGTCACATGCAGCGCGTCGGCCGCCCGGCCAGGCTGCCGCTGGCGACGATGGTGGTGAAGGCCTTGAGTTGGCGCAGGTCGAAAGTCATGCTCAAAAGTAATGCCTTCTGACCAAAAAGGCAATATTCAATCAAGGGTGTGGCTCCCATACTTTGCGCACTAAACACGCGCCGGGCATGGGCCAGGCGGCCAACCGAATTCATCGACGGGAGAGATTGGCATGACCGGTAGCACGACAACCGTGGCGGGCGCCGCGCGCAACGCAACCATCACCGTGCGCGACGCCGTGATCGACCTGCTGCGCCAGTTTGGCATCACCACGGTGTTTGCCAATCCCGGCTCGACCGAGTTGCCGATGTTCCGGGATTTCCCCGCCGACTTCCGCTACGTGCTCGGGTTGCAGGAGGCGGTGGTGGTGGGCATGGCCGACGGTTTCGCGCAGGCCAGCCGCAATGCGTCGCTGGTCAACCTGCATTCGGCGGCTGGCGTCGGCAACGCCATGGGCAATATCTTTACCGCGTTCAAGAACCGCACGCCGATGATCGTCACGGCGGGCCAGCAGGCCCGCTCGATCCTGCCGTTCGATCCCTTCCTGTCGTCCACGCAGGCCACCGAGCTGGCCAAGCCGTACGTCAAGTGGAGTATCGAGCCGGCGCGCGCCGCCGATGTGCCGCTGGCCATCGCACGGGCCTATTACGTGGCGATGCAGGAGCCGCGCGGCCCCGTGCTGGTCTCGATCCCGGTGGACGACTGGGACCAGCCGGCCGAACAGGTGGCCGCGCGCGCCGTCAGCACCGGGGTGCGGCCCGATCCGGCGGCGATCGGGTGCGTTGGCGCCGCGCTGGATGCCTGCGAGCGGCCGGCCTTTGTCATCGGCGGCGCGGTCGATCGCGCCGGTGCGTGGGACGAGGTGGTGCGCCTGGCCGAGACGCACAATGCGCGCGTCTACGTGGCGCCCATGTCCGGGCGCTGCGGCTTCCCGGAGGACCATCGCCTGTTCGCCGGATTCCTGCCCGCCATGCGCGAGAAGATCGTCGGGCTGCTGGGCGGGCACGACCTGATCCTGGTGCTGGGCGCGCCGGCCTTTACCTACCATGTGGAAGGCGCCGGCCCCCACGTGCCGGAGGGCGCCACGCTGTATCAGCTGATCGACGATCCCGCCATCGCGGCCTGGACGCCGGTGGGCGCATCGGTGGTGGGCAATATCCGGCTCGGCGTGCTCGACCTGCTGGCGCGTCCCGCGCCCAGGGCACGCCCGTTGCCTGCCCCGCGCCAGCCGCGTGCGCATGCCGAGCCGGCGCGGCTGATGTCCACCGCCTATGTGCTCCAGACCTTGGCCGAGGTGCGCGACGCCGCCGACATCGTGGTGGAAGAAGCGCCCAGCGCGCGGCCCGTCATGCAGGGCTACCTGCCGTTCACGCAAAGCGGCACCTTCTACACCATGGACAGCGGCGGTCTGGGCTACGGCATGCCCGCAGCCGTTGGCGTGGCGCTGGCGCGGCCGGCGGCGCGGGTCATCGCGCTGATTGGCGACGGCTCCAGCATGTACTCGATCCAGGCCATCTGGAGCGCGGTCCAGCTCAAGCTGCCGATCACCTTCGTGATCCTCAACAACGCGCGCTACGCCGCGCTGCAGGATTTCGCGCCGGAGTTCGGCTTTGCCCCGGCCGATACGGTGCAGGGCACGGACCTGCCGGGGATCGATTTCGTGGCGCTGGCGAATGGCATGGGTTGCGAAGGCGTGCGCGTGCGGGACGCGGCACGGCTGCGCGATGCGCTGGCCGACGGGCTGCGCTCGGCGGTACCGAGGCTGGTTGAGGTCGAGGTTGCCTGAGACGCGAACCTGGGCCGCAGGAAAGCAAACCGCGCGGAAGCAAACCGCGGGGAAACAAACAAAGGAGACAAGGATGCAGAAGATTTCGCTGCTGATCGACGGCCAACAACGCCAGGCCGGCAATGGCGCCACCTTCGAGCGCCGCAATCCGCTGGACGGCGAGGTAGCCACCGTGGCCCCGGCCGCGACCGTAGCCGATGCGCTGTCGGCGGTGGACGCCGCCGCCGCGGCCTTCGAGGCCTGGGCCGCCATCGGCCCGAGCGAGCGCCGCGCGCTGCTGACCAAGGCCGCGCATGCGCTGGAGGCCAGGGGCGAAGCCTTTGCCGCCGCAATGGCCGCCGAGACCGGCGCGTCGGCCATGTGGGCCGGCTTCAACGTGCACCTGGCCGCGGCCGGCCTGCTTGAAGCGGCCTGCCTGACCACGCAGATCCATGGCGAGGTCATTCCGTCGGACGTGCCGGGCAGCCTGGCCATGGGCGTGCGCCAGCCGGCCGGCGTGGTGCTCGGCATGGCGCCCTGGAACGCCCCGGTCATCCTGGCCGTGCGCGCCATCGCCTTGCCGCTGGCCTGCGGCAACACCGTCGTGCTGAAGGGCTCGGAGATCTGTCCGGCCACGCACGGGTTGATTATCGAGGCCTTGCAGGAAGCCGGCCTGCCCAGGGGCGTGGTGAATTTCGTCACCAATGCGCCGGCCGATGCGGGCGAGCTCGTGGAGGCCATGATCGCCCATCCGGCGGTACGGCGCGTGAACTTCACCGGCTCCACCCGCGTGGGCAAGGTCATCGCCGCTAGCTGTGCCAGGCACTTGAAGCCGGTGGTGCTCGAGTTGGGCGGCAAGGCCCCGTTGCTGGTGCTGGACGACGCCGATATCGACGCCGCCGTCGCCGGCGCCGCCTTTGGCGCGTTCGCCAATTCGGGCCAGATCTGCATGTCGACCGAGCGCATCATCGTCGACAACAAGATCGCCGACGCCTTTGTCGCGCAACTGGCGGCCAAGGCCAGCGCGCTGCCGCTGGGCGATCCGCGCAAGGGGCCGGTGGTGCTGGGCTCCGTGGTCGACATGAGCACCGTTGCGCGCTGCAACGCCCTGATCGACGACGCCCTGGCCAAGGGCGCGAAGCTGTTGTGCGGCGGCAAGGCGGACAGCACGCTGATGCCGGCCACGCTGCTCGATCACGTCACGCCGCGGATGCGGATCTATGCGCAAGAGTCGTTCGGCCCGGTCAAGCCCATCGTGCGCGTCAGCGGCGAAGCCGAAGCCATCGCCTGCGCCAACGACAACGAGTACGGGCTGTCGGCGGCGGTGTTCAGCCGCGACGTGGCGCGGGCCATGAACGTGGCCAGGCGCATTCAATCCGGCATCTGCCATATCAATGGCCCGACGGTGCACGACGAGGCGCAGATGCCCTTTGGCGGCGTGAAGGGCAGCGGGTTTGGCCACTTTGGCGGGCAGGCCGGCATTGCCGAGTTCACCGACCTGCGCTGGGTCACCGTGCAGACGACGCCGCGCCACTACCCGTTCTAGGCCGCAGGCGGCCGGGTTGCCGCCACGCCCAGACAACTCCATCCAACCAGCGCCGGATCGCGGCGAGGCCTATGATCAAGATCGCAATTCTCGGGGCCGGGGCCATGGGCTCGCTGTTCGGCGGACGCCTTGCCGAAGCGGGCCATGCCGTCACCTTGCTCGATATCAACGACGCGCATCTCGACGCGATCCGCCGGTCTGGCTTGCGCCTGCAGACCGATGAGACGGACCGGCGGGTCCACGGCATGCGGGCGCTGCGCCCGGAACAGGCGGACGCCATCCCCGATCTGCTGATCGTCTTCACCAAATCCATGCACACCGGCGCCGCGATGGCAGGCGTGCGCCATCTGCTGGGGCCGGACACCATTGTGCTGACGTTGCAGAACGGCCTGGGCAGCGTCGATGCGATCAGCGAGTTCGTGCCGGCGCAGCGGCTCCTGATCGGCGTCACCACATGGCCGGCCGACCTGGCTGGCCCCGGGCACGTGCATTCGCACGGCGAGGGCGTGGTGCGGATGATGAGCGCCGATGGCGTGGACCGGCCCGCCGTGGCGGGGACGGTCACGGCGCTGGAGCGCGCCGGGCTGCACTGCCGCGCCGACGCGGATGTGTGGGCCGCGATCTGGGAAAAGGTGGCATTCAACGCCGCGCTGAACCCCCTGTGCGCGGTCACCGGCAGCACCGTGGACCAGTTGGGCAACATCCCGGATGGCCCGGCGCTAGCTTTCTCCGTGGTGGCCGAGGTGCTGGCCGTGGCCAGGAGTCATGGCGTGGCGGTCGACGCGGACAAGGTCGGCGCCAACGTGCTGCACGCCATCGGCCACCACATCGGCCACAAGCCTTCCATGCTGCAGGACATCCTTGCCGCCCGGCGCACCGAGATCGATGCGATCAACGGCGCCGTGGTGGCTGCGGCGCGGCGCCACGGGGTGCCGGTGCCGTGCACCGAGAGCCTGCTGCAACTCGTCCGGCTGATCGAAGCCCGGGCGGCAAGCGGCGGACAGGGCGCCAGTCCGCTCCGGCAGCACTGAGTTCCGGCCCGTCGTGGCCACAAGACGTAAGGTGCAATACGCAGTACGCAAGACGCAAGACGCAAGACGCAATACATAAAAGCGCTGGCCCCGGCCAAAGCGCCCATCGACAGGAGACACGCATGAATAACTATCTATTCCGCGCCATTGCCGCGCGCCGCATTTCCATCGCGCGGCGCAAGCGCCGTCTTGCCACGATCCGGGCCGGCGCGCATCGCCATGGAGCGCCAGCATGAGCGCGAACCGGCTACAAGCCGGCGCGCCGGTTGACGTGGGTAGCGCGCTCGACGACGGCCCGTACACGACCATGCAGAAGATCGTCGTGATGCTGGCGGCGTTGTCCATCGTGATGGACGGCTTCGATGGCCAGTTGATCGGCTTCGCGATTCCCGTGCTGATCAAGGAATGGGGCATCACCCGCAGCGCCTTCGCGCCAGCGGTGGCGGCCGGGCTGGTGGGCATGGGCATCGGCAGCGCGTGCGCGGGCCTGTTTGCGGATCGCTTCGGCCGCAGGTGGGCCGTGATCGGCAGCGTCTTCCTGTTCGGCGCGGCCACCTGCGCCATCGGCTTCGCCCCGGACACGACGACGATCGCCGTGCTGCGCCTGATCGCCGGCCTCGGCATCGGCGGCGCACTGCCAAGCTCCACCACCATGACGGCGGAATTCACCCCGGCACGTTGCCGCACGCTGGCGGTGACGGCCACCATCGTCTGCGTGCCGCTTGGCGGCATGCTGGCCGGCCTGTTTGCGAGCGTGGTCCTGCCGGCCTATGGCTGGCGCGGCTTGTTCTTTATCGGCGGCGCCCTGCCGCTGGGCCTGGGCGTGCTGCTGATGCTGGTCCTGCCCGAGTCGCCGCGCTTCCTGGTGCGCTGTCCGGCCCGCTGGGATGAATTGCGCCGGTTGCTCGGCCGCATGTCCAGGCCGCTGCCGGCGGATGCGGTCTTCACCGACCTGGCCGAGCGCGGCGCACAGAGCCGCAAGGGCTTCGGCGCGCTGTTCGCGCCCGGGCAGGCGCGCGACACGCTGGCAATCTGGTGCGCGTTCTTCATGTGCCTGCTGGCCGTCTACAGCGCCTTTAGCTGGCTGCCGACCATGCTGGCGTCGGAGGGCTTGAACGTGGCGGTCGCGGGCTCCGGCCTGACCGCCTACAACCTCGGCGGCGTTATTGGCGCGCTGTGCTGCGCGGTGGCCATCGCGCGCTTCGGCTCGCGCTGGCCGCTGGCGATCTGTTGCGCCGGCGGGGCGGCCAGCGCGCTGCTGCTGCAAGGCGTGGACGTGCGCCACAGCACGGGGTTGCTGATCTTTGGCCTGGGCGTGCACGGCATGTTCGTCAATGCGGTCCAGTCGACCATGTACGCGCTGTGTGCCTTCGTGTACCCCACGGCAGTGCGGGCCACGGGCACGGCATCGGCGCTGGCCTTTGGCCGCCTCGGGGCCATTCTCAGCGCCTTCGCGGGCGCGGCGGTGATCACCGCGGGCGGCGCGTCGTCCTACCTCGGCATGCTTGGCGCGGCGATGGCCGCCGTGCTGGTAGCGCTGCTTGCGGTCAAGGGGCATATCCCGAAGCTGGCGCGTAGGCCGGCCAGCGGCGACGCGGTCCTGCGTACCGGCGCCTGGCGCAACGCCGGCTGCCCCGCATCGTGTTCGACTACATCGAAGGCGGCGCGGATGACGAGTCCGGGATCCGGCGCAATCGCGATGCGCTCGATGCCCTGTTGCTGGATCCGGCGCGCCGCCGCGCGCGCCGGCATTCCGTTCACGCTGTCCACCGCGTCCAACGTGGCGCTGGCGGAGGTGGCGCGACGTGCCGGCGGCAGGCTGTGGTTCCAGCTCTATGTGGTGCAGCGCGAGCACGCCCGCGCGCTGGTCAGGGGGCGCGTTGTCCGCCGGCTATGAGGCCCTGGTGCTGACCACGGACGTGACCGTGAACGGACGGCGCGAGCGCGACCTGCGCAACGGCTTCGCGGTGCCGTACCGCCTGACGCCGCGCATCGTGGCGGATGCGGCGTTGCATCCCGCGTGGACGATCCGGCAATGCCGCCATGGCTTGCCGACGCTGCCTAACGTGGATGGCGGTGCCGGTGCCGGTGCTGGTGCCGATGCCCAGGCTGCATTGCTCCAGCGCCGCATGGACGCCAGCTTCTCCTGGGACGATCTTGCCGCGTTGCGCGACATGTGGCCGCGCAAGCTATACGTCAAGGGCATCCTGAATGCCCGCGACGCCGCGCGCTGCGTCGCACTCGGCGCGGACGGCGTCATCGTGTCGAATCATGGCGGGCGGCAACTCGCGGATCTTGCGGCGCCGGTCTCCGTCTTGCCCGAGGTGGTGGCGGCCGTCGGCGGCGCGCAGACGCTGGTTGACAGCGGCTTTCGCAACGGCAGGGATGTCGTCAAGGCGCTGGCGCTAGGGGCACACGCCGTCATGCTCGGCAGGCCCTTGCTCTACGGCCTTGCCGCGCGTGGCGAGGCCGGCGTGGACGAAGTGCTGGCCATGTTCGTGGCCGACATCGACCGGACCCTGGCCCTGCTTGGTTGTCCGGACGTCGTCTCGCTTGGCCAGGGACGGTACATCCGGAATTCGCTATGATCCGGGATCGGAACCGTCTTGCGCGCGGCCGGCATCCCCAGGTGCGCCAAGGCAGATAGCCGCGCCCGGAGGCCAGGCGGCGCGCGCCCATGCCAATGACCCGGATAAACAGCAAGGCCCCTGTCACCACAGCCCCACCCGAAGCGCAGGCGGCCGCCCTGGCACATCGGGCGGAACGGATCGTCACCGATGTCGACGGCTGCCGCGTGGTGTGGCGCCGCTTTGGCGAGGGCCAACCCGTGGTCCTGTTGCATGGCGGGCATGGCAGCTGGCTGCACTGGGTGCGCAATATCGAAGTGCTGGCCGCGCACCGCGCGGTGTGGGCGCCGGACATGCCGGGGTTTGGCGAGTCGGACGATATCGCCAGCGATCTTTCCGTGATGACCGGCACGCTCGTCAAGGGCATCAGGCAGTTGCCCGGCTGCGACGGGGCGGTCAGCCTGGCTGGCTTCTCCTTCGGCGGGCTGGTGGCGGCCAACGTGGCCGCATCGCTGGGCACCGCGAGCCGGCTGGCGCTGCTGGGCTCCGGCGGCCATGGCGGCATCCGCCGCCAGCAGCGCGCGCTGCTGGACTGGCGCCAGGCGCGCGACGCCGAGGCCCTGGCGGGGGCGATGCGCTACAACCTGGAGGCGTTCATGATTGCCGATGCGGCCAAGGTCGATGCCATGGCAATGTACGCGCACACCGAGTCATGCCGCCTCACGCGCTTTCGCAGCAAGAACATCTCCCGCTCGGGCGACCTGCGCGACGCGCTGGACCGCTTCGGCGGCGAGGTGCTGCTGGCCTGGGGCGAGCACGACGTGACGGCGGATCCCGTCCCGGCCATCGCGGCCATGACCCAGGGCAACCCGCGCCGCGAAGGCCGTGTCATTACCAACGCGGGCCACTGGGTCCAGTACGAAGCGCACGCGCCAGTCAACGCACTGCTGGATGGCTGGTTGCCGAAATAGCCGGCGCCGCCGCCGCCGCCGGGTACGTCCTCTGGTAATGCACCGTGAACGTGCCCAGCGCCGCAAGCGCAGCCTGCGGGTCGTGGCTCGGCTTGACGGCGAAGGCGTCAAAGCCGCAACGCGCCATGTAGTGCACGGTATCGATCATCACGTCGCCCACCGCGCGCAGCTCGCCGTCCCAGCCATACTGCGTGCGCAGCATCTGCGCCAGCGAGTAGCCGCGCCCGTCCGTATAGACCGGGAAGTCGATCGCCAGGTGCGCGATGCCGGTGGCATCGATGGTGGCCGCGCCCGCTTCAAGCAGGCCTTCGGGGTCCGCATCCGGGCCCAGGTACACGGCCACCGGGTGGCGGCGCAGGCGTAGCGCGTCCCGTGCCGCCCGCCACGTGCCAAGGGTGACCAGCCAGCCGTTCTCGTCTGGCGGCAGCGCTTGCGTGGCCGAGACAGGCGCATTCTCGTGCGGCACGAAGGCGCGCCAGATGTCTGCTTCAAGCTGCCCGTTGCGAATCACATTGTTCAGCGGTGCCTTGGATTGGTGATCAGACACGGGCTTGCTCCGCTTGCTGGCGCCGCGCGACGATCCTCGGGTCCTGGTAGACCGCCTGCTTGAAGGGCTCCAGGCCAACCCGCTCGACCACGTCGATAAACCGCTCTGCCTCGCTGTCGCGCAGGGACAGGTAGGTATCGATCAGCAGCGCCACCACATCGGGGATTTCATCGCGCGCGAACGACGGGCCGATGATGCGGCCGATCGCTGCGCCGCCGCCCTTGTGCTGGTCCAGCAGGGCGTGGCCGGCCGCGCCGTTTTGGCGCCCGCCGATGGTCACCTGGTACCACGCCTCGCCGGCCTTGTCCACGCCAAGGATGCCGATATGGCCAACGTGGTGGTGCCCGCAGGAGTTGATGCAACCGGAGATGTTCAGGTCCAGCTCGCCAATCTCGAACAGGTAGTCCAGGTCGTCGAAGCGGCGCTGGATGGCCTCGGCCAGCGGGATCGACACCGCGTTGGCCAGCGAGCAGAAATCCCCGCCCGGGCAGGCAATGATGTTGGTGAGCAGGCCGATGTTCGCCGTGGCCAGGTTCAGCGCTTCCAGCGCCTGCCAGAGCGCGAACAGCGCGCCGCGGCGCACATCGGCCAGGATCAGGTTCTGCTCGTGCGAGACGCGCAGCTCGCCAAAGCCGAAGCGCTCCGCCAGGTCCGCCACCGCATCCATCTGGTCGGCGGTGATGTCGCCAGGCGGCATGCCGGTGGCCTTCAGCGAGACGGTCACGGCGGCGTAGCCGGGCACGCGATGCGCATGCACGTTGCTGCGCAGCCAGCGGGCAAAGCGCGGATGCGCCGCCGCCAGCTTGGGGTCGGGGCCGGCCTCGTGCGCCGCCGCGGGATCATGGTCCGGCATGGTGAAGCGGCTCGCCACGCCTCTGACGAAGTCCGCGCTGACCGTGTCCGGGCCGCCGCGGATCCGCTGCCATTGCTCGTCCACCTGCTGCGCGAACACGCCCGGCGTCAGGTCCTTGACCAGGATCTTGATGCGCGCCTTGTACTTGTTGTCGCGCCGCCCGTGCAGGTTGTAGACCCGCAGCGTGGCCTGCAGGTAGGTGAGCAGGTCGGACCAGTGCACAAAGGCGTTGATCAGCTTGCCGACCATGGGGGTGCGGCCCATGCCGCCGCCCACCCACACCCGGAAGCCAAGCTCGCCATCGCGCTCCACGGCCTGCAGGCCGATATCGTGCACGCCCACCGCCGCGCGGTCCGTGGTGGCGCCGCTCACCGCGATCTTGAACTTGCGCGGCAGGAAGGCAAACTCCGGATGCAGCATCGACCACTGGCGGATGATCTCGCACCACACCAGCGGGTTCACGATCTCATCCGGCGCCAGCCCGGCGAAGTGGTCGGTGGTGGTGTTGCGGATGCAATTGCCGCTGGTCTGGATGGCGTGCATCTGCACGGTCGCCAGTTCCGCCAGGATGGCGGGGGCGTCTTCCAGGCGCGGCCAGTTGAACTGCATGTTCTGCCGCGTGCTGAAGTGCCCGTAGCCGCGGTCCCAGCGCCGCGCTATCTCGGCCAGCTTGCGCAGTTGCCGCGACACCAGCATGCCGTAGGGAATCGCCACGCGCAGCATGGGCGCATGCCGCTGGATATAGAGGCCGTTCTGCAACCGCAGCACGCGGAACTCGTCCTCGGTGAGCTGGCCGGTGAGAAACCGTTCGGTCTGGCCGCTGAACTGCGCTACGCGCTGGTCGACCAGTTGCTGGTCGACGGTGTCATACACATACATGGAGCACTTCCAGGTGTGCCGTGCGGGGAAGGGGAACGCTAGCCCGCCGGCGAGGGGCTTGTGGGTAGCCATGAGGCTAGCGCCCCTTGCGCGCGCCGAACAGGAGCAGATGGTGCCTGTTCGGGCCGGAGCAGATGCCTCGCCGGGCGCCAACAGGCACGCCGCAACGGGTGGGTCCCTTGCCATTAAGAATGTGGTGATATACGGTGCGCATATCACAAATCATTTTTAAGTCCATCATGAGTCGCATCCTGGTCGACCTCACGGAGGAGCAGCTTCAAGAGCTGACAGCCATTGTCGAGGCAGAACAGCGCCCTCGGGCGGTAGTTATCCGCGAGGCAATTCAAGCGTACATCGCGCAGCGCAAGCCTGGCCTGGCCTCTGACACCTTCGGGCTTTGGAAGAACCGCAAGGTGGATGGCCTTGCGTATCAGGAAAAGCTGCGGGAGGAGTGGTGAACGCGCTCTTCGACACCAACATCCTGATCGATCACTTGAACGGAATCGGCCTGGTGTGCGGATTCCCTATCAACTCACATAGAGCAAGCGATGGAATCTGGAATCCATCGCCGCCAGTCGCATTCTTCGCCTCGCGGCCCGGCGCCGCCGCGCCAGTCATCTCCCGGCCAAACCATCCAGCCGCTCCACGGCCTGCACCGCTGCCGCGCGGGCGGCCGGTGACAGCGTGAGCTTGATGTGGCCCGTATCGGGCACCAGCGTCACCGGGATATCGGGGCGGCCCGCATCGGCGAACACCTGTGCGAACTTTGCGGCGACAAATACTTCATCGTCCTGCCCGGCCAGCACCGCCGCTGGCTTGTGAATCTCGCGAATATTGCGCTGGTAGTCCTCATCGGGCTGGAAATTCGTCGCCAGCGCATAGGAATACGACGCCGTTAATTCGGCGCGCGGCGCGTCGTTGATGGCAAAGGCCAGTACGGGCAAGTGGTTGAAGGCGGTGATGCCGATCCGGTTCAGCAGCGTGAGCGCGATCACGCGCGGCACGCCGACCGAGACCCAGCCGCCGGCGTCGGGGCGGAAAGTGGGCGCCCGGCGGTTCGTATAGGGCGCCATGAACAGGTAGTTGTCAAACATGGCCTGCCGCGCACCGCCGGCCACGCGCAGCGCAAAGCCGCCGCCCGATGAAAATCCCACCAGCGTCTTCGGGCCGGCGGGCTGAACGGCGCTCACAAAGTCCTCCAGGTCGTCATCGAGCTGCCCGATGTAGGCAATGTCGCCACGCGGGCCCGAGGCCCCGTGGCCGCGCATATCCAGCGCATAGACCGTGAAGCCGGCCTGCGCGAAGCGCAGCGCAAGCGGATGCATGCTCTGGCTGTTGGCTGAGGAGCCATGCACCAAGACCACGCTGCCCCGGCTGGGCTGGCCGCCGGCAGGGACGTAGCGGCGATAGGCGAGCTGCGCGCCGTCGCGTGCCGCGTAATGGGCGGGGGCCGCAAGCGCGGAGAAATCCACGTCCTTGAACGGATCGCTAATGCTCAGCATCGGCTTTGGCCGAGCCGGGCCACCTGCGGCCAGTGCCGCGGCAAAGGCCAGGAGCACCACGAAGAGTATGGCGGAGACGGCGAGCGTGGCGGTTCGAAGTTTCACGGTATTCGGTATTCGCTTTGCGCAAGGGGTGGAATAGTGGAAGGGACTGCGCTACCGGGATTGAATCGAAAAGTGCGCTAGTCCAGCCCGCAAGCTAGCACCGAATCCGCCACCGCGCGACATCCGCTTGTGGAAGGCTTGGTTTGCGGAAAGGCGTGAATTCTTCCGCATGCGTCAAGAGTGTTTTCCCATCCCGGCATTTCTTTCCGCCCGGTGGAAGGCTAACGTGCAATCACGCGTCCGCTGGCTTTGGCCTATGGCTGCGCAAGGCCACAAGCGCCGGACAAGACACACGACAAGTGGGCACGGATCCCGACCCATGCGGAGGAAGACAAAGCGATGCCAACATCATTTTTATACGTGGCCCAGCCCATGCGCGTGCTGTTTGGCGCGGGCAGCCTGAGCCAGGCAGGGCAGGAGCTGGAGCGGCTGGGCGCCAAGCGGGCGCTGGTGCTGTGCACGCCTAACCAGGCCGAGGACGCAACGCGGCTGTCCGACGCGCTCGGGCCGTTGTCCGCCGGCATCTATCCCGGCGCCGTGATGCACGTGCCGCTGGAAACCGCCCGTGCGGCCGTGGCGCACGCGCAGGCGGTGGGCGCGGACTGCATGATCGCCCTTGGCGGTGGCTCGACCACCGGGCTGGGCAAGGCCATCGCGCTGACCTCGGGCTTGCCGATCCTGGCGATTCCCACAACGTACGCCGGCTCGGAGATGACGCCGATCTATGGCCTTACCGATGCGGGCCTGAAGAAAACCGGCCGCGACCCGCGCGTGCTGCCGCGCACCGTGATTTACGATCCGGCGCTGACCGTGGGCCTGCCGGTGTCCTTGAGCGTGACCAGCGGCCTGAACGCCATTGCCCACGCCGCCGAGGGCTTGTACGCGCAGGACGCCAACCCGGTGACGTCGCTGATGGCGGAGGAGGGCATCCGGGCGCTGGCCAGCGGCATTCCCCGCGTGTTCGCCGCGCCCACCGACCTGGATGCGCGCGCCGATTGCCTCTACGGCGCATGGCTGTGCGGCTCGGTGCTGGGCAGCGTCGGCATGGCGCTGCACCACAAGCTGTGCCACACGCTGGGCGGCAGCTTCAACCTGCCGAGCGGCACCGGCGTGCAATCTCAAGGATTGGGCTTGGCGTCGCCCATCGCGCAGGCGACGCAGTGTCTTGCCAGCACATCCGTCGGGTCGATCAGCGTGATGACGCGGCCGTTGGCACAGCGCATTTCCGCCTGCGGCAGGAGCAAGGGCAATTCGGTGCAGGCAAGGATGACGATTTCGACATCGCGGCCGAGACGCACACGGCGGTGCTGCCGCACGCCATGGCCTATAACGCCATGGCCGCGCCGGATGCCATGGCGCGGATCCGCCGCGCCATGGGCGGCGAGGGCATCTCCGCCGCCGCCGCGCTTTACGACCTGGCCGCCCGCCACGGCGCGGCCACAGCGCTGCGCGATATCGGCATGAAGGCCGAGGACCTGGACCGCGCCGCGGATATCGCCCTGGCCAACCCTTACTGGAATCCGCGCCCGATCGAGCGCGCGCCGATTCGCGAATTGCTGCAGGCCGCCTTTGAAGGCGTGCGCCCGGATTGAGCGACGCGCCAACACACAACATGCACACAACACACAACACACAACACACAACACACAGGAGACAAACAATGCAGATCGGCTTTATCGGAATCGGCAAGATGGGCTTGCCCATGGCACGTCACCTGGCCGCGGCCGGGCATTCGGTCGAGGGCTTTGACCTGTCGCCCGCGGTGCTTGAGGCGGCGCGCGAGGCCGGGCTGAAGACCGCCGGTTCGCTGGCGGCGGCAACCGCCGGCAAGGACGTTGTGTTCAGCTCCCTGCCGCACGACGCGGCCTTCGAAGCCGTGGCCGCGCAACTGGCAGAGCTGGCCGCGCCGGGCACGCTGTATATCGACACCAGCACCGTGTCGCCGCAAGCGTCCGCCCGCGTGGCCGCCGTGCTGGCCAGGCGCGATATCCCGTACTTGCGCATCACCGTCTCCGGCAACAACAAGATGGCCGAGGCGGCGCAACTGACCGCCCTGGTGTCCGGCCCGGCGGCCGCCTATGAAGTGGCAAAGCCGCTGCTGGCCGCGCTCGGGCCGGCCCGGTTCTACCTGGGCGAAGCCGAGCAAGCGCGCCTGATGAAGCTGGTGGTGAACCTGATGATCGGCCTGACCTCCGGCATGCTGGCCGAAGCGCTGGCACTCGGCGCCAAGGGCGGCCTCAAATGGCAGGATATGTGGTCCGTGATCACCGCCAGCGCGGTCGCCGCGCCCATCGTCAAGGCCAAGTCCGCGCAACTGGCCGAGAACGACTACACGCCCACCTTCACCGTGGACCAGATGCTCAAGGACGTGGGGCTGATCCTGGATGCGGGCGCCGACCTGCGCGTGCCGCTGTCGCTCACGGCGCTGCTGGGCCAGATGCTGCAGGGCGCCGCCGCGCAGGGCATGGCCGGCGACGACTACGCCGCGGTGATCAAGTCCGCGCGGCTGGCCGCCGGGTTGCCGTCGGTCAACGGCTAGCCGGAACCCGGACCGGACCTGCGGGCATCCTCACGAGGTCCACTTGCGCTCGTAGTCCATGCGCTCGAAGTGCGCCACCAGGTAGTCGATGAACAGGCGCACCTTGGCGGCCAGGTAGCGCCGGCTCTGGAAGGCGATGTTGATGGTGAGCCGGGGCAGGTCCCAGTCGTCCAGCACCGGGATCAGCCGGCCCGCCACGATGTCGTCGTAGACGATGTACTTGGGCTGCACCAGGATGCCCAGGCCCTCCAGCGCGGCCGCGCGGATCACCTGGCCGTCGTTGGACTCCAGCTTGCTGCGCACCGTGACCGTTTTTTCTTCGCCATGGCGGGTGAAGGCCAGCTCGTGCGGCCGGTTGGCGTACGAGTAGATCAGCATGTGGTGGCGCAGCAGGTCGTCGACCTCGCGCGGCGTGCCCATGCGGTCCAGGTAGCGCGGCGAGGCGGCCAGGATGCGGCGGGTCTCGGCCAGCCGGCGCACGGTCAGGGCGGAATCCGGCTCGAACTCGCGCGTGCGGATGGCCAGGTCGATGCCGCTGTCCATGATGTCGTAGTAGCGGTTGGCCGTGAGGATATTCACGTCCACCTTGGGGTAGAGGCTGGTGAAATCCGGCAGCAGGGGCGCGAGGTGCTTCATGGAGAACGACATGGACGCGGTGACCGTCAGCGTGCCGCCCGGCTCCAGCACATTGGCGTTAACCGCCGCCTCCGCCTCCTTCATTTCCGCCAGCACGCCCTTGCAGCGCCGGAAAAACTCATGCCCCACATCGGTCAGGTAAAGCCGGCGCGTGTTGCGCTCGATCAGCCGTGCCGATAGCCGCTGCTCCAGCGAGGTGAGGTAGCGGCTCGCCGCCGCATTGGAAATGTCCAGGCTCTCGGCGGCCTTGGTGATGCTGCCCAGCTCCGCGATCTGGACGAAGAGTTCGAATTCGGTCCAACGGTCCATGTCTTGTCTCCCCGTGTTCTCTTTAGTCCGCCTGGCGCCAGGTTTGATTCTCTCGCCTGGTGGAAAGAAGATTTCCTTACCCGTCGTTTTTTTCCACTTGCCGGGAGTATAGAGTTTGTTCCAGCGCATGTCAGGCACGACATGGCGCCCACAAGACCCAGAGCGGCGCGCCGGCACAGGCAGCGCTGCCAGGCAACGGAGACACACCCATGATCCTGGTACGCGGGGCCACCCTGGTCACCATGGAACCCGCCCTCGGCGAGTTCACCGGCGACCTGCTGATAGACGGCGAACGCATTGCCGCCATCGCGCCGCATCTCGACGTGAAGGACGCGCCCGGCGCTGAGCTGATCGACGCCCGCGGCTTCATCGTCGCCCCCGGTTTTGTCAATGCGCACATGCACACCTGGCAGACCGCGCTGCGCGGCGTTGCCTCCGGCTGGACACTGACCGAATATTTCCGGCAGATGCATGCCGGGCTGGCCACGCGGTTCACGCCCGGCGATATCGGCATCGCCACGCTCGTCGGCGCCTGGAACCAGCTCGATTGCGGTACCACCACGCTGGTGGACTGGTGCCACAACAACCCCACGCCAGCGCACAGCGATGCCGCGCTGGACGCGCTGGCGCAATCCGGCATCCGCGCGGCGTTCCTGCACGGCTCGCCCAAGCCCGATCCCAAGCCCGGCGCCCTGCCGTTCTGGGAGACGCCGCACCCGCGCGGCGAAGTGGAGCGCCTGTCCAGGCGGCTGCAAGGATCGTCCTTGCTAAGCCTCGGCCTGGCCATCCTCGGGCCCCATTACTCGACGCTGGACGTGGCGCTGCACGATTTCGCCCTGGCGCGCGAGTTTGGCCTGCTGGCCAGCATGCACCAGGGTGGCGGCAGCGCGCGCACGCCGCAAGGGTGGGAGCGGCTGGAGCAGGCAGGGCTGCTCGGTCCCCATATCAATATCGTCCATGGCAACAACCTCACGGATGCGCAGCTTGCGCGCTTCGTCGGCTTGGGCATGAGCTTCTCCGTCACGCCGGAGAACGAACTGACGCAGGGCCATGGCATGCCCATCACCGGCCGCCTGACGCGCCTGGGTACCGCGCCGTCGCTCGGCGTGGACCTGGAGTCGGGCTTGTCCGGCGAGATGTTCATCGCCGCGCGCATGGCGCTGGGCATCCAGCGCGCGCTGGACCATGCCGAGTACCGCCAGCTGCACGGCGAGATCGCGCCCGCGCATGCGGTGAGCTGCCGTGATGCGCTGGACTGGATCACGCTGGCCGGCGCGCGGATGCTCGGCATGCAAGACCGCATCGGCTCGCTGGCCGTGGGCAAGCAGGCCGACCTGGTGATGATCGACGCCCGCAAGCTCAACATGATGCCGCTGCACGACCCGGTCAGCGCCATCGTGATGCAGGCCAGCCTGGCCAATATCGACAGCGTGTTCGTGGCGGGCAAGGCGCGCAAGCGTCACGGCCGGCTGCTGGTGGACGGGCTGCCGGGCAAGCTCGACGCCCTGCGCGAATCGGGCGAACGCCTGGCGGCGGGGCGGTAGGGCGGGCGTATCAATCGGCCGTCAGCGCTAGAAAAACACCAACGATAAGGAGGAGACCATGCATCGACAACCCGCTCCGCACGGCATCGGCGCCGGCAAGATCTTCAGGCTCGCATCATGAACGCAATCACCGAAGTCACGCCGCTGTTCGAGATGCGCGGCATCTGCAAGGGCTTTCCCGGCGTGAAGGCGCTGGACGATGTGTCGTTCGCCATCTACCCCGGCGAGGTGCACATGCTGCTGGGCGAGAACGGCGCCGGCAAATCGTCGCTGATGAAGGTGCTGTGCGGCGTCTACGTGGCCGATGCCGGCGAGTTCTATCACGATGGCGCCCCGGTGGCGATCACCAGCCCGGCCGACACCATGCGCCTGGGCATCGCGGTGATCTTCCAGGAGTTCTCGCTGGTGCCATACCTTGACATCGCGCAGAACATTTTCCTGGGCCGCGAGCCGCGCGGGCGCATTCCCGGCTCCGTCGACGCCGCCAGGATGCACGCCGAAGCACGCCGCATCCTCGATATCCTGGGCATGGAGGTGAGCACCCGCACGCCGGTGCATGCGCTGGGCGTGGCCCAGCAGCAGATGGTGGAAATCGCCAAGGCGCTGTCGCAGAACGCACGCATCCTGGTGCTGGACGAGCCTACCGCCGCGCTGTCCGACCGCGAGACCGAGAAGTTGTTCGCCGTGATCGCGCGGCTCAAGGCCGATGGCGTCTCGATGATCTATATCTCGCACCGCATGGCGGAGGTCTTTGCGCTGGGCGACCGCATCACCATCCTGCGCGATGGCCGCAAGGTAGGCGCCTGCCTGCCCGGCGACGCCACGCCGGACGAACTGGTGGCGCGCATGGTCGGGCGCAAGGTCGACATGAGCTATAGCCGCGAGCGCAGCGCGCAACTGGGCGAAGTGGCGCTGGATGTGCACAACGTCAGCGCCGACAACGGCATCACCGACATCAACCTGCAGGTGCGCGCCGGCGAGATCGTGGGCCTGGCCGGGCTGGTGGGCTCGGGCCGCAGCGAGGTGGCGCGCGCCGTGTTTGGCGCGGATCTGGTCCGCCAGGGCGAAATCCGCATCTTTGGCAAACGCCTCACCGGCGGGCCGGACCGGGCCCGCGAACTGGGCGCCGCGCTGATTCCGGAAAGCCGCAAGTCGGAGGGGCTGGCGCTGATCCGCACGGTGCGCGACAACCTGCTGCTGGCCGGCTTGCGCCGCGCCTTTCCCGCACGCTGGTATCGCGCAGACAAGGCCGAGGCGCTGGCCGAGCGCGAGATCGCGCGGCTGCGCATTGCCACGCCCAACGGCAACCAGCTCGCGCAGTTCCTCTCCGGTGGCAACCAGCAAAAGATCGTGATCGGCAAATGGCTGGTCGCCGAAGCGAAGCTGTTTATCTTCGACGAGCCCACGCGCGGCATCGACGTAGGCGCCAAGGCCGAGATCTTTGCCTTGATCGACAGCCTGGTGAAGCAGGGCGCTGGCGTCCTGCTGATCAGCTCCGAACTGCCGGAAATCATCAATGTCTGCGACCGCACCTATGTCATGCGCGGCGGGCGCATCGCCGGCGAAGTCGCCCATGGCGAGATGACCGAAGAACGCATTCTGCAACTGGGGATGAACGATGCTTGATACCAACGCACTACCGCGTCCGCTTAGCCTTTCCATTGGCAAGGTGCCCGGATCGGTCTGGGTGCTGCTGCTGCTTTCGCTGGGCTTCAGCGTGACGGGCTCGGGCTTCCTGAGCGTGGAGAACCTGCTGAACATCGGCACGCAATCCACCATCCTGCTGCTGATCGCCTTGCCCATGACGCTGATCATCATGACCGAAGGGCTGGACCTGTCGATGGGCGCCGTGCTGACCTTGTGCGGCGTGGTGCTGGCGATGGTGATGGTGTCCACGGAGTCGCTGCCTCTTGCTCTGGGCGCCGCGCTGCTTACCGGGCTGGCGTTCGGCCTGCTCAACGGGGCGCTGGTGTCGTGGCTGGAGATCCCGCCTTTCGTGGCCACGCTCGGCACGCTGGGCGTCGCGCAGGGGCTGGCGCTGGTGGCGACCGATGGCCAGAGCGTGACAGGCATCGGCGACACGATTCCGCTGATCTACGCCGGGCAACTGCTGGGCGTGCCGTTCCCGATCTGGATCGCGGTGGTGTTCTACGGCCTGTTCCACTGGCTGCTCTACCACACCCGCTTTGGCGCCTATGTGTTCGCGCTGGGCGGCAACCGCGAGGCGCTCAAGTTCTCCGGCGTGCGCATCAATGTGTATCTCATCGCGGTCTATGCGCTGGGCGGGCTGATGGCCGGGCTGGCCGCGTTGCTGCTCACGGCGCGCATGAATGCCGGGCACCCCACGGCGGCCATCGGGTTGGAGTTCGATGCCATCGCCGCGGTGGCGGTGGGCGGCACCACCTTCGAGCGCGGCAACGGCTGGCTGCCCGGCACGGTGCTGGGCGTGCTGGCGGTGGGCGTGCTGCGCAACGGGCTCAACCTGGTTGGCGTGCAGTCATCGGTGCAGGTAGCGGCCATCGGACTGCTGGTGCTGGTGGTGCTGCTGATCGAATCGTTCAAGGGGAAAGCATGAACACGGCGACTCTGTTCCCGCCACTCTCGGCGGATGCCCGCTCGTTTGCCTACCGGCTGTTCGCGCTGGGCCTGCTGTGCCTGCTGCTCGCGGTGGCGTCGGACGCGTTCCTGACGCTGGGCAATATCCTCAACGTGCTGCGCCAGGCCAGCCTGCTGTTCCTGCTGGCATCGGGCGTGACGCTGGTGATCCTGACCGGCGGCCTGGACTTGTCGGTGGGCGCCAACGTGGCCATGTCGGCCTGCGTGGCGGCGACCGTGATGAAGGCCACCGGCTCCACCATGCTCGGCGTGAGCGCGGGTCTGGGCACCGGCGCGCTGATCGGGCTGGCCAACGGCCTGCTGGTGGCCATGCTGCGCATCCCGCCATTCATCGCCACCTACGGCATGTTGTGGGTGCTGCACGGCGTCACCTATTGGTTCATGGCGGGCGAGACCATCCACGGCTTCCCGCCGGCGTTCCGGGCGATCGGCAGCGGCTACCTGTGGGGCGTGCCCATTCCGGTCTACCTGATGCTGGCGTTCCTGGTGGCGGGCACCGCCATGTCGCAAAAGACCACCTATGGCCAGGAGATCTACGCCATCGGCGCCAATCCCGTGGCGGCGCGGCTCTCCGGCGTGCCGGTGAAGCGGCGGCTGGTGCTGGTGTACCTGGTGAGTGGCGCCATGGCCGGCATCGCCAGCCTGGTGTTCCTGGCGCGGCTGAACTCGGCCGAAGGCGATATTGGCGAGGCGCTGACGCTGCCCGCCATCGCTGCGGTGTTGATCGGCGGCACCTCGCTGTTCGGCGGCGTGGGCCGCGTATCCGGCACGCTGGTGGGCGCCATCATCCTCACGCTGGTGCTCAACGGCATGAACCTGCTCACCGTCAGCGCCAACTGGCAGCCGCTGGTGACGGGCGTGATCGTGGTGCTGGCGGTCTTCCTGGATACGTTGTCGCGCAAGCGGCTAGGCGTGAGGTCTTAGCTCAGGGTCGTCAATCAAGGTCGTCACTCGAGGTCGTCAATCAAGATCGTCAATCAAGGCCGCAAGCTTTTCATCAGAGACAAAGGAGACAACATGAACGTACGTAACCTGCAGCAACTGGCCGCCGTGCTGGCCCTCGGCATCCTGGCCGCACCGGCCCACGCGGACGGCGAGCGCATCGCGGTGTTCACCAAGAACCAGACCAACCCGTTCTTCCAGGTGGTGCGCCAGGGCGCGGACGCGGCGGCCAAGAGCATGAACGCGCGCGTCACCCACTACATCCCCACCAAGCCGGACAGCATCCCCGAGCAGATGAGCCAGATCGAGGACGTGATCGTCAAGAAGACCGACGCCATCGTCTTTGTCCCGGTGGACTACAAGGCCATGGGTCCGGGCGTGAAGAAGATCAACGCGGCCAATATCCCGGTGGTCAACGTGACCGACAAGAGCGAGGTCGGCAACTTTGTCTCCTTCGTCGGCGCCAGCGACTATGACCTGGGGCTGAAGACCGCCACGCACCTGTTCAAGGCCATGGGCGGCAAGGGCAACGTGGTGCTGCTGGAAGGCATCAAGGGCTCGCTGACCAATATCGACCGCGTCAAAGGCATGCACGACGCACTCAAGGCGTTTCCCAACGTCAAGCTGGTGGCCTCGCAGCCGGCCAATTACCAGCGCCTGCAAGCCCTGCAGGTCATGGAAAACCTGATGCAGTCCTACCCGCAGATCGACGGCATCTTTGCCGCCAACGATGCCATGGCCATCGGCGCGATCGAGGCGCTGCAAGGCGCCAACCGCAAGGCGCTGGTGTCCGGCATCAACGGCACGCAGGAGGCCATCGACGCAATCAAGGCAGGCACCTTGCTCGCCACCGGTGACTACAATGGTTTTGCGCAGGGGTGCCTGGGCACGATCGCCGCCATCCGCAAGCTGCGCGGCATGCCGGTCACGCAGAGCATCGTGCTGCCGGCCACGGTGGTGGACAAGACCAACTACCAGTCGATCGACATCCCGGTGAGCAAGCGCACCTGCCCGCGCTGGGAAGATGCCACCAAGGCCTAATGTCATCAAGAACGACCACAAGAGAGCACACATCATGCGCAATCTAGACGAAGAGACCATCACTCAGGCCGTGCTGGCGCGGCATGCCGACATGCCCAACGGGCGGCTCAAGGAGATCATGACCAGCCTGGTCCAGCATCTCCACGCCTTCGCCCGCGAGGTGCAGCTCACGGAAGGCGAATGGGCCGAAGGCATCAAGTTCCTGACTGAAGTCGGCCACACCTGCACCGGCAGCCGGCAGGAGTTCATCCTGCTGTCCGACACCCTGGGCCTGTCCACGCTGGTCACCGCGCAGAACCACAAGAAGCCGCGCGGCTGCACCGAGGCCACGGTATTCGGGCCGTTCTACGTCGATGACGCGCCAGAGTACGAACTGGGCGCCGACGTAGGCAACGGCATGACCGGTGAGCCGTGCTATGTCAGCGGCAAGGTCAAGAGCGTGACGGGCGAGGCGGTGCCGAACGCGCGGCTGGAAGTCTGGCAGGCAGATTCGGAAGGCCTCTATGACGTACAGCAAGCGGGCCTCGATGGCCGCCAGGGCCGCGGCACGCTGACGGCCGACGAGAGCGGCGGCTTTCACTTCAAGTCGATCGTGGCCGAGTGCTACCCGATCCCGCACGACGGGCCGGTGGGCCGCATGCTCGATGCCATGGGCCGCCATCCGTGGCGCCCCGCGCACCTGCACTTCATGATCTCCGCGCCTGGCTACGAAACGCTCATCACCCATGTGTTCCGCGAAGGCGGCGAATACCTGGAGTCCGACACGGTCTTCGGCGTGCGCAGCTCCCTGATCGCGGACTGGGTGCAGCACGAAGCCGGCACCGCCCCGGACGGCACGCCATCGGCCACGCCGTTCTACACGCTGGACTTCGATTGGCACGCTGGACTTCGATTTCATTCTCAACCCGGCACCGGCAGCACCGGCGCCGTCCAGGAGGTAAGCCCCATGCTGTTTGTATTCCATCTTCTCGACAAGCCCGGCACCAGCGAACTGCGCGCCCGCGTGCGCCCGGAGCACAAGGTCTACCTCGGCGCCAAGGCCGGCAGCATTGCCTTTGCTGGCCCGCTGCTGGGCGAGGACGGCACCAGCATGGTCGGCAGCCTGCTGGTGATCGATTTCCCGTCGCTCGGCGAGGCCAAGGTCTGGCTGGCCGGCGAGCCCTTCACGCGGGCCGGCGTCTACGGGCAGTCGAGCGTGCATGCCTTTAGCAACCTGTGGCCGCAGAAGGTCGGTTTCCCGCCAGCTTAACGTTGGCTCAATGTCAGGAATATCAGGAAGATCGGCCAAGATCGGCCAAAGTCGGCAAAGGGAGAAATCGTGTCCATCGTCAAACACATCGTGATGTGGAACCTGCGCGGAGAGACCGAAGTCGACAAGCAAGACGCCGTGTCCCGGCTCAAGCTTGCGTTCGAAGGGCTTCGCGGCCGGATTCCCGGAATGCGCCACCTGGAGGTGGGCGTGGACTCGAGCAAGGTCAACTACGCCTGCGACGTGGTCCTGTACTCCGAGTTCGAATCGCAAAAGGCGCTAGAGGGCTATGCCAGCCACCCGGAGCACCTGCGCGTGAAGGAAGAGCTTGGCGACTTGCGCATCGCACGGCACCAGGTGGACTACGAGCCGTCTGCGTGAATATCCAGCGGCCGCGGGCAGCCTTGCCGCGGCCGTGCGAAAATCTCCACTGGCCTGCGGCAATACCGGCGGGCCGGTGGGATGAACGCCGGATGCCCGGCCGTTCAAAACGATAATTCGCGCGCGCCAGACAGTTCTCCCCGGACCCGTCTCTCGCGACGCCAAGTGGAGACAGGACAACCCTATGGGCATCACAGAACTTCTGGCACAGCCGATTGGCAACCTCGCGGACTGCGTCCGCCTGCACGCCGCCGAGCGGCCTCAGCAGGTCGCGGTCGTCGACAGCCGCGGCTCGCTCACCTATGCCGAATTCGACGCGCTGGCCGACCGCGTCGCCGCCGCCTTGCAGCGCGATGGCCTGCAGCCCGGCGCCTCGCTCGCCATCTGCGCGGCAGCGTCAAACGAATACGCCGCCATCCTCATCGGCGGCCTGCGCGCAGGCGTGGCCCTGGTGCCGCTGGCGCCGTCCTCCACGCCGGCCAGCCTGGCTGGCATGGTCGAAGACTCCGACGCCCGGCTGTTCTTTGTCGACGCGGACGTCCTGCGCGAGATCGCAGACGTCAAGGACAGCATCCAGGCCCGGCTCATCGGGCTGGCCGATGCGCCCACCGGCCTCGCCTTCGAAGCCTGGCTGGCGCGCCAGGGCAGCCGCCCGCAAGCCCATCCTGTTGCACCGCAACAGGTCTTCAACATCATCTATTCCTCGGGCACCACCGGCACGCCCAAGGGCATCGTGCACACCCACGCCCTGCGCTGGAACCAGATCCGCCGCGTCCAGGAATCCGGCGGCTACGGCCCGGATGCCGTCACGCTGATCTCCACGCCGCTGTACTCCAACACCACGCTGGTCAGCTTCATTCCCACGCTGGCGCTCGGCGGCACCGCGGTGCTGATGCCCAAGTTCGACGCGCAGCGCTATCTGCAACTGGCTGCGCAGCACCGCGTCACGCACAGCATGCTGGTGCCCGTGCAATACCAGCGCCTGCTGGCGCGCGCCGACTTCGATGACTACGACCTGTCCTCGTACCGGATGAAATTCTCCACCAGCGCGCCGCTCTCCGCCGCGCTCAAAGCCGAGGTCCTCAAGCGCTGGCCCGGTGGCCTGGTCGAGTACTACGGCATGACAGAAGGCGGCGGCAGCTGCGTGCTGGCCGCGCACGAATTCCCCACCAAGCTCCACACCGTGGGCAAGCCCATGGAAGGACACGACATCCGCCTGATCGACGACGACGGCAATGAAGTGCCCGTGGGCGAAATCGGTGAAGTCGTCGGCCACTCCAACGCCATCATGGCCGGCTACCACAAGCAGCCGGAGAAGACCGCCGCCGCCGAATGGCGCGACGCCACCGGCAAGCTCTTCATCCGCACCGGCGACGTTGGCCGCTTTGACGAAGACGGCTTTCTCACGCTGATGGACCGCAAGAAGGACATGATCATCAGCGGGGGCTTCAATATCTATCCCAGCGACCTGGAAGGGGTCCTGCAGCAGCATCCCGACGTGCTCGATTGCGCGGTGGTTGGCGTGCCCTCGCAGCGATGGGGTGAAACGCCGGTGGCATTTGTGGTTCGGCGCGATGGTGCCACGGTGTCCGATGACGCCTTGATGGCGTGGACCAACGAGCAGGTTGGCAAGACGCAGCGGCTTGCCGTGCTGGAGCTGGTGGAGGTGCTGCCGCGCAGTGCCATCGGGAAGGTGCTCAAGCGGGAACTGCGGGATGGGTTCAGGCCTGGGCGGCCGCTGGATTGAGGCATGCTTCCCTGACCCCGCTAGCGGGCGAAGGGATGTGCCCAAGCCCTATGCCCCGGAGCCGGCCCGTGCCGCTCCGGCGGCCAACCCCAGTACCTGCGCCGCCCCCTTCGGCGAGATCATGCCGATGAAGTCTTGCATATAGCCGCGTACATACTGGTCGTCCCGCAAGCTGATGGCCGCCATGGATGCGGGAAAGATCCCCCCGGTATCGATCACCGCCAGGTCAACATCCCGCGCCGGCTCAAGCGCCATCTGCTGGATCACAGCCACCCCCAGCCCCGCCGCCACATAAGCCTTGATCACATTCGCGTCGGTGGCCCGCACCACGACCCGCGGCGACAGCCCTTTGCGCTGGAACTCCCGTGTCACCACCCACCCGGAATTGAAGTGCTCGTCATAGGTCACGAGCGGATACTGCGCGATATCTTCGATCGTGACCTTCTTGAGCTTGAGCAGCGGATGCCGCCTGGGCACGATCAGGCAGCGCGGGATGGGATAGGCCTCCAGCGTGAGGATGCCCTCCGGCGTCTTCGGCGGCAGCGTCGAGACGCCGAGTTCCACCGCGCCTTCGGCCACCCACTGCACGATCTGGGCGGGCGTGCCTTGCAGCAACTCCAGGTTGACGGCCGGATGCGCGGCGGTGAAGCGCCGGATCACGTCGAGCAGGGCGTAGCGGGCGTGGATATGCGTGGTGCCCACACACAAGGTGCCCCTGCTCGCGGCAAGGTTGGCTTGCGCCAGGTTGGTCAGCGCGCGCGTGTCGTTCAGCACCCGGCGGGACAGCGCCGCTGCTTCCTGTCCCGCATCGGTCAGCGCCACCAGCCGGTTGCCGCGGCGCACGAACAGCTCCACGCCAATCTCGTTTTCCAGCGACCGGATGAGTTTGCTCACCGCGGGCTGGGTCGTGTGCAGCGCATCCGCGGCGCGGGACACGCTGAGGTTGCTGGCGATCACAGCCTGGATGCAGCGAAGTTGTTGGAGGGTCATATCATGCCATTATGGCAATGATTGTCTACAAACATGTCATTTTACAGAAAGATATGGGAAGCAGAGAATCGCCACATCTTCTCCCAGCGTAAAAGGCCTCTGTGATGACTTCCAGTGTGTTCGACCAGCCCCTGCAGCAGCATATGTGGAGCACGGATGAGATGCGTGCCGTGTTCTCGGAGGAGAACCGGGTACAGAAGTGGTTCGATTTCGAGGCGGCACTGGCACTTGAGCAAGCGGCGCTGGACATCATTCCCTCGGCTGCGGCCGGCGAGATCGCGGCGCGGGCCAACGTCGCCGATATCGACATGGCGGCGCTCGCCCGCGAAACACGCCGTGTGAAGCATCCGCTGGTGCCCGCGGTGCGCGCGCTGCAGCGCCAGTGCGCGGGCGCGCTGGGCGAGTTCGTGCATTTCGGACCGACTTCGCAGGACGTGTACGACACCGGCATGATGCTGCAGGTGCGCGAGGCGCACAGCATCCTGATGCGCGACCTGACCGCGGCTTCGCGCGAACTGTATCGGCTGGCGGATGCGCACAAGCACACGCCGATGGCCGGACGGACCCATTCGGTGCAGGCTTTGCCGATCACCTTTGGCCATAAGTGCGCGGTCTGGTTGTCGGAGCTTGGCCGCCACCACGAGCGGATGCAGGCGCTGGAGGCGCGCACCTTCGTTGGCCAGATGGTGGGCGCGGTGGGCACCAAGGCCTCGTTCGGCCCGCACGCCATGGCGCTGGAGGCGCGATTGATGGCGCGGCTGGGCCTGAACGTGGCCGACATCAGCTGGCAGCCCGCGCGCGACCGCCTTGGCGAGTACGTGAGCGTGCTCGGTCTGATCGGCGCCACGCTGGGAAAGATCGCCAATGCCATCATGAACCTCGAGGCCGACGAGGTCGGCGAACTGGCGGAGCCGTTCAACGAAGGCAAGGTCGGGTCATCCACCATGCCGCACAAGCGCAACCCCGCCGTGGTGGAGACGGTGGTGACGCTCAGCCGCGCCATCCGCTACAGCGTGGCGATGATGCACGACGCGCAGATGGCGGAGCACGAGCGTGACGTGGCGGCGGTGCGCATGGAGTGGAAGGCGGTGGAGCGCGTGATGTTCGCGCTCTCCGAGAAGGTCGGAAAGCAGACCGCGCATGAACTGGTCTACGCCGCCGCCATGCAGGGCATGGAAGGGGGCATCACCTTCGAGCAGGCGCTGCAGCGCAATGCCACCATTTGCGAAGCGCTGGACCCCGCCACGCTCAAGCAACTGCTCGATCCCGCCACCTACGTCGGCCTGGCGCCTGAGATTGTCGAGAGCTTGCTCGACAAGATACGGGCAAGCGGCTGGCTGGACTGAAAGCCGGCAAGCACATACCTATAACGAAAGGAGACACCGTCATGGACCGAATCGCCCAGCAGCTTGGCCGCGTTGTTGCAACGGCATTGCTTTGCGTGACCGCCGCCGTAGCAGCCGCCGCGCCCACCGATACTTATCCCAACCGGCCCGTTCGCGTGGTCGTGCCATACCCGGTCGGCGGCGGTGGCGATACCGTCGCGCGTCCGCTCACCTTGTACCTGTCGGAGCGGATGGGTCAGCGCATCATCGTGGACAACCACGGCGGGGCCAACGGCAACATCGGCATGGATATGGTCGCCAAGGCGCCCAACGACGGCTACACGCTGGCGCTGGCGCTGACCTCGCAACTGGCGGTGAACCAGAGTCTTTATCGCAATCTGCCATACGACCCGATCAAGGATTTCGAGCCGGTGTCCCTGGTGGCTTCGGCGCCTTACTTCCTGGTGGTGCATCCGTCCGTGCCCGCCAGGAACCTCGCCGAGTTCATCAAGCTGGTCAAGGCGAACCCCGGCAAGTACACCTATGGCTCGTCCGGGAATGGCAGCGGCCCGCACCTGTCGATGGAGTTGCTCAAATCGATGGCGGGGCTCGACCTCGTTCACGTGCCCTTCAAGGGCACCGGCCCGGCCATGCCCGCGCTGCTGGCCGGCCAGGTGAACGTGATGTTTGCCAGCTACGGCGTGGCGTCCCAGCAGATCAAGGCGGGCAAGCTGCGCGTGCTGGCCGTGTCCACGGCGCAGCGGGCGGTCTCGATGCCGGACGTGCCCACCATTGCCGAGGCCGGCGTGCCCGGCTACGAATCGAACGTCTGGTATGCGCTGCTGGCGCCCCGCGGCACGCCGCGCCCCATCGTCACGCGGCTCAGTAACGAGATTGCCGGCCTGATCAAGGACTCGGAGCTGCGCCGCCGCTTCCTGATTGACGGCATCGTGCCGGTGGGCTCCACGCCGGAGGCGCTGGGTGCCTACATCACGTCCGAGAGCTCGAAGTGGGCGGCCATCGTCAAGCGCTCGGGCGCCACCATCGACTAGCCGGGGTTGAGCCAGTCACCACCGCTTCACACAACGCTGCAAACAGGAAGACCGCAATCATGAAGATCGAACGCGTCGAGGCTATCGCCGTCAGCATCCCGCTCAACAAAGTGTTCTCCGGCAGCTCCTACCGTGTCACCAGCCGCGCGACCGTGATCACGCGCATCCACACCAGTTCGGGGCTGGTCAGCGAGGTGTACAACGGCGACCCCCGCGAACACGGCCCGGAGATCGCCCGCATGATCGAGCAGGACATGGCGCCGCTGCTGGTGGGCGAATCCATTTACGCTTGCGAACGCATCTGGGAGAAACTGTTTCGGCTTACCATCGCGGCGCCCGACCGCCCCTTGGTGATGAACGCAATCGCCTGCGTGGATACGGCCGTGTGGGACCTGGTGGGCAAGTCGCTGGGCATCAACGTGTGCCGGCTGCTTGGCGGCTATCGCCAGGAGATCCCGATCATTGCCATCGCCGGCTACTACCTGCCGGGTAAGACCCTCTCCGACCTCGCTGCCGAAATGGCATGGCTGAAATCGGTAGGCATGGCGGGCTGCAAGGTCAAGGTGGGCGGCGTATCGCCCGAGGAAGATGCCGAGCGCGTGAAGTACGCGCGGCAGGGCGGCGGCGACGATTTCCTGATTGCGGTGGACGCCAACCGCGGCTGGAGCATCCAGGATGCGACCCGCTTTGCACGGTTGATCGAGCCCTACGACATTGCCTGGTTCGAGGAACCCTGCCACTGGCATGACGATGCGCGCGGCATGGCGGCCGTGCGTCGCGCCACATCGATTCCCATCAACGCAGGCCAGAGCGAAGTCAGCGCGGCGGGCGTGCGCCGGCTGCTGGATGCCGGGGCCGTGGACATCATCAACTTCGACGCATCGGAAGGCGGCGGCATCACCGAGTGGCGGCGCGCCGCGGCAGCTTGCGCGTTGGTTGGCGTGCGCATGGCCCACCACGAGGAGCCGCAGATCGCCTCGCACATGCTAGGCGCGATGCCGCACGGGATCTGCGTGGAGTGCTTCCCCGACCCGGACCGCGACCCGATCTTCCCCGGCATGTGGGTAAATCCGCCCGCCATCAAGGATGGCATCATGGCGATTCCGCAAGGGCCAGGATTCGATATCCAGCTTGACTGGGATATGGTGAAACGGTACCGGGTGAACTAGAGGGGGGTTATTTTCCCCTCGCGGTTTTCGCTTTGCCTTTTCCGTTCACCGTTGTGGCCTCCGGCCACAACGGTGAACTCACCGAAAAATCCGCCTCCTCCATCGTGACCGCCTTCACGTAAGACAGGTTGTGCGGCGCCGGCTTGCTCGCCAGCTCTGCCAGCTTGCCCGCGCGCACAAACGGCGCCACGTAGGACTGCGGGAAAAGGCTGATCCCCACGCCCGCCATCACCATGGCAATCAATGCCGACAGGCTGTTGCAAACCAGCGCCCTTGGGATCTCGAGATTTTGCTCCGCCGCCCATCTTTCGAAGGCCAATGTCAGGCCGGCTTCGGCGCTGAGCATGATCACCGGATGCTCGGCGAAATGCCGGGGCGTGAGGACTGTGCCGCACGCCAGCCGCTGCGGCGACGCCATCCACTTGTAGGCCAGCTCACCGACTTTTTCCTGTGACAGGTTGGGCGAGGTGGAGGGGCCGGGAATGATCGCGAAGTCCAGCTCGCCGCGTTCCAGCTTGCGCTCCAGGTTGCGCGTCAGATCCACCTGCGGCTCCAGCACCAGATTGGGATGTAGCTCGCGCACCCGCGCGACCAGGCGCGGGAACCAGGTGGACGCAACCAGCTCGCTGATGCCGAACCGGCAGCTCCCGCGCAGCGCGCCAGCCATGTCCAGGTCCGAACGGATGCGGCTTTCTATGTCAAGGATCTGGGCAGCATGCTCAAGCAGGCGTTCGCCCGCGTCGGTGATCACCGAGCGTTGCCCGGTACGGTCGAACAACGCCTTTCCCAGATCGTCTTCCAGCTCGGCGATGCGCTTTGATAGCGATGACTGCGTGACATGCAGGCGCGCGGCGGCTACGGAAAAACTGCCGAGTTTCGCGGCCCAGTAGAACGCTTCCAGCTGCTTGAGTGTCATGGCGAGGCCTTGGCCTGGCGAAGCGCTTGATGCCCCGCCCGCGCGCGGTCATTCCAGAATCTCACCGGGGGCCGTGAGGATTTGTCGCTTTCTTCCAGTGCGGGAGGTACGTATCGTCTGGCCATCGTCAATATTGGCTGGGAGGAGGAAAGATCATGCGGTACGGGCTCAAGGCTTTCAAGACGCACTACGCAATCAACACGCTTGGCGTGTGGCTTCTGTTCGCAACGGGCATGGCGGCGACCCCTGCCAGGGCGGAGTGGCCCAGCGATCATCCCATCCAGGTCTACGTCGGGTTTGCCGCCGGCGGTGGCACCGATACCATGGCGCGCACGATGGCGCCGTTCATCCAGCGCTACCTTGGCGCGAACGCGAGCCTGGTGGTGCAGAACAAGCCCGGCGCCGCCGGCGAGATTTCCAATCTCAGCCTGATGCGCGCGGCCCCGGACGGCTACACCGTTGGCGTGGTCAACCTGCCGGCCATGGCGTTCTCGCCGCTGTACCGGAAGACCAGCTTCGATCCCGCCGCGCTGCAACTGGTTGCCCGGGTGCTGAGCGACCCGACCATCCTGGTGGCGCGCAAGGATAGCCCGTACAACAACCTGAAGGACGTGGTGGCGGCGTTGAAGAAGAAGCCAGCGTCGCTGTCTTTCGGCCACAACGGGGTCGGGACGAACGGGCACCTGGCGTTACTGCAATTGCAGAACGTGGCGGGCGTGAAGGCCAACGACATCCCCTACAACGGGACGGCGCAATCCAAGACGGCTTTGTTTGGCGGGCATATCGATTTTGCGGCGGTCACGACGGGCGAGCTGCAGGATGCGAGCAAGGAGGCCGTGCCGCTGAAGATTATCGCGCAGATGGGGGAGAAGCGGGCCGCTTCGCTGCCCGATGTGCCGACGGCCCGGGAGCAAGGTTTTGACGACGTGATGCCGGCCGAGCGGGGGATTGCGGTGCCCGCAGGCGTGCCGCCGGCCATTGTGGAGAAGCTGCGCGCGGCCGTCAGGGCGACCCTCAAGGATCCGGAATACCTGAAGAAGGCAGGCAACGATGCGCCGGTGCTGGCCTACCTGCCAGGGGACGACTGGGCCCGGGAAATCGCCGCGCGCAAGCCCATGATGCGCAAGCTGGCCGACAGCATGCCGAAGGAGTGACAAGCCCCATGACTTCCCACCCATCCTCGCGAGCCTAAGTCCATGCAACGCATTGCCCCGGTTCAAAAGACCGCATCCCTGCGCACCCTGCTGCAACGGGAATCGTTTGTGGTCGCGCCCGCCGTCCACGATATCTTCAGCCTGCGGCTGGTGGAGCAGGCGGGCTACCAGAGCGCGTGCATCAGCGGCGCCATGCTGTCGTACAGCCTGCTGGGCGTCCCGGATATCGGCCTGCTCACGCTGACGGAATGCGTGGAGCACTGCCGGCGGCTGACCCGAGCCTCATCCATTCCCATTACCGCCGATGCGGACGCGGGCTATGGCAACCCGCGCGGCGTCCACTATGCCGTGGAGCTGTTCGAGGAGGCCGGCGCGGCGGGCCTGAACATCGAGGACCAGGTCGTGCCAAGGCGTTGGGGCTCGGCGGTGGCCAAGGAAGTGGTGCCGCTTGGCGAGATGCTCGCCAAGATCGATGCGGCGCAGCGCGCCAGGCGCGATGGCAACTTCATGATCATTGCCCGCACGGACGCGTTTGCCTGCGAGACCACCGAGCAGGTCATCCTCCGGGCAAGGGCGTATCAGGCGGCGGGCGCCGACATGCTGTTGCCCATTGCGCCGCGCACCGAGGACGATATCGCCCGGCTGGTGCGCGCACTGGATATCCCGGTGACACTGAGCGCCGGGACCGGGCTGGCGCCTAGCCCGTCGGCCGCGAATGTGCCGCTGGAACGGCTGCGTGAGCTGGGCGTTCGCCGGGCAAGCCTGACGACGTTGTTGCCGGGCGCGGCGGTGGCCGGGATGCGGCGAAGCCTGGACGCCATCGGGGCGGCGCGCGGCGGCTGTGATGGCGGGATGGCAGCAGCGGGCGCGGCCAGCCTCGGGGCGCTGTTTGATACGGTGGAGCAGATCGCCTTTGAGGATGCGCTGCTGCATTAGCCTGGAGCATGACAATAGTCAGTAGTCAGCTGCGTGTGCGTGACCATGCAGTTCGCGCGGTTGCACAAATATTGTTTTCGGCAGTGTCTTAATGTTGCAACAAGAGGGCTCTATCATTTGCCCGTATCAAGTCGCAGCTAAAGAAATCTGAAAAGCATTTTTGCGTATGGACCATTGGGGTGGGCCATACGCCGATTTGATTGCACGTCCCGCAATGGCATCTTTTCAAGGCGGCACGGATGTCAAGAGAGCGTTCGGCTGCAGGTGCCATGTTCGGTGGACGTATTGTCGCGGGGTTGTCGGAGCCATCCTGAAGGGGTGGCTCTTTTGTTTTGCTTGCTGGCTCGAACGACGTGGGCCGGCATCGGCCAACAGGCGCATAACGGACGCATGCCGCAGCGCTCGCTGTCCTCCACTCCTCATCGTCATTGGATTTCCAGGTAGCACCATGCGGCCCCGTCAAGCAACCACGACCGATTTGTCCGATGTGGAGGCGCTACTTCAGTCTTGCTCGCTACCTGCCGGGGGCACCCATCGTCAATCGGTGCAATTTCATGTCAGCAGGGACAAGCAGGGACTCCTTGGGTGCGCAGGCATCGAGGAATTAGGCGGCAACGTTGCCCTGGTCAGAGGCCTCGCCGTGGCAAAGCGCGCCAGGCGCGCGGGGTTGGCCGGGCTGCTGCTTTCCGACGTTCGGCTACGCGGCATCGAGTCCCTGGTAGTCAGTACGGATACCTCTGCGGGCTACTTCTCGCGTCTTGGGTTCGCGCCGGTCGAGCTTGCTGCCTTACCGCCGGAGTTACGGACGTCTCCTAGTCAAGAACGGTGATTCCTGATAGTGCCGAGGCGAGCCAAGTTTGCCTAGAAGTGTGTGGTAGCAATATCCGGTGTGCCTGCATGCACGGATAAGCAGGCTGCTTATGATTTCATCCGGATAGGGCTTCGGGAAATACAGCATTAGTCAGGGAACGCGCAGATCCGTACGACTGCTGAGGTTCCACACACTGTCAGGGGCCGATAGGCGAACTCCATCTTCGCGAGTTCTTCCGCAGGAATATCCGAGCGGTTCTCAAGCTCGTCGAAGATCTGCTCTATGTAGTAGACGGACATCGTTCCGCCATTACCTCTTAGAGCATTGATTTCTGGTGTCGCGACCAGGAGCAACTGCATGAGCCGGCGCGAGGGCACATCACCAAGTCGGCGATGCGGTGCCTCGATGGCCGCCATGGGCCGCCCGCACGAAATGTACTTGTCAATCGCAAACAACAAATCGTCGGCACCCCCAACGATGGCGAAGGAGTGCTTTCGTTTCCAGTAGGCCTCATCGATGAGCTCGCCGAAGTTGTGCACGATTGCCCAAGTCTCTTTTGACTCGTCCAGTGCCAATAAAAGCTGGGCTACGCGTTCGGGTTCCAGCTTCTTGTCGGAAATCATCGCACGGATGTCGTCGATCCAGTCCGTACGGAACCTGGCCACACCCTCGGCCACCCGGAATGAGTTGCTCCGAAACCGGCTTGCATTGCCGATTTCAGAACACCGCCGGCTCCAGTGTACTGTTCGCCAGCCTATCCGACAGTCTGCGTCAGCTGATACGTCGTTGAATAGCTGAAGCGGCTCGCCGGGTGAACCCCCGTCGTTACGGCGATCACCTTGTCACGTAAGAAATAGGTCCGGATGATGCGCAACCCAGCAGATTTTTCCGGTACTTGCAGGACATCGGCTTGCGTGCGTTCGATCAGCAATCCCTGCACTTCCTGCTCGACTCGCGTTACTTTGATGCCGTATTGCTTTTCGACCATCGTGTACACGGGAACGGCCAGAGTTTCTCCTAGCGGGGGCAGTTCACTGAAAGCCCCGTCGACGTAGATATCAACAAGTGCGATCGCTTCGTCTGCGGGGGCGCCGCCATATCGCGTGCCGGCAATGTGCAACCAACTTGCCCCAGGCGCGCAGCGCAGCAAGGCTGCTTGGGTCTCGTCGGCTTCTATGCGTTCGTAGGCCGACTTGCGCAGCGTTGTACCTTTGGCGTAGCCGACGAGGTCGGCAGGCGAGTCCATTACCTGCAGGAAGCGACTCTGGGGGCGGTCGGAGACAACGCGCGTACCGACTCCGGCCTGCCGGGTAACCAAGCCGAGGCTGCACAATTTCTGCACCGCCTGTCGCACAGCGTAGCGGCTTAAATTCCACTTTTCGCACAGTTCAGCTTCCGTCGGGAGCAGTTCACCCACGGCAGGATGGCCGTTGTGGATGTCCTGCATCAGGGTGCGCGCCAGATCAAGGTGGCGGGGAGCTGTGGTAGCGAGGGCGGTTGAATAGGCTTCGATTTCGTCTTGCATGGCGTTCAAAGCGATGGATGTTTTCGGCTTGTCGTCGCGGAGCGGATGGCTAACTGCCTGCTCTGAGGGTCACAAATCTTACCATGGTAGGCAGGGTTATTCCTAATATTCGAATGTTCGAACAAACTTCTATAGTTCGACCATCGATGCGATGACGGGTCGGTTCGTCCCGCATCCCGTCGCCTTCGTTTACTGGAGATACCCCGAGCATGTACCCCATCGACTTCCTGTGGCGCGCCGTTGACCGGCATCCAAACCGGGTGGCCATCATCAGTCCTGCTGGCGAACTTTCCTTCCGTGAACTGGCGCGTATGGTGCTCGAGCGGGCGGCCGCACTCACGGCCATCGACCCGGCTCCTCGCAGCCTTGTCTGCGTAGGGGCGGCAAACACCGTGGATCATTTGGTGGGCATCCTGGCCATTCTGGCTGCAGGTAAGGTATGGGTGCCGCTGAACCCGCGCAATGGCGACCCTGAATTGCACCGCATCGTCGAGTTTGTCGAGCCGTCGCTCGTGCTTGCCGATGCCGACATGGCAGAACGGTTGGCTGGCATCTCCGCGCGCCTGCGGCCGCTTGAGGAATTGATGCGCTGTCAGGGTGAGACAGCTGCTGTGATGATGGGCCCGCACTCGCGTGGCGGGATTGGTCTTGATGAGCCGCAGGCCATCAAGTTTACCGGGGGCACCACCGGCTACCCGAAGGGGGTTATCCAGCCCCTGCGCGCCTGGAACACCAATATCGCGACCCAGGTCCACGAACTCGGCCTGATTGCGGAAGATCGATATCTGGTCGCCGCTCCGATTACGCATGGCACTTCCACATACATGCTCCCTGTTCTGGGTGCTGGCGGAGCGCTGATATTTCCGGAGTACGCCAAAGCCTCTGCGCTGCTCGACGCCGCAAGTACGCACGACGCGACCTTGTTCTTCGCGCCGCCCACACTGATTCTTTCGCTGGTGGAGGAGCAGCGCCGCTCGCCCCGTCCACTGCGCGCCTTGCGCTATCTCGTATACGGCGGCGCGCCGATGCGACCGGAGCAGATCCGCGACGCTCAGTCTGTGTTCGGCTCCGTCCTGTGCACCTCGTTTGGCCAGACCGAGGCGCCCCAGATCATCACATTCCTCCCGCCCGCTGACATGGCCGGTGAGAACCTGGCCTCCGTGGGGAAACCATCGCTGCTCACCCGGGTGGCCATCGTCGACAAGAACGGTACCCCGCTTAAAGCCGGGGAAGAGGGCGAAATTGCGGTACGCGGGGATCTGGTGATGAGCGGCTACCTGAAGGCGGAAGAAGAAACACGCAAGACACTGGTCAATGGCTGGCTGCGTACAGGCGATGCCGGGATCTTCGACGAGCGCGGTTTCCTATTCCTGCGGGACCGCATTCGCGACGTGATCATCACCGGTGGCTTCAATGTTTATCCCAGCGATGTCGAGGTGGTGCTGTCGGCCCACCCGGCAGTCGCGGATTGTTCGGTGGTCGGCATCCCGGACGCGAAGTGGGGAGAGGCCGTCCATGCTGCCGTGCAATTGCGTCCGGGAATGAGCGTCGACACCAATGAACTCGTCGCTCTTGTCAAGCGCGAACTCGGCTCGGTCAAGACGCCCAAGCACGTACATCTGTTCGAGGCGCTGCCGCGTAGTTCAGTCGGCAAGGTACTAAAGCCTGCGGTTCGCGAGACCATCCTGAGCATTCGGAGCCATTGATGACCAATCCGAACGAAGCCAAAGCAGCACGCACGAAGCTCTGCCACTACACGACGCAGGCCGTCTACTATGGCGACGATGATCTGGTCGGCGACCTGCTCGGCCAGGTCAGCTTCGTTGATGTCTTCATGAAGCAGACCTTTGGCATGGTGCCGACAGCGGCGCAGCGCCGGATTGTCGAAGCCGTGCTCGTGACGCTGATGGAGCACGGTATGACGCCTAGCGCGATCGCTACGCGCATGATCTACGCGAGTTCGCCGGAAAATCTCCAGGCTGGCGTCGCAGCTGGCCTGCTGGCCGTAGCCAGCCGCTTCGTCGGTACGATGGAGCCGGCAGCCGAGCTCCTGGGTCGCATCGTGGATGCCGGTAACCAAGGGCCGACCGAAGCACAACGCATTGCCCAGGACTTCCGCACGCGGCGGGAGGCGGTGCCAGGCTTTGGCCATCATCTGCATCGGCCAGACGACCCGCGTGCTATTGCGCTATTGAAGCTGGCGCGCGAAGTCGGCACTCACGGACCACATTGTGCCGCGCTGGAGCAACTGGCTGCCGAGATAGACGCTGCAGCCGGACGTCACATAACGATCAATGCAACGGGTGCAATCGCCGCCATCCTGGGCGATATCGGCATCCCCGCAGCGCTTATGCGCGGCTTCGCTGTCCTCAGCCGTGCGGCCGGCTTGATCGCTCATATCGCCGAAGAACAACGCGAGCCTTCCGGGCGATTCATCTGGGATCTGGTCGACGGCGCGATGACGCCAGAGTATTTGGCGGACTGACCGTCCCCAAACGGCACGCGAAGTCTTTCCGATTTTTCATACCACCCCCCATCCGCAGCAGGAGGAGACAAGAATGACTCAAGCAAATCAATCCATTCAGCGCCATCACCATATCACCCTGAATGTCGGCACGGCCCAGGAAGACTATGACTTCCACACCAAGGTGCTCTCGCTCAAGAGCGTCAAGAAGACCCTGATCTACGATGGCGGTACGCCCTTCTACCACCTTTACTACGGCAACGACCTTGGCGAGGAGAGCACGCTGATCACCTGCTTCCCGGTAGCTCATTTCGGCCGGAAGGGCAAGCGTGGGGCCGGGCAGATCGGCAACTTGGCGCTGTCGGTGCCGGCGTCAGCCATTCCGTTCTGGGAGAAGCGTCTGGCCAATCACGGCTTTGAGGTTCGTCGCTCCGAGCGTTTTGGCGAGCACGTTCTAACGTTCGCGCATCCCTGTGGCATCGAGTACGAGCTGATCGGCATCGCTGACGACGCGCGCAAGCCTTACTCCAATGGCGAGGTGCCGGCCGAGTTAGCAATCCGCGGCTTGCACACCATCGCAGTGAACGTGCGGGAGATGGAACCTTCGCAGGAGTTTATGCAGGACGGCTGGTCTGCCCGCGAGGTGGCGCGAGACGGCAAGTACGCTCGCTATGCATTCGGCGAGGGCGGCTCCGGCAAGTTCGTCGACTTTTCCCTGGAAACGAGCATGCCCCAGGCGAGCTGGACCTATGGCGAGGGTACCGTGCATCACTGCGCGTTCCAGGTGGCGGACCATGTTGTCCAGGACTTGGTCAAGGCCAGGCTCGAGGGCATGGGTTTGACCGACACCTCCGAGCGCAAGGACCGCGGGTACTTCGAATCGATTTACGTGCGCACGCCCAGCGGCGCAATGTTCGAGGCCACGGTATCCAAGCCCGAAGGATTCCTGATAGACGAACCGTACGAGAAGCTCGGCACCGAACTACAGATCGCACCCCAGTTCGAAAGCCAACGTGCAACGATCATGGAATCGCTAGAGACCTTGAAGTACTGAGTCCGAACGGGCGCACAAGCTGCGTCCGACTGTACGCTACTGGAACACCTCGCGCAACGCCACATGCCATACGCCAATCCTCATCTGCATCAACCGGTAAGTACCTTCGGAGCAGCCACGGCGCGCGATGCGGCGCTTGCTGTCATCCTTGTGCATGGCCGCGGCCAGTCGCCCGCGTTGATGCACGAGATGGTGGTCAGCCGTTTCGCGCGGCCAGACATCGCTTGGCTTGCACCGTTGGCGGCGGAAAACTCCTGGTACCCGGAGCGTTTCATTGAACCACTTGAGGTCAATGAGCCGCTGCTTTCGCAGGCGCTTGAGCGCTTGGATACGCTGTCGGAGGAACTGCGGATGCTTGGTTTCCCATACGAGTCCCAGATTCTGATGGGGTTTTCGCAGGGCGCGTGTCTTTGCAGCGAGTTTGTCTGGCGTCAACGACGACGTTACCGCGCGTTAGTCGCATTCACCGGCGGACTGATCGGCCCGCAGGGCATGCTACGCGACACTTCGCATCGCAATTTTCAAGGAATGCCCGTGCTGTTTTCAACCTGGGAGCAGGACCCGTTCGTGCCTGCGAAGAGTGTGCGGGAATCAGCCGCACTATTCCAAACGGTGGGTGCTGACGTGACTTTGAAGGTGGAGGCTGGCACGGAGCATGGCATCCGCGATGCCGAAATCGGCTATGCCAGGGCCACCCTGGACCATAGCGCGTCGCAAGTCCACTTAAGTTCCGCCCGGAGCCGTTAGCATGCAGCCATTTGTGCACGAAACCCACGGAGCCCGCGTTGTCTTTGGCGGCGGGGCGCGCCAGTTCCTGCCGCGCGAACTCGAGCAACTTGGGATGCACCGCGTATTGGTGCTGACCACTCCTGAGCAGGTCGAACTTGGCCAACAGATTGCGGGCATCTTAGAGGAACGTTGTGTTGGCGTGTACGCCAAGGCAGTGATGCACGTGCCTGCCGACGTCGCGCGCAGCGCCATCGATACAGCGCGGACCTTGGGTGCTGACGGATGCGTTGCTGCCGGCGGGGGATCGACCATCGGGCTTGCCAAAGCGATCGCGCTCGAATCGGATTTGCCGATCATTGCTTTGCCAACGACCTACGCTGGCTCGGAAATGACGCCGCTATATGGAATCACTGACGCGGGACTCAAGAAGGCAGGGCGGGACTGGCGGGTAATGCCTCGCGGTGTAATTTATGACCCCGAGTTGACGTTGACGCTGCCCGTGGCCCTGAGTATGACCAGTGGGATGAATGCCATCGCACACGCTGCCGAAGCCCTGTATGCCCGCGACGGAAATCCAATCTATAGCCTGATGGCCGAGGAAGGCATTCGTGCGCTCGCCGGTGCACTGCCGCGCCTGAGACGCGCATCCGCTGACATCGATGCCCGCAGCGACGCACTGTACGGTGCCTGGCTGTGCGGCACGGTGCTAGGCAACGTGCAGATGGGCGTGCACCACAAACTGTGTCATACCCTGGGTGGCAGCTTTAACCTGCCGCACGCAGAAGTGCACACGGTGATTTTGCCTTATGCGCTCGCCTATAACGCCGACGCGGCGCCCCAGGCGATGGTGCGTATTGCGAAGGCACTGGGGCGCGAGAGCGGACCGGCTGGATTGCGTGAACTCGGTGAATCGCTTGCTGCGCCTCGCTCGTTGCGCGAAATCGGCATGCCCGCCGATGGTCTTGATCGAGCCGCCGATCTGGTGGTGGAAACACCTTATCCCAATCCGCGCCGGATCGAGCGAGGGCCGATTCTTGAACTGCTGCAGCGTGCATATGAAGGTGCCGAACTGGCTTGAGGGCGCACCAATGGAGAATAGAGGGAAATCCATGTCATACATCATTCGTTGCTATTTCCGCCCCGGCTCGGCGCAAACGCGTCTGAAGATCCGGCCGGCGCATATCCGCTATGTCATTTCCAGGCTGCCCGAGATTGTCTGCGCCGGTGCATTGTGCGGGGAGGATCAACAACCGCAGGGCTTGTTTCTTGCCATCAACTGTGCCGAGAGAGCGCAGGCGGGAGAGTTTATCGCGGACGAGCCGTACTGCCGCGCAGGTCTGTTCGAGCGGATTGAGGTAGACCGCTTCAATCAGTTTGTCCCTCACGCGAATGCGCGCATCCTGCATGAGGAGTTGGAGCGAGCGCTGGAAACCGCCGCCTCCGCGACGAGCTGAGGATGGCAGGCGCGGTGCTGGGCTGGTTCGCATCGCGCGGCAAAAAGACAGAGACCGAACGAGACGGCAGGGCGCACGCGCATCCGCTGCAGAATCCAGGTCTAGGAGACCCCATGTCAATCGACTTCACGTACCCGGCGCGGGTGCCGAGCCCCGGCGCTTCGTAGCGTTCGTTTAGGCGCAGCGGCGACATTCCAGGCCTGCAACGCCGCGGGCGCTCTTTCACCAGTTCAAGCAAGAAAGCGCAGTGAAACCCTGCAGGGCAGCATTTGCCCACGGCAGGCGTGTGCGCACGCGATGGCAAGCAGCGGGGTGCATTGTTAGGCCGTCCCGCGTGCCGCCCATACAAGCAGCCATTCGCCTTTTGATGTCCTTTTCAGAAAGAAGACGTGAGCCATGGAACGTATCAAACGCATCATCCTGTCGGGAGTGCCCCTAGCCGTCGTTGGGGGACTTCTCTATGCGGGCCTCTTTGTGAAGCCCACACCGGTCGGCAAGGCTGTCGAGCAGCCGCTCGTCGAACGAGGCGATGCCTTCTACGGCATCGCCGCCCTGCCCAACGGCCCCATGTGGGCGGTTGGTACAAATGGAAAGATCTTGTACAGCGACGATGCGGGGCAGAACTGGCGCAAGCAAAGTGCGGCCAGCCAAGAGACGCTGCAGGATATCGCCGCCTGGGACGCGCGCCGGGCCGTTGCCGTAGGCAACGAGGGCGTTGTTCTGACCACGGAAGACGCTGGGCTCACATGGACGCCGGCGCAGGCGCCGAAGTCGGCCATCAGCAACAAGTTGATGCGCGTCCACGTCAGTCAGGACGGCAGCGCCTGGGCCGTCGGCAGTGGCGGCGTACTGCTGCGCTCCCGCGATTATGGCAAGAGCTGGCAATCCGCGGCCCAGGGCGAGGACGCAGCCTGGAACGGTATCGACTTTGACGGCCAGCGCGGATGCGTAGTGGGCGAGTTTGGTCGCATCCGAGTCTCCAGTGACGCCGGTGAGAGTTGGACGAGCGTCTCCAGTCCGGTCAAGCACAGCCTGATGTCGGTCAGGTTCAGGGATGCCAGCCACGCTGTTGCCGTTGGCTTGAGCGGTACGGTCCTGGTAAGCGACAACGGTGGCGCGAGCTGGACGCAGGCCGGCAAGGCGACGGAAGAAGATCTCCTGGACGTCGCCTGGGATGGCAACCAATGGATTGCAGTGGGCGACAAGGGTGTCGTCCTGGTGGCCCGGGAGGATGCCGGCAAATGGCGGCTGACCCGCTTCGCACCACACGACCGCGGTTGGTACACCAGGGTACAGGCACGGGGTGGAAAGTACTACGTCGCCGGCTCACGCCTCGCTGTCAAGGACGCGGCCGCTCTTTAAGGCCGCACATAGCGCATTTGGAGGAGAACATGAATACGATGGATCGAGGCAGGCTCGAACGCTTTGTCGAGCACTGCATACACCGGCGAGCTTACGTGACCGGTATCTTCTTTCTGGTGACGGCCGTAATGCTGGCTGCCGCCTTGAGGGTGGAAGTCAGGACCGTTTTCGAGGACCTGCTGCCGCGCAGCCACCCCTATATCCAGGTTCACGAGCAATACAAGCAAGCGTTCGGCGGCTCGAACGTGGTCAGCATTGTGCTCGAGGCCGAGAAGGGGGACATCTTCAACACTGCATTCCTGACCAAGGTCAAGACGGTCACTTCTGCCTTGCAGCAGGTCGATGGCGCCAATCAGTTTCAGATTGTTTCGCTGGCATCCCGCAAACTCAAGGAGATTCGTGGCTCGACCGAGGCCATCGAGTCGAGCCCGCTGATGTGGCCGGACGTGCCGCAAAACCAGGCAGGATTGGAGGCCTTGAAGCAAACCGTGCTGAAAAATCCACTCGTCTATGGCGCCTACGTCTCGAAAGACCTTAAGGCTGCCTTGGTCACGGTGGACTTCTACGAAAATGCGGCCGACTACAACAAGATCTTCCCGCAGGTGATGGCCGTTGCCGACGCGGCGCGCGGCAACGGTGTGCGGGTGCGCGTGACTGGCGAACCCATCCTCTACGGCTGGGTGAAGCACTTCCTGCCAGAGACGCTGCATATCTTCCTGTTCACGATCGGCTGCCTCGTGCTGCTGCTCTTCATCATTGCCCGTACCTGGCGCGGAACCCTGCTGCCGCTTCTGGCAGGACTGAGCAGCGCCATCTGGGCACTCGGCGTCGCGCGTCTGTTGGGCTTCAATCTGGACCCGCTGGTGATTGTGATCGCGTTCCTGATTACAGCCAGGGCCATCTCGCATTCCGTGCAACTTGTGTCTCGCTTCGATGAGGAGATTGCCGCAGGCGCGATCACCACGAAGGCGGCGGCGAAGGCAAGCATGCTGCAGCTTTTCAAGCCGGGCATGCTGGGCGTGATTGCGGACGCCGGCTGCATGGTCGTCGTGGTGCTGACCCCGATTCCGCTGATGCACAAGGTGTCCATCATCGGCACGATGTGGGTGATGACGATCGCGCTAAGTGCCTGCGTCATGACGCCGGTACTTCTCTCGTGGGTTCGCTATCCGCGCGGGTACGCCCACCGCCTGGATCTCGGGCGTTACCTCGATCGCATCCTGAGTGTCTGCGTACGGAGCGCTACCTCTCGGTGGCGCTATGCAGTGCTCGCGTCCGCGGTCGCTGTGTTTGGCGTCTCCGCATGGTATGCCACCCGTATTCAGGTGGGGGATGCGCAGCCCGGCTCGCCCATTCTCTGGCAGAACTCTTCGTACAACCGCGATGCGGCAGCGATCAATCAGCAGTTCCAGGGCGCCGACCGGCTGTACGCGGTGTTTTCGGGAAGCAAGCCGAATGCTGTGAAGGAACCCAAGGTGCTCGAGAGCATTACGGGACTGCAGCGCTACATGGCCGCTCAGCCTGAGATCGGCGGCAGCGCCTCCGTCGCGGATGTCATCCCCATGGTGAGGCGCGTCCTGAACGAGAACAATCCGCGCTACCAGGAACTGGGCCGTACCGCGCAAGAAAACGGGGAGTTGATGTACATGTTCGTCTCCGGGTCCGATCCAGGCGACATGGCCCGCTTTACCGACGCGCAATCGCAGAACGCATCGGTGACGTTCTACTTCCGCGATCACCAGGGCGAGAGCATTCGCACGGCAATGGCACGGCTCAAGGCATACGTGGATGCCCATCCCCTTGCCGAAGGAACCTACCGGTTGGCGGGTGGCCTGGTCGGCGTGCTGGCGGCGGTCAACGAGGTGATTCTCGCAGGGCAGATCGAGAGTATCGCGCTTGCGCTGCTGGTGCTTGTGATTTGCTGCGCGGTGGCCTACCGCTCCGTGACGGCCGGCATCTTCTTCATGGTGCCTGTGATTCTCTCCAACACCATCACGTTCAGCTATATGGCGTGGAAAGGCATCGGCATGAACCTGAGCACGCTGCCGGTGGCGGCGCTGGGAATCGGCTTGGGGGTGGACTACGCCTTTTACATTGTCGACGGCATCAAGGAGAAACTCAGCGAAGGCAAGGACCTCCCGGCAGCCACGGTCGCCTCGCTGCATGGTGCTGGCCGTGGCGTGGTGGTGACCGCGCTGACACTGACTACCAGCGTGGTGCTTTGGTGTGCCTCGTCGCTTCGATTCCAGGCTGACATGGGTGTGCTGATGGCGATCTGGTTGTTCGTATCGGCGCTGAGCGCCCTGTTCATCATGCCCGCGATGGTGCTGGTGTTCCGGCCGGCATTCATTGTGAAGACGGCCGGCAAGGGGGTGACGCCGGGAATCCACAACGTCGCAATGAGCGCGGTGCCTGAGGTCTAGGCCCTCGCTTCGGTGAAAAAACAATAAGAGAACATTAACAGGAGGAGACGGTGAAATTGAATTCTTGGCACGAACTCGGCATGAAATCCGGTGCGGCTGGTCTGGCGCTGGCTTTTCTAGCCGCGGATACGCCCGGGCGTGGGCCTCCTTCAATCTGCAGAATCCGCCGGAGACGAGCAAGAACGACAGGTATTCGCCATCCATGGTGCGGGGTTCGCTGCTGCTCGATGCTGATGCGAAGACCGGCCCGATTACATGGAAGGTCGTAGGGCGGGCGGACCAGGAGTATAAGACGCCCTATCTTAAGGATCTTGAGCGGCTGAACCAGGAGCATTCGCCAGGTGGGCCGGGTAGCCGGCTGATGGACCAATACAATCGGGCGGACCTGCGCGAATACTACGCAGATTTCTCGCCGGTAGACCGCATAAATCTCCGCATCGGCAAGCAGCAGGTCGTCTGGGGCGAAACGGACTTCTTCCGCGCGCTCGATCTGGTCAACGGCTTCGACTACCGCTGGCGGTCCTTCCTGGAGCGCGAGGGCGACGAACTGCGCAAGCCGCTTTTCCTGATCAAGACCAAGATCAATGTTCCGGAGGCGGACGGCAGCCTGCAGCTTCTCTTCCGCCCCGGTATTGACCGTAATCGGGACGTAGGAAATAGCTACGACCTCTATGGCGGCCGCTGGGCGGGACAGCCTTACAAGGGCGTGGACTTCCTTGCTCCCGGCGCGCTGAACTACAACTATCGGCAGCCTGGCGCCAATGTGCAGGACAAGACGGGTGGCGTCCGTTGGGAAGGTATCGCCGGGCCGGTCAACTATTCGTTGGCGTATCTGAAGACCTTCAGCAACGATCCGGTCGTGAACTCAGCCTTCGCGCCCTCCGGCACCGCACCAACAGGCGCGCTGGGCGATTTCATCTTCCCGAAGATCGACCTGTTCGGTGCGACCGTTAGCGGCTATGTTCCGGCCATCGATTCCGTACTGAGCACGGAGCTCGTTTACACGCGCAATGCACCTTACAACGTCGGTACCAACTTCTTTGGCGGGGCTCTTCCTGGATTCGGCGGCATCATCAAGAAGGATCTGGTCACCACCATGGTCCGAATTGACAAGAACCTGAACCTGACCAGGCTGCTCGGCACAAGCCGGCCATCGTTCTTCTCGGTCCAGGTGTTCGATAAGTGGATTCAGAACTACAAGCCGTCGGACGACATCGTCAACATGGTCGGCTACGGCGCCGCGGCGAAGGAACACTCCACCATCGCCACGGTGATTCTTGGCCTGAACTACAAGAACGACAAGATCAATCCCCAGCTAGCCGCAGGTGTGGACCTGCAGGGCCGCGGCGGCTTTCTGATCCCCAGCGTGGAGTTCGTCTACGGCAACCACTGGCGCCTGGTGCTGGAGGCGGACTTATTTTTCTCGAAGAACCAACGATCGCCCGGCCAGGTGGAAGGCTCAACGCGTCTGTTCGGTTCCTTTGCCAACAATGACCAGTTCATTGCCCGTTTGACACGACAATTCTAAGCAGGAGACATAAACCATGTATCGCATCAAGAAGACACTCGCCCTGTGCATGTTTGCGGCATTTAGCGCCGGCGCCACAGCAACGCTTGCCGCGGAGTTGCCCGCCGGCACCGTGATCGACAAGGCCAACATCGATAAGGTCAAGAACGATACGTTCGACGGTCACACCATCGCGAGCCTGTTGACCGAGAAGCTCGAGTGGCAGATTCGCAATACCGGCTTGAAGATTCCGCTCGGCCATGCCAAGCCCGTGCAGCTCGACCCAAAGTACCTCGAGGCCACCAAGAAGAATGCCGGCAAGGCGCAATTCGATGAGAAGACGCGGGAGGTCACCGGCTGGGTGGCCGGCATCCCCTTCCCCGAAGTCAGCCAGAGTGACCCGTCTGCGGGCGACAAGCTGATCTGGAATTTTTACTACGCCTCACCGGAGGGCGACGTCATCAACAACAAGGCGACCTTCCTGATGATCAGCGGCGAGAAGGGTCTGGAGTCGACGCAGGACTGGCTGTTTCAGCGGTACTACATGAAGGGACGGCTTAGTGGCGACAAGCCAGTGCTGGGCGATGGTGGCGTTCTCAGCAAGACGCTGTTTGTAGCGACGGCACCCGAGGACATCAAGGGAGTGGGCACCTTCACCATCCGCTACGACGATCCGAAGCTGGAGGACAGCTGGGCCTATATCAAATCGGCGCGGCGTACCCGTCGCCTTTCTGGCGGCGCATGGATGGATCGGTTTGGGGGGTTTGTTGTCCTGAATGACGATATCTATGTATGGAACGCCAGGCCCTCGTGGTATCCGAAGATTAAGTTGGTGAGTCGGCGTTGGATCCTGGCGATATCGGATGCCAAGCTCGGCTACACACCGTCGAAGAAAGGAACACCGGAAGAGTGGAAAACAGTGGACTTAAAGGAGCCACCGTACTGGAACCCGGTGCAGACGTGGCAGCCGCGTGAGGTCTGGGTTATCGAAGGCACACCCCCGACAGAACATCCTTATGGCAAGAAGGTGGTCTACATGGACGTGAATTATCCGCGCGTCTATATGGGAGAAGCCTATGACAAGAAGGGGGAATTCTGGAAATTCATTAACTTCCACATGACGCCGTCTGTGGGTGAAGATGGCACGAAGTACTCGTCATCGATCCAGGGCGACATCATCGACTTCAAGGCACGCCACGCCTCCATCTATCTCTTCCGCGGTTACAAGCTAAACGAGGCGAAGATCAAGGAAAGCGATATGACCTATAGCGCGCTGGAATCTATCGCCAAGTAACACAGGGAAGGTGTCCATGGGCGCGCGCGCATTGGACACCTTTGCAGCCATAGTGCGCCAACCAACCTCTGAGGGCAAGCGATGCGCAAACAGGTCGCAAGCAACAAAGACTACTATGAGATTGCCGTGGATGTGACGCGGAACGGAATGTACCTGAAGATCAAAGGATACTGGCCCTCACCGTCGGCAGTGCCCGATTACCTTCGCGAACTCTAGCAAGCCATTGGCTTGCTCGCACGTGCGTTCGCCATTGTCGCCGACCTGACCACGATGAAGGTGGCCACAGGCGACGTTGCCGTCTTGCATCAACAGGCTAAAAAGCTGTGTGCGGCAAGGGGATTGGCTGCCAGTACGGAAGTATTCGCCAGCGCGACCGCGAAGATGAGCGCGGACCAGTTTTCCCGCAGCTCGGGCATCCGAAAGGAAGCGTTCGCGAGCGTCGCGCAGGCGGACGCGTGGCTGGGCGCGCTCTGACAACGACAAGTATCCGAAGCCGGGTGAGTGATCATGGAAACAAAAGCAATGACGGATGAGCAGCGCAAGGCAATTGCGCTGGAGTATTTCAGGCGTATGGACAGGGGCGAGAGCGTCCTCGACCTGTTTGACGACCACGCCGAGTTCTATTTTCCCAAGTGGGGTGTAGCGCAAGGGCACGCGCAGATCGAGCGCCTGTTCCAAGATTTGATGGGCATTCTGGCATCGGTTAGTCACGATATCGCCCATGCAAACGTCATACAGCAGGGCGATCTATTGGTGGTCGAGGGCACATCCAGCGGAAGCCTGAAGAACGGCGAGACATGGCGCGCGGGGGTTACCCATGCTGGTCGCTGGTGCGACGTGTTCGAGATCCGTGACTTCCGGATACAGCGCTGCTATGTCTATCTGGACCCGGACTACGGGGGCAATGACGTGGAGCGCTACCCATGGCTGAGCAAGCAGAGCGAGAGTTGTCGCTGAGGAGGGGCGCCAAACATGAATGGCGGCGTAGCGGATTCGGTAACCAACTATCCCTTGCCTCGTCGAACTCGCTAAGGCGTGCGGGCAAGAGGTTACGCGCACCGAGGTTACGCTCATGATCCTTTGGGGAGGCTGCCTATTTTGGGCGGTGGCGAGCTGTCTCACGAGCCAACCCAGCTTGCACCGCGCCACGCTCCATCCAGCACCAGGCGTTTCATCAAGGCCAGCAAGTGTCGCGGTGGTTCTGCCGATACTCGTGCCGGCGTCGATGCCGGTACAGGAGGCACCTGCGCCAGAGTAGGTGGACGTGAATTACCGCGACGAGGTCATTCGATACTAGGCTGCCGGTGCAAACCGTGAGCAGCAGGCAGGGCATGGCTTCGGCTTTGCGCGGCACGGCGTCCGACGCGATGGCAGAGGCCGAATCGCATGAACTGCCTCGCGATTACAAGCGACTGATTCGGCAACGGCTGCGCCGATTGTGGGCGAGCTTGCCACGGCGACAACGGTGGTTAGGCAAGATGGACGGGTGACTGCCAAGGCGGCGCGGCACGTGCGAGCTCACCAACTGTCTGCTGGCGCCGGTATCTGCCCAAGGGAAGGAGCCGGTCTGTCGGTCGACAGCCAGGCCGAACTCCACTCCATTGCTGATAGCCTGATCCGGCAGCCACGCGCTACCCATGCGTTTCACTGCCCGCTGGAAGTATTCGGCGCGATGCTTCAGAGGGCAAGCCAGCCAACAAAGTCCATTCAATATCCCTGTTTCACCTTCGGATTAGAAGCCGATCGCCTAATAATCAAGGCATTAAAATTGAATGGAAGCTGGCATAAAAATACATCATGAACATTGAGAAAACGATGACACCAATGCCGTGGTCCTGCCTTCTTGCTAAAAGAGATATCCCGGAGACAATTCCACCAACTGGAAAGGCGACAGCTAGCATATATCCATGCTTAACTCGTGCAGTCAATTCGTTTGGCACGTCATTTTCGTGGATCGCGTCGGGCTTACGTTCACCGCAGTAGAGGCACGCTCCAGCTTGCAGACGAATTTTCTTTCCGCAACCACGACTATTAATCTTCGGAATAGAAATACATAAAGATCGGCGTCTGTCACGAAGAATATGGATAACCTGAACGACGGTCTGATTAACTCGGTTTGATCCATGCCGGGATGAGCCGTCTCCAATCTGCGCAGCGTGCGTCACAATGCGTACCACCACTGGCCGCCCAGGACAATGCGGGCAAACGCGCGATAGCGACGGAGCGTTGTCGGTCTCTACATTGCTCATGGTTCTTTCTGATTGACCTGCCTAGGTTACCAAACCTCTATGGCCGGCTGATGCCCGCCGCCCATTGCCGCGTCGCCACTGCCACAGCGACGGCAGCGTGGGCCAGCGGAGAGCGGAAACCGGCTCTGCATGCGTGTTCCTGCGGCGGGCATGCTGCCAACTCCAAAGCGGCTGCGCGCGCCTTCGAGCATAGCTTTCTCTACCCTCTGGCGGAAGCCTTGGATTGCAGAACGCCGTAGTTCCCGGGGAGGAACAATGGCTGCTGCATGGATCCCAGGTAATGGCGCAACGACTGGGAAGTGGTCACCGCCGCGCGCAGCGGAACTGGCCCGCGGCTGTTGATTTGTTGGGAGATTTTTGTTGCAGCTTGACAAGGTTGGAGGTGGTGGCTAAAGTTTACAAAAATGAAACATAGTGTCCGCTATATGAAATTTAGACGGGCACGTGAGATAAACAGATAGAGGAGGGAGTGATCGGGTGGCAGAGACAGAGGTGCTGATCGTAAGGGTAGGTCCAGTTGGTTTTTCCGTGCGGGTCCCTTGGGGGGTCGCCCGAATGGCGATCCCGAAGCGGAGCAGCATTCAGGGAAGGCGAAGCCGCCAAAGTGTGTGCGAGTGTGCTCATGCCGGGGGAGTTTCCAGTTACTACGGCAACCTCTTCTGCAAGGCCCTTCGTATACTGGACAAAGGGATCAAACACTAACTCAGTTTCACTGAATCAATGAAATTGGTCGATGCCTGCCATCTCACCTTCCTGGTTAGCCATGTCTCCAGTCTTGCACTGATGATCAAGAAAGCATTTCACATTGCAAGAACGGGGCGCCCGGGCCCGGTCGTGGTGGATATCCCGAATGACGTGGCACCTGCCAGCGCGCCGTTCGCATATCCGACAGTGTGGAGATCCGCTCTTACCCGCCCGTGGTCGAAGGTCATTTCGGTCAGATCCAGCACGCGGCGGAGGTGATCCGGCGTACCAGTCAACGGTGCGGCAGCTGCAGCATGTTGAATATCAGAGCCGATATTCACAGTCCTATATGGAGGCGCTACCGGATTTTCCGGCTCTTGCGCGGGCCTATGGTCATGTCGGGCTTCGCTTCGAAACGGCAGCCGACATGGAGCCGGCCATCCGAGAAGCGCTCTCGCCCAAGGACCGCACCGCGTTCATGGACTTCCATGCGGACGCAATGGAGAACGTCTGGCCCATGGTTCGCTCTGGGCACGGACTGACCGATATGCTGTTCGGTGTCTCGGTTGATTAAGCGACGGGCACGGTGGCACAAAGACATGCTGAGAAGGAGAATGAAATGATGAGAGAGAGCGAGATCGTGCTGGCAAACCTGGCTGAGCATGTAGGAATCGATGAGGACGGCGAAGAGACGAGGGAGTGGCTCGACGCCTTGGAGGGTGTCGTGCGCTCGGCGGGCAACTCGCGCGCGCACTTCCTGCTGCAGCGGCTTGCGGAACATGCAAGCCATCTCGGCGTTGGCGCAAGGAGCAATCCCTACTCTGTCTACCAGAACACGATCGGCGTCGCGGACCAGCCACGCTACCCGGGTGACCTGACGCTTGAAGAAAAGCTGACGTCGGTCATTCGCTGGAACGCGCTGGCAATGGTGGTCCGAGCCAACAAGGCCTACGGGGAGCTCGGCGGCCATATCGCCAGCTATGCATCCGCCGCCGAGATCTTCGAGGTTGGCTTCAATCACTTTTTTGAGGCCGACACGGCCGACGCCAAGGGCGACCTGGTTTACTACCAGCCTCATTCCGCCCCTGGTGTCTATGCGCGCGCCTTCCTGGAGGGACGGCTCTCGGAGGCTCAGCTCGCCAGGTACCGCCAGGAGGTCGATGGAGGAGGTCTCTGTTCCTATCCCCATCCATGGTTGATGCCGGATTTCTGGCAGTTTCCTACGGGTTCGATGGGTATTGGACCTATCAGCGCGATCTATCAGGCGAGGTTTCTTCGCTATCTCGAACACCGGAAGATTGCGGATACGGCGTCTCGCCGTGTATGGGGCGTATTTGGCGATGGCGAAATGGATGAGCCGGAGTCGATCGCAGCGCTTTCGCTTGCCGCGCGCGAGAAACTGGACAACCTGACTTTCATCATCAATTGCAACCTTCAGCGATTGGACGGGCCGGTCCGGGGCAATGGGCAGATCATCCAGGAGCTCGAGGCACTGTTCTCGGGGGCGGGGTGGAATGTCGTGAAAGTGGTATGGGGCTCCGACTGGGATCCTCTCTTTGCGCGCGACAAGAATCATGCACTGCTGCGGCGCTTTGCCGGCATGGTCGATGGCGAGTATCAAACTTTGGGCGCCAACGACGGCGATTACAACCTCGCCCATTTCTTCAACCTTGATCCGGAACTCAAGGCACTAGTAGCTCACATGAGCGCCACCGAGATCAACAACCTGCGGCGCGGCGGTCATGATTTCAAGAAGCTGCATGCTGCCTTCCAGGCGGCGACGGACCACAAGGGGCGCCCGACCGTGATCCTTGCCAAGACCAAGAAAGGCTTCGGCATGGGCAATGCCGGCGAATCGCGAATGACCGCGCATCAGCAGAAAAAGCTGGACGTCGAGGCCTTGAAGTCATTTCGCGACCGCTTCTCGCTTCCCCTGGACGATGAGGCCGTTGCCGAGATGCGGTTCTACAAGCCGGCAAGCGATAGTCCCGAGATGCAGTATCTGTATTCCCGCCGCGAGGCCCTCGGAGGCTATATGCCCAGGCGCAGCCAGGTAGCTCCCGCAGTCAGCGTGCCGCCACTCGAAAGCTACGGGCAATTCGCCATGGCACCGGATGGACGTGAGGTGTCCACGACTACAGGGGTCGTCAGACTCTTCACGAATCTCATCAAGGACAAGGCGGTCGGTCCCCGTGTGGTGCCCATCGTTGCCGACGAGGCACGCACGTTCGGCATGGCAAACCTCTTCCGGCAGATTGGCATCTACTCACCGGCGGGCCAACTCTATGAGCCCGAGGATGCCGGCTCGATGCTCTACTATAAGGAAACCCGGGATGGCCAGTTGCTGGAGGAAGGGATCACGGAGGCAGGGGCGCTTTCGTCCTGGACCGCCGCGGCCACCTCGTACAGCGTGAACGGCATCGCAATGCTGCCGTTCTACATCTATTACTCGATGTTCGGTTTCCAGCGAGTGGGCGACCTGATCTGGGCCGCCGCCGACCAGCGCGCAAGAGGCTTCCTCATCGGTGCCACGGCCGGCCGGACCACGCTTTCCGGCGAGGGGCTGCAGCATCAGGACGGTTCGAGTCATCTCGTTGCCTCAACAGTACCGAACTGCAGGGCTTATGATCCCGCCTTCATCAGCGAAGCGGCCATCATCATCGATCACGGCGCGCGCCGCATGCTGGAGGAGCAGCGGGATGAGTTCTACTACTTGACGGTGACCAATGAGAACTACGTTCACAGCCCGGTTCCGACCGACGCGCGTGAGGCGGTGATCAAAGGGATGTATCGGTACGGCGCCCGGGGCGCGGCGGACAAGCCGGCCGCGGTGCGGCTGCTGGGGTCCGGCTCCATCCTTCGCGAAGTCATAGCAGCCGCAGAATTGCTGGCGAACGATTGGCATATTCCGAGCGAGATCTGGAGTGTTACCAGCTTCTCCGAACTGGCTCGCGACGCGCAAGAGGCTGAGCGAGAACGGCTGTTTATGGCAGGCGGCAACCGACGCAGTCATGTGTCGCGATGCTTGGAGGGTGAAACGCCGGTGGTTGCGGCAACGGATTACGTGCGTGCTTACCCCCAGTTGATCGCGTCCTATGTCGATGCACCGTTCACCGCTCTTGGCACCGACGGCTTTGGGCGTAGCGACAATCGTGCATCCTTGCGTCGTTTCTTCGAGATAGACCGCTATCACATCGCCGTTGCGGCAATACAATCCGTAGCTCCGGAGCTGCAGCTCCAGGCGCTGAAGCGGTACGGAATCGAGCCGTCTCCGGCAGCGCCGTGGACGCGGTGACTAGTGGTTCGTAGCGTTTCAATGAGAAGACAATGACTGAGCACACGAGGCTCGAATTGCAGTTGCATCGCGCCGACCACGCACAGTTGGATGCGGCGGCGATTGCGGCAGGCTATTCCTTGGAGGAATACGCCCGTTTGGCACTTCATCGGTTCAGCCTCGACACGCTCGAAGCCGCAGGCGCGCCGCGGCCTGCGGTTTCTCCCGCCCTCCCTGCGTTCATTTTCTTGTCTGCATCTCTGCATCGGAATGTTTGAAAGTGGAGGGGGGCTGGCCGCCAGCCTGGTCAAGGACGCCCGGGCCTGGCCATGCGCGACGCCGTGCCGGCGGCCGAGGTGCTGGGTATCGACATGCACGGCATCAGGATCACCATGTTCGTTCCGTCGGCCATGCTCGGTTCGCTGGCAGGCTCGCTCTTTATGCACTATGTGTCGTTCGTCAACGTGCAGAGCTTCACCGTGGAGCGTTCCATTGTCTTCCTGCTGGCGCCGGTGGTTGCCGGGGCGCGTTCGGTCTACGGCGTGGTGCTTGGGGCGCTTTGCGGCTCGCTGAGCGGGCCGGCAGGCGCGGACCCGGGACGCAGCGCTTCTCGCTGGATGAAGTCTCGGCCTCTTTGACATCCTGCGCGAGCGTGCGAACTCGGAGGTGGGCTTGCTGTCCGGCGGACAGCAGCAGATGGTCGCAATCGCCCACGCGCTACTGCTGCAACCGGACCCGCTGATCATGGACGAACTGACCATCGGCTTCGCGCCCCGTATCGCCAAGGAGATCCTCAGCCATGCTGAACCCGTTGCGCTCACGCGGCATGAGCATCGTGGCAGGCATACCGCGAGTATGGCCTGCGCAACCGCGTGGAAATGGCGGGTGGGCTTCTGGGCTGCATTGTCTGCCTGGTCGGATGTCAGCACCAGATCGTGAATATCGCTGGCACCCCGAATTCGCCGCGAGCGAGGCATTCGGGGACGCCCTGCTGCGCGACGCCGATTGGCAGGCATCCTTGCTGGCCACCGGGCCGCTTGTTGTCAGCAACGAGCGTAAGCAGTTGCGTCCCGCATCCATCGCCCAACGGCTGCCAATGTTCACGCAGGCGCGCTGAACGCAGCTGTGCGGGCCGGCAGCGCCGTTGGCGCTACGCCGGGGGGCGCCTCGAAGACGTCAGGCGCGGCGGTGGCGAGGAAATCGGCACGCGGCTGACTTCATTGTTGGCCGCGACCACGCGCTGGAGCATTTCCACGAACGCGACTTTCTCCGCATCGTTCAATCCGATCAGCGATCGGCCCTGTGCACGTTCGGTGCCAGGAAAGATGGCCATGAGCAATGCCTCGCCTTTGTCTGTGAGAAACAGCAGCTTTGTGCGTCGGTCGGCAATGCCCGGCGAGCGCGAGACCAGTCCCTTGCCTTCCAGCCTTTCCACGACACCGGCGATGGTGGTTCTGTCAAAGCCGATGGCGTTGGCCAGGCGCAACTGGTCGATGCCGGGGTAGGCGCGAACCGCTGCCAGCGCGCCGTATTGCACTGGCGTCGTGTCGAATCCTTCCGTTTCTTCTAGGAAGACAGTGGTGGCGATCTGATGTAGCCGCCGTATGAGGTGGCCTGGCTTGTTGTAAATGAGGCGGTCGAGGTTCGTTTCATCCATCTTGAGGGGGGAGGTGGGTGTCGGGCGAGGGGATCTGTAAGTACCTGACGTATACCCTAGTAGATATAAGCAGCACGCTGACTATCATACGACAACTCATTCGATATCGAATGATTCGATATGGATCTAAGGTTGCGACAACAGAAGGAACCTGACATGAATGAACCTGAAGGCAACCCCTTGCCTGCCGAATTCCGGGCCGTGTTGCGCGAGCGCGCGCTGGCACCGCTCTGGGACTTTCTCAAGGGCGTGTTGCCGCACGGCCGTCCGGCCGGCGTGACCCGTCCGCACCGTTGGCGCTATGCGGACGTCCGACCGCTGCTGTTGGATGCCGGCCGCCTGGTTCCCGTCGAGAAGGCGGAGCGCCGGGTGCTAGTGCTGAGCGACCCGGGGCGCGGTGCGGATGCCATGTCGGCGACGGGCACCCTCTATGCCGGCATCCAGTTGCTGCTGCCTGGCGAAACCGCACCCACGCATCGCCATTCGCCGAGCGCCGCGCGGATCGTCATTGAAGGGCGGGGCGGCTTTACTGTTGTCAACGGGCATCGCTGCGAGATGGAGGCTGGTGACGTCATTCTGACGCCCGGCGGCCAGTGGCATGACCACGGGCACGATGGCACGGAGCCCGTCACCTGGCTCGATGTGCTGGACCTGCCCGTCTTCACGGCGGCCGAGTCCGCCTATGCCGAGGCTGGCATCCCAGGTTGCAACGACGAGGATCCGCTGATGACGCTGACCTCGGATTTTCAGCGCCAGGGCTTCCGGCCGGCGGTGGCCTGCCGTCGCGCCAATCCTTACCCGATGCTGCGTTACCCGTGGCGAGCGGCCAGGGCGGCGCTGCTCCGACTGGCCGATGTCGCCGGCCAGGACGAGGGTGCGGCACTCGAGTATGTGAATCCGGAAACCGGCGATAGTTGCCTGCCGATGCTGGGCTTCACCGCCATGATGCTAGCCCCGGGCCAGGCCTGGCAGGCACCGCTCAACTCCGCCAGCGCGGTCTTTCACGTGATCGAAGGCAACGGGGAGAGCCAGGTGGACGATCACACCTTTGATTGGATGGCGGGCGACACGTTCAGCGCTACCACGTTCGCCCGGATATCTCATCGCTGCGCGGAGGGCGGACGCCCCGCCTTTCTGATCCGTGTCGACGACACGCCGTTGCAGCGCAAGCTGGGCTTCTACCAGGAACGCCAGCCTGACTGAAAGGCCCTTACTTAACAATAGATTCCCAGACTTGCCTTATGCGATTTTGCCGCTATAACGACAACCGCCTCGGTCTGATCGACGACGAGGACGTCATCGACATCACCCCGGTGCTTGAGATGCTTCCCGCGCACCGCTGGCCGTTCCCGCCAGGCGACCCGTTGATTGCCCATCTGCCCCACATTCGCGAAGCCGCATTGCGCGTAAAGGACAGGTCGCCGCGCCAGCCGCTGGCCGGTGTACGCTTGCTCAGTCCTGTCGCGAACCCGACCAAGCTGGTGGCGGCCCCGGTCAACTACCTGAGCCACCTGGCCGAGGCGCAGGCGGACCCGGCCACCTTCCACGCGCATCAGCTCAAGCGCATTGAGGAGATCGGCCTCTTTCTCAAGGCAAGCAGCTCGCTTGCTGGTGCCGGCGAAGGCGTGGCGCTGCGTGACACGGAGCGGCGCAACGACCATGAATTGGAACTGGCCGTGGTGATCGGCAAGACCGCCGACCGGGTTTTGCCGCAGCGCGCGCTGGAGTACGTGGCTGGCTACGCGCTCGGACTGGATATGACAGAGCGCGGACCGGAAGAGCGGTCCATGCGCAAGTCGATCGATACTTATTCCGTACTCGGGCCGTGGTTAGTCACTGCGGACGAGGTCGGGGATCCAACGCAGCTTGAGCTCGCGCTACGCGTGAATGGCGAGTTGCGTCAGCGCGCCAATACGCGCGACCTGATCGTCGGCATCCCGCAGTTGATCGCCTGGGCATCGGCGTACTACACGCTGCACCCCGGCGATGTCATTTTCACGGGTACCCCGGATGGCGTCGGGCCGGTCAGTCCGGGCGACGTAATCAGCGCGAGCATCGAAGGCGTGGGCGCGATGCAGGTTTCGGTTCGCGCCGCATGATCCGGATTGTCATCACCTCAAATGCAGAGATCGCCAATGAACGGAAACAACAACATTGAGAAGCTGATCGTCGGGGGAGGCATCGGCGGGCTGGCAACGGCACTGGCACTGGCGAAAACCGGTCGCACCGTGCATGTGCTTGAGCGCGCCCCGGAATTCAGCGAGGTCGGCGCCGGGTTGCAACTCGCGCCCAATGCATCGCGCATTATGGATGGACGCCATGAGCGGCAAGCAGGTTACCGCCCTGGACCTTGGGGAAAAATTCCGGCAGGCCTATGGCTATCCCTACCTGGTGACGCATCGCAGCGACCTCCTCGCCGCTCTGCTGGCCGCCTGCCGCGCGCACGCAGGCATCACGCTGGAAACCAGCAAGGACGTGATCGCAATTGTGGACCTGGAGCAGGGCGCCGAAGTGCGCTGCGCAGACGGCTCCACCTATCGCTGCGACACGTTGATCGGTGCCGACGGCCTGCACTCGACAGTCCGGCGCATGATCGCGGACGATGGCGCGCCGGTTTGCTCCGAGTATGTGGCGTATCGTGGCACGCTGCCCATTGAAAGGATGCCGGAGCATGCGGGGCTGGACAATGTGGTGATGTGGACCGGGCATGACATGCATCTGGTGCAGTACCCGGTACGGCGCGGCGAACTGTATAACCAAGTGGCCGTCTTCAAGAGCTATAACTTCGATCCCGCCTCAGACGACTGGGGTACGGTGGACGAATTGGAAGCGCGTTTCGCCGGCGCCTGTGCGCCTGTCAGGTCGGCCATCGCCATGATCCATACCAATCGGCGCTGGCCGATGTATGACCGCGACCCGATCGCCGACTGGACGCGCAACCGTATCGCACTGCTGGGCGACGCCGCGCATCCTATGCTGCAGTACCTGGCGCAGGGTGCGGCGCAGGCGATAGAAGACGCGGGCGCGCTCGCGGATGCCCTGGAACGCCATGGCCAAGACGTACCCCAGGCTTTGCGTGCCTACCAGGAAGCCAGACGCCTGCGTACCGCTCGCGTCCAGCTGACTGCGCGCTGGTTCGGCGACATCATCCACCTCGGCCATGTCGGCGCGGACGTGCGCAACGCGCTCCTTGCTGCCCGGCCCCACGACGGTTTCAGTCCAGTCGACTGGCTGTACGCGCCTCGGCAAGGCACCGCGCAGCGTGAAGAGGAGGCGCGATGATGACCGATGACATTGGCACGACGCTGCGGCGCCAGGCGATGTTGCCGTTCCAGTTCATCGTGGTCGCCATCTGCATCGCCATCAACGTGCTGGACGGCTTTGACGCGCTGGCCTCGGCCTTCACTGCGCCGTCCATTGCACGGGAGTGGGGGCTGCGGCCGACTGCACTCGGCTTCTTGCTAAGTGCAAGCCTTGCTGGCATGGCGATCGGCTCGGTCCTGATCGCGCCCTTTGGCGACAGGATCGGGCGCCGCCCGATTGTGCTCGGCTGTTTGGTGTTGGTCAGTGCAACTATGCTTGCCTCGGCCGCTGCCCGGAACGTGTGGCAACTTGCGGCGCTGCGCTTGGTCACTGGCCTTGGCGTGGGCGGCATCATCCCGGGCATCAACACGCTGGTTGCCGAGTATGCATCGGCGCGGCGGCGAGACCTGGCGTTGAGCATGACTACGGTTGGCTACGCGGTGGGCGCCATCCTTGGCGGCGCGGTTTCCGGATTCCTGATCGGCAACTACGGCTGGCGCGCGGCGTTCCTGGCCGGCGGGGTCCTGTCCGCACTGATGGTGCCGGTTGCAGTGATCTGGCTGCCGGAGTCCCTCGATATTCTTGCGATGCGCCAGCCGCGCCATGCCCTCGACAGGCTCAACGGGGTATTGCGCAAGCTCGGACAGCCAGCGTTGCGCGAACTCCCGGCCAAGCCGGCCCACGCGCAGGCGCGCTCTGCGATTAGGACGCTGTTCCAGGCCGAATTGCGCAGGGCCACTGTTCTGACCTGCGCCTGCTATCTGCTGGTCATGCTTACCAACTACTTTCTGCTTAGCTGGACGCCCAAGATCCTGGTCGATATGGGAATGAGCGTGCAGAGCGGCATCTCCGGCGCAGTCGTCATGAACCTGGCCGGCGTGATTGGCGGCATCGTGTTGGGCTGGTTGACGGGGCGCTACGGGCTGCGGCGAATATCGGTCGCCTACCTGAGCCTGTGTTTCCTGTCGGTGGCATGGTTTGGCTTCATGTCGGCATCCTCGCCCGGCCTGTTCGCGGCGACTGCGCTGATCGGCTTCCTGATCACTGGTGCCGTGGCCTGCCTGAACGCACTCGCTCCGCGCATGTTCTCGCCGGACGTGCGCACCACCGGCACGGGACTGGCGCTGGGCTTCGGCCGCCTGGGCGGTACAGCCGGGCCATACCTGGCGGGGCTGCTCATCGCGGCGGGATGGTCGCGACCTATCTATTCAATCGCACTGGCGGCGCCCTTGTTGGCGGCGGCACTGATCTTCTCGCTGGCGCTGGCGAAGGAGGGCGCAACTACGTGAGCCGGTGCCGGTCACGTTGCGGTCCGTGATTAATTAATGCGGAATCGTATTATTTTGTATCGAAGTATTTCTAACAATCAAACCAATCAAACCAAATGAGAGGAAGACAAATGCAAGAAGGAATTTCGTTGTGGGAAGCGGCCAAACGCGAAATGGAAGACTATCAGTTCGTGGCCGGGGCGGAGCTGCAGCCGAAGTGGGATGTACCCACGGAGATCGCCATCAATGTGGCGGTGTCGGGTCGATTCAGCGATAGCCAGGAAGAAGGGCATCCGACTTCCATCGAAGCCTATGTGGATGCCGCCTCCGAGGTGATCGAGGCTGGCGCCTGCGGCGTGCATATCGATTTCTCGATGGTGACCGATCACAAGGGCCGCCGGCTGGACCGGGACGTACCACCGGTGGAAGCCTACAGCGCGGTACTGGATCCGCTGCGCGCGCGCTTCGGCTGGGACTTCGTGGCCAACCTGAATGTACTAAACGGCAGCACCTTTGACATCTGCATGAGCCCGGCCAGGGAAGGGTTGGCCGAAGTGGCGCCTTGCGCTGCCGGCCATCCGGATGCGTTCATGGTGCCTGCCGTGCAGGCGCTGGAGCAGCATGGGGTCAAGCCGGAAATCGTGATCCATAGCTCCGGCGAGATTGAACTGGCCAAGCGCAAGGCTCGCCACATGTTCATGATGGTGGACCAGATCCGCCAGATCGATCCCACCTCCGCCATCACAGTGTGTGCTGCCGGCCGAGCCACGCTCTACATGACGACACTGGCGACCATGCTGGGCCTGAACATCCGGGTCGGCACGGAAGACACGCCCTGGAAGTACCCGAACAGCGATGCGCGCCTCCGGGACAACCTGGAGATGTTCCGGATGGCCCGCGATATCGCTGCGCTGCACGGGCGCCGGCCGGCCAGCGCCGACGGCTACCGCCGCATGATCGGCAAGCCCGCTCGCTCAGGTCAGGCCGCCGCGGTGACGGGGGAGCGCGCATGAACGCCCGTCCGCTGGACACCTTCAGCTCCGGCGCCCCCGACCCCAGCCTGTGGGGCGTGCTGGAAATGCCGATGCCCGATGGTGGCATGTGGAAATACGAGGAGCCGGCGAGGCGCCATGACCATGTGCCGATGTTTGACAACCCCAAGCACTTCCTGGCGATGCACGCGCCGCTGCAAATCACCCGCGACGGGGCCGTCACCATCGGCTGCGAGATGGCCTGCGAAAATCACAACGGCAACCCGGGTGACCTGTTTGACGGTTTTGCGGGGTTCAACGTCTGTGACCTGGCCAACGGCCTGGTCTTCGACTTCATCATCTCCGCCACGCGCATCGGCGTGGTCCATGAGCGGCTGCCCATCCCGGGCGTGACGCCACCGGGGGGCGACTGGCTGCATATCGTGCAGTCGCCGCTGGTTGCGCAGAACCATCCGGGGGAGTTCCACCGCTACGAGATTACCATCGACCGGGGGGCGCGCACCTGCGAATGGCATGTGGACGGCAAGCCCATCTACGCCACGCGCCTGCTCGCCGCGGATGTGGAGTGCGTGGTGCCGGCGCTCGGCCTGTTCACGCTCAAGCCTGCCATGGCAGGGCGGGGCAGCGTGTCCAACCACGGGCAGGGCGCCACCGGGCGGTGGAAGAACCTCTGTGTCAGGGGCGCCCGAGAGGCGTAGGCGAAAGCAAAGACGAGCACACCATGAGCAAGCTGAATCTATCCCTGGCGATGGGCGACTATGACCGCACCCGTCCGCTACTGGACGGCAAGGTACCAATCGACGGCGTCAATCCTGTCTTCCTGACGCTCGACCCCGAGGAAATCTTCTTCCGTGCCTTCCGGCACGCAGAGTTCGATGTCTGTGAACTGTCGCTGAGCAGCTTCACCGTCAAGACGGCGCGCGGCGAGTGCCCCTATGTCGGCGTGCCGGTGTTCCTGTCGCGCGCGTTCCGGCATACGGCGATCTACGTGCGCACGGACCGGGGCATCCGCGATCCGGCGGACCTGCGCGGGCGGCGCGTCGGCGTGCCCGAATACCAGCTCACCGCCTGTGTGTGGGTGCGCGCCATGCTGGAGGAGGACCACGGGGTGCGGCCGTCGGAGCTGCAGTGGGTGCGTGGCGGAGAAGAGCAACCCGGGCGGCTGGAGAAGATCAACCTGGCGCTGCCTGCGGACATCCGGCTAGAAAGCGCCGCGGACGGCGCCACGCTCAACGGCATGCTGGCGACCGGCGAGATCGACGCGCTGATCGCGCCCCGGCCGCCATCGTGCTGGACGCAGGGGCATGCGCAGGTTGGCCGGCTCTTCACCGACCCGATTCGTGCCGCGAGCGATTACTACCGGCGCACCGGCATCTTTCCGATCATGCACTTGCTTGGCGTGCGCCGCGAGCTGGTGCAGGCGCATCCGTGGCTGCCGGCGGCGCTGCAGAAGGCGTTCGAGCGAGCCAAGGCAATGGCCATGACGAGCCTGGCGGAGATTGCAGCGTCGGCGGTCACCCTGCCGTTTGCACAGGAAACGATGCAGGCCATGCAGGCGCTGATGGGCGAGGACTACTGGAGCTACGGTGTCGCGCGCAATGCGGCGACGCTGGATACCTTCCTGGCCCATCACCATGCGCAGGGGTTGTCGCCGCGCCGGGTGCGGCTGGAGGAGTTGCTGCATCCCTCCACCTTCGAGGTCCACCGGGTCTGACAGGGGCTTCAATCGTTTACATCGGTGAGCTCGGGGGCTGCCGTGGAGAGATTTTCCTGGATCTGCACCAAAACCTTCTGGAAGGTCTTCAGGTCGCGTTCGGAGACGCCGGTGACGGCATGCTCCAGCAGGGCAGTGATCGACGGCATGAGCTCGTCCAGCAGGGCGCGACCCTTGTCGGTGATGAAGACGAAGCTGCGGCGGCGATCTTCGGTGTCGCGCACGCGCTTGACCAGGCCCTGCTTCTCCATGTTGTCGAGCGCGGGCACGGAAGTCGTTGCGGCGAGGCCGACGCGCCGGCTCAGTTCCAGTTGCGTGAGCCCATTCTGCTCCGCCAGCACGCGCAGGTAGTACCAATGACCTACGGCGGCGCCCTCGCGGGATACCAGGGACTGGAGATGGCTCGTGAACAGACGGTGGAGATCGCGAATATGCCAGGCAATGCTGCGGCCAAGCGTGTCGAACACAGACCGGACAGCAGGTGCGAGCGTGGCTGGGGCTTCGGGCTGCGTCGGACGGTTCTTCCTGCTTTTCGGTATTCCGGTCATGGGTATATCCGCATCCTGCGGGTGATTGCGGTTGATGGGGCGGGGCGAGTTTACCACTAGCCGTGTAGATGCAAGCGGATGAAATCATCCGCGTTCGAACCATAGTGATGGATGATCAACAACCAACTGTTTGAGAAGGAGACTAGCGTGAGAGACGATCGATTCGGACCGGCGCAGGAAAACGGCGAGGGGGAAGGGCACAGCGAACTGTGGACGCGCGACGGTTTCAACGGCGCTTCGTCGATGGTAGTCCGGCCGCACTATGCACCGGCTTACCTGTCGGCGCAGGGACTCCATGTGCCACGGCGCTTCCAGATCGGCAAGCTGGCTGCGCCGGGTAGCGATGACCCCTCGGTGCTGCCGCTGCAGGTGGCGCGGTCGCGTGGCGGCGTGTACCTGAGCGTGGTCAGCCTGTCGCTGCCGATGCCTTACGTGGTTCGCAACGTGGAGGCCGATGAACTGCATTTCGTCCATCACGGCGAACTGAAGTTCGAAACCGACTGCGGGGTTCTGGTGGCCAGTGCGGGCGATTTCGTCTGCATTCCACGTTCCGTCGCCTACCGTATCACGCCGCTGTCCGGGCCCACCCAGAGCTTCATCCTGGAAAGCGCTTCGCCGCTGCGGCTGAACCCGCAGACATCGTCCGGCATGATCAACATCGCGCGCGATGTCCACTACCCACGGATCGAAGCGCCGGTGCCGGGAGAAGGCGAGACCACGCTCGTGCTCAAGGCTGAAGACGGCCCAACCATCTACCGCCTGCCGCAGGACCCGCTGGCCGCAATGGCGCACGTGTATGGCAGCGCGCCGGTCTGGAAGCTGAACCTCGCCAACGTGCAGGTGGGCACCTACCTGCCGCACGGCGGGCCACCGTTCCAGTTCCTGACCTCTGACGATGGCCAAGTGATGCTCTACACGCTGAGTGCACGCATCACTCAGCGCCCGCCCATTCATGTCAACGCGGACTTCGACGAGGTGGTTTTCTACCATCGCGGGCCGGGCGCCTGGGGCGAGGTCTCCGAACCGGGCACGGTGAGCATCGTGCCAAAGGGGGTGATCCACCAGGGGCCGAGCGAGCAGGTCGAGGAGGGCTATCTGGCGTGGTTGCTGGAAACGCGCCCGACGCTGCGCCTCACGCCGGCGGCACTGGAGGCCTCGGTGCTGCTGGAGACCAGCCTGTACGGGGTGCATCCCAGCGAGCAGCACGGCTGACAGGCAACGAGCCGCAGCACAAAACAAAAAAACATACGAGGAGACTGACTTGAACACCGAGACGCTACCCGCGCGGGGGTCGCCCCCCGGCATGGAGGCCCTGGTGCTGGCCCTGGCCGCCCTGTCGGCGCCGGCCGCGCACGCCTTCCAGATTGCCACCGAGAATGAAGACCTGACGATACGCTGGGACAACACACTGAAATACAGCGTCGCGCAGCGCGTCAAGGCGCCCTCGCAGAAGCTGACAGCCGACGTCAATACCGACGACGGCGACCGCAACTTTCGCAAGTGGGGACTCATCTCCAACCGGGTAGACCTGCTCTCGGAGTTCGACGTCACCTACCGCAACTATGGCGTGCGAGTGAGCGGCGCCGCCTGGTATGACGACGTCTACAACCGACGCAATGATAACGATTCGCCCGCTACCGCGAACGCGGCTTCGGTGCCTCATGACCAATTTCCGAGCGGTACCCGCACCATCAACGGCCGGGATGTGGAACTGCTCGATGCCTTTGCCTTCGGCAAGCTGGACGTCGGTGGCAAGCCGGTGAGCTTCAGGCTGGGCCAGCACTCGCTGCTCTATGGCGAAAGCCTGTTCTTCGGCAACAACGGCATTGCCGCCGCGCAGTCGCCGGTCGATCTGGTGAAGCTGCTGTCAGTGCCGAACACACAGTTCAAGGAGCTCATCCGGCCGGTGCCGCAAGTCTCCGGTCAGGTGCAGCTGATGCCCAACCTGGCGGTGGGCGGCTACTACCAGTTGGACTGGGAGCGCAACCGCCTGCCGGGCGTAGGCAGCTATTTTTCGAGCGTCGATATCCTGGACGCCGGTGGCGAACGAATCCTGGCCGGCCCCGGTGTTTTCTTCTCCCGGGTGGGGGACCAGAAGGCGAAGTCATCCGGCCAGGGCGGTATCCAGATGCGTTTCCGCCCGCATGGGCGGGACTCGGAACTGGGCCTCTATGCCGCCAACTTCCACGCCAAGGATCCGGTGGTGTACACCAGCTTTGCCGGCCAGAATCTGGCTGTGGGGAGACTGGGGCAATATCAGCTGGTATTTCCGGAAGACATCAAGGTCGCGGGGGCAAGCTTCTCGACCACGCTGGGCACGGCCAACGTGGCCGGCGAGTTCTCGTATCGCCATAACATGCCGCTCGTGCCCCGCGGCGGCTCAGTGTTCGTGCCGCCCGGCATGACGGCCAACAACTCGGGGAATCCGCTATATCCGGTGGGCGATACCGCGCACGCGCAGATCTCCTGGATCAATCTGCTCTCGCCGACCGCGCTTTGGCAGGGCGGCAGCATCATCGGCGAGATTGCCTGGAACCGGCGCCTGGGTGTGAGCCGTAATCCTGACGCGCTGGACCCCAACGCCACGCGGGATGCCGCAGCCATCCGCATGGTGTTCCAGCCGGCCTATTTCCAGGTGCTCAGCGGGCTGGACATCAATGTGCCGATCGGCATCGGCTATGGCCTCTTCGGCAAGTCCTCGGTGATCAATCCCGGATTCGGGGTTCGTCACGGTGGAGACCTCAGCATCGGCCTGAACGGCATTTACGAGCAGGTGTGGAGGTTCGGCCTGACCTTCACTCACTACTTCGGCCCAGAAGCCACGGTAATCACGCCGCCCAATGGGGCAAGCCAGGCGTATTCGTACGGACAGTCCTTCAAGGATCGCGACTTCGTCTCACTGACGATCCAGCGCGCCTTCTAAAATCGGGAGACCACTCATGAAACATCGAATCGTTGTGATGCCTCTGCTGGCGTCGGCCTTGCTCGCCGCAGGCCAGCCCGCTCAGGCCGTGGTCAGCGCGCAGGAAGCCGGCGCGCTCAAGACCACGCTGACGCCGTTTGGCGCGGAACGTGCAGGCAACAGGGATGGCAGCATTCCCGCGTGGTCCGGCGGCTATACGCAGGTGGCCGCAGGCTACAAGACCGGTGACCCGCCGCCTGACGTGTTCGCCGGTGAGAAACCCGTCCTGAAGATCGACGCGAAGAATGCCGCCCAGTATGCGGACAAGCTGAGCGACGGCGTGAAGGGTCTGCTCCAGAAGTATCCCGAGTCGTTTCGCCTGGATGTCTACCCGACCCACCGCACGGCGGCTGCGCCCCAATGGGTCTATGACAACACCTTGCGCAACGCCACGCACGCCAGGACCACGGACAACGGCCTGTGGGTGGAAGGTGCCTACGGCGGCATCCCGTTCCCGATCCCCAAGAGCGGAAATGAGGCCATGTGGAACCATAAGCTGCAATGGACCGGGGAAACCATCTCGAGCTACTTTGTTAACTATGTCGGCACGCCGGAAGGCAAGCTGATCATGGCCACCAAGGGCTACAACAAGTCCCAGTATCCGTACTATGAAAAGGGCGGATCGCCGGAGAAATTCACGGGCGAATCGCAGCAGTTGCGCATTTTCACAACCGAGCCGGCGCTCAAGGCAGGGTCGCAGTTTTTGCTGGTGGACGCGGTCAACCGACCGCGACAGGCCTGGGAGTATCTCACTGGGCAACGCCGCGTCAGGAAGGCACCAACGCTGGGTTACGACACTCCGGACGACATCAACTCCGGCCAGAGCTACTACGACGAAGCGTTCATCTTCCTCGGCGAACTGGATCGCTACAACTGGAAGCTGGTGGGCAAGAAGGAACTTTATATTCCTTACAACAACAACAAGCTTTACCAGAAGGGCATCACGGTGGAACAACTGCTGTCTCCCCATCACGCAAATCCGGACACGCAGCGGTGGGAGCTGCACCGGGTGTGGGTGGTGGAGGCTGAACTAGCGCCCGGCAAGCGCCACGTGGTGCCCAAGCGCCGGCTCTACCTGGACGAGGACACCTGGGCCGCCGTGCTCGGTGAGGGCTGGGATGCCCAGGGCCAGCTCTGGCGTGTCCAGGTGGCGATGCCCTACGTGGTGCCGGAGGGGCCGTTTGTCAACGCGACCAGTTCCTGGTGCATCTACAACCTGCTGTCGGGCGGGTACCTTGCCGCGGCAATCCCGGACTACGGCAGCGCGAGCTTCCGCTACCACTACAAGCTTCTCGATCGCATTCCGACCAGCTACTTCCAGCCAGAGGCCCTGGCCGGCGAGGGCGTTCGATAGAAGCAGCCAGCAACCATGACCGGGCCGGCTGCAGTCGCCGGCCAAGGCAGAGGAGACATCAATGAATGCATGGTCGACCATCGTCCGGCGCAGGACGATGTGGGGGGCGCTCGCGCTTGGCGGCTGGGCGGTGCTGGCTTCGGCGGGTACAGTCATTGGCCCCGCGGTACCTGCGCCCGGAGAGTTCAGGCAGGACGCGGTGCTGGTTGGCGTTGCCAGCTCGGGCACGGGCGTGGTGGCGGTCGGCGAGCGCGGCACCGTCGTGCTGTCCGACAACGGTCGCGCTCCCTGGCGCCACGCGACAACGCCGACCGACGTCACACTCACCGCCGTACGCTTTGCCACGCCTCTCAAGGGTTGGGCCATCGGTCACGCAGGCGTCGTGCTGGTCACCATCGACGGCGGCAAGACCTGGACGCGGCAACTGGACGGACAGGCTGCGGCCCGGCTGGTCCTGGCCGCAGCCGGGCCCGCCCAAAGCTCGGAAGGCGAAGAGCAGCGCCGCCGGCGCGAACTTGCCAGGCAGCTTGTCGAGGATGGCCCGGACAAGCCATTTCTCGACCTGTATGTCGTCGACGAGGACACGGTGATGGTGGTCGGCGCCTACAACCTGGCCTTCCGCACCACCGACGGCGGCAAGCACTGGGTGCCATGGCAGGACCGGATTCCCAACCCAAAGTCGCTGCACCTCTACGGCGTCGCGGGCGCCGGCCGCGACCTCTATATCGCCGGCGAGAAAGGCACGCTGCTGCACTCAGCCGATGGGGGCGAGTCCTTCGGGACGCTGCAGTCCCCCTACAGCGGAACCTTCTTCGGGGTGCTGGTACAGCCGGATGGCAGCGTGATTGCCTACGGGCTGCGCGGCAACAGCTATCGCTCCGCCGACCGTGGCGCAAGCTGGTCGAAGCTTGCGCTCGACACCACGGCGTCCATTACCGGCGGCACCAACCTTGGCGACGGGCGCGTGGCGCTGGTGACGCAGGCCGGTGAGCTGTTCATCAGCCGGCAAGGCCAGCCGGACGCATTCACTCGAGCCGGGACCGATCGGTCGCAGCCCTTTGCCGGCGCGGTACGGCAGGGCGCCATCCTCGTACTGGTCGGTGCACGCGGTACATCGACTGCGCAGGCACCGGATGGGACGCAGTAACGCATAAGGGAATTTTTGCCATGCATGAGCACAACATCAAGGGCGAGTGGCAGGTTGTCGGCCGGATCGAGGATTTCGATGCGGGATCCGGCTCGCCTGTCGAGCGCATCATCTTCAACCATCGGGGCTGGATCCTTGCCTTTTGCCTGGTCGTCACCGCCTTGCTTGGCTGGCAGGCGACGCGGGTGCGGTTGAACGCTGACTTCGAAAAGATGATCCCGGCAGCGCATTCGTACATCCAGAATTACCTTGGGCACAAGGCGGACCTGAGCGGGCTCGGCAACGCGTTGCGCGTCTCGGTGGAGACACGCAACGAGAACATCTTTGACCCGGTCTATCTCGACACCCTGCGCAGGATCAACGATGAGCTGTTTCTGCTCCCCGGCGTTGACCGCTCGTACCAGAAGTCGCTCTGGACTGCCAACACGCGTTGGCTCGGCGTGACGGAGGAGGGACTGGAAGGCGGTACGGTGATCCCTGACGACTACGACGGCTCGCCATCCAGCGTCGAGGCGGTGCGGCGCAATGTGGAGCGATCCGGCGAAGTTGGCCAACTGGTGGCCAACGACTATCGTTCATCGGTCGTCTTCCTGCCGCTGCTTGAACGGGATCCGAAGGACGGGCAGGCGCTCGACTATGGGAAGTTCTCCGACGCTCTGGAGGCCGTCCGCCAGAAGTACGAGACGAAGGACCTGCGTATCCATGTCACGGGCTTCGCCAAGGTAGTTGGCGACCTCATCGCAGGCATTCGGGAGGTGATGGTCTTCTTCGCGCTGGCGGTGGCGATCGTGGCCGCTGCCGTGCTCTGGTACACACGCTGCCTGCGCAGCATGCTGCTGGTGGTGCTGACCTCGCTGCTGGCCGTAGTGTGGCAGCTGGGCCTGTTGCCGGTATTGGGCTATACACTGGACCCATATTCCGTGCTGGTACCGTTTCTCGTCTTCGCCATCGGCATGAGCCACGGCGCGCAGAAGATGAACGGGATCGTGCAGGACATCGGCCGCGGCGTGCACCGGCTGGTGGCAGCTCGTTACACCTTTCGGCGGCTTTTCATGGCGGGACTGTCGGCGTTGCTGTGCGACGCGGTCGGTTTCGCGGTGCTGCTGGTCATCCGCATTCCGGTCATCCAGGAACTGGCCGTGGTGGCAAGCCTGGGGGTAGCCATTCTGGTCTTCACCAACCTGGTGCTGCTGCCGGTACTACTTTCGTACACCGGCGTGAGCGCGAATGCGGCAGCGCGGGCATTGCGCGCGCAGGAGGCGCCCGCGCAGGACCGCCTGCTGTGGCGCTGGCTGGAGCGCTTCACCGGGAGGCAATGGGCGCTCGCGGCGCTGCTCGGTGCGGGTCTGCTCGGGCTGGGAGGCTTCCTGGTCAGCCTGCACCTGCAGGTAGGCGATCTCGATGAAGGCGCGCCTGAGCTGCGCGCGGACTCCCGTTACAACCGCGACGACCGGTTCATGACTTCGCACTATTCCGCCAGCAGCGACCTGCTGGTGGTCATGGTGCGCACGCCCGACGGTCTCTGTAGCGACTATGCGACGCTGAAGAAGGTGGATGTGCTGGAATGGCAGCTCAGGCACCTGCCGGGCGTGGAGGGCACCAGTTCACTGGCGCTGCTGAGCCGCCGCATCGTCGCGGGCATGAACGAGAACAGCCCGAAGTGGTACGAACTGGTGCACAACCAGCCCACGCTGAATACCGCCGCCAACCGTTCTCCGCGCGAGAGCTTCAACCAGGCGTGCAACCTACTCTCGGTCTATGTTTACCTCAAGGACCACCGGGCCAACACCCTGGGCACGGTAGTTACCACCGTCGAGGACTTCGCGGCGCGTCACAACACGGCGGACGTGCGCTTCCTGCTCGCCGCCGGCAGTGCCGGCATCGAAGCTGCCACCAATATCGTGGTGAAGAGCGCGAGCCGGCAGATGCTGTTCTGGGTCTACGGCGCAGTCATCCTGCTGTGCATCGTGACGTTCCGCTCCTGGCGGGCTGCCGTGTGCGCGGTGGTGCCGCTCGCACTGACCTCGGTGCTGGCAGAGGCGCTGATGGTGGCGCTCGGGATTGGCGTGAAGGTAGCGACGCTGCCGGTGATTGCCTTGGGGGTGGGGATCGGCGTCGACTACGCCCTCTACATCATGACGATCGTGCTGGTCGAGTTGCGCGCGGGAGCAAGCCTTGCGCAGGCATATCGCCGCGCGTTGCGCTTTACCGGCAAGGTGGTGATGCTGACCGGCGTGACACTGGCCATCGCGGTGGCGACATGGCTTTTCTCGCCGATCAAGTTCCAGGCCGACATGGGCATACTGCTGGCCTTCATGTTCTTGTGGAACATGCTAGGCGCCATGATTTTGCTGCCCGCCCTTGCGTATTTCCTGCTACCCGCCGCCAGCGCCGGGCAGAAGCAGGCGTCACAGTCGTCTGGCGATTGCCACGAACTCCCCGGCGAACGGTGGTACCGGTACGACAGGCAGTCGGGTCGTGCATGAACTGATCGCGCACGGCGTGGAGGTGAAGATCCTCACGCGCAACCTGGAGCGCGCCAACGCCGTTGCGCCGCAGGCGCAGGCGGTGGTGGGTGACCTGCTCAAGCCGGCGGATCTCCGACCGGCCTTTGAAGACGTCGATGCGCTCTTCCTGCTGCTGGCAGGCGTACCGAGCGAAGCGCACGAGGGGCTTACCGCCGTGGCGCTTGCGCGCGCGGCCGGCGTGAAGCGCATCGTCTATCTGTCCGTGCACCAGACCGCGCGGCCGCCGCGCCATGTGCCGCATATCGGCTCGAAGCTGCTGATCGAATCGGTGATCCGGGAATCCGGTATTCCGTACACCTTCATCCGCCCCAACGTGTTCATGCAGAATGACTTCTGGTATCAAGAAGCCTTGCTAGCGCATTCCATCTATCCGCAACCCATCGGCGACAAGGGGACATCGCTCTGCGATGTGCACGACATTGCAGAAGCCGCAGCGATAGCCCTGACCACGGACGGCCACGAGGGCGAGGCCTACACCATCGCCGGTCCGGAGCCGTTCACCGGCCAACGAGCTGCCGCGCTCTGGTCCGCGGTGCTCGGCAAGGACGTGACGTATGGCGGGCACGACATGGAGCAGTGGGAACTGCAACAACTCGAGCGCGGTGTGCCGCAGTGGTTCGCACTGGATCTCAAGATGATGTTTACGGCATGGCAAACGGACGGACTGGTGGCAACAGACAACGAGATCGACCGCCTGACCCGACTGCTCGGCCATGCGCCGCGTAGCTACGAAGATTTTGTGGTGGAAACCGTCGCCAGTTGGCCGGTGGGCCAATCTCAGATCGCAGCCTTCAAAGGCAGGGCTTTCTCGTAGCGTCTTTGTGGCCGAGTGCCATTCATCATCTATCAGGAGAGCAATATGCCAATCACCGTTCTGGATCACTTCTCATCCGGCAGCCTGGCACCGGAAATCTGGCGCACGCTCGCGTTGCCGGCGGGCGACGGCGCAATCTGGGTATTCCAGGATCCGGGGGTGCGGATACAGGCTGAGGGCGGCGTGCTGGAGGCCAGCATCGAACGCTTTCGGCTCAGCCACGACCACGTCCAGATGTTCGACAACCCCAAGCTGCTGGTAGTAATGCAGCAGCCAGTGCCGTTGTCCGTAACAGGGGTCACCACGATTTCCTGGGATATGGCCTGCGAAAATCACAATGGCAATCCGGACGACCTGCTGGACGGCTTCGTGGCACTAAGCCTGGGCGACTTCGAAACCGGCATGGTGTTCGACTTCATCATGTCTGGCACGCGCATAGGGGTGGTCTACGAGCGCCTGGCCCTGCCGGGCGTGACGCCGGCAGGCGGAGACTGGATCCATGTGGTGCAGTCCCCGCTGCTGGCGCAGAGCGCCCCCGGCGAGTTCCAGCACTATGAAATCCGCTTCGATCGCGCCGCGCGCTCGTGCGAATGGTGGGTGGATGGCCGGCGGATGTATGCCGTGTCGGATATCCCGGTCGACGTGAAGAGCGTCACGCCTGGCGTGGGACTGCTGACGCTCAGGCCCCTTGAGTCAGGCAAGGGGAGTGTCTCCAACCATGGGCAAGGCGCTACCGGCAGATGGCGAAACTTGGTGGTGCAGGGCTAAGAGACGAGCGCGTGCGTGAGCAACAAGGCGCCGCTTGTGCTGCTGCCCGGGCACCTCTGCGACCACCGGATGTGGACGCATCAGGCTGAAGCGCTGTCCAACATCGCCAATGTGCTGGTGCTGCCCCTCGGAGCTCGTGCCTCGGTTGGCGAACTGGCGAGTGATGTCCTGGGCAGGGCGCCGCCGACGTTTGCGCTGGGTGCCTTTTCGCAGGGCGGGTTCGTGGCCTTCGAGATTCTTCGGAGCCCCTCGCACAGGGTCACCAGGCTTGCTCCGATCAGCACCGCGGCGCGGCCGGACTGACCGGCTTTGGCGCCCGTGCGTCCGCTCAGCCGCTTCGCAACTAAACGGCGGCGCGACCGGGTTTGCTAAGGTCGGACGACGATATTTCCGGGTCCCGCCGCAATCAGGATGATGAACCCGCCAATAATGCTGATATGTTCCAGAAAGCCCGTTAAGGAGACAGTGCGCTGCGCGCCTTTCAGATTCCAGAAGTCGTAGAATACCAACGCAGTTGCCAGCGTGAATACTGCAAGAAGCAGCGAAGCGATTCCGGTTTGCCATCCAGCCATGATGGCTATGCCGCATGTAAGCTGGACCAATATTGTGCTCGACAGGATCAGACGCGGAAACGGAATATTTCTTGATCTGACTTCTTCTAGGCCATGGCTGAAGAACAGAAGTTTATTGGCTCCGCTGAGCACGTACATGAATGCGATAAATACACGTCCAGCAAGCAAGTAGTAATCAAGCATACAGACTCCAAATGGGGCCGGTCAGTGCCGGAAGGCTGCACCTGCGTTCCTGGCATTGGGAAATAACGGACTGGCCCGCAACGGCATGCGGCGCCAGCCCGGCTATCGTCAGCTGCGATCGTAGGAGAACTGGATTCCGGCAGTGCCGCCGGTTTCGACGAACAGGTCAATGAAGGCTGGTACGGATTCCTCCCGCGCCCAGTCGCGCTGCAATTCGCAGAACAACTGCGCAACACTGATCATCTTGCCGCCGGCTTGCTCAATGCGGCGCAGGGCAGCTTCGTGTGCCGCGACCGAGGTACCGCCGACGGCGTCCACCACCACATAGACTTCATATCCTTCCTTGAGCGCGTCCAGTGCGGGGAACGTCAGGCAAGCCTCGGTCCACAGTGCAGTCATGATGAGCTTCTTGCGGCCCGTGGCCTTGACGGCCGCTTTGAATTCGACGTCTTCCCACGAGTTGATAGTCGTGCGGTCGTAGGTCGGATAGTCGCCCAAGACCTTGCGCAGTTGCGGAATCGGTGGTTTGTTCAAGCCGGTCTTCACATTCACCGTTGAGTGAATGATGGGCAGCTTGTATGCAATGGCCGCCTTCGACGTCCCAACGATATTGTTGATCAGAAGCTGACGGTCCATCGACGCAATGGAGTTCACTTGCACCGGTTGGTAATCGATGATGACAAACGCCGCATTCTGCGGGGTCAGCAGATGGTCGCTTGCAGGATCACGGATGGGTTCGCTGGCCATAGTTCTCTCCATATCAGTAAGAAAGTTGCTGCTATTCAATACGCATTGATGATGCCTGCGTGCGCACCGCGGGCTGTCGGCGTTACCTTGCTGCCTTTCAATCGATCGAAACGCCGCGATGAGCCTGTGCAGGATAGGCGATCCCCCGTGTTGAGCGTGATAGGCATCTGCCGAACATGCTGTTCTATCTGGTCGAACGATGTGGCGGGGCAATTGAGAGCATTCTGTCTCCGATCCATGGTCTCCCGGATGCCCGACATCCTCGGGACGCGTCATCGTGATGTGCTCGCTGGTTCGGGCAGTTCCCGCGTTCCCGCTTTCTGTCGCGATGCCAGAGTTCGCCCTTCGTGTACCTTGTCTTTTAATATTCAAAACTTGTTTTTATATATTTTTCTGTTTAGTATAGTTTTTGTACCTGCTGCGATGGATTCTCCGGGTTGACCACCGCGCAATGAGTCAGAAGCTCCACATAGAGCGCGGCGGACAGCACAGCACATAGAACAGCGAGAGACAGAGATGGACATCAACGAGGTTCAATCAAGCCCGGGCGGTAGCGCTGCGGCGTCGGAATCGCGCCATGCGGTGCATTCGATCGATCACTACGCGCTGGAGGTTCCCGATCTGGCGGTGGCTGAGCACTTTCTCGACGCTTTCGGACTGATCCCGCTGCGCAAGGGAAATTCACTCGACGTATTTGCCGGTGACCAGCACTGCTGGGCCAGATTCTATAAGGGTGAACAGAAGCGTCTGGCTTATCTGAGTTTCAATTGCTTTGCAGGGGACTTCGACGGCATCCAGCGACAGCTTGCGGATTGCGGTGCGACTTTTGTAACCGATGTGCCGTTCGGCAGCGAGGAAGGGATGTGGTTCATCGATGTGGATGGCAACCTGGTCCAGGTCAAGGTCGGTCCCAAAACGTCCCCGAGCGCGAAGTCCACAGTCCGAATGGAGAGCGCGTCGGCAGGTAGACGCGGCGCGGTAGTCAGGAGCCAGGTGCAGAGAGTCCATCCGCGACGCCTTTCGCACGTGTTGCTGTTTTCGCCTAGCGTGCCACGCGCGCTGGATTTCTATCGGAATGCGCTGGGCTTGCGCCTATCGGACAGATCCGATGATGTGATCGCCTTTACCCACGCTCCATACGGCAGCGACCATCACTTGCTTGCATTTGTGAAGAGTTCCGCGAAAGGCTGGCATCACGCGGCATGGGATGTCGAAAGCGTCAATCAGGTAGGACAGGGTGCCAGCCAGATGGCCAACGCGGGTTACAAACGGGGCTGGGGTACCGGACGCCATGTACTCGGATCAAACTATTTCTTTTATGTGCTCGACCCCTGGGGCTCGTTCTGCGAGTACTCGGCGGACATCGATTACATCGCCGCGGGACAGTCGTGGCCAGCGGGCGATTTCCCGGCCGAAGACTCGCTGTACCAATGGGGACCCGACGTCCCAGATTACTTCATTCGCAACACGGAAGCCTGAGTTGAAACAAGGCAGATGACGGCGAGTTGGCACCCGTGGACAGCCGCCAGGCTCAATCTGTTCCTTCTGTCGCAGAGGGCCTCCAGCCCCGCGTTGACGGAAACCGGGTTGGGCTGGCTTCAGAAATATATTTGCATTTGTATTTTATTTATATCGTTCGGCTGTGCGTTATGGCCTCGACTTCTTGGGAGTTTGAATATGAAATTGACAACGTTCCTGCTGGATGGCCAGCAACGTATGGGCATTGTGACCACCGAGGGCGTGTTAGCCTTGCCTGCGGCAGCAGGCAATGATATTGGTGCGTTGATTGAGTCAGGCTTGAGCGCAGATCAACTACGCAACCTGTATGCCGAAGCTGCACTGGTGCCGGATGGCAGTCGGCTGACTTATCTGCCGCCTGTTGTCAATCCTCGCAAGATTCTTTGCGTAGGACTTAACTATGCCGACCATACCAAGGAGTCGCCTTACGATCAGCCGGACTACCCGACGCTGTTCCTGCGCGTGCCGACCAGCTTGGTGGGTCACGCCGGTGCCATCGTGCGACCGTTGGTGAGCGATTCGCTGGACTTCGAGGGCGAGCTGGCTGTCGTGATCGGAAAGGGCGGCAAGCATATTACGAAGGAAGCCGCGTTGGCTCATGTGTTCGGCTACTCGATCTTCAACGACGGTTCGGTACGAGAGTACCAGTTCAAGTCTCCCCAATGGACGGTTGGCAAGAATTTCGATGCAACAGGTGGCTTCGGGCCGGTGCTGGTGACCGCGGATGAATTGCCGCCGGGCGCGGCTGGCCTCAAGCTGGAGACGCGGCTGAACGGGCAGGTTGTCCAGTCCGCGAATACCTCCGACATGTTGTATGACGTGGCTTCGCTGATCGCCATCATCAGCGAGGCGATCACCCTCGAGGCTGGTGACGTAATCGTAGCCGGTACACCGTCCGGTATTGGCTGGGCGCGTGATCCGAAGCTGCTGATGCGCCATGGTGACGTGTGCGAGGTCACGATTGAAGGCATCGGCACGTTGTCGAATCCCGTCATCGACGAACAAATGCAATAAGGCCTTTGAGCATGAAATCCGAGGAGACAAAATTGAAGACGATCGAAGTCCCCGTTCTTGTCGTGGGCGCCGGACCGGCGGGTCTGGTTTCCACCGCACTGCTGGCCACCTACGGTGTCCGGACACTGACAATCACCAAGTACCACGGCACCGCCAATTCGCCTCGCGCTCACATCACCAACCAACGTACCATGGAGGTGTTTCGCGACCTGGGCATAGAAGACCGCGTGCGGCAGTTCGCCGCGCCGAACGAGCTGATGAGCAACAATGTCTGGGCGACCAGTTTTGCGGGCACGGAGATCGCACGACTACAAACGTGGGGCAGTTCGGAGCAACGCAAGGCGGACTACGCGATGGCTAGCCCATCCCAGATGTGCAACGCACCGCAGCATCTGCTTGAGCCCGTCATCCTGGACTGCGCACGAGAGCGTGGGGCAGAGTTCCTGTTCAATACAGAACTCATTCAGATCTCCCAGAACGACGATGCAGTCACGGCAATCCTGAGGAACCGCAGCACGGATGAGACCATGCAGGTCAAGGCGCGCTATGTCATTGGCGCGGATGGCGCCGCTAGCACAGTGGTGCCCCAATGTGGATTCGAGATGGAAGGCCAGATGGGGCTCGGGGCTGCAGTCAATTGCTGGCTCGAAGTGGATCTGGCCAAATATTGTGAGCATCGCCCCGGTGTGCTGTACTGGATGACCCAGCCGGGCAATGACTATTGGGTGGGAAGCGGCACCTACATCTGTGTGCGCCCATGGAACGAGTGGGTGTTGCTATTCATGTACGATCCTGCCGACGGCGAGCCAGACCTCAGTGAGCAAGCCATTATCCGGCGTGCCAGGGCTACCATCGGCGATGACTCCCTTTCCATCAAGGTAAAAGCTGTTAGTAAATGGCAGATCAATCATGTCGCAGCCAGGGACATGCGCAAGGGTCGTGTCTTCATCGCCGGCGATGCCGCACATCGACACCCGCCCGCCAACGGTCTTGGCACCAATACCTCGATCCAGGATGCCTTTAATCTGGCCTGGAAGCTTGCGTATGTGATTCGTGGCGGTGCGCACGACGCATTGCTCGACAGCTATTCCGCCGAACGCCAGCCGGTCGCCAGGCAAGTGGTTGACCGCGCGATGAAGTCGGTCCGCAATATGCTGCCGATCGCGCAGGCGTTAGGATTCCAGCCAGGCCAGAGCGAAGCCGAGGGCTGGGAGAACATCGATGAGCTCTTCGGAGGCACGGAGCGGGGCCAGGAGCGGCGCCGTACTCTGCAAGAGGCGGTCGAGTTGCAGAACTACCAGTTCAATTGCCACGGCGTGGAGCTTGGCCAGACTTACCAGTCGGCAGCGGTAGTGCCGGACGGGCTGCCGCGCGAACCCTTTACACGAGATCCTGAGCTCTACTACCATCCGACCACCTCGCCAGGTGGGGTCATTCCTCACGCGTGGCTTGAATATCGCAAGGAGCGTGTCTCCACGCTGGACCTGGTTGGACACGGTCGCTTTACGCTGCTGACAGGTGTCGGCGGTGGCGCCTGGCACCGCATCGCCACTGCCATTTCGAAAGAAACTGGAATCGAGATCGAGGTGGCTAGCATTGGCGGACCGAACTGTGATGCGCACGATGTCTACGGTACCTGGGGCAAGCTGCGCGGTATCACCGACTCGGGCGCGATTCTGGTACGGCCGGATCGTTTCGTTTGCTGGCGGCAACAACGGCATGGCGCCAACTCCGAACGAGAATTCTCCGCAGTAATGCGGGGCATCCTCGGCCGCTTGTCGGATTCCGAAGTCGGCTGCCACGCCGCATAACACACCTCGCAGGTGAGCCAAGGCCGCTGGCAGGCGCGTTGCGCCAGCGGCCTTCGTTCGAAAGCATCAGGAACGGCGAGGTCCATGCTGCGTTGGCCATGGGCGACACAGAGGCCGCGACGGGGGGGCGATGTCTTGCCTGCATCGCGACCTGCTCGTCTCGCAAAAAATATATAATAGTTCATACTATCTATTATTTTGCGAGGCGATACTGTGCCGAGAGCTAAGTCAGCAAAGGCAGGCGTCGAGGAAGTTGCTGCCATTGCGCCGGAAACGCTGGACTTGGGAGGGCGGACCTGGGCGTCCATTCTCGAGCAGACCGTCCGTGAAGACATTATCAACGGCGAATTGCCCGCCGGTAGCAAGCTCCGTCTGAAGGAGTTGGCTGAGCGCTACCAGGCCGGTGTTATTCCGCTAAGAGAGGCGCTGTCGCGACTGTGCGCGACCGGATTCGTATTGGCAATTGATCAGAAGGGCTTTCGGGTAGCTGAGTTGTCGCCGGATGAGCTTCTGGACATCACCCGTGTCAGGCAGCAGATTGAAACCAGCGCACTCCGGGACGCGATCGAGACGGGAGATATCGCTTGGGAGGGAGAGGTCATTGCTGCGCATTATCGCCTGACGCGCATCCCGATGGTTCTGCATGGACAGGATGGAGTGCTGAATCCCGTGTGGGAGGAGGCTCACGCCACCTTTCATGAGGTTCTGATCGCGGGATGCAAGTCGCCATGGATGCGCCGGTTTTCGACAGTGCTCAGGGACCAGACGGCGCGTTACCGCGTTATTTCTCTCGCCGTGCCCAAGGCCGAACGAAGCCGGGACGTGGCAGCGGAACATGAGGCAATTGTCAATGCCATCGTCGATCGCGACGCCAACAAAGCTTGCAGGCTTCTTTCCGATCATTTCCAGGCGACCGCGAACCTGGTGCTGAAGTTTCTCCAGCAACAGATAGCCAAATCGGCGCCGGCGCGCAAGCGGAGCGCATCGGCAGAACTGGGGGTCTGACGCCGTTTCCGCGGATCTTCGCCAGTCGTCTTCTGCGGTAGTCCGCCTCATTCCTGTCTTGCCATCGTTTTCTGCGACGGCGCTTTCATCAAAGATCGCTTTACAGCCACCTCGGGTCTTCTCACCCTCCATGGCTTCCACCGCGCAGGTAGCGTATGTGGAAGAGCAGGGACATGCCCGGCATGGAGACAGAACTTGAAGAACACGACAAAGCCAGTTTGCCGCCTCTTTGGCGCGGCGGCTTCCCTGACCCTCTCACTTGCCTGCGGCATCAACTGGCGGCAAAGGCACCACGCGATGGCGTGGCGGTGGCGGCTCAAAAAACTATCGCCAGTTACGACAAAGTTCCCGGCGGCGGTGCGGACTTCGGCGCCGACACTCTGATCCTCGTGGCAACGGGAAATCGCGAACACGTTCGCTCTTTCCGACTGGCGGATTGTCCTTGATTGAGGGGGTAACTTTTACTAGGCTCGACACATCGAGTTGCTAGGAGGTGGGTGACCTGTCGAGTTGCACGCAGGTACCGCGCTCTTTGGCATTGAAAGGCGGTTCGACAGGCGTGCGCCCAATCATGGCACCCATGGCGACACTACCGCAATGGAGACTAGCATGACCAGTGAAGCGATCCGCGATCCGAAGAGTGATCACCTTCTCACCCCGCAGAACTCAACGTTCATCATCATCGATTACCAGCCGGTGCAGGTTAACTCCATTGCCTCAATGGATCGTCAACTCCTGATCGACAACATCGTCGGCACCGCGAAGATGGCAGTGGCGTACGGGTTGCCAATTGTCCATTCGACGGTGAACGTGAAGACCGGGCTGAACAAGCCGCCAATCCCGCAGATTCAGAAGGTGCTCGGCCACCTGCCGACCATCGATCGCACGTCCATCAACTCCTGGGAAGACACGGAGTTCAAGCAGGCAGTCAAGGCAATTGGGCGCAAGAAGCTGATCATGACCGCGCTGTGGACCGAGGCGTGCCTGTCCTTTCCCGCACTGGATGCGCTGGAGGAGGGTTACGAAGTCTATGCGGTAGTGGACGCCGTTGGCGGAACCTCGGTTGCGGCGCATGAGGCCGCTTTGCGGCGGATCGAACAAGCGGGCGGCCAGATGATCAGCTGGACGCAGATGTTGTGCGAACTCCAGCGCGACTGGGCCAGGTCGGATACGGTGCCTGCGTTCATGAATCTCTTCATCGAAACGGGGGGAACTGCCGGCATCCAGTTCGCCTACGAGAAAAAGGACTAGGATCGGCCCGGTTTCGGCCGCCGTGCCTGGCGGACCCTTTCATCGGTTCAGGGTGCAGGGGGACTTGGCGAGTTCGTGGCCCCCCCTTTTGACGCGCCCGCCATTTCCCGGCCCGATATGGCATGGCTGCATGCGCTTGACGGCACGACGGAGGGAATGATGGACGATTTCTTCGTATTGGTGATCGTATATGCGAAGCCGGGGCGGGAGGCTGATCTCAGGGAGAAGCTGACGGCTGTGGTGGAGCCATCGCGCAAGGACCGGGGCAACTTGCGCTATGAGCTATTTGAACAACTGGACGATCCGGGCCGATTCGTCTTCCTGGAGCACTGGGCGAGCGAAGAGGCCCAGGGAGAGCATCACACGCAAGCCGAACATATACGCCGGTTCGAGGAGCACAAAGGTGACTTGGTGGAGCGTGTCGAATTGTTCTACAAGCTCAAGCTCGTTTCCTAGGCATGCACGGCTTGGTATCGCGCCCTCGGAACGGGCGCGCTCTATTTTCCGCCGCCGTCGGCAACGACGGTGACGGTACACGTGGTCCCCATCGCAAGGCGGAGGTCGTCAGGGGGAGCATCCAGATGGATGCGCACGGGCACGCGCTGCGCCAGCCGGATCCAGGTGAACACGGGATTCACGTCAGCCAACAGATTCGCGCTGGTAGGGTTGTCGCGGTCGGCAATGCCTCGTGCAATGCTCTCCACATGTCCGCTTAACGGATCGCCACCAGATAGCAGCCTGATCTCGACTTTCGCGCCTACGCGCACCTTCGACAGTTTGGTTTCTTCGAAGTAGCCGTAAATCCAGTAGGAGTGCTTGTTGATGACGGCCATGCGAGCCGACCCGGCACTCACGTAATCGCCAGCATAGAGATTCAGGTTGGTTACGTATCCGTCTACCGGGGAACGAATCTCGCTTCTTTGCAGATTCAGCTTCGCGGTATCTCGGGCTGCCAGGCTAGCGTCGTAGTTCGCTTTCGCTTGCTTCTCCTGGGCACTGGTATCCTCCCGGCTCTCTATCGAGATGACCGAACTATCGAGGTCACGGCGCCGCATTGTCTGCTGGTGCCGCATGTCCAGCTCCGCCTTGCGGGCCTGGACCTGTGCTTCGGCTTGGGCGAGCGCCTGCCGGAAGCGTTCCTGGTCGATCACGAAGAGCAGGTCGCCTTGATGTACTTCCTGGTTATCTTTCACGGGTACGCGGGAAACCAGGCCGGAGACATCCGCCGCGATATTCACCACTTCCGCGCGGACGCGGCCGTCACGCGTCCATGGTGAATACATGTAGTGTGTCCAGAGACTGTAGCCGAGTACGATTGCCGCTATTGTCAATAGCAAGGTGACAAGCAGACGCAACAGGAATTGCGTTTTCAATTTCATGTTCCTGAATGATTTTGATCCGATTAGAGATTGCCCGGGGCTCGAGACTCAGGCCCATAGCATCAGGCCGATGCCGCTGAACATGCACACGAACAAGGCTGCGCGAAACAACGCGGGATGCCACACCAGACGATAGAGACCAATGCGTGCGAACAGGTAATCGACCAGCAGGTAGAGCACCACGCAAGCCAGGAATACCGGCAGCAAAGTCGGCACCAGGACGGATGACAAGGCGATTTCACGAGACATGGGACACTGCTCCGGCTTTGCTCATTCCTGGCTCGCAGACGTTGTCTCATCAAAGCCACCGCCCAGGGCTTGCATGAGACGTGCCCATGCATCGAGGCGGCTGGCCTGCACCAGCGCGAGGCTTTGCTGCTGGCGCCTGAGTTCGTTCTCCGTGTTCAGTACGTTGAGATAGTCGGTGAACCCGCCGCGGTAGCCTTTCTCGGCGAGCCCGTACGCCTGCTTTGCCGACAGTAGCGCTTCCTCGATGCCGGCCTGCTGCTGGGTGAGCGACTGGAGGGAGATCACTTGATCCGCCACGCTTTGGAAGGCGGAAAGCACCGCTTTATTGTAGCTCTCGACCGCGAGGTCGTAGTTCGAGGTTGCGGCGCCATAGTTGCCCTGCCTTCTCCCACCGTCAAAGATAGGCAGCGAGAACGCCGCGCCAACGTTGTGTCCGATCGCGTCGTTGTTGATGAGCGTAAAGAAGTTGCCGAAGGCCGCGGAAGCCAGGCCCAGGCTCGCCACGAGATTGATGTTCGGGTAAAAATCTGCCTTTGCCACCTTCATGCCTTGCGCTGCCGTTTCTACGCGCCAGCGCTGCGCCACGATGTCGGGCCTGTGTCCGACCAGTTCCGCCGGCAGCGTGGCTGGCACGGCAATCGGCGTTTCCAGTATCAGTTTTGGGCGCTGCAGCCGTTCCCCCGCGCCCGGACCGTCGCCGCTGAGCACCGCAAGTTGGTTCTTGATCAGCGCGATCTCCCGTTCCGATTGTTGTAGCTGCGCAAGCAGGGCAGGGATCGGCGTGCGCGCCTGGCTCAGTTCCAGTTGGCTGGCAAGGCCCCGGCTGCTGCGCTTGCGGATGATGTCGTAGATATTGCTTTGCCGCGCAAGCATCGCCTTGTTCACATCCCAGATTGCATACTGCAGGGCCAGTTCCACATAGGCGCGAACCACGGAGGTCTCCAGGTTCAACTGCACGGCGCGGGCATCGGCGGCGGCCGCTTGCACATTGTCGATGGTGCCCTGCAGTACGGCCCGGTTCCTGCCCCAAAGGTCGAGGTCATAGGAGAGATCGATGCCTATGTGGTTGTTCCACGTGGTGTGGCCGCCAATGGGCTGCGGGGTGGACAGTCGTGGAAACCGCGTCCGGCCGAACGCACCGCCACCGGTGACGCTGGGCTCGACGGCAGCGCCGGCTATCCGGGCTTGCGCTTCGGCAAGCTGGCTTCTTGCCTGCGCGATTCGCATATCGGGACTGCCTATGATCGCCCGCTCTACCAGCGCATTCAATGCCGGGTCGCCTAGGCGGTCCCACCAGGCCTGCTGCGGCCAGCCCGCGTCCTGCTGTGTAGTGCGCAAGGCGGTGCCGGCATCGACTGCTGTGGCATCGATCAGGGTGGATGATGGGGTGATGCCGCCTGTATTAGCGCAACCGGCGAGAACGCAAGCGCAGGCACAGGCATAGGCACAAATTAGGGATCTAGCTGGCACGGCGAACACCCGCATGATTCGGTTGGTGGGAGGCAACGGCATGCATGCTTCCTGCATCAGGCAACTTCGGCACCGGTGCCAGGGAAGGCATTGACCAGGGGGAGGGCATCGTCCAGCAGCGACAGCCTGATGAAGTGCAGGAATGCCCGGACCTGCGATGGCCGCGGCTCAGGCTCTCCGCCTGTCCTATTGCTTGCCGTCCCGGCTGTCTGTTCAATGGCGCTTTCGACGGCGCGCAACGCGACCTCATGAGTCTGCGGCGAGGGTGTAAGGAATAGCGCGGAGATCGCCGCCAGCATGCTGCCTTGTTGTTCTTTCCATCTCGCTGGCATGACCTCCCTGGCGGTCGCTTCACGAATATTGATCACGCCAAGCCCGATCTCCAGCGCGGCGAAAGACCATCCCAGCAGTTCCGCCTGGCTGGCGCGGCCGGTCACCGGCCGAGTGCCGGCGTACTGTACGAAATCGCGGATATTGCTCTCGAAGGTCAGGCGCAGGCCATCGAGTGCACCATGGCACGCCTCTCTTGCCACCAGCTTGCGCAACTGATTCAGATAGCGCTCGGCCAGCCAATGACCGCCCTGGGGCATGATGGTCGCAAAAGCGAGCGACGCTATCGCAATGCCAAGCAGCGTGGCAAGACCCGAGTCGAGATAGCTCGTCGGGTTGTAGACGGTCGGGTTTGTCAGATTGCTGAGGAAGCTGAAATAGATACCGAAGCCCAACCCGATCGTCGCGGTTTTCGGAAAGGTACCGAGATAGCTGCCGGCCAAGATGAACGGGACGATCCAGACCGCGAGCAGCAGGAACCCATCGAGGCGAGGCAGGATGAAGAAGTTGAAGAACAGGCCGGCCAGCCAGGCCGCCGCACACCCGATGAGCATCTGCCGCGCGACGGCGGTTGGCTGGGGCATGACCGAGTAGAGCGCGATGGCGATAGCAGCGGCGATGACTGCCGAGCTGCCGCCGTTCCAGCCCGACGCAATCCAGAGCCAGGAGCACGCCAGGATGGCCATCGCCGCGCGCAGGCCGGATGCCAGGGCAAAGGCGCGATTCCCCGAGTACAAGAGTTTGCTCGGCCGTTTGCGGGGGCGCTCCGTGACGAATGTGCGCGCCGTGCGCAGGGCAATGTAGTGCTCGGTATAGGAGAGCAGATCGGCCGTGGCTTCGTCGAGTGCTGCCGCACCCGCGGCAAACCGATCCAATACCGGCGGCGGGGCATTGGAAAGTGCCGCCGAGGCGGACGCGATGCGGCCGGGCAATTCGGACGCCAATGCCAGCAATCCGGCATGCAAGCCGCGTACCTCCGGCAGGCTTAACCTGGCGCCATCCGAGGGGAATGGCAGGATTCCGGAGAGCGAGTCGAAGAGGGCATCGAGCGCGCTTGCGGCCCGACGGTCTTCGGTTTTTTCGATGCGTGCGCGCAGTTGGTGAATGGTGTGAAAGCGCGCAATGGCATCGAGGAAATCGTGATTCAGGTGAATCATCAGGTCATTGTTCGCGCGCAGTTCGGGATCCTCGAAGACCACCGCGCTGCGCAAGTTCTCGAGCTGGGCGCGTTCGCCCATCAGATGCAGGTGTGAAAGCCCAAGCGCGGACGGGGACTGCCTGCCGTGCAGGGCTTCGCGGATGAAGCCGACAAAGGTGGTGATATGCTGCTGGCCCGCAGCGAGCATCATCGTTGCGACCCGCTGTGGGAGGATCAGCGCGCTTACCAACCCTGCGCAAAGGATCCCGATCGATACCTCGCTAAGGCTGACAATCACGTTGTCGAAGATCGCATAGGGATTGTTGATGGACGGAACGGCGGCAATACACGTCGCGTAGCCCGCGAGTAAGAACCCATACGATTGATAGTTCCGGTAGTAGGCAGCCCCGCAAACACATAGCCCGGTCCAGACGGACAAGCAGAGCAGAAATAGCACGCGTTCTTGCGGAAAGGCGAAGAACAGCAGCAGGGCGGCCAGGTTGCCAACAAGCATCCCCAGGGCGCGGTAGAAACCTCTTGCCAGCACCATGCCGCTATGCTGATGCATCATCAGGATGACCGCTGAAACCATGGCGGTGCGCGGCGAGGAAAGCTCAAGCCGCATCGAGAGCCACATGGAAAGGACCACGGCAAGCGCGGTCTTGGACGCGTGCACCAGCCGTCCCCGGTCCGCCTGCCAGTATGACTGGACCGCATTGGCGAAAGATGCGCGCTCTGGCGCTAACGTGCTGCCGGATATCTTTGCCATTGCACTTAGGTCAGAGCTTGACGAGGGTGGTAAAAGAGCGCAAACGCTGGTGTTCCCGCAGTTTCCGGGCTGATGTCATCATAGTCGAGCACGAGGTGCGCCGGCGTTCTGCGCGACCGAACACGGTGTTCTGCTGCAGAGGCCAGTGCCCGGGAGCACGGCACCTAGTGTCCGGCAAGATGGTGGAGGCTGTGCATCTTGTCCTGGAGCCATTGCAAGACGCTGGATTTGCCGGCATGGGCGGGCGGCTGCATGTTGCCGAAGGCGCTGTTCGATTCCTGCCGCTGGGAAAGCAGCTGGCACATTTGCGATCCCACTTCAGGACGGGATTGAAGTACCGGTGTGAGATCCGATTTATCCAGCCGGTAGAGGACTACGCCGGTAATTGCCTCAATGGTCACCTGCATGGCAATGCCCGCCAAGACGCCAGGTTCGCCGAACGCTTCACCCGGTCCGAGGCGGGCAGTCTCCACGTGCTCGTTTCCGCGCGCAATTGAGACGGAGAGCACACCCGAGTCCACAAGGAGCATGTAGTCCGTGACATCGGAGCTTGTCACAACTGTCTGGTGCGCCTGGTATTCATGCCGCGACAGGCGTTTGGCAAGTTGGGAGAGTTCGTCCGCGCCCAGCGCCTGGAAGATGCTCACCGTCGAAAGCAGCCGCTGGCGGCGATCGGTCGCCGGAGTGCCTGCGTTGGGGACGGCGAGCGGACGGAGATTGACGTCGACGGATGCCAGGTGCCGATGCGCGAGATCGAAGAGTTGATTCGTGGCCAGTCTTTTATTGGCGATGTCCTCGACGTAGCAGGTAATTTCATAGTCGATCGAGTTGGCGCCGGCTTGTTTCACCATCACCGATGGCGCTGGATTTGCCAATGCGACTTTGCAACCTAGTACCGCGCGCTCCAGCGCTTCCACAACCACGCTCGGGCGGGCTTCCGGTGTGACCTGGATGGATACGTTGACACCGTGCAGTTCCGAGGGCCGGCTGATATTGGTGATCTTGGCCCGGGCAGTCACGTTGTTGGGGATCACCACCAGATTCCCTTGGGCACTCAGCAGATGGGTGGCGCGCCAGTTTATCTCCAGCACCTTGCCGTCCACGCCATCGATGGAGACCCAGTCGCCGAGATGGTAGGGCTGTGTGGCGTTCAGTACGAGTCCGGAGAACACATCGCTCAATGTACTTTGGATCGCCAGGCCAACAATGATGGCCAGGGCGCCCGACGTCGCCAGCAAACCGCTCACAGGAAGCTCAAGGACGTAGGCGATGGCCGCCACGGCCGCGGCAACGAAGATCAGCGCGCCCAGCACGTCCTGGAACAGGCGCTCCTGGTGCCAGGCCTTGGGCATGAAGAGCGCGTCCAGGAGAATGGTGAGGGCGCGGGCGCCGAGCAGCCACCAGATGATCTCCAGTGCCTGGCCAAGGAAATGGCGAACCGGCTGCTCAGGCGACGGGGCTGCATCGAGCGGGCTCATGCCGCCATGGAGAAGCACGGCAGTCAGCAGCGCAAATACTGCCAGCCGGACGGCAAGGCGCAGCCGCTTGTAGCCGGGTTCGATAAGGCGCCAGGCGAGAACATCGCACAGCACCAAGCCAACGCCCAGGCAAAGAGGATCCAGCAAATATTCCATGGCGAGACCTTGCATACGGAGGATGCCAATTCATGCAGCCATAACAAGCCGCCCCTGGAAAGTGAGGCAAGAGGCTGGCGCGGTGTTTCCAATCAGAACGGGAGCAGGTAGCGCAGCACGATCTTGCTGCCCTCTGGGCGATTCCTGGCGCCCCATTCCTTATATGCATTCAACAGGATCTGGTACGAACTTCCTTGGTATAGCACCCCAGGGCCGGCCCCGAAGAGCCGTTCCTTGGAGTCCGACTGGTACTTGCCATCGATGCGATCCTCGCTGAGTTGTTGCAGGGCATAGCCAGCGATGCCGATCCGCCAGTGCTTGGAAACAGCATAGGAGCCAGAGAGGTTTAGAGACAGCGCGTCACCGGCCTGCACGGAGTCTGCGTTCAAGGCCGGGGATGGCTTGGTGTTCTTGCCGTTCCACTGGTAGTTGAGCCGGGCACTGATCTCGAACTTATCGGTGGGCATCAGCGTGAAAGCATAGTAAGGCGCGATCGTCCAGGCATGGCTTCCGGCGTTGGCGAGCGCATTGCGGTTGTATTGCCCAGTTGGTGCCGAAAAGAGCAGGTCGAACCGCTGGAAAAAGGGCATGCCAAACAGCGTCTGGCCGGTCCATTGAACCAGGAATGGGCTGAACTGGACGTCGCCGGCAGCAAAGTTGCTGTCTTCAAGGCCAGGCCCGACTTTGAGGTTGGCATAGACAAGCGGAAGCAGTATCTCGCCGCCAACATGTCCGCCAAGCAGTGTGAAATTGGGGGATATGTAGGCAATATGCGGAACGATGGCAGCCACCTCGATGCGCGGCCCCCCCGGGGCGGCGTTGCCCGCGTCGTCCTTGATGGTCGTGGCGTGGTAGTAGCTGGAGCCAACCTCGAAAAGGAAGCCTGGCCCTGCGACGCCGTCCAGAAAGCTCGTGTTGCCGAGATTCATAGGCGGCAATGTCACCGCGTCCGCCAAGGCGGCGGACGACAAAAAGGCGCAGCAAATCAGCGGTAGAAGCTGGCGCGTAATTTTCATATCACAGCCTGTTGATGTGTGATGGCGCCCGCTTTGACGCCAAACGAGGGATAGTCGGCAGGTCCTGGCCGGGAAGGGACTCTAGACCTGCTGGAACAACCGCGACATCTCTGCCACCGGCGATGGAGGGGGCGAGCGGCTGTCGCAACCGATTGTCAGCGGAGCCAGTGAGCACAGGACGCGCGGCGAGCGCGTTGACGCTCGCACAGCGGCGCTGTGCGCTGACCAGGCCCCGGCATTCGGGAAATACCGATCGGCAGCTACGACATTACGATCAAAGCAATGGCAGAAAGAATGAGCGCGTCGAGTTCGCCTTCGGTGGGGCGGTAATTAGTCGCGAGCGCACGGTGCAATGTGCCGGCGATCACGATGCTGTGGAATAGTTGGGCGGCGATCTCAGGTGTTGCAGCCAGCGTGGCCCCTGCCGCCTTACGCATTGCCAGGAAATTGGCGATGTAAATGCAGGAAGCCTTCGGGCCGCGTGTGTACCACGCATCGCCCAGTTCAGGGAACCGACGGGATTCGGCGATGATGAGCCGCAGGAATGCGAGGTGGCGCTCGTCCAGCAGCGATTGAAGGAAGCTGTGTGCAATGTTCCGCAAGCCCTGCGCTGCGCTGCTGTGCGAGAGGTCCAGGCCCTCGGTTTTTTCCAGGAATTTGCCGCAAAGCATCTCTACAACTGCGACGAATAGCCCATCCTTGCCGCCAAAGTAGCTGTAGACATTGGTTTTTGAGCCTCCACACGCCTTGACAATCTCGTCGAGGCTGACGCCGTCGTAGCCGTGATCGAGAAACATGTCTGCGGCGGTGGTCAGAATCAGCGCGCGCTTATCTTCCCCCCGGCGCGTCAAGCGCACAGGCGGCTTCGCGGAGGTTTTCGTCAACGTGCTCTGTCGTAGGTCCATTGAGTAGCAAGGTGGTTAAGAGGCCAAGCGCCAAAATCGCGACCTGATGTCTCAGGTCCTGCGCAGTCTATCAAATCGAGGATCCAGGGCGTTGCGGCAGCCCTGTGCCGCTCAAAGCATTCAACGATCCCGAACCCTGTCTTCCAAACCAAAGAATACCATACGGTACGGTTTTGTCTATAGTGCACTTCAAGGGCGTAACCACTCAGGTCGAAAAGTCCATCTGACGTGATTTCCCGCTCTCTTTTTTTGGTTTTCAAAGGAGCAAGTGCGATGAGAAAGGCAATGGTTGGCGCGGTCGTGATGCTAGTAGCGAGTTCAGCCGCGCAGGCGACTGTGCGTTCGCCCGACGTCTTTATAGACGGTGCGCGTAGCAGCCGGCTCGAAGCCCCGCCGGTGGCGACGCAGGACTTCCCGCGGCACGGCGGACTCGTCGATGAGCAGTTCCGCAAGGTAGCGGTGCGCAAGGCCGATCCCTATACCGATGGCGCGGCCCGCCCAGTTGATCCCTTCACGGATGGGGCCATCCGCCAAGTCGATCCGTTCACGGACGGCGCGCTGGCAAAGATCAGTGAGGCTGAACCATTCACGGACAAAGCGTGACCTTGGGCGAATCTGCCGGGCTATGCACGGTTCGCCCGTCCTCGTTCAAGTCCTGGCTTGCCAACTGATAGATCCCACCCTAGAATTATTTCGCATATCGCTATTATTTGCGGCTAGCGCAAAAAATAATGAGGAGATGATATGACAAACGAGCAGATAAAACAGCTCCCGGCTGGCCGTACGGCCATCGCCGAGGTGGATATCCATGGGGTCTGCGTGCACGGCAAGGACCTGAGCCAGGAACTCATCGGCAAGGTCGGCTTCACGGAGTACTTCCTGTTTCTCCTTACCGGGCGGATACCTGACCAAGGACTGGTGGCGGTCACCAATGCCTGCCTCGTCGCCATCGCCGAACATGGCCTGGTGCCATCCGTACAGGCTGCGCGAATGACCCTTGCCGCTGCCCCGGACGCGCTGCAGGGCGCGGTTGCGGCCGGCGTCCTTGGCTGCGGCTCCGTGATACTGGGTGCATCGGAGACTGCTGGCCTGATGCTCAAGGAAGTGCTGGCGGGCAAGGAGGTCAGCTCCATTGCAGAAAGCGCGCACTCTGTCGTCCGGGCCTTGCGCCAGGCGCGCAAGCCGCTGCCGGGCTTTGGCCATCCCACGCACAAGCAGGGCGACCCGCGCGCGCACCGGCTGCTGGCGTACTCGCGCGAACTAGGCCTGGCGGGCGAACACGTCGCCGCACTGGAAGCGGTCGCCGATGCGGTCCCGGCGCACTACGCCAAGCCATTGCCCATGAACGTGTCCGGGGCGATCCCGGCGGTTCTGCTGGATGCCGGATATCCGGCCGGCGCCTTGAAGGGGGTGCCGCTGCTGGCCCGCGTGGCAAGCCTGATCGCCCACCTGCAGGAAGAGCAACGGCAGCCTATTGGCTTCATCCTGGCCGATGCCGCCGAACACGCCATCGCTTTTGACGGCATCCCGGCGAGGGCAGCATGAGCCATACTCATTCCGTCGGTAACCCGGCGATGATCACCCCGCTGGAGGTGCTCCGGCAGTACCGGGCACATGACTTCACGCTGCCGGATTTTCTGGCCACGCGGGTCGAGGCGCATCCGGACAAGCCCGCCATCTTGTTCGAAGGCGAGACCTGGACCTATGGGCAACTGGAAGCGCAGATTTCCCGCGCCGCGAATTGGCTGGCGCACGATATGCGTGTGCGCCCCGGCGACAGGATCGGCATCCGGTGCCGGCGAATCCGGACTACCGGCTGGACGAGGCGCTCTACGTGCTCCGGCACGCGCAGGTCTCGGGCGTTGTATGTTCCCCGGCCACCTTCGAAACCGCGGCTGCCGTCGCCGCCGAACTTGGCGAAAGTGTCTGGCTGCGCGCCAACGAGGCCGGCCAGCACGCGGTGCCCACGCTTGAGGAATCGATGGGCGCCGGCACGCCGGCGCAGGTGCCGCCGGGCACGGGCAACGCGACCGATACCGCGCTGATCATTTACACCTCGGGCACCACCGGTTTCCCGAAAGGCGCCATGCATAGCCATCGCGGCTATGTGCTGACCGCGGAGGCATTCGTTGGCCGTCTCCACCTGCAGCCCAGCGAGCGGGTGATGTGCGTGATGCCGTTGTTCCACATCAATGCGCTGATGTACTCGGTTGGCGGCGCCTTTGCATGCGGCGGCTGCCTGGTGCTGCTGCGCAAGTTCTCCGCCTCGTCCTTCTGGCGCTTTGCCGCGGAGAGTGGCGCGACCGAGGTCAACCTGGTGGCTGCCGCCGGCAGCATCCTGGCGCGCCGGCCGCGCGAGGAATTCGTCCCCGGCCACCGCATCACCAAGATGTTCATCGCGCCGCAAACGCAGGAGATGGTCCGCGTGATGAAGAACGAGTTTCATGTGCCGCGGCTGATCGAGTGCTATGGCATGACCGAAATTCCGGGCGTGATCGCCAACCCCTTCAATGGGCCGCACAAGCTGGGGACGATGGGCCTTATCTCGCGTCATCCCGATACCACCATCGCGGCGCCCGAAGCCCGCATCGTCGACGACGAGGGCGTTGACGTGGCCCAGGGCGAGGAGGGCGAGTTGCTGATCCGCACGCCCACCTTGATGCAGGGCTACTTTCGAGACGCCACACAGACCGAAGCCGCCTTCAAGGCCGGCTGGTTCGCCACTGGCGACCTGGTGCGCCAGGACGCCGACGGCTACTACGTCTTCGTCGCTCGCAAGAAGGACGTCATGCGGCGCAAGGGCGAAAACGTGTCCGGCGCCGAACTGGACCGCATTTTCGGCGAGCATCCCGCAGTCGAAGAAGCCGCGGCCATCGGCGTGCCGGCCGAGCTTGGCGAAGAAGAAATCATGCTGGCGGTGCAGCTCAGGAAGGGCCAGACGGTCAATCCGGCAACCCTGGTTGCCTGGGCCAAAGACCGGCTTGCCGCGCACAAGCTGCCGCGCTTCGTGGTGCTGGTCGACGCCATTCCCCACACGCCCACGCATAAGCCGGCCAAGCACAAGCTGAAGGCGGATACGACCCTGCTTGCGCGAGCCGTCGACCTGGCCGGCGGCGCCGCAACCCGATAAATCAAGACGGAGACAACCATGAACATGCAAGACAACCCCACCCTGCAACGGGCAATCGGCGCGATGTGCGAAGGTGCCGCAGGTTCCGATCCGGCGCTTCAGGCTCGCTTCGCGGTGGCGCTTCGCCACTTTCACGCCATGCTGGACGAATTGCGCCTGACGGACCAGGAGCTCTATCGCATCGTGGGCTGGCTGGGCAAGGTGGCAGCCCAGGATGAACTCATCATGCTTTGCGACATGATGGGCATGACCATGCGGGCCTTGGTTTTGTCACGCTCCGACGATCAGGCCACGCCACAGAACGTGACCGGCCCGGGGTTGCCGAAGGCCCCAATCCTTGTTCACTGGCGACGGACGAAGAGCCCGGCCAGCGTCTCGAGCTAAGGGGGCAGGTGCGCGACGCCGTGACCGGCCGTTCCATCCCGGGCGCGCAACTCATCGTGTGGCAGCCGAACCAGTTCGGCCGCTATGAAAACGAGGACGATTCCCAGTCGGCGGACAACCTGCGCGGCAAGTTGCGCTGCAACGCGGATGGCGGTTTCAGTATTCTCACGGTGCGGCCAGGCGGCTACATCATCGGCCGCGAAGACACCGAAGTCGGCGTGCTGATGAAGCGGCTCGGCCGCAACCGCCAGCGCGCTCCGCACATCCACTATCGCGTGGTACATCCCGGCTATCGGATGCTCACCTCGCAGGTCTATTTTGCCGGCGATCCCGCCAATCCGGTCGACTGCATCTTCTCGACCATCGAGGACCACATCGTGGCAGTGCGCCCGCACCCCGAGCGCGACAACTACCAACTGGTGGAGCTCGATATCGCCATGGAGCCCGAGGCGTCACGCTAGGCGCGTGCCGGTCTTGCCTAGCTCAGGACGCCGCCGAAATGGAGTGCGCCAGGGCGGGCGCTCGCTGAATCGCCGCCTCGATCGAGGCCGCGGCCTCGCGCAGCGCGGGCAAGCGGGTGGAGAGCAGTTCCTCCATGCTGGTCCGTTCGGCTTCGGTCGAGCAATTGATGGCGGCGATCACCCGCTGCTGTGGGTCGCGCACCGGTACCGCGATCGACAGCACGCCGATTTCCAGCTGGCTGTCCTGTGCCGCGTAACCCTGCTCCAGTGCCTTGGCCAGCGCCGCCCGCAGATCGTCTGCTTCGCTCAGCGTCATCGGGGTGTACTTCTGGAACGGCGCCTTGGCGAGGACGGCGTTCTGCTGCCGCTTCGGCGCGTGCGCAAGCAGCAGCCGCCCGAGCGAGGTGCAGTGGACCGGCAGGCGGTAGCCAACCGAGGCGCGAAACGCGATGCGGCGGCTGCTTGGCACGTGCGCGAGATAGACCACGCTGTCGCCGTCGAGGATGGCCAGCGAGACCGAATCGCGAAAGCGCTCGGCCACCTCTTGCAGGAAGGGCTGCACGATGTCGCGCAGGTTCATGGAGCTGAGGAAGGCCGCCCCAAGCGACAGCACCTTGGGCAAGAGCAGGAATCGACGCCCGTTCGCGCCGATGTAACCGAGCGATTGCAGCGTCAGCAGCGCGCGGCGTGCGGTGGCGGGGCTCATTCCCGTGGCCTGGGCGACTTCGCTCAGCGTCATTTCGGGTTCGCTGTCGGTGAACGCCTGAATGACCGCAAGGCCTCGCGCCAGGGCCGCGACATAGTCGCGGTGGCCTTCTTCCAGTTTGGGCTGCGCGTCCTCGTCAGCCGCGGCAGTGGGTTTGGCGATTGGTTTCATGCGCGTATTTTAGCCACAAGACAGCCGCCATCGGCATTCCGGAGCACAAGATCATGGTGAGGCTCGATCCAACGTCATTGCGGCTCTTCGTCGGTATCCTCGAAGAGGGCTCCATCTCGGCTGCCGCCGAACGCGCGCATCTTGCCGCGGCGGCGGTAAGCAAGCGCGTCAGCGAGCTGGAGCACTGCCTGGGAACGGCGTTGCTCGTGCGCAGCAACAAGGGGGTGCGCCCGACGGCAGCGGGGGTGGAACTGATGCACCTGGCGCGTGGCGTCCTGCACGACCTCGACGATATTGCCGTTCGCATGCGCGACTATGCCGGGGGACTGCGGGGGCGAGCCAGGGTATTCGCCAATATCTCCACCATCACGCAGTTCCTGCCGGCGCAACTCAAGTCCTTCCTGGCGGCCTATCCGCTGATCGACGTGCACCTGGAGGAGCGCATCAGTTCCGCGATTGTGCGGGCCGTGGCGGAGAACGCCGCCGATATCGGCATCTTTACCGCCGGGGCGGCCGGGGCGGGGCTGGAGACCTTTCCCTACAGGCGCGACGAACTGGTGCTGATCGTGCCGCAAGGGCACGCGCTTGCCGGGCGACAGTCGGTGGCGATACGCGAGACGCTGGACTACGACCACGTGAGCCTGCACGCGGGCAGCCACATCAACCTGCAGCTGATCAAGGCCGCTAGCGAAGCGGGCAGGGCACTCAAGCCGCGTATTCACGTACCGGGCTACGACGCCCTGTGCCTGATGGTGCAGGCCGGCCTGGGCTTGGGCATCCTGCCCAAATGCAGCGCCGCGCCATACCAGCACACGCTTGGCATCCGCACCATCAGGCTGGACGAACCGTGGGCGGAGCGCCAGCTTGTGATCGGGGTACGCGCGTACCAGGGCTTGTCCGTGGTGGCGAGGCTGCTGGTCGACCACCTTCGCGAGGCGCCGTAGCCGTGCCGGCCCTGCCATCGCGTTTTGCGATGGCGCGCTCGCCAATGGTTGCTTTACGGCTCGCGCGACTTCTTTCAACCTTCAGTACCGCAAGCCACCAGGCAATAGTGGCAGACAGGAGTTCGATACAGCCATGGCCGAAGCCAACAACGACGACAAAGACAACGTCAACGACAAATCCTCCCTCCGGGGCATCCGGGTCATTGAACTCGGTTCGCTGATCGCCGGACCATACGCGGGCAGCCTGCTGGCCCAGTTCGGTGCCGACGTGCTGAAGATCGAACCGCCCGAGCAGGGCGATCCGCTGCGCAAATGGCGCAAGCTGTATGAGGGCACCTCCCTGTGGTGGTACAGCCAGAGCCGCAACAAGAAATCGGTGACGCTGGACCTGCGCTCGCCCGCGGGCCAGGACATCGTGCGCAAGTTGGTCGCCAGTGCCGATATCGTGATCGAGAACTTCCGGCCAGGGACGCTCGAAAAATGGGGCCTCGGCTGGGAAGACCTGCGCCAGGTCAATCCGGCGCTGATCATGGTCAGGATTTCCGGGTACGGTCAGACTGGTCCCTACAAGGACCGGCCGGGCTTTGCCGCCATCGCGGAATCGATGGGCGGGCTGCGCTACGTCTCGGGCTATCCGGACCGGCCGCCGGTCCGCTCGGGCGTGAGCATCGGCGATACGCTGGCCTCGCTCTACGGCGTGATCGGCGCGCTGCTGGCCATGCATCACTTGCGCGCCAACGGCGGCGAGGGCCAGTTTATCGACGTGGCGCTCTACGAATCGGTCTTCGCCGTGATGGAGAGCCTGGTTCCCGAATACTCGATGCTCAAGCATGTGCGGGAGAGATCGGGCGCCAGCCTGCCGGGTATCTCGCCTTCCAATACCTATCCCTGCAAGGACGGCCACTACGTCATCATCGCCGGCAATGGCGACGCCATCTTCAAGCGCTTCATGACGGCCATCGGCCGCGGCGATCTCGGCGAGGACCCGTGCCTTGCCCATAACGACGGCCGGGTCGCGCATAACGCGATGCTCGACGAGGCCATCGCCGCGTGGACATCCTCGCATGACCTGGAAACGGTGCTCGCCACGCTGGGCGCAGCGGCCGTTCCCTGCGGCAAGATCTACACGGCCGCCGAGATCTGCACCGATGAGCACTATCGCGCCCGCGACATGATCGAGACCCACACCCTGCCGGACGGCGTGCCAGTGGAAATGGCGGGGATCGTGCCCAAGCTCAGCGAGACCCCGGGCAAGACCCACTGGCTCGGCCCGGCGCTGGGTGCCCACACGGAGGAGGTGCTGGCATCGCTCGGCATCTCCGGCGCCGAATTCCAGGCATTGCGCGAAGCCGGCGTGGTCTGAACCGCCAGCCGGCACGACAGGAGAAAGTCATGTGGTTTTCAAACGCCCCACAGCTGGTATTCATCAACGAGGTTTCGGTACGGGACGGCTTCCAGATCGAACCAGAGTTTATTCCGACCGGGCAGAAGATTGATCTGATCGACCAGCTATCGGCAACGGGACTGGCCAAGATCGAGATCACTTCCTTCGTCTCGCCCAAGGCCATTCCGAATCTGCGCGATGCCGAAGCGGTCGCCAGGGGGATCCGGCGCCATCCGGATGTCACCTACGCGGCGCTGGTGCCGAACGAGCGGGGCTGCGAACGGGCGCTGACTTGCGGCATGGACGAGATCAATCTGGTCATGTCGGCAAGCGAGACGCATAACCTGGCCAATATGCGCATGACCTGCGCGCAGTCGATCGAGCAGTTTCGCGGTGTGATGCAACTGGTGCAGGGAACGGCGCTGCGGGTCAGCGGCTGCATCGCGACGGCCTTCGGCTGCCCGTTCGAAGGCGAGATCGCGCCCGAGCGGGTGAAATGGGCCGCCGAGCAGTACCTCGGCATGGGCATGCACAGCATTACGCTGGCGGATACCACCGGCATGGCCGATCCTCGCCAGGTGGGCGCACTGGCGGCGGCCTTCCACGCATGGTTCCCCGGCGTGCCCTTGACCTTGCACTTCCACAACACGCGCGGCATGGGGCTGAGCAACGTGCTGGCGGGACTGGCGGCGGGGGTGACCAGCTTCGACGCGTCGCTGGGCGGGCTGGGCGGCTGCCCGTTCGCGCCGGGAGCCACCGGCAACATCTGCACCGAAGACCTGGTGCACATGCTGGAGTCGTCCGGCGTTGACACCGGGGTCGACCTGGACCGGTTGCTCGGTGTGGCGCTCGGCCTGCCGGCCCTGGTCGGGCACGACATTTCCGGGCAGGTCGTCAAGGCCGGCAAGCGCACCGACCTCCATCCCAGGCCTGCCTGGCTGGAAACACGATAGGCCGGCAGCGCAATCCAGCATCCCTTGGCAAGACCCGCGCGCGACCTGCGCCTGCGCGGGGTATTACGGAGACAAACATCATGCTTGAAGTCAGCCAACCGGCCAGCCTGCTCGACAAGCTCTGGGCCAGCCACGTCATCCACGAGGAAGCCGACGGGCCCTCGCTGATCTATATCGACCGGCACCTGGTGAACGAGGTGACCAGTCCCCAGGCCTTCGAAGGCCTGCGCCTGAACGGGCGCAAGCTCTGGCGCGCCGCTTCGGTGCTTGCCACGGCCGACCACAATGTGCCGACCACCGCGCGCGCGCAGGGCATCACCGATCCTGTGAGCCGCGCCCAGGTGGAGGCGCTGGACCAGAACTGCGCCGACCACGGCATTGTCAACTTCGGCATGGACGATCCGCGCCAGGGCATCCTGCACGTGGTCGGGCCAGAGCGCGGAGCCACGCTGCCCGGCATGACCATTGCCTGCGGCGACTCGCACACATCCACGCACGGCGCATTCGCTGCGTTCGCCTTTGGTATCGGGACCTCGGAGGTCGAGCAGGTGCTGGGCGCGCAATGCCTGTGGATGACCAAGCCGAAATCGATGCTGGTCAGGGTGGAAGGCGAGCTGTCGCTGGGTGTTTCCGCCAAGGATATCGCGCTCAACCTGATTGGCCGGATCGGCACCGCCGGCGCGACCGGGCATGTGATCGAGTTCGCTGGCAGCACCATCCGCGGCCTGAGCATGGAAGCACGCATGACGGTCTGCAACATGGCGATCGAGGCGGGGGCGCGGGCCGGCATGGTGGCGGTCGACGAGACCACGCTGTCCTATCTCCGGGGCCGTCCGCTCGCGCCTGAAGGCCAGGCGTGGGAGACCGCCAGCGCGTTCTGGCGGAACTTGCGCAGCGACCCGCACGCGGTTTTCGATGCCATCGTGGGGATCGATGCGGCATCGGTCCGCCCGCATGTGACCTGGGGCACCTCTCCGGAAATGGTGGTGACCATCGGCGAGCGCGTTCCCGATCCCCAGCGGGAGCGCGATCCGGTCAAGCGCAAGAGCATGGAACGGGCGCTCGACTATATGGGCTTGCAGCCGGATACGCCGCTGGAGTCCATCCCGCTGGACAAGATCTTCATCGGCTCGTGCACCAACGCCCGTCTTGAGGATCTTCGCGCGGCGGCGGAAGTGCTGCGCGGCCGGCATATCGCCCCGAGCATCCGCCTGGCCCTGGCGGTGCCCGGCTCCGGGCTGGTGAAGTCGCAGGCTGAGGCCGAAGGGCTGGACCAGGTCTTTATCGCGGCCGGCTTTGAATGGCGGGAACCGGGGTGTTCCATGTGCCTGGGCATGAACGACGACAGGCTGGCGGCCGGCGAGCGATGCGCGTCCACCTCGAACCGCAATTTCGAGGGCCGACAGGGACCAGGAGGGCGAACCCACCTGGTGAGCCCGCAGATGGCGGCCGCGGCGGCGGTGGCGGGCCATTTCGTCGGTGGCGGGCCATTTCGTCGACATTCGCGCGCTTTGACAGAGGAGGTAGCGATGAGAGCCTTTACCACGCTGGACGGACTGGTGGCGCCGCTGGACCGCGCCAACGTCGATACCGACGCCATGCTTCCCAAGCAGTTCCTGAAATCCATCAAGCGCAGCGGATTCGGTCCCTACCTGTTCGATGAATGGCGCTACCTGGATCACGGCGAGCCGGGGCAGGACTGTAGCAGCCGTCCGCTTAACCCGGACTTTGTGCTTAACCAGCCGCGCTATCGGGGTGCCTCGGTCATGCTGGCGCGCGAGAACTTCGGTTGCGGCTCGTCCCGTGAACACGCGCCGTGGGCACTCGAAGACTTCGGCATGCGCGCCCTGATCGCGCCCAGTTTCGCCGACATCTTTTACAACAACTGCATGAAGAACGGTTTGCTGCCAATCGTCGCCGATGCGGCCATTGTCGACCGGCTGTTTGCCGAGGTCGCGGCGGCGCCCGGCTACCGCCTGCAAATCGACCTCGCCGGGCAGACCGTGACGACGCCGTCCGGCGAAGCGATTGGCTTTTCGCTCGACCCGTTCAAGAAGTACTGCCTGCTGAACGGGCTCGACGATATCGCGCTGGCGCTGCGCCACGCCGTGCAAATCCGCGGCTATGAACAAGAGCGGGCACGGCGGGAGCCCTGGTTGTTTGCCTGAATGAAAGCCAGCCGGCGAGCTGGATTCCAATACTGAAATGGATGGAGACACTATGCTTTGGCAAGACCACAAGCGGCAACCCGGCCGCGAAAATTCCCTTGCGCGCGGGAACAAGGATGCAAGGGCGGACGCAAAGACCAGCAGGCTTTCCCGCCACTGCAGGCACATGGGCCTGGCGGCCCTTGCCCTCGCCTGGCTGACCGGGGCGGGCACGGCGTGGGCGCAGTCCTATCCCGCCCAGCCCATCAGGCTGGTGGTGCCGTACGCGCCCGGCGGCACCACCGACATCATCGCCAGGCAACTGGCCCATCGCATGTCAGAAAAACTGGGCCAGCAAGTCGTGGTCGAAAACAAGAGCGGCGGCAACACCGTGATCGGCGCGGAAGCCGTGGCCAAGGCGCAACCCGATGGCTATACGCTGCTGCTGACGAATGACGCCACCTTTGTGCTGAACCCGGTGGTACTGCCCTCGCTTTCCTACAACGTCTCGCGGGATTTCGTGCCGGTGGCCGCGATCGGCTATGTGCCCCTCGTCATGGCCGTGTCGGGCAGCTTGCCGGTCAATAGTCTCAAGGAACTGGCGGCCTATGCAAAGAGCCGGCCGGGCACGCTCAGCTACGGCTCGTTCGGCAACGGCAGCCAGCCCCACCTGATGGGGGCACTGTTCAACAAGCTGGCCGGCACCGATCTGGTCCACGTGCCCTACAAGGGCTCCGCGCCGGCGGTCAGCGATGTCGTGGGCGGCCAGATCCTCCTGACGTTCCCGGCGCTGCCCACCATCCAGAGCTTCGTCGGCGCGCGCAAGATCAAAGTGCTGGCGGTGAGCGGCGAGAAGCGGACCCGGGCCCTGCCGGATGTCCCCACATTTACAGAGGCCGGCTTCAAGGAGATGAATATCTCCGCCGTCTACGGCGTGCTTGCCCCGGCAAAAATGCCCAGGCAGGTGGTGACCAAGCTGAACACCACCATTGTCGAGATCCTCAATGAGCGGGACTTCGTCGAGAAGAACTTCGCCGCGCAGGGGATGGTGCCGATGAAGTTCAGCCCGGAGCAGTTCTCGCGCTATATCGACGAGCAGACGCAGCAGACCAGGAAGATAGTGGCGCTCTCCGGCGCGAAGGTCGACTAGCTGGCCGGTCCATAGGCGGCACATGGCCGCCGCGCCCTCGATCACTCACTTTGCACAGGCAATAGGGCGTCGAGGGCTGTTCCCGCATCGCGCCTTGCGGCCTCTCTCAGGCTGCAAGGCGCCCCCATGCCCGCATGGCTCGCGGTATCTCCCACCTCCGGTGAAAACCCCGCCTTGCCTGCCTTCGGGTTCTCAACTAAATTTCTTCGCACAACGACTTTTTTTGACGAAAAAATGAGCGTTGACCAAAAGCACATAAAGGACGAGACAAAGCATGAATCCCTTGCGAATCGGCTGGATTGGCGTCGGCGCCATGGGCCGGCCAATGTGCCTGAACCTGCTGAACGCCGGCTATCCAGTGATGGTCTTCGACAAGACAGCTTCGCAGTGCGAACCCGTCATCGCGGCGGGCGCAGCCATGACAGCCTCGCCGAAGGACCTGATGGCGGCGGTGGACGTAGTCTTCTCGACCATATTCAACGATGAGGGGTTGCGCGACATTGTCATGTCCGAGGATGGCCTCCTCGCCGGAGCGGCGGGTGCCGGGATCCATGTCGATATGAGCACCGTCTCGCCCGATGTCTCTGCCACGGTTGCGCAGGCGCTTGCACAGCGTGGCGTGCAGTACCTGCGCGCTCCGGTCTCCGGGACGGTGTCGCTGGCGGCGAGCGCGCAATTGAGCAGCTATGTCTCCGGCCCGAAGGAGGCCTTCGATGCTGTGCGCCCGGTCCTGGCCTGTCTCACGGCGAGGCAAACCTATGTCGGAGAGGCCGAAGAGGCGCGCGTCATCAAGCTCATGATCAACCTGATGGTGTTCATGAGCACCGCGGTGATCGGCGAAGGGCTCGCCTTCGGCGCGCGCGCGGGGCTGGACCGCGCGCTCATGATCGACGCGATCAACGACAGCATCGTGGCCAGTCCGCACTACAAGACCAAGGCGGAAAAACTGAAGCAGCGCGAGTACAGCGCCGACGGCGCCATCTCGCTTGTGGTGAAGGACCTGGACCTGGCGCTGGCGGTCGCTCGCCGCAACGACGCCGCGCTGCCGATTTCATCCCTGGTACGCCAGTACCTCGCCATGATGCAGAGCCGGGATATGAGTCATCTCGATGTGGCCGCGCTTGCTGACGTGCTGGCGATGATGAGCGGGCATGCCGATGCGCAGGACTTCCGCCCGTCTTGCCCGGGGCCGTGAGCCCGGGCCGATCCATCAAGGCCCTCGGGTCAATCACTAATAATAGAAACGGAGCAGACATGAGCTACAGAGCAATCCATCTACGGATGCCCAGGAAGGCGATGGCCGCCGTCATCGCGGGCATGGCGTTCACATGCGCGGTAGGGGCGGCCCTGGCCCAGCCGAAGCCGGGCGGCGAGCCAATCCGTATTGGCGCGCTGTTGTCGACGACCGGCGGACTTGCCGCCGTGGGGCTCGCCGAACGCGAAGGCGCCCTGTTGGCCCAGAAGGTGATCAATGGCCGCGGCGGCATCCAGGGACGCCTGCTCGAGATCGTGTTCGAGGACGACGGGTCCAGTCCGGACTCCGCGGTGGCCAAGGCGAACGCACTGATGTACACGCACAAGGTGCGCGCCATTGTGGGGCCCACGGGAATTGCGCAGACCGTTGCCATCGGCAGCATCACGCAGCCGCAGAAACTGCCCGTATTCGCTTTTTCCGGCCTGGGGCCGGCGGTGGAGCGCGAGCGCACCTGCGTATTTCACATGACGCCCTCGCAGGAGCTCAACGCGCGCGCCGTGCTCTCCTACGCCCGCGACAATGGCCTCAAGCGGATTGGCGTGCTGCATGACTCCGGCTACGGGCAAGTGGTGTGGAACAGCATGAAGAACCTGGACCGCGAGTACGGGGTCAGCTTCGTGCAGGTGGAGAAATTCGAAATCGCCGCGACCGACGTGACCACCCAGGCGGCCAAGGTGAAGGCAACCACGCCCGATGCGCTCATCATCATCTCGACCTCGCCCGCGCCGTTCCGCAATGTGCGCCAACTGAAGATCGGCGTGCCCATCCTTTCCGTGCACGGCACCGCCACCTACGAGACCGTCAAAGCGATGGGCGATGCGGCGGACAACATCATCCACTCAGAGTTCGTGGTGGCCGAGGACCCGCTGCCGAACCAGAAGGTGTTCGTCGAAGCGTATCGCAAGGAGTACGGCAAGCTGCCCAAGCACTTCTCCGCGGTCGCGTGGGACGCCGTGATGGCGCTGGCCGACGGCCTGAAGACCGCCGGCGCGGACGCGCCGAACGAAAAGCTCTGCAGCGCACTGCGCAAGCCATATCTGGGCGCCACCACCCGCTATGACTTCGCTGCGTCCGACATGGGCGGCATGACGCTTGCCGGTTTCACCTACTCGCGGTTGCAAAAGGGCCAGTTCGTGCGCCTCGGCTACACGGCCGCCAAGCCCTAGCGGGATACTGGCAATCTGAGAGGAACCACGATGTCCATGAGTCTCATCATCCAGGCGGTCCTGTCCGGGATCACCAATGGCTTTGTCTACGCGCTGATCGGCGTCGGCATGGCAGTCATCTACAAGGGCACCCGCATCGTCAACGCCATGCAAGGCGAGTTCGCCGTGGTCGGCGGACTGGTGGCAGTGTTCGCGCTGCAGGCAGTGGGGCTGCCCTACGTGCTGGCCATCCCTGCTGGCATCGCCGCTGGGGCGGCCAGCGGCCTGGTCATCGACCTGCTGTTCGTGCGGCCGATGACGCGGCGCGGAGCCACCGAGGAAAGCTATCTGCTGCTGACCATCGGGCTGGCCTTCACCTTGTCCGCCGCCGCGCTGTATGTCGGCGGGCGCGATTCGCATCTGCTGCCGGGCATCGGCGGTGACGGCGTGGTCGAACTCCTCGGCGCCGTCACGCCGACGCACGCTTTGTCCCTGATCGGCATTGCCGCGCTGCTGGTTGGCCTGCTGCGCCTGTTCTATACACCAGGACGCTGACGGGCCTGGCCATGACGGCCGCCTCGCTTGATCCCGACGGGGCCACCACCACCGGCATCAATGTGCGCCGGATGCGGTCCCTGACGTTCCTGCTTGGCGGCGGGTTCGGCGCCATTGCCGGCATCCTGGTCACGCCGCTGATCGCCATGAACTACCAGATGGGCATCGGCCTCACGCTGAAAGGCTTCGCGGCCGCCATCCTCGGCGGGTTGAGCAATCCGCTGGGCGCCGTCGTCGGCGGGCTGATGCTTGGCCTGATCGAATCGCTGGCCGTGCTGGGCTTCCCATCGGGCTACCGCGATGTGATCGCTTTGTCGATCCTGATCGTCATCATGATTCTGCTTCCCAACGGCATGCTTGGCCGCGTGGGCCGCAAAGGAGGATAACCATGAACTATTCGCGTGCGCTGGTGCTTATCGCCCTGGTGCTATGGGCGGTGGCCGGGCAGATGCTGTCTCGACACTACCTGGATATGCTGAACTTCGCGGCGATCCTGACGGTCGGCGGACTGGGCGTTGGCCTGCTGCTCGGGCAGTGCGGCATCGTCAACCTCGGGCAGGCCGCGTTCTATGGCTTTGGCGCGTATGCGTCGGCCTACTGCACCACGGTACTCGGCTGGCCGGCGCTGGGCGGGTTCGCCGCCGGCCTGGTCTTCAGCGCCGTGCTGGCTGCGATCATCGGCACGCCGGTGCTGCGTCTCGGCGGCTTCTTTCTCGCCCTGGCTACGCTTGCGGTGGGGAGCATCGCCAATGTGCTCTTCTTCGAGTGGGACTGGCTGACCGGCGGCACGCTCGGCATCGGCGGCATTCCGAAGCTGTCGCTGTTCGGCTTTATGCTTGACACGCCGGAGCGCTACTACTACTTCATCTGGCCGCTCGCGATCCTGCTGCTGTGGCTGGTGGACAACCTGGTCAAGGGCAGGCCGGGCCTGTCGATGCGGGCCATGCGCGACGCCGCGCCGGCGGCCGAAGTGCTGGGCATCGACATGCGCGGGCTGAAGACGGCGATGTTCGTGCTGTCCGCCATGCTCGGCTCGTTGGCGGGTTCCCTGTTCGCGCACTACGTGTCGTTTGTCAGCGTGCAGAGCTTCACCGTGGAGCGATCCATCGTCTTCTTGCTGGTGCCGGTCGTTGCCGGTGCGCGCTCTGTCTATGGCGTGGTGCTGGGGGCGCTGTTCGTCGCCCTGGCGCCAGAGTTGCTCAGCGGCCTGGGAGACTTCCACCAGGTGCTGTTCGGTCTGGCGCTAGTTCTGGTCGTGACCCTGATGCCGGGTGGGCTGGTGGGTGCGCTGATGCGCGCCAGGTCGTGGAGGGCGGCGCAATGAATGCTCCCGTGCCTGATTTCAGAACCGGCGCGCATGCCGTGCACGCCGCCACGCCGTCCTTGCTGACGCTCGAAGGCGTCGCGCACAGTTTCGGCGGCCTCGACGTCCTGCGCAACGTGAGCTTCGAGGTGCCCGCGGGCCGGATCGTCGGCCTGATCGGTCCGAACGGCAGCGGCAAGACCACCTGCTTCAATATCATCTCCGGCTTCCTGCGCCCGAAGGGCGGCAGGGTATCGCTGGCGGGGCGAGAGATCACCGCCGATTCGATCCAGCAGCGCAGCCGCGCCGGCCTGGTCCGGACGTTCCAGACGCCCCAGGTCTTCGAGCACATGACCGTGCTGGAAAACCTGATGGTGGGCTGCTACAAGGCAACGAGTTCGGGCGTGCTGCAAGCCATGCTGCGCACCCCGAAGTCCCGTGCCGAACTGCGCGCGATGCGTGCGTCCGCACAGGCTTGCTGCGAGAAGTTCGGCCTGGCACGGCTGCAGGACAACCTGGCGGGAAGCCTCCCCGCTGGGCAGCGCCGCATTGTCGAACTGGCACGCGCCTGCATCGGCAATCCGCGCCTGCTGCTGCTGGATGAGCCGTCCTCCGGTCTCAACAGCGACGAGATCGAAACGCTGGCAGCGTGGATCGCGCGTCTGAACGAGCAAGGCATCACCATCCTGCTGGTCTCCCACGATATGGGGCTGATGACGGCTTGCGACACCGTGCACGTGCTGTATTTTGGCGAGATCATCGCCACCGGGGCGCTGCCTGAGGTGCAGGCCGATCCGCGTGTACGTGAAGCCTATATGGGAGTCTGACAATGCTACAGGTAAGAGGCTTGCGCGCCGGCTACGGGACAGTGCCGGTGCTGCACGAGATCGATATCGATGTGGAGCAGGGCGAGGCGGTTGCCGTAGTGGGCGCCAATGGCGCCGGCAAGACGGCACTGGTGCGGACCCTGTCCGGCCTGATCAGGCCGATGGGAGGCAGCATTGTCAAGGATGGCGTCGAGATCAGCCGGGTGCCTGGCTACCGGCGGTTCGAGCACGGCATCGCGGTGGTGCTGGAGAACCGGAACCTGTTCACCGAGCTGTCGGTCCATGACAACCTGCGGCTTGCCGAGCGCGCCGGCAAGCGTGCCAATGGCGGCAAGACGCGCTTTTCATTCGACGAAGTCTGCGATCTCTTCGCGATCCTGCGCGAGCGCGGGCAGTGCGCGGTGGAACTGCTGTCCGGCGGCCAGCAGCAGATGGTCGCGATCGCCCGCGCGCTGTTGCTGCAACCCGACTTGCTAATCATGGATGAACTGACCACCGGGCTGGCGCCCAGGATCGTCAAGGAGATACTGGCGGTGCTGAACCAGTTGCGGGCGCGCGGCATGAGCATCGTGCTGGTGGAGCAGAGCGTGGCGATTGCCTCCGAGATGACCGACCGCGCTTACGTCCTGTCGGTGGGGCGTGTAATCCATGAGGTTCGCCGGGGGGAATGGAGCGCGGTGTTGAACGACAAGACATTGATCAAGGCCTACCTGCAGGGCTGATGCCCAGCAATTCAAGGAGAAGACAGCATGGAACACACAACGGCCGTTGCGCAACTGAAGCTGGCCGACGAAGCCCGGTACCGCGCCATGCTTGCCGGCGATATCGCCGCGCTGGAAGGCCTGCTGGCCGAGGAACTTTCCTACACGCATTCGTCCGCGCTGCGGGAGGGCAAGCAAGCGTACCTCGCCTCGCTGGCGAACGGGCGAGTCAGATACCTGGACGCCCGCTTGAGTGATGTGGAGCAAATCATTTATGACGGCTTGGCGATGATGCACGGCATGGTGGTGATCGAAGCTGTCGTCGATGGCGTCGAGCGCACTCTGGACAACCGATTCCTGAGCGTTTGGAAGCGTGGCGGCGGTGGCTGGCAGATGGTCGCATGGGCGTCAACGCCCGTGCCGGCTGGCGCGGCGTGACAAGGTCGTCAGCCTGATCCGTCGGCCTGCTGTTCGCGCTGACGGAACAGCGTGTTCGATAACTGGAACCTTACCGCGGCGAAGTGCGGATGCTACGCTTTACTCCCCTGTCCGGGGAGTCTTCCCATATGGATTGCCGGACACTTCGCTCCAACCTTGCCCAAGAGGAGTTCAGCATGGCGCAAGCTACGCCGCCCACTTTCCCAGACGACGACATTGACACGCAAGAAACTGCGGAATGGCTCGACGCGCTCGATGCCGTCATCGCGTACGAAGGGACGGAACGCGCGCACTTCCTGATCGAGAAACTGATCGAGCGTGCGCATGGCGCCGGTATCTACCTGCCGTTCAGCGCGAACACGGCCTACGTCAATACGATCCCCGTTGACGTGCAGGCCAGGAGTACCGGCGACCAGGACCTCGAGCATCGCATCCGGTCGTATATCCGCTGGAATGCGGTTGCGCTTGTCCTGCGAGCAGCGCGCGACACCAATGTCGGCGGCCATATCGCCAGTTTCGCGTCTGCCGCGACGCTGTATGAGGTCGGCTTCAATCACTTCTGGCATGCGCCGTCCGGCGAGCATGGCGGTGACCTGGTCTTCTTCCAGGGGCACTCTTCGCCTGGCTTCTATGCGCGGGCCTTCCTCGAAGGCCGGTTGACCGAAGAACAGATGGACAACTTTCGTCAGGAAGTGGACGGCAAGGGCATCTCTTCCTATCCGCACCCCTGGCTGATGCCCGACTTCTGGCAGTTCCCGACGGTGTCGATGGGGCTGGGCCCCATCATGGGCATCTACCAGGCCCGCTTCATGAAGTACCTGCAAGACCGCGGCTTCGGGCAGCACGCCGGCCGCAAGGTCTGGGTGTTCAGCGGCGATGGCGAGATGGACGAGCCCGAATCTCGTGGCGCGCTGGGCATGGCGGGGCGGGAGCACCTGGACAACCTGGTGTTTGTCATCAACTGCAACCTGCAACGGCTCGATGGCCCGGTCCGCGGCAACGGCAAGATCATCCAGGAACTGGAGGCGGAATTCCGTGGCGCCGGCTGGAACGTCATCAAGGTGGTGTGGGGCAGCAAGTGGGATGCGCTGCTGGCGCGGGACAAATCCGGCATCCTTGCCAGGCGGATGATGGAATGCGTGGACGGCGACTACCAGACCTTCAAGGCCAAGGATGGCGCCTACGTGCGCGAGCATTTCTTCAACACGCCCGAGTTGAAGGCCATGGTCGCCGACTGGTCGGACGACGATATCTGGGCGTTGAACCGCGGCGGCCATGATCCGCACAAGGTCTATGCCGCCTACCAGGCCGCCGCGGATCATCAGGGCCAGCCGACCGTCATCCTGGCGAAGACCATCAAGGGCTACGGCATGGGCGAGGCGGGCGAAGCCCAGAACATCACGCATCAGCAAAAGAGCATGCGCGTGGAAGCGCTCATGCATTTCCGTGACCGGTTCAAGTTGCCCCTATCGGACCAGCAGCTCGAAGCCTTGCCCTACCTGAAGTTCGAGGAAGGCTCCCGCGAGCACGCATACCTGCATGCGCGCCGCAGCGCGCTGGGCGGCTTTCTTCCGTCCCGGCGCAGGCGCGGCCCGTCGCTGCCGGTGCCGCCGTTGTCGGCCTTCGACGCCCAGCTCAAAGCCGGTGGCGAGGGGCGCGAGTTCTCGACCGCGATGAGCTACGTCCGCATCCTGAACACGCTGCTGCGCGATAAGGTACTGGGCCGGCGCATCGTGCCGATCGTCTCGGACGAATCGCGTACCTTCGGCATGGAAGGGTTGTTCCGGCAGATCGGCATCTGGTCGCAGCAGGGGCAGACTTACACGCCGCAGGATGCCACGCAGCTGATGTTCTACAAGGAATCGAAGGACGGGCAGATTCTGCAGGAGGGCATCAACGAGGCGGGGGCGATGGCGGACTGGATTGCCGCCGCCACGGCATACTCGACGCACGGCGAGCCAATGATCCCGTTCTTTATCTTCTACTCGATCTTCGGCTTCCAGCGCTTCGGCGATCTGGCCTGGGCCGCCGGCGACCAGCGCGCGCGCGGCTTCCTGCTGGGGGGAACGGCGGGTCGCACGACGCTGAACGGGGAGGGCCTGCAGCATGAGGACGGCCATAGCCTGGTCTGGGGCGGAACCATCCCCAACTGCATCAGCTACGACCCGACGTTCGCCTACGAGCTGGCTGTGATCATCCAGGATGGCCTGCGCCGGATGATCCAGGACCAGGAGGATGTGTATTACTACATCACCGTGATGAACGAGAACTACGAGCATCCGGCGATGCCTTCAGGTGCTGAGGCCGACATCCTGAAGGGCATGTACCTATTCCGGCGCGGCGAGGACGGCAACAGCGCATCGCCCCGGGTTCAGCTCCTCGGCGCCGGCACCATCTTCCGCGAGGTCATCGCGGCAGCGGATCTGCTGCAGCGGGACTGGGGCGTGCAGGCTGACCTCTGGGGTTGCCCCAGCTTTACCGAACTGGCCCGCGAGGGCAACGAGGCAACGCGGTGGAATCTCCTGCACCCGGAAGCGCCGCCACGGCGGTCCCACGTCGAGCAGTGCCTTGGGCAGGCGCAAGGCCCAGTGATTGCCTCCACTGACTACGTGCGCGCGCTGGCGGAGCAGATCCGCCCGTTTGTGCCGCGGCGGTACACGGTGCTCGGCACCGACGGCTACGGCAGATCGGACACGCGTGAGCAATTGCGCCACTTCTTCGAAGTCGACCGCCACTGGATTGTCCTGGCCGCTTTGAAGGCCCTGGCGGATGAGGGTACCTTGGACAAGGCTATCGTGCAGCGTGCCATTGACAAGTATGAGATCGACCCTGGCAAGCCGTATCCGCTGCGTGCCTGATCGGCCCGCGGCTGTGGATCGCCTAGTCCGAATAGAGGAGTTTTCCATGAGCAATGTAACGATGGACAGCGCCGCTTCGCTGTCGCGCGACTGTCCGCAATGCCCCGGCCATCCGGTACTGGAGCGCATCCCGACCGCGCGGCCCAGATCGGCGAGGGCTTCGTCATTCACCGCGCGCTGCCCAGCCGGCAACGCCGCATGGTCGGAGCCTGGTGTTTCCTCGATCACGCGGGTCCTGCGGAGTTTGGGGAGGGACAGGGCTTGCGCGTGGGTCCGCATCCGCACATCGGGCTGCAGACCTTCACCTGGATGATCGAGGGAGAAGTCCTGCACCGCGACAGCCTGGGCTATGAACAACTGATCAGCCCGGGGCAGGTCAACTTGATGACCGCTGGGCGGGGCATCGTTCACGCTGAAGATACGCCGAATGCAAGCGCAGGCCGGTTGCATGCCGCGCAGCTCTGGATTGCACTGCCGGACGCCGAGCGTCACCGGGAGCCGGCGTTCCAGAACTATCCCAACCTGCCGGTGGTGGATGCCGGCGGCTTCCGTATCACAGTACTGGTGGGGACGGCATTCGGCGAAACGTCTCCCGTCCCGGCGTACTCGCCGCTGGTGGGACTCGATCTCGTGGCCACGGGTGCCGGGGCGCAATCGGTGCCGCTGGATGCCGGCTTCGAGTATGCCGCGCTGACTCTGCGCGGCGAAGTGGAGATTGACGGGGAGCAACTCGCCCCCGGCACCTTGATGTACCTCGGCGCCGGCCGGACACATCTGAGCCTGCGCTGTGCCGGGCTGGCGCAATTGCTCATCATTGGCGGCGTGCCGTTCGACGAGGAAATACTACTGTGGTGGAACTTCGTCGGGCGCACCCAGGCCGAGATCGAGGCCGCGACGCATGAATGGAACCACAACGGCGAGCGCTTTGGCGAGGTCAGGGGCAGTACCTCGCCCCGGCTTGCCGCCCCCGATATGGCAGGGCTCCAGATTAAGGCCAGCCGCGGGCGCTAGCGAGCCGCCATGCATTTGCGCAACGCCAGACACGGTCAGAACGTGTAGCTGGCCGCGATATAGGTGAATGTTGTGTTGTGCCCGCCCACTGTGCTCAAGGCCTTGGAAATATCCATATAGACAAGGCCGGCATTGAAGAAAATGTGGCGATCTACCTGCCAGGCCGCATCAACTGAGAATTGGCTGCTGCTGTACTGGCCCGGGTGTCCTGCAGTACCCGCAATCGGTATGCCCACGGAGGTGTAGACGGCATCGTGGGTTGTTGCACGCCAGATGAAATCGCAGGCCAGCGTGAGCTTCAGGGCAGGGGCCGGATGCAGGGTCAGCGATGGCTGTATATCAATCACGTTGGAGGCCCCGATCAGCCCGGCCTGATTGAAATACGCGAGCTTTGGAAAGAGGCCGTCGTAGGTGCCAAGCGTTCCGTCGTGGGGGTTCCGGTCGCCGCTGCCCATGGTCGCCTTGACTCCGCCCCTGGGCTTCCAGTCGTAAGCCGCTAGGGTGTAGCCGGTATCGGTTGAAAATCCCCATGCCCGGATCTGTCGCTGGGAGAAGGATCCGAACTGGCCGAGCGTTTCCCAATCCCAGTCCCAGTCTCCGTGGCGGCCAAAGACGCGTGCGCCGATCGAGTGCCTTCGCTCCCCGCCCGTGCCGGTGCTAAACAGCGCGTGGTCGTTCTCGAAACCAAGATAGTAGAGATCGAAACCGGAGTGGGGTATGAGGCTGTCCGCTACTGTCGCGTAGGCGCCCCAGAACCCCTGTGCATGGTTGGGTCGATCATCGAAAACGCCGTCCCGCAACTGTACCGGACGCGTGGCGAAGGCGTCGACGCGAACCCGGTCGACCGTTCCGCCCAGGCGGGCGCCATCGAAGGCGCGCCGCACATTCGGCGCGTCCCGGATCGAGATCAGGCGCTGTGCACCAAACGCCATTTCCTGGCGTCCAATCCGCAGGAACGGGTCGTCGGCCACACGTTCCTTCAACGGAAACCGCACGTCAACGAAAGCCTGTTGCACGTCGAGTCGGTCACTATAGGGCGGGGCCGCGTTATCCTTGCCGGGCGCCAGTTGATTGCCAAGCTGCACGAAACCGCGAACGAACTCACCCGCATGCAGATCAGCGTGGAGCAGGGCGCGATGCAGCAGGTAACTGTCGCCCTGTTTGCCCGGCACGCCAAAGTTCGCCGCAGTGTAATCTTCGAAGCGTTCCCGCACTTCGCCGCCGAGACTGATGAACCAGCCAGACGCGCTAATCGGAATGTACTTGACGGGATCCCAGAAGTCGCTTCGTCTGGCGGGGTCTTGCAGGTAGCTGTAGTCCTCGTCGTAGCGCAACAGCTTGAAGGCGGGCGCAGTCGCAGCCACTGGAGAAGACTGCTGGGCGGCGGCGCAAGTCATCTCCAGCGCGGTGGCCAGGGCGGCAAGCATCGCGCCAGCCACCCTCCCGAAGCCGGAACGGGTGGCCGGCTGTAGCCGGCACCATCGTCTGGGGAGCGCTCCCGTGCTCATGTCTTTCCTGACTAGCGACCCGTGATTCGAATTCCGTTCGTCAGTTGGCAGCCTGCCGCGACGGCAGGATTTCGCTTATGAGCACAAGGTTAGGCTGGCCTTCGTACAGCCGCAAGGCAATGATGTCCCCGGCTATTCCTCCTGATGCCCCGGCTCCTCCCAGGGAGGCGGCGACAGTGATTGTTGCAGGAAAAGGATAAGCGCCTTCAGCTTGTGCGAGACAAACGGCGTGCGCTGATAGACGGCAAAGATGCCGTCGTCCAGCGGCGTCTCATTGGGTAGCGCATTGATAAGACGGCCCGCTCGAATGTCGTCGGCCACGATAAAGAGCGGCAGCACAGCCAGCCCCTGCCCAGTCGTCGCTGCATCCCTCAGCACTTCGCCATTATTCGCGGTGAACTGGCCTCGCGGCGTAACCACTCTTGGGGCAGACCGGGGTGTCGGACCCTGGAACGCCCAGATCTGGCCGGGTGGCGCGTTGCTATAGGTCAGGCAGGCATGGCGTGTGATGTCGTCCAGCGTCTTGGGAAGCCCGGCTCGTTGCGCGTATGCTGGGCTGCAGCAAACGATCCTGCGACTTGCCGCAAGCTTCCTTGCGATCATCGCAGTGTCGCCCAGGCGCGTCACCCGGATTGCGACATCAAACCGTGCATGTTCGGTATCGACAAGTCGGTCGTCGAGATCGACGATCAGATTCAGCTTTGGATTCGCGGCTGCGAACCGGGACAGGAGTGGAGAGAGCCAGAGCGTACCGAAACTCATGGGAGCAAGAATTCGCAATTCGCCGCACAACTCTTGTGAATTCTGAGAAATGGTCTCGGCCGCGCGCGTGAGTTGCGCTAACGCCGAGCGCGTCTCTTCATAGAACCTTGCCCCATTCTCCGTGGGCTGAACGCGTCGCGTCGAGCGTTGAAGGAGCAAAACGCCGAGCGTACGCTCCAGGTCACTTAATCGCTTGCTGATAACGGATTTCGACAGATTGAGGTGACGGGCGGCCCCGCTGACGCTGCCTTGCTCAACAACCAACAGGAAAGCTTCAAGTTCGTCCGTTCTTAGCTGCATGCGAATGTGATAGAGGGATGCGTTGGGTCCATAGGATACCCAAGGTCGATTGCGTTCAGCAATCGCCCTGATGATTGCGCGGATTCCGGTCCGCGGAGGGGCATTGTTCGGTAGCTAAGAACGCTGCTTTCGGCAAGATGTACGTAGAGACGGTGTTCCGACGCTACTCTTCGCACCCCGGCATACACTTGTTGAAAGACACAAACATTCCTGACCCCAACTACTTCTACTATGTAAGAGACCCGTCGTGCTCATCCTTCTGCGAGTAGGTCGCTCACATTGACCATATCCCCGAGCGGGCGTGGTTGGCCATGGGAGTGTGGCTTCAGAGTGGCGGGTGGATAGGGGAGGCGGCAGGTGAAAGTGGAGCCGCAGCTATGGTTCTGGCACAATGGCACCCGGTCTGTACCGCTACGACAGTGGTTAAGCCTCGGCGTCGGCGAGGACCGGAACTAAAACCTGACGGACGAATGAGAGCCTGGTTCGGAACAGGCTCAGTTAGCCATGAAAGAAAGTTGGTAACGGGTGGGGAGGCGGCATTGCGGCCCCACTTGTCGTGAGCCGAAACATGAGCCGAAACATGAGCCGAAACATGAGCCGAAAGATAGTCGGACTCTACAAATAGGGGATATCGTTTGGATAGTGTACGCTCGGTCGAGCGGGCTCTGGACATCCTGCTTAGCTTTATCGAAACACCATCGATGGGGATTTCGAAAATCGAGGCTGCTGTCCCACTTAGTCGCCCGACGCTATATCGTCTTTTGAATACTCTGGAGAAGAAAGGGCTGCTACGCTCTTTCGGCGATCCTCGTACGTATCAGCTCACTCACCGTGCAGTGGATTTGGCGAATGCGTTCCTGTCTGCGACAGATTTCGTTCGGGTGACTCAGCCCTTCCTGGAAGAACTATGGGAAACATCGAGCGAGACGGTCTCGCTCTTCGTGTTCCAGGGCGATAACAGACGTGAGTGCGTCCAGGAACTCCGCAGCAAGAACCCGTTGTCCTATGCGCCGGGCATTAGCGTTCGACCGCTTCATGTTGGCGCCCCTGGCAAGGCGATTCTTGCTTTCCTCCAGGAAACGGCGATCGATGAGATTCTCCAGGTATTACCCCAGCAACAAGCCCGCGAGGAGTTGAAGGCCGCGCTTAGAACGATACGGCGCAAGATGTACTGCATCTCTCTTGGAGAGCTGATTGCGGGCGGTGCGTCAATTGCGGCGCCGATCTTCGATAGCGAGGAGAAGGTTGTGGGGTCGCTGGCGCTTGCAATGCCACAGGCGCGGCTCACAAAAACACTGCAGAATCATTACGTCGAGCTTGTGCTCTCCACGGCCGCCAGGGTGTCTTCTGTACTTGGTAGCACCAAGATGTTCGCTAATCTGCAAGGCAACACTCAATAGCTATTGGTCTTGGTGGCGTGGCTGGCAGCCAGATCGAGAGGCGAATTTGCACGCCTTTCGCTTTCAAGCCGTCTGGCACCGCACCCACTGCCGAAGCCACCTTCTGGTGTGTTCTATCGGCATTGAGCCCGTAGCAGGCTCAATGCCGGATGGTAGCGATGGTGCAGGTGCAGATCTATCCTTTTCCACCAGCGTGCCCGATAAGAACCGACAGCATGAACTGCTCCTGCGCTATGTCAAGCCCGAGGGCGTGATTCATCAAATCGTCGAATACGCCTCCGCAAGGTCGTGCGCTCAGTCCCAGAGCCGTCGCTGCAAGGACCAGGTTCTGGGCGATATGCCCCACTTCCGCCACCAACATACGGTGGCCACCCTCGCCATATTTCCGTTCATGTCGAGGGAAGAAGCCTGTCATGCAGATCATGGCAGCGGCGCCAGCAGTCATCTCTCTCTCGACAGGAAGCATCGTATCCACGACCTGCTCCCGATCGATTGGCTTGACCTTCTCCAGTGCATTCTCGGTCGCAAGAAAGTGGTATACCGCCTGGTCCAGGCCTTCCACGCGAAGGGCGATAGGATAAATCTCGACTGCGTAAAGACCCCCGCTGGAAGGATACGCACGAAGTTTGGAATCGCGTCCCGCCCACGCCAGCGACCCTGTCACCCCGCACGCAGTGTCGAGGATTGCGTCAAATGCACTCCGGGTCAGCGGGAGACCGCGGTAGTCCCGGTGCGATCGGCGCGCACGGGTGAGCGTGTGGAATGCGCGGAGAGGCTCGGGGATCGATTGACCAATTGCAATCCTGGGCGAGTCCGGGAACTCACGGTAGTTTCCGTCGGTAGTCAGCCGTAAGATGTCGTCGCCCTCCAACCCGCCACCCGGCAGGACTCCCTTCTTGGTTGTCTTATGAAGCAGCCGACCGATTGGCCGGCCGGACACGTCGACCGCGCCCGTGGCAGCCAGCACGGCTAGCATATGCAAGGCGATGCCGCGCTCAGCGGGTTGGATCCGCGAGATGAGTTCCTCAACGGTGGCGGTTCCATCCATTTCTCGGATCAGCCGGAAGAGAATAGATGGGCTGCCCGCCAGTACCACGTCGCGGCGGGTTCGCCGTATGACGGTGCAACCGGGATGTCGTTCGAAGGTCGGTTCTTGCAGCGAAAGCGCAAAATGAACGGCACCATCCTCATCTGTCCAATTGCGCGTGCACGGCATCATCATGGGGCGCACGTTCCTGGCGAGAGGCTTCGGCTCTGCGGCCCACCTTTGGAGGCTCCGCTCGCGTGGTCCGTCGACAAGCAGGTCTGTGTCGAAAGCGAAATCAATGAGCAGTTCTTCGTCAAGGGTGACCAAGAAGTCCGCCGACAGTGCGCTGCTGCAGCCGCCAGCGTTGGCCGTGGGAAGTGAATCCCGATGAAGCGTGGCGGTCCGGTCGGATGCTTCCCTCGATGCATCGGACTGGCCGATCGCGCGGCGTACCTCCCCGAGTTCCGAGCGGAAGGTGCCGCGCAAGCTCCTCAGGACTTCACTGGCCGGAAGCATCTCCGTGATATCGATGGCCTCCAGAAAGTGCGCCACCGCCAGGTCGGGCCGCCCGGCTATCAGGAAACAACGACCAAGGCGGCCAAGGATCACGGCTCGGCCCCAGCTAGGTGCTGCATCCAGTCGGGCGAGGGTGGTGAAAATTCCGGGCGCGCGTCGCCTAAGCTCTTGAAAGTCGTTGGCCTGTGCAAGCAGTATGGCTTTCCGTTGGCTATCCGCGCTGATCGCGGCCTCGGTTGCGGCGATGTCTCCGAGGACGCCATATGCGTGCCAGACATCGGCGATGGCTGGATCGAGCGTCTGCGCTACCGCGAGCGCCTCTTCTGCCAATCGGCGAGCCTCAACAGGTCGGCTCTGGGGGGCGTTGTGGAATTCGGCAAGTTTTACCAGATCACGCAATAGCTGAAGGGAGTCGCCAGACGTGCGCGCCAATTCAATTGCCTTTCGACGACACAGTTCCACCGTCCCTGGATGGCCGGCCTCTTGGTGGAGCGTGGCCAGCTCGCTCCAGATCAGGCCGGCTTTGGCCGGATTTCCGGTTGCTTCCGAAAGACGAGCCGCTTCCCTATAGTGCAAATCGGCCTCCGCCAATTGCCGTTGTTCCTGTAGCAATCTGCCGAGCTGGTACCGGACTACCGCTTCCATGCCCCGCTCTTGAACCCGCTCAAACAACGGGAGTGCTGCAAGGTAGTGCTTCCGAGCTTCCTCCAGCTTGCCTTCCGCTAAGAAGAGCGCGCCGAGGTGTCCCAGATCGATACCCTGGCTCCGCAGATTTCCAAGCCGCTCGGCAACAGCTAGTGCTGCTGTGTACGCTTTGCGTGCTTCGCCGTGCCGGCCGGTTGCCCGGAGTGCGTCTCCCAGTCCGGATTGCAAAGTTCCCCGCAGGCTCTCCACGCCGTCGGTGGGAGCGAGTACTTCGGCAATAGCGATGGCTTCACGGAGCCGCTCGACTGCCGCGTCGGCACGCGCGCTCAGGTATAGACATCGGGAGAGCCGCCCGAGTATCACAGCCCGCTCGAACTGCGAAGCTTGATCGAGCCGGGCAAGGATGGCTTGAAACACCTCCATTGCCTGCCCCACCTGCGCGCCATCCAACAGGGCTTGCCCTCGTTTGCAATCCGGGATGTACCACTCCCGAGGTGCCCCTCTCCCGATTGCCCTCCGCCCGCCCGGGTTGGTCCCTTTGCGCTTTCGCGCAACCTCGGGCGCCTCGATGCCGCGCACGCTGCTCACCTTGCGTCTTCCCATGCCAACCATCCAATAGTGTCCAATGAAACACTGCCCTCACGCCCATAGTTAGTCATGCCTGAGAGCCATCTGTCGTCGTCTTCATGCCGCGATTCGCAATTCTCTTGGGAGAAGCCGTCCAGGTAAAGGGTTGCGACTCGTATATGCGTTGCTGTCGGCGGCCGCGCAATTGGGAAAGCCGCCGGTCCTGATACGCCGGTCCGAAGGTAGCCCCCACGCTCATGCGCGCGGACGTCGAGCGCGATATCGCTCGGCCGTGTGCTTGACAGTCGTTCATCGGATAGTTAGAGTTGTCAAAAATGAAATAGATAGTCCGCCAGATGATACATCAGGCGGCGGCGCAAAAGTGGGTACTGGAAGGAGAC
>NZ_AHJE01000054.1 GCF_000243095.1 Cupriavidus basilensis OR16 | reverse complement strand
GGCGTTGCGCGCCTGGCCAGCGCGGGCCAGTCGATCTCGGTGCGCGCTTCGAGCGCCTGCAGGGCCGCGCGCAGGCCCAGTGCTGCTTCGGCCTGCGCGACGGCAGGCTGGCCGAAGGCGGCGGCGGGGTCGGCATAGAGCGGGTTGAGAAACAGCCGGCTGGACGGCGCGTAGGGACTGTAGCGCTGTGGCAAGGCGGCAAAACCGGCGTGCAGCGGATTGATGGCGACCGTGTCGGCGCCTGCGCGCGCGGCGGCCTCGCAGAACCGTGCCAGCGCGGTGAGGTCGCCCAGTCCCGTCGCTGCGCCGCGGCGTAGGGAATACAGTTGCACCGAGAGGCCCCAAGGCCGCCGGCTACCGTCATCGTGCTCATCATGTTGCCTGGCGCGCAACGCGTCGGCCACCCCGAAGCAGCGCGCCGGCGCTACGCCTAGCGTGACTTCGGCATCGCCGAGCAGTAGCCGGTGATAGCCGCTGGCGGCGATGCCCGGTACGCGCAGGGTGCCAGAGGGTATGTCCCGACGGGATCGGCACGGCTTGGTACTGGTCCGCGGTAATCAGCGGCGGCAACGTTTGCATGGCGTCCTCAGCCGCGAGTTGGGCGCGTGCCGCCTCGCACTGGCCTACGGTGGCGCTGGGCAGCCCGAACCGGCCGAGGATGGCGCGCAGCACCTCGGGCTCGACCTCGCGGGCGCGGCCCTGGGCGTCTTCCCAATGGACCAACAGGCCGGCCCGGGCGGCAAGGGTATGCAGCGCCTGCAAGGCATCGTCATGTGCGGTACGAGGTAAGGCGGCGGGATCCATGCTGGCCTCGTTACGGGTGAGCGGGAGCATCCAGGCAGGCAATCGCGGTGGCGGCCGGCAGCGCCCCGTCGGCCAGAGCCTGCGCGGCGCCTTCGCGGCTTTGGGCCAGCAGCCGGCCGGGAGATCGTGAGCAGCGCGCCATCGCCCAGCGCCAGCTTGCGGCCAGCGCCGCCTCGCCGACGATGCGCAGGCCGGGGTTGCGCAGCCTGGCAGGCGCGGCACCAGGTCGCGCCGCCGGATGGCCAGCAGCGCGCGGTAATAATGGCTCCACGCGTTGTCGTCTTCGAGCGGGGGACGCGACGCCTCGAAGGTTGCTGGGTCGTTCGGATCGGGGATCAGCGCCGCGTGCTGCGGATCGCTGAAGGCCGTCACGGTGCCGAACTCCCGGCAGCGGCCGGCGCGCACGGCCGCCGCCAGCTTGGGCGGGTGGCTGGTGAAATACAGGAACGGCGTTGCGCACCAGTACTCCTCGCCGCGGACCCAGCAATTGCAGCAAGACCGCCGCGCGCAGCGCGTCCGGCCGTGCCAGCCGGGTGAAGCGCTCGCCTAGCGCGCGATTGCCGGTCTGATCGTGGTTTTGCAGGAACAGCACGAAGGCCGTGGGCGCCAGCGCGGCGCTGGCCTGGCCGCGCCGTATACCGCGCGTGGGCGAGACCTCTCCCTGGTAGGCAAAGCCTTCGGCCAGCACGCGGGCGAGATGGGCCAGCGCGGGGGTGGCGGGCGCATCGTCGGCACGCGCTTCGCCGGCCGGCCGGGCATAATCGCCATAGTAGCCATCGCGCTCGCCGGTCAGCAGCACATGCAGGGCGTGGTGGCCGTCGTCGTTCCACTGCGCGTCGAAGCCCGCCGCGAGTAGCGAGGCGTCGTTGTCGTCGTTCTCGAGCACGAGGTGGACATGCCGTCCGGGATGGCGCGCGCGCACCTCGTCCGCCAGTTCCCGCAGCCAGCCTTCGTCGACGATGGCGTGCACGGCGTCCAGGCGCAATCCGTCGAAGCGGAAGTCCTCCAGCCAATAGAGCGCATTTTCGGTGAAGAAGCGGCGCACCTCGGGCTGGCGGAAATCGATGGCCGGCCCCCATGGGGTGCGCACATCGCCGCGGAAGAACGCGCTGGCGTACTGGTGGAGGAAATTGCCTTCCGGGCCGAAGTGGTTGTAGACCACGTCGAGCAGCACCATCATGCCCAGGCCGTGCGCGCAATCCACCAGCGCGCGCAGATCGTCCGGCTTGCCATAGCTGCATTCCGGTGCGAACGGCAGCACGCCGTCGTAGCCCCAGTTGCGCGCGCCGGGAAACTCAGCCAGCGGCATCAGTTCCACCGCTGTGAAGCCGAGCGCGGCCAGGCGCGGCAGTTGCCGCGTGGCGCCGGCATAGCCTCCGCACAGGCCAACGTGCATCTCGTAGATGATCGCCTCGTGCCAGGGGCGGCCATGCCAGTACGGGTGGCACCAGGTGTAGGCGTGCGGGTCGCAGACCAGGCTGGGACCGTCGATGTCGATCGCCTGGGCGCGCGAGGCGGGATCAGGCACCGTGCTGCCGTCGTCGAGCCGGAACCAGTAGCGCGCGCCGGGGCAGCACGGCGCGATCGCTTCCAGCCAGCCTTGGCATTCGTCCGGACCCGGCGCGGCGGCGCACATCGGCACCGGCCCCATGCCTGCGATCTCCAGCCGTATGCGCTGCCCGCTGGCGGCCGCATCGGGTGCCCACAGGCGAAAGCGCATGCGTCCGTCCTCTAGCCGGCTTGGGCCGAATAACGGCTTCGGCGACGGCCGCGATGGCAAGGCATTCATGATGCGGCCTCCTTCGACGGCCAGGGAACGGATTCGACTAACTCCATTGGGAGTCCGCGTCGCTGGGCGGCACGGCCAGTAGCAGCGCGACGGCATGCGCGGGCACCGTCACGCCAGGTGTGTCGACGCTTGCCTCGGGCGCATCGGGCTGGCTGCTGTCCAGCAGCCGTTGCCAGCACTGAGCAGGCTCGGGCAGGCGGAACCTGACGTCCTCGTTTCCGGCGTTGAGCAGCAGCAGGGTTACCTGGATCTCGCCGTCCGGGCCGGCGGCGGTACGTCGCATGGCCAGAGTGCGGCCGTCCGGGCTGGACCATTGCTCGGGGCTGAGCGGGTGGCCATCGGTATCGAACCAGGCGATGTCGGCCAGCCCCGGCTCCAGCTCGCGGCGCCCATGGGCAAAGCGGGCTTCGGCGAACGCGTACAGGCGCCGGCGCTGCGTCAGCAGGCGGCTGACAAAGGCCGTCATGGCACCGCCGGCGGTGCTGCTGGCGTGGTCCCAGTCCAGCCATGAGAGCTCATTGTCCTGGCAGTAGGCATTGTTGTTGCCGCCCTGGCTGCGGCCCCATTCGTCGCCGGCGGTGACCATTGGCGTGCCATGGGAGAGCAGCAGCGTGGACATCAGCGCGCGCGCCACGCGGCCGCGCGTCTCGAGGATCGCCGGGTCGTCGGTGGGGCCTTCCACGCTGCCGTCCGGGCTCCAGTTGGCGCTGGCGTTGTCGTCGGTGCCGTCGCGGTTTTCCTCCAGGTTGGCTTCGTTGCGCTTGGCGCTGTAACTGACGAGATCGGCCAGCGTGAAGCCGTCGTGTGCGGTGATGAAGTTCACGGAGGCCCAAGATTTGCGGTGGCGGCGGTCGAACAGATCGGCCGAGCCGGCCAGGCGCGCGGCCAGGTCGCCGCGCTGGCCGGCGTCGCCGCGCCAGTAGCGCCGCACGGTATCCCGGAACTTGTCGTTCCATTCGGCAAAGGCGGGCGGGTGGTTGCCCAACTGGTAGCCGCCGGGGCCAAGGTCCCAGGGCTCGGAGATCAGCTTGACGCGTGACAGCACGGGATCCTGCAGGATGGCGTCGAAGAAGCCCGCGCCGGGGTCGAAGCCGGTGCCCTCGCGTCCCAGTGTGGTGCCGAGATCGAAGCGGAAGCCGTCGACATGGAAGCACTCGACCCAGTAGCGTAGTGAATCCATTACCATCTGCAGCACGCGCGGATGCGACAGGTTGAGTGTGTTGCCGCAGCCGGTGTCGTTGATGTAGTGGCGTTCGTCGCCCGGCATGAGCCGATAGTAGCTGGCATTGTCCAGCCCGCGCCACGATACTGTCGGGCCGAGCGCGTTGCCCTCGCAGGTATGGTTGTAGACCACGTCGAGGATAACTTCGATGCCCGCCGCGTGCAGCCGCCGCACCGCCACCTTGAATTCGTTGAGCTGCCCGTTGCTGAGATAGGCCGGCTCCGGCGCGAAAAAAGCCAGCGTGTTGTAGCCCCAGTAGTTGCGCAGGCCGCGCTCCACCAGGAAGCGGTCCTGCAGGAAGGCGTGGACGGGTAATAGTTCCACGGCGGTGACGCCCAGTTTGCACAGGTGGTCGATAAAATGCGGATCGCACAGCGCGGCGAAGGTGCCGCGCGTGTGCGGCAGCAGGTCATGGCGCAGCATCGACAGGCCGCGCTGATGCGCTTCGTAGAGGACGGTTTTCTCCCACGGCACGTCCGGCGCGCGGTCGTCGCCCCAGTGGAAGCTGGTGTCCACCACCACTGCCTTGGGCATGGCGGGGGCGTTGTCGCGGCGGTCTGGCGTGAGGTCGGCGCGCGGGCTTTGCAGCCGGTAGCCGAACAGCGCTTCGGACCAGCGCACCGGCCCGCTCAACTGCCGCGCATAGGGATCGAGCAGCAGCTTGTGCGGGTTGAAACGGTGCCCATGTGCCGGCTCATAAGGACCAAACGCGCGATAGCCGTAAACCGTGCCGATCGCAGCGTGCGGCAGGTAGCCGTGCCAGATCTCGTCGGTGCATTCCGGCAGCGTGATTCGCGCCAGCTCCTTGCGGCCGTTGGCAGAGAACAGGCACAGGTCGATCCGCGCGGCATTGGCGGAGAACACGGCAAAGTTGATCCCGAGCCCATCCCAGTGCGCGCCGAGCGGGGTTGGCTTGCCGTGCAGCATGCGGGTGGCAGGGGCCGGGGGCAAGTCAGGCTCCTTCCGGGATATAGCGCAGGACCAGCGTGGCCAGCGGCGGGAGGCAGAGCGTGAGCGATGCGGGCAGGCCGTGCGAGGGCGTGGCGGTGGCTGGGACCTCGCCGCCGTTGCCCACGTTGCTGCCGCCATAGCAGGCGGCATCGGTGTTGATGCACTCCTGCCAGCGGCCCGCGAACGGGACGCCCAGGCGATAGCCGTGGCGCACCACGGGCGTCATGTTGACCACCGCCAGTACCACGTCGCGGCTGCCAAGCGCGGCCCGGCGCAGATAGGCGAAAACGCTGTTGCGGCTGTCGTCGCCCACCACCCAGCCGAAGCCCTCGGGCCGGTGGTCCAGCGCATGCAGCGCCGGGAGTTCCCGGTGCAGGCGGTTCAGGTCGCGCACCAGCGCCTGCATGCCGCGGTGCTCGGGCTGCTCCAGCAACGACCAGTCCAGCTCGGTGTCGTGGTTCCACTCGCGCCATTGGGCAAACTCCGCACCCATGTAGAGCAGCTTCTTGCCGGGGTGCGTCCACATGAAGCCGTAATAGGCGCGCAGGCTGGCAAAGCGCTGCCAATGGTCGCCGGGCGTCTTGCCGATCATCGAGCCTTTGCCATGCACGACTTCATCATGCGAGAGCGGCAGCACAAAGGCCTCCGACCAGGCATAGACCATGCCGAAGGTCATGTCCTGGTGGTGCCAGGCGCGGTGCACGGGCTCGTGGGAAAGGTAGCGCAGCGTGTCGTGCATCCACCCCATGTTCCACTTGAAGGTGAAGCCCAGCCCGCCGCTTTGCACCGACGCGGTCACCCCGGGCCAGGCGGTGGATTCCTCGGCGATGGTCATGGCGCCACGGCAGCGCTCGCGCACCAGGGTATTGAGCTCGCGCAGGAAGGCCACGGCCTCCAGGTTTTCGCGCCCGCCGAAACGATTGGGGACCCACTGGCCGGGCTCGCGGCTATAGTCGCGGTACAGCATCGACGCCACCGCATCCACGCGCAGGCCGTCGATATGGTATTGCTCCAGCCAGTGCAGGGCGCTGGCCAGCATGAAGCCGCGCACTTCGTTGCGGCCGAGATTGTAGATCAGCGTGTTCCAGTCCTGGTGGAAGCCCTCGCGCGGGTCCTGGTATTCGTAGAGCGCGGTGCCGTCGAACTCGGCCAGCCCGTGCGGATCGGTGGGGAAATGCGCCGGCACCCAGTCCAGGACCACGCCGATGCCCGCCTCGTGGCAGCGGTCGACGAAGGCGGCGAACGCCTGCGGCGGCCCCAGGCGCGCGGTGGGCGCAAACAGCGACAGCGGCTGGTAGCCCCAGGATCCGCCGAAAGGATGCTCCATCACCGGCAGCAGCTCGACATGGGTGAACCCCAGCTCGCGCACATACGGGATCAACCGGGCGGCCAGGCGTTCCCAGCCGTGCACGGGATTGTTGACCTCGGCGAGCCAGGAGGTGACGTGCATTTCATAGATGGAGATGGGCGCGGCGTGCGCGTCGGTGATGGCACGATGGCGCATCCAGGCCTGGTCGTGCCAGGCATACGGCGGCGCCGATGTACCCGGCTGCGCGACCACCGAGGCGGTGGCCGGCGGTGCCTCGGTAGCCAGTGCCACCGGGTCGGCCTTGTCGGGCAGCGGCTCGCCGTGGGCCCCGAGCAGGTCGAACTTGTAGCGGCTGCCCGGGGCGGCGCCCATCGCGCAGGGAATGAACAGCTCCCAGATGCCGGCGCCATGGCGTAGCCGCATCGGGTGGCGCACCGGGTTCCAGCCGTTGAAGTCGCCGATCACCGAGACTCGCCGGGCATTGGGCGCCCATACGGCAAAGCGCACACCGTCGATGCCGTCCAGGACTTGCGCCTGCGCGCCCAGGCAGCGGCCCAGCTCGAAATGGCGCCCCTCGGCAATCAGGTGCAGGTCCAGATCGCCCAACAAGGTCCCGAAGGCGTAGGGATCGGCACTGACCTGCTCGCTGCCGTCCGGCCAGCGCATGCCGAGGCGATAGTCGCGCGCGCCCGCGGAGCCGGGCAGGGCTCCGGCGAAGATGCCGCCAGGGTGAAGCCGTTCGAGCCCCGCCAGCCGGGTGCCGTCGGCGGTGGCGAGCCACGCCGTCTGCGCGCCCGGCAGGCAGGCGCGCACCACGGTGTGGCCTGCCGCGGGGTGCGGCCCGAGTACGGCGAAGGGGTCGGCATGGCGTGCCGCCAGCAGCGCCTCCAGGTCCGTGTTAGCCAGGGGAGGCGGCGGCGCGGGTCCTGCGCCGGGCATGTCCCGGGGGGCGTGCTGGTCCTTTGGGCCGCCGGGGGGCGGGATGCTCTCAGTCTTGTTCACTGCTGTCCTCGGCAGCGCCTGTGAGTTTGCGGATCAGCCGCGCCAGGCCATTGACAGGCAGGTCGATCCACGTCGCGCGGTTGGCCGCTTCGTAGCCCACCTCGTAGGCGGCCCGCTCGAGCAGGAAGAGGTCGAGCAAGGCTCGCGCCTGCTCTGGCTCGACCCATGGCTGCGGGGCGGCTGCGGCGATCTGCAGGTATCCGGCCAGGAAGGCTTCGCTGGCGGTCGTGCGGAAGCGGTCGAGCAGCGCCTCGCGGCGCTGGGCCTGGGCGGGCGGCAGGGCGGCATGGGTGCGCTCGTGGCGGTCTGTGCCGACCGTGGCCGCGGCATAGTCGAGGGAGCGCAGCAGCCCCGCCACATCGCGCAGCGGTGAAGTCTTGCGTCGGCGCCAGTCCAGCGGCAGACCCGGCTCGCCTTCAAAGTCGACCAGGTAGGTATCGTTCTGCGCGATCAGCACCTGGCCCAGGTGGAAGTCGCCGTGAATGCGCGTCTGCAGGCTGCCGGGGGCCGCCGCGGCGAGCCGGGCCGCCAGCCGTGGCAACGTTTCCCGGGCGGCGAGCAGGGTATCGATGTCGGCGGCAAAGCGATCGTTGCGGGCCTGGCGTGCAAGTTCGCCGGCACGCTTTTCGAGCAGGGCCATGGCGCGGTCCAGCTCGGCCATGGCTTCCTCGGCCCACTGCAGCGCCTGTGCCTCGTGGGCTGCGGCGGGCGCGAAGGCGGGATCGTCGGACGGACGCGCCAGCACCGCGTGCAGCTCCGCCAGACGCTGGCCGAGCGTGCCGGCGACCGTGGCATACCCAGTCAAGGCCTCGGCGAACTCCTCCTCGCTGTCCTCGGACGGCACGGCATCGTCGATGGCGCGGCCGAGATAGTCGAGGGTCCAGCCCCACGCATCGCCCTGGTTGAGGATGTAGCCCTGCAGCAGCAGCAGCGTACGCGGCGCGCCATCGGTGCCGGTGCGCACCACCTCGCCCAGCAGCGGGGCCGAATTGCGGTAGCCCTGGGCGGTCAGATAGCGGGTCATCTCGGCCTCGGGATGGATGCCCGGGGCGATACGGCGCACCAGCTTGAGCACTGCCGAATTGCCATAGGACAGCGAACTGTTGGATTGCTCGGCTGACATCCACTGGACCTCATCCGTTTCCAGTGGCAGCCCCGCCAGGCCAGATTCGGCGAGGAAGCGAATCGGGCCGCGCGGGCTCGGCAGCTCGGTCCCGGCGCGCAGCGCGCGCACCACCTCGCGGGCAAAGCACTCCACGGCAAAGCCATCCGTGACCAAGCCAACCCGGCTGCCCTTGCGCACGCGGGCCATGGACAGCGAATGCGCCAGCTGCGAGGCGCTTTCGCCCGCACCTTCGCGGTCCCACAGCAGCCCCACCGGCAGCTGGTAGCACTCCGCGCGGGTGTCCAGCGCCAGCTCCATTTCGCACAGATAGGTTTCCTCGCCTGCGGTGCCGCGGCCGAACGCAATGGCGTAAGCGATGTTCACGCTGCCGATCCGCTCGCCTTTGGCGCCATACCAGCGCCGCCGCCGGATGTAGTGCGGCAATACCTCGTTGGCTAGCGTGCGCCGCGAACTTTCGGTCAGCTCGGTCTGCGCGGCGCTATGGATCACTAGCGTGACTTGATCGGGCATCTGCTCGGGGGCATCGACATGCCAGGAAGGCGGCTGGGCTTCTTCGCTCAGCACGAACCAGTAGAACCCATAAGGCGGCAGCGTCAGCAGATAGGTAAGCTGGCCGATCGCGGGAAAGGGGGTGGCGCCCATCATTTCCACCGGCACGCGGCCGGCAAAGGCGGAGAGATCCAGTTCCACCGCCTGTGGCGCCCGCGCCAGGTTGGCCACGCACAGGATATGCTCGCCCTCGAACTCGCGCAGGTAGGCCAGGATCTTGCGGTTGCCGGGAAACAGGAAGCGCAGCGTGCCGCGCCCGAAGGCGCGGTGCTGGCGGCGCAGCGCCAGCATGCGGCGCATCCAGTTGAGCAGCGAATGCGGGTCGCGGGTCTGGGCCTCCACGTTGACGGCTTCATAGCCGTAGAGCGGGCCCTGCAGCGGCGGCAGCACCAGGCGTTCGGGGTCGGCGTGGGAAAAGCCGCCGTTGCGGTCGGGCGACCATTGCATGGGCGTGCGCACGCCGTCGCGGTCGCCCAGGTGGATATTGTCGCCCATGCCGATCTCGTCGCCGTAATAGATCACGGGCGTCCCCGGCATGGAGAACAGCAGGCTGTTCATCAGCTCGATGCGGCGGCGGTCGCGCTCCATCAACGGCGCCAGGCGGCGCCGGATCCCGAGGTTGATGCGCGCGCGGCGATCGGAGGCATAGACCTCCCACAGGTAGTCGCGCTCGGCGCTGGTGACCATTTCCAGCGTCAGCTCGTCGTGATTGCGCAGGAAGATCGCCCACTGGCAGTTGGGCGGGATCTCCGGCGTCTGCCGCATGATGTCGGTGATGGGAAAGCGGTCCTCCCTCGCAATGGCCATGTACATGCGTGGCATCAGCGGGAAGTGGAACGACATATGGCACTCGTCTCCCAGTACCGCGGTGCCTTCGTTGCTCAGTTCGCCGGCATTGTTCATGGCAGGGACTGCGGGGTACAAATGCCCCGTGAGCGCCGGCGAGATCGGCGACGTGGATTCGGCCGGTGAGCCGGGGCCGCCGAAATACTGCTGGGCATCCTCGGGCCACATATTGGCCTCGGCCAGCAATAGGCGGCCGCTGTACTCGGCATCCAGGTGCGCGCGAATCTGCTTGATGATGGCGTGGGTCTCGGGCAGGTTCTCGTTGCTGGTGCCCTCGCGCTCGACCAGGTAGGGCACGGCGTCGAGCCGCAGGCCGTCGACGCCGATATCGAGCCAGAAACGCATCACCGACATGACCTCGCGCAACACCTGTGGATTGTCGAAATTCAGGTCTGGCTGATGCGAATAGAAACGGTGCCAGAAATACGCACTGGCCACCGGGTCCCAGCTCCAGTTGGATTTCTCGGTGTCGCAGAAGATGATGCGCGTGCCGGCGTAGGTCTGATCGGTGTCTGACCAGACGTAATAGTTGCGCGCCGCCGAGGCGGGTTTGCCGCGGCGTGCGCGCTGGAACCAGGGGTGCTGGTCCGAGGTGTGGTTGATGACCAGTTCGGTGATCACGCGCAGGCCGCGCGCGTGCGCCGCGGCGATAAAGCGGCGCGCCTCGCCCAGGGTGCCGTAGTCGGGGTGGACACTGCGGTAGTCGGCGATATCGTAGCCGTCGTCCCGGCGCGGCGAGGGATAGAACGGCAGCAGCCAGACAGTGTTGATTCCCAGGTTGACAAGGTAGTCGAGCTTGGCCGACAGGCCGGCGAAGTCGCCCACGCCATCGCCGTTGGCATCAAAGAAGGACTTGATGTGCAACTGGTAGATGACCGCGTCCTTGTACCAGAGCGGGTCGGCGTTGAGCAGGGCCGTGCTCCCGGGTTCAGTCAGGCGTTTCATGCTAGTCCCGCGCGCAGCGGCTGGACACGCCACAGAGCGAACGGCAGGGCGTGCGGGTCCAGGCGGATACGCTGGTTCTTGCCCCGCCAGGTAAAGCGAGGTCCATGCATCAGGTCTTCGGCGTCCAGCGCGCCGTGGTCGGGCAGGCCCCATTCCCACAGCGGCAGCTCGATTGCCGACTCGCGCGCGGCGCGGGGGTCCAGGCTGATCGCCGCCAGCAGCACATCGTCGCCGAAGCTGGCGGCACGCTCGGCGCTGCCGGCTAGCCCGGACACGCGCGGCACGAAGCGGGCGAAGTACAGCATCGCGTCGTCGCTGGCGTGGTAGAAGCGCAGGCCGAGGTGATTCTGCAGAGCCGGGTGGCTGGCACGAATCGCGTTCAGCCGCGAGATCTCGGCAATGATGTTGCCGGGCCGCTGCCAGTCCCATGCGCGCAACTGGTACTTCTCTGAGTCCAGATACTCTTCCTTGGGCACGCCATCCTTCATTACCGGCGTGCCTTCACACAGCTCGAAGCCGCTGTACATGCCCCACAGCCCCGACAGCAGGGTAGCCAGCGCGGCCCGTATCAAAAAGCCCGGCCGGCCGCTATCGTGCAGGAAGTAGGGGTTGATATCCGGCGTATTGACGAAGAAGTGCGGCCGGAAATACTCGCGCAGCGGACCTTGCGTGAGTTCGGTCATGTACTCCATCAACTCGCGCTTGTGGTTGCGCCAGGTGAAGTACGTGTACGACTGATGGAAGCCGAGCTTGGCCAGGCGCGCCATCATCTTGGGCCGTGTGAACGCCTCGGCCAGGAACAGCACGTCGGGAAAGCGTGAGCGCACGTCGGCGATCATCCATTCCCAGAACGGCAGCGGCTTGGTGTGGGGGTTGTCCACGCGGAAGATACGCACGCCTTGTTCGGCCCAGAACACGACGACGTCGCGCAGCGCCAGCCACAGCGCGGCGTCCGCCGGTGGCTTGCAGTAGAAATCGACGTTGACGATGTCCTCGTATTTCTTGGGCGGGTTTTCCGCGTAGCGCAGCGAGCCGTCGGGCCGGTGCGCAAACCACGCCGGATGGTCGCGCAGCCAGGGATGGTCGGGCGAGCACTGGATGGCGAAGTCGAGCGCCAGCTCCAGGCCCTCGGCGGCGGCGGCCTCGCGCAGGCGACTGAAATCGTCAAAGGTGCCCAGCTCCGGGTGGATCGCATCGTGGCCGCCTTCTTCCCCGCCGATGGCATAAGGGCTGCCCGGCTCGCCGGGGTCGGCGCGCAGGCTGTTGTTGCGGCCCTTGCGATGGGTGCGGCCGATGGGATGGATGGGCGGGAAGTACAGCACGTCAAAGCCCATGGCACGGATGGCAGGCAGCCGCGCGATGACGTCGTCGAAGGTGCCGTGGCGCTGCGTGTCGCCGCTCTGCGAGCGCGGGAACAGCTCATACCAGCTGGCGAAGCGCGCCGCGAGCCGGTCCGCCTCCACTGGCAGCACCACCGGGTGGCGCGTGGAGAAAGGGCGCGGATCGGCGGCCTGCATGGCGGCGCGGGTACGCGGCGACAGCAGCAGCTCCAGCCGGTGCGCATCGCCGCCGGGATTGCCGCGCGCAGCTTCCAGCTCGGCTGCAATGGCGTGCACCTCGGCATCGTCCGCGGGCGCCGTGCTCACCGCCGCGGCCACCAGGCGCGAGCCTTCCTCGATCTCCAGCGCCACGTCCAGGCCGGCCTGCTTCTTCTTGCCGACTTCGTCGCACCAGCTGGCGAACGTGTCGCGCCATGCTTCCACCGTAAACTCGTGGCGGCCCATCCCGCGTAGAGGGAAACTACCGCTCCAGCGGTCATTGACGCCGGGCTCCAGCGCGGATTGCTGCCACTCCTGCTCGCCGGGGCCGCGCCACAGCAACACCGCGGCCAGCTTGTCATGGCCGTCCATCCAGATATCGGCTTCCACCTCCACCCGCTCGCCGGCCACACGGCGTACCGCGAAGCGCCCGGCATCGCAGGCCGGCGTCACGTTCTCGATGGCGATGCGCGGCGCTTTCAGGGCGGCGGCCACGCTTCTTTCCAGCGTGTCGCGCACGGCAGCGGCAATGCGCTTGTCATCGCGCCGCGCGGGCGCGGCCTGCACGGCACTGGGCACCGGGCGGTAGAGCCGGATGCCGGCCGGTGCAAGCGCGATATTGGCCATGGCGTCGAGCATGGCCCCGGCATGATCCGCCCCACCTGGCCCTCCCTCGGCCGGCAGCAGCGCGCCCACGCCTTGTGGCAGCGCGGCCAGGATGCGGTCGGCGCCGAGCGTGGCGGCCTCCTGGGTATCGGGATTGATGACGATAGCCAGTGCCGTGGCGTCCTCGCCGGCGGCGCCGGCCATGCGCGTGAGCACAGTGAGCGGCGAGTTGCCACCGTTTACCAGCCGCAAGCTGCGCGCCGGTGCGCAGCCGCGCGCAGCCAGCCAGGCGTTGGCGTGGATTACCTCGTGGGAAAGATCGTAGGGTTGCGTGGTTTCGCCGTCGCCGCCGGCTTCGAATCCGGCCGGCGCCAGCAGGCCATCGCCGATGGCGGCGGCGGCCCACAGGGCGCGCCGCGCAACCAGCGCGTCGATGCCCTGCGCTTCCAGCGCCGGCGCGGCCAGCACGGCGCCGAAGGTGCGCAGGCGCGCGATTTCTTCGGTGAGCCAGGCGCTGCGGTAATCCCACCACGGCAGCGAGCAGAAGGCGCCGTCGAAGCCGCCCTGCGCGAGGTCGTCGAGTTGCGTCGGCGCCAGGCCAGGCGTCCACGCCAGGAAAGCCAGGCCGCGGCCAGGCGCGGCGCGGCGAGCGCCGGCAATCAGTTCAGCCCAGTGCCGCCCGGCGACGCGTGCCGGCGCGCGGCAGACAAAGCCGGCAATGCCGGCCGCCACTGTCATGCGCAGGCGTTCGCCCCACCACGGCACCAATGCCGATGCAACTTGCGGATCGTGCCAGCGCAGGCGTACGCCGGGCAGATGGATGTCGGTGTCACGCGGATCCGCGGCCAGGCCGCCGGGCTCGCGCCAGCCGGGATCCAGGCCGGCGCCGCCGTCTGGGTAGCGGTCCAGGGCAAGCTCCAGCAGGCACGACAGGCCGTGCGCGCGGCAGGCCGCAACGGCCCGTGCCAGCGCGGCGCCCTGTGCGTGCAGTACCGGCCAGCCTGCCAGCAGGACATGGTCGAAGCCAAGCGCCGCGGCGCGGCCCAGTGCATCGGCATTTGCAACGGGGGCGCCATCAAGCAGGGTGGCCGACAGGTCTATCTGGCAGATTCGCATGTTCTCTTCCCGCCGGTTGCCGTCAGGCCGGAGCGGCCGTAAGCAGTCCACCGCCGGGCGGGATTGCCTCGAAGGCCACAAATGGCATGCTCGGGATCAAGGTGGAACTCCTTCGATATCCAATGCCTATGGTGGATAGCGGCGATGGAAAGTGATGGTTAGGTGCCGCTGTGCTGGCACGGCGCGTGCTGGCGCTTGCGGCGGTTCGCCTTGCTGTCGCGTTTTTCCCTGCGGGTCGGGGCTGTCCACCTCAGCGCGGCAGGATATTGCGTCTCACTGGCTATGCGAAGTGCGTGCCAGGCAAGTGCCGAGGCTGATGGGAATCCCGGGCAAGCCAGCAATGCCAAGGCCGCGCGGCCGGAACGCATGAGGTGTGCAGCGCGAGGCTTGCGGTGCGGGGTGAGGCAGACAGTGTAAAAACTATAGTCTGGCGGCGGCCATTCTGGCAGAAACGCGCATGCGCGCTGGCCAGTGCGCTGCACTTACGGCAGGAGGGTGCGCAAGGAGGGGCAGGGCGCATCGTCGCTGCGCGGTGGACGGCGGCAGGCGAGAGGATCGGGGGGCTCTTGCCGGCAGCCGGTGAGGATGTCCAGCGGGTTGCCAAGCAAGAAGAGCCGTGTCCGCCTCGCCGCAAGGCGGGATTCAGTTCGCGCGATAGGTGTCGAGACGGTTGTAGAGCGTCTTGAGGCTGATGCCCAGGGAGCGCGCTGCCTGCCGCTTGTCGCCGCCGAAACGCGCCAGCGTGGCCAGGATGAGCTCGCGCTGCGCGTTCGCCAGCGAGGTGCCGATGGGCACGTTAACAAAGCGGTCCAGCGTATTGGGGCGGGGCGGCTGGGTAGCGATACTGGGGTTGGCGATATCGATGACGCGGTCCGCCAGGATAAAGGCGCGGTAGATGGTGTTCCGGAGCTCGCGCACGTTGCCGGGCCAGGCGCGCTGCATCAGCGCCTGGCGCTGCAGCTCGGAGAGGATGGGGCGCGGCCGACGCGATGGAAGGCGCGCGTTTCCAGCACCCGCAGTAGCTTGATCTGCATCTCGGCCGCCATCTCCGTGACTTCGTCCAGGAATAGCGTGCCGCCGCGGGCCTGCTCGAAGTAACCCGCCTTTTGCTGTGTGGCACCGGTGAACCCGCCTTTCTCATGGCCAAACAATGCCGACTCGATCAGGGTGGCGGGAATCGCGGCGCAGTTGACCGCGACGAACGGCCCAGCCCGGCGGACTCCCCGGTCGTGCACCGCACGGGCCACCAGCTCCTTGCCGGTGCCACTCTCGCCGACCGCCAGCATCGTGACTTCGGTGGCGGCCACGCGGTCGATCTGCGCCAGCAGCATCTGCATGACAGGCGAAGCGCTTTGCCACAACAGGGCCGTTGGGCTCTGGACAACGCCGCGGCACGGTGCGTCGCGGGCAGGCGTGGCAGGGAGTGGGGCAGAGGAGGATGGATTTCTGCTTGTCATTGAATGGTCGGGGGCGCCTGCCTTCGGCCGGGTCGGCGGGCGGGTGGCTCGCGCCCTCCCATAGGAGGGATGCAACTCAATCCTATCGCTTGGGATGGCGATAGGCCACTGTTTTGCGCTGTTCCGGCGTTCGCCGCCGCACGGGCGCGGCGTTGTCAGACAGACACCGGTACCGCTGCTGCTGGCGGCTGCATAAAATGAGATCTATCGTCGGATTTACACTTCGCGCTGTGACTCATCATTGCCGTATGTTCTGACATAGGGCCGGGATCGTGCTTGCCGTGGCCCAGTGTCGGCGGATTCGGCGGGGTTGTACGCTACGGATACGAAATCTATGCCTCACATCCTGATCGTCGATGACGACGAAAATACCTGTGCCGCATTATCGGAAATCGTTGCGACCGAAGGCTTTACCTCCGCCACCGCTGGCGATCTGCGCGAAGCCAGCCTGCAAATCGGCTGGCAGATGCCCGATGCGGTGCTGGCGGATTTGAAGTTGCCTGACGGTAGCGGCATGGGCCTATTCAACGAGGTCGGCACCGCGGGGGTAGAGGTGATCCTGATGACTGGCTACGCCAGCGTGGAATCCGCGGTGGATGCCCTACGCATGGGCGCCACGGATTACCTGGTCAAGCCGATCAACGTGACGCGGCTGCGCACAGTCCTGAAGCGCATCGCAACCACGGGCGACCTGAAGGCGGAGATCTATTCGCTGCGCGGCGAGCTGCGCCGCTACGGCCGCTTCGGCAGGCTGCTCGGCAGTTCGGACGCCATGCAGGTGGTCTACGACCAGCTTGCCAAGGTTGCGCCCACCGAGGCTACCGTGTTTCTCGTGGGCGAGAGCGGCACCGGCAAGGAATTGGCCGCGCAGACCCTGCACGAGCTCTCGGAGCGCCGGCGCCAGCCCTTCCTGCCCGTCAATTGCGGCGCCATTTCCCCCGCGCTGATCGAGTCTGAGATGTTCGGCCACGAGCGCGGCAGCTTCACGGGCGCCGAGCGCCAGCACAAGGGCTATTTCGAGCGGGCCGACGGCGGTACCCTCTTTCTCGACGAAATCACCGAGATGCCCGTCGAGCTGCAGGTCAAGCTGTTGCGCGTGCTGGAGTCCGGCGCATTCATGCGGGTCGGCACCAACCGCGAGTTGCACGCGGATGTGCGCGTGGTGGCGGCCACCAACCGCAATCCGGAAGAGGCGGTGGCCGACGGCAAGCTGCGCGCCGACCTCTATCACCGACTCAATGTCTTCCCGATCGAGCTGCCGCCGCTGCGCGCGCGGGGCAATGACGTGGTGCAGATCGCCAATACCCTACTGGAACAGATGAACGGTGAGCACGGCACGCAGCGTCGCTTTGCCTCGGCGCTGCTGGACAGCTTGCTGCTGCATGCATGGCCCGGCAATGTGCGCGAGCTGCGCAACTTCGTGCAGCGGGCTTACATCATGGCCGACCAGGACTTGATCTCCGACGCTCTCGTGCCGCTGCAGGCGGCGGCGTCAAGCGCGGCCGCCGCCACCATGGTGTCGGTGCCGGTGGGCATGTCCCTGGCCGATGCCGACCGCCAGTTGATCTTTGCCACGCTGGAGCAGTGCGCCGGCGTGAAGAAGCACGCCGCCGAGATACTTGGCATCAGCCTGAAGACTTTGTACAACCGCCTGGAGGAGTATGCATCGAGGGGCGAGTTGCCCGAGCGGCTGCGCGCCAATCGCTCGGGCGCCACGCACGGCGGCATCACGACGCCGAACTAGAGCCAGCGTGCCGGCTGGCATGCATGTCATGCATGGGTGAGCCGGCGGCGCCGTCGCTGCGCGGCGAGCGCGTCTCCCGCCTGCTGCAGCAAGGGCACTGGCACCGGGTGAACGTGCCAGATCTGCGAGCAGTACTCCTTGATCGCGCGGTCGGACGAAAAATACCCGGAGCGCGCCGACGATAGCACCGACATGCGCTGCCAGCGCTCCTGGTCGGCAAACGCGGCGCTGACGTCCTGCTGGCAATGCAGGTAGGAGGCGAAGTCCGCCAGTAACAGGTACGGATCGTGCTGCAGCAGGTCGTCGAACAGCGGCTGGAACACGGCCGCGTCGCCCTTGGCGAAGAAGCCCTGCCGCGCCAGCCCGATCACCGCGCGCAATTCGGCGTTGCCATCGTAGAACGTTCCCGGCCGGTAGCCGGCCGCCTTGAGTGCATAGACCTCCGACGCGGTCAGGCCAAACGAGAAGAAATTGTCGGCGCCGATATGCTCGCGCAGCTCGATATTGGCGCCGTCCATGGTGCCGATCGTGATGGCGCCATTCATGGCGAACTTCATATTGCCGGTGCCGGAGGCCTCCTTGCCCGCCAGCGAGATCTGTTCCGAGAGATCGGCGGCGGGGTAGATGCGTTGCCCGTAAGTCACGTTGAAGTTCGGCAGGAACACTACCTTGAGCCGGTCGTGCACCTGCGGATCGCGGTTGATCACCTCGCCCACCGCGGTAATGAAGCGGATCATCAGCTTGGCGTAGTGGTAGCCGGGCGCGGCCTTGCCAGCAAACAGGAAGGTGCGCGGCGCGATGTCGGCATGCGGGTCGGACTTGATGCGATGGTAAAGCGCGACGATATGCAATACGGCGAGATGTTGCCGCTTGTATTCGTGGATGCGCTTGATCATGACGTCGAACATCGAGTCGGGGTCGACCGCCACGCCGGTGCGCTCGCGGATCAGGCGCGCCAGGTCCGCCTTGTTGGCACGCTTGACCGCTTGCCACTGATGACGGAAGGCAGGATCGTCGGCGTAGGGTTCGAGCGCACGCAGCCCCGAGAGATCGCGTATCCAGCCGTCGCCGATGGCGTCGCAGGCCAGCTTGGTAAGTCGCGGGTTGGCCAGCGCGATCCAGCGCCGCGGCGTGACGCCGTTGGTGATGCTGGTGAACTTCTCCGGCCACATTTCGTGGAAGTCCTTCAGCACGTCTTGCTGCATCAGGCGCGAGTGCAGTTCGGCCACGCCATTGATGGCATGGCTGCCAACGCAGGCAAGATGTGCCATGCGCACATAGCGCGGGCCGCTTTCGTCGATCAGCGACAGGCGCGCCAAGCGCGATTCGTCGCCGTAGAAACGGATCCTGACTTCATCCAGGAAGCGCGCGTTGATCTCGTAGATGATCTCCAGGTGGCGCGGCAGGATGCGTGCAAACAGCGGTAGCGGCCAGCGCTCCAGCGCCTCGGGCAGCAGCGTATGGTTGGTGTAGGCAAAGGCGCTCCGGGTGATCTCCCAGGCCTGGTCCCATGGCACGTCGTGCTCGTCCACCAGCAGGCGCATCAGCTCGGCAATGCCGATCGAGGGATGGGTGTCGTTGAGCTGCACGGCAAATTTATCGTGAAAACACGTCAGCGCAATGCCGTGCGCATCCAGCAGGCGCAGCATATCCTGCAGCGAGCACGAGACGAAGAAATACTGTTGCTCCAGCCGCAGCTCTTTGCCCTGCAAGGTCTCGTCGTTCGGGTAAAGCACCTTGGTCAGGTTTTCCGAGGTCACCTTCTTGCTGACCGCTCCGAGGTAGTCGCCCCGGTTGAACACGTTGAAGTCGAATGCCTCGGTGGCCTCCGCGCGCCACAGGCGCAGCGTGTTCACGGTATTCACGCGGTAGCCGAGGATCGGCGAGTCAAAGGGAACACCCACCACGGTCTTGTCCGGTACCCAACGCACGCGATAGTGCCCACGGTCGTCTCTCCACCTGCATGCCGTCGACGATGGACTGGTGAAAGATGCCGTACTCGTAGCGGATGCCGTAGCCCAGCGCCGGCGTCTCCAGGGTGGCGAGCGAATCGATGAAGCAGGCCGCCAGGCGGCCCAGGCCGCCGTTGCCCAGCCCTGGCTCTTCCTCTTGCGCCAGGATTTCGTCCAGGTCGAGGCCAAGTTCCGCCATCGCTTCCCGTACTTCGTCGCAGATGCCAAGGTTGATCAAGTTGTTGCCCAAGTGCGGCCCCATCAGGAATTCCGCGGAGAGGTAGGCCACGGTACGGGAAGGCTGGCCAAGGTAGGCCTCCGCCGTGCTGATCCAGCGCTGCACCAGTCGGTCGCGCACCGTGTGGGCCAGGGCCTGGTAAAGATCGTTGCCGCTGGCCAGCCCCGGGAGCTTGCCCTGCGTATAGAACACATGATCGAGAAAGGCGCGCCGGATGGTGGCACTGGACATCGCGGTGCGGGTGTCGTGTCCGGGCTGCGAGGCAGGCGGCGAGGGGGGCGGGGCGTTCGGCTCGGAATCTTCCGTCATCGGGATCCTCCTGGCGGCATCGGCCGCTGGCGCGCGCGACCGGGCCGCGCGGGATGGCATGCAAGAAGCTGGTGCGCCGGGCTGGGCACCGCTACGTCTCTACGTCTCTACGTCTCTGATCCTAGACAATATCCTGCCGGGCGAGTGCCCGGATTGCATGGTTGACCCGCACGTGCGTAGCGATCATTTTTTGCGTGCGGTATGCTAATTGCTTGGCTACTGGGCGAGCACGCAGCCAGTACAAGGTATCGATGTCGCAGCAAACCAATCCTTCCGACGACCGAGGCGCGTTGGATCGGCCCGAGCCCGGCGAACCCGGGCACGAAGCCCACCTGATGCCGGTGCCACTGGAACCGGTCCAGGGCGTTGAGGTCGCCACGCTGATTGGGCAGGTTGCGCATGACCTGCGCTCCGCGCTCAATGGCGTGCAAAGCTGGGTCTATGTGCTGGACCGTTCGCTCGACATACCGTCCACGCCGGCGCAACGCGCGCTGGCGGGTATCCGCACCGGCATGCAGCAGCAGTTGGCGTTAATCGAACACATGGAAGAGGCGGTCGCGCTGCTTGCCGACGACAGCCCGCCGCGCTGGGAGCCCATCGACCTGCTGGCTGCGCTGGGCACGGCAATGGAGGCGGTACGCCCCGCCGCCGAAGCGCGTGGCTTGATCCTGGCGGTGGCGCATCTGGACGGCCCGGACGGAAAACAGGCGCCAGGCAGTCCGGATGCCGCGGGGTTGCAGAATGTCTTTATCATCGACGCCGACCCGCTCCGCCTCGATCCACTACTGCGTTATTTGCTGGAGCATTGTGTCCGGCATGCGCGCAGCGCCGATACGATTGAGGCGCACCTGGCGCCCGAGGCCGGCCATATCCGCCTGCGGATTACCGAATGCCGTGCGCCCAGCGATGCCCGCAGGGACGAACGCATCGCGGTTCTAGCGGACTTCCTCCGCAGGCGCACAGGGCCGGACGATGTGCATGCACCGCGCCAGGGTTCCGCGCTGCTGCTGGCGAGGCGGCTGGCCGAGACTCAGGGAGCACGCATGACGGCAGAAGGCCATCGCTGCTCGACGGGCAGCCTATCGGTGTGCATCTCGGTCTGCTTCCCGATACATTGCGCGCCCCGCTGATCTGGCTCCAACCTCGTACCTTTTACCGGTTGCGCCATAAAGTGCACGGTGCCCGCCGCTTGCGCCGCGCCATCCTTTGCCGATCCCTTGTTTGCGCGCTGAGGCGCAGGCGAGGGCAGGTCACCGGGCGGTGGGTCCTTGACCGGCGCGGGCGGGTCCGGGTCGGGCACTTCAGGCGGTGGAACCTCCGGCGGGGGCGGTGCCTGGTCAGGCTCGGGCGTGATATGGAACTGGATCTGCATGTTTCTCTCCGGGGGGAGCGCGGCTGGTCCGGTGCGGGCTTGGGCCGCGATTGAGAGGCAAGGGCGGGGCATCCCTCAAGCTGCCTCCCCAAGTTCGTCCAGGATGCGCAACAGCGCTTCCAGGTCGACCGGCTTGACCAGATGGCGATCGAAGCCGGCCTCCGCCGTACGCTTGCGATCGGCCGGCTGGCCGTAGCCGGTCACGGCCACCAGGTGTACATGTTGTAGTTCCGGGATGGCGCGTAGGCGGCGTGCAATCTCGAAACCGTCCATGGCCGGCATGCCAAGATCGAGCAGGATGACGTCGGGCTGCGACTCGACCGCACGCACGATGGCGACAGGGCCGTCGATGGCCGTCACCACCATGTGGCCCATCGCTTCCAGCGTCACGGCCATCGCTTCCAGCGCATCGATATTGTCGTCCACGATCATCACCTTGCGTGGCGCTCCCATCGGGGACGCTCGCTTGCCCACCTTGGGCTGCCAGCTCTGCCAAGGCTGGGCGGGCAGCTCCACCACGAAGGTGGAGCCCAGGCCCGGCCCGGCGCTCTCGGCATGGACACTGCCGCCATGCAGCTTGACCAGCTTTTGTACCAGCGAGAGCCCGATGCCCATGCCCTCCTGGCCGGAGATGGCCTGGGCCTTGTCGCCGTGTTGCGCGGTGCCCGGATCGAAGATGGCCTGCAGCGCCTGCGGCGATAGCCCGGGTCCGTTGTCCCGCACCCTGACAATGAGCACGTTGCCGTCGCTCGCGACTTCGAGCGCAAGTTGGCCGCCTGGTTGCGTATAGCGCGCGGCGTTGTGCAACAGGTTGCTGAAGATCTGGGTCAGCCGCACCAGGTCCCCACGTACGGGCATCGGCCCTTCTGGCACACTCAGCCGAAGTGTATGGCCGCGCGAATCGATCAACGGGCGCACGGCTTCCACTGCGGTGTTCAGCGCGGTGCGTAGCTCGACCAGGTCGTCGTGCAGCACGATCCGGCCCTGGGTGAAGCGCGAGATGTCGAGCAGGTCGTCGACCAGCCGGGTCAAGTGGTGCAACTGGCGGGCGATGACGTCGCGCGCCTTGAAGGTGTCCTCGCGCGAGGGGGTGCAGCTCATCAGCAAGTCGGCAGCGCTGCGCATCGGCGCCAGCGGATTGCGCAGCTCGTGGGCCAGCATGGCGAGGAATTCGTCCTTGCGGCGGTCTTCTTTCAGCAGCATGCGCTCGGCGCGTTTCTGCTGGGTGATGTCCTGGCAGATGCCTGCCACGCGGTAAAAGACGCCTGCGGTATTGGAGACCGGGAACGCGCGGGCGCGGACTTCGCGCACCTTGCCGTCGCCGCGCACCAGCTGGAATTCGGCATCCATATGCCCGTCGATCATCATCGCGTCGAAGGCCACCTTCATGCGCTCGCGGTCCTCTGCCTGCACGCATTCCAGCCAACTGCGCGGGTCATGTCTCAAGTCATCGATCGGGTGGCCCCATAGCTGCGCGAACGATGGGCTCATGTACAGGAACGAGGTCTGCAGCACCAGCGTGCCGGCGGTCTCCGGGTCGCTCTTGATCAGCCGGCACACTTCCAGCCCATTGATATCAGGGAGCTTCACATCGAGCAGCACCAGGTCCGGTGCATGCTGTCGCACCAGCGACAGAGCGGCCTGGCCACTGGCCGCCTCCAGCACCCAGAAGCCCGCGCGCCGCAGGATGCGGCCCTTGACGTAGCGCGCACCGTCGCTGTCGTCGACATTGAGGATCAAAGGGCGCCTGGTGGAATCTTGAGAGGGCAGGACGTTCATGGCGAGCTCAGCGATATCAGGGATCGAGCGGCGCAGCCGGCCGCGCGCGTGGCAATGGGCGGAGATCGCCAGCGTGAAGGTCGATCTCTTGCCTACCGTCCTTTTGACCTGGAGATCGCCGTTCGGAAAATCGGCTGACTGGCGGGTCTGTTGAGTGCGTTGTCGATCTGATCTCCGGCAACTGATCGGGTTCCCCTTGTAATAACTACAAGTAATTCCTCCGCTCAATCGGTAGATTCCGCATGTATCGTTAGCGCCGCGATTCTCGCTGGTTATGCAGAAAACTGCGTAACGCTTTGCCGGCGGCGGGGTGTGGCTGGCCGCTCGCAATCAGGCCCGCCGGTGGCCGGCAGTGCCGCAACCGGGATGGGAAAATTAGGGCAAAAGGCATGCCTGCGTGTAGGCGTGTAGGCGTGTGGGGCAGGGCCGCAAACGAAAGGCCGCGCCGTCCCACCCGCGGCCCCGGACTATCCGGTAGCGGTAGTCCGCGTGGCATCGGCGCGGCTTCAGTTGGTGTTTCCTCGCACCATGGCAGATCACCGCGATCTGCTTCCCGTCATCCTGGATCTTCACGGGGCACGGTGCTTTTTGCGCGCCAGTAGTAGCTATCCCCAGTTTTTCCGTGGGTTGCGGCCGTGCATATCGCGCTCGCGAACGCGGCCATCCAGGCCATGGATCAGCAATTCAACCTGGTTACGCCTAGCTTTCGCTTTCCCGGCGTCGATGGCTTCTTGCTCTGTGTCGTAAAAGACCACGCTTTGCTCAGTGCTCTCCACGTCAACTGCCCATCGCTTTCCAGTTGCGGGCATCACATGAATGTCTCCTTTCATGGTTGTCTCCTACAGTGGTTTGTCCTCAACTTATAGCCTGATGGCAAGACGCCGGCTATCGGTTGGCGTCCGACAGCACGAAGCAGGAAGGGAGGACTCAAGGTGGCCGGTATCGCGGTATCGCGGTATCGGGCAATGATTTGCGGTAGCGCTTCAATGATGGAGGATCCGGCGGCGGGAGGGAGGTGGCCGCACGTCATGCGCAAGACGTGGTAGCGGGAAGAAACGCCTTCGGCGGGAGACGCCGAGGGCTCAATCTCAGTCTTCCTGCTTTGTGGCATCCTGAATGCAGTCCAATTGGTTTAGGTTACCGCGCGTCGGAGGAGACCGATGCGTGGCGACCATCATGCAGTCGACTGCAACCATTGCCAGTAGTAGTCATGCTGCTCACGCACAGTGGCCGGCAGAACACTCGCTTCGCATGCATCGAAGACGGCAACCATATCGAACGGCGTGACATCGCGGCCCATGCTGAGTCGGTACGCGCGCAAGCCGTCATCTACCTTGTGAGGGCGACCTACGGAGTACACATTCAGGCTAGACCCGTGACACTGCGGATATAACCCATCCCCCGCGAGTACTTCTCGGATTTGGCAAAGGGCTTGAAAGAAATCCGTTGCCGTCACGTCAATTGTCTGGTCACGATAGCGACCCTGCAGGCGACACTTCGGGTAGGTGCCGGAGGCGCGAAAGTGAATCTGTTCGTCCTCGTCACCCCCTACAAGCTTGGCGAAAAAATTGAGCATTACCAATGAGCCAACGGCCCGCTCGTCACTCATGTAACTGATTGTAGGGCGGTTCAGCAGGCAACGGCGTCGGTCTGCGTCCTACATCCTGTGATGGTCGTTGGTTCGACCAGTTTGATCGTCGGGGATTCGTCGCCGCTAAAGTCGAACTCGCTTTTCTGCTCACCGACTCCATGGATCATTAGGACCGCATCTTCCTGCATGGCTAGATGGACGCCGGCGGCGATGGCGGCACCTCTGCACGGGTAGGTGACGCGCTTACCATTGGGGGCGTCGGGTTCTATGACCCCACTGGCGTCGTCAGCCCGCAATACCCGAACCGTTGTGATTGACATGCTCACATTCCTTCGTAGTGGACATGTCCTTGTTCTAGGTGAGGCCGTGCGATAGGCGTGTAGGGCGTTGTCCTATTCGCGATTGAAAGAAGCGAGTCGTCGCACTCACAAGCAAAAGGGCGGCACGCGACGCGCGTGGATAGTGCGTGCACATGAACAGACTAGCAGCGGGTTCTTCACTCCCTGCGCGTGATGGCCGTGACAATAAGCGCGCGGTGCAAGATGAGTTGCTTGAGGCTGTCGCGCATGTCGGCGAGAAGCAGCTCGGCGCTTTCTCTATCTACGCCGTCCCTCTTCAAGTGCGCAATGCGTTGCTCCTGAGCCTCAATGCGTTTCCCTGAGCGTTCGATGGCCCTATCCGTTTCGTCCAGGTCTTCCAACTCTTCCTCTATGTTGCGCGTGACTTCTACGCCTGGTCGCACGATGGGACTCCATGCTGATGCGGATGCCTGGGTTTTAGGTCAGGAATGAAGGCGCCGCTATGGGAGTGCGTCCTACAACGGCAAGACAAGGTCGGACCGAGTTGGCGAGGCATCCCATCCTCAGGCTCAGCGGCCAAGACCGCTCCTAGCGATCTGCTGCTCCACGAACTGGGCGAACAGTGCATGCAGACGTGTCGTCGGATGAAGGTCGTCGGCGAACATGTATGTCTGATCGGCATTGGCCGTCACGTAGGTAGCCGGCGAGCACAGCAAGGCAGTGTCCTTAGGCGTTTTCGCAGGGTCACAGGCGACGCCGGTGTTTGACACGACGAAGCCATTGGCCTGAAAGTTCGCGATGACCTGGTTCTCCCATGTATAGGAATCGATCTGGATGACCTTGCCTTGCAAGCCATCGGCCTGCAAGGCTGCGTTCAAGCTATTGTTGAATATTTGCGATAGCTGTGTCAGGTTTGCCCCGCCGTCGAGCGAGGCGATGCCTTTGGGCGACAGTCCGATATTCGGGACATTGACCACTACGACATGCGTGGCGCCGTTCTGGACGATTTGTGCGACAACTTGAGCCAGGGTGGTCGCCGCTGTCTGCACGGTCTGCGCCGCGGCCGGCAGCGCCCCGGCGCGAAGCACGTCGTTCGAGCCGGCAAAGACCAGCACCAGTTGATTGGCGTTGAAGTTCCCGTGAGCAGTCAAATAGCTCGAAACCTGCTGGTTGACGGGCATTTCGATATTGCCGATCACGTCCGTAAGAAAATCGTACAGGTTTGCCGGCGTTGCCACCGTGGCGCCGCCCTCCGCATAGCCGAGGCCACCTTGCGCACTTAACTGATGAGTAATGCTGATCGTAAATGCAGCGGTGAGCGTATCACCGTAGTATTGCGCAACATCCTCAGTCCACACTTGCCCCGGATTGGTCGTAAAACGCCCCCCACCGACCGCGCTAGCGATCGGCGCAAAGGTCCCGACGTCAGACAGGCTGTCGCCGAAGGAGACTATTTGCAGATGAATGCCGCCCGGTGGGGTGGCCGTGCCACTCGAGCCACCTTCACCTCCGCCGCATGCAGTAAGCAGTGCAATCAACACGGCAAAAATTACAACACGCACCTTGTCATTGCTTCCTTGCATAGCCTCTCCACCACTAGTAGGCCGAGCAGATGCCCTCACGCGGCTAGCTTATCGCTAGCCTGCATATCGCTCTTGCGATAACCACCTTCGTTAAGCAAAAAGCATGCGCTATCGTCTTGATTTCACCATTCCGGCGGGCATTGCGCGTTTCATTGTAGGGCAGCACATGGCTGGTTTCCGCCCAGCGCGCCAACGCGACTTGATACTTCTCATAGTGATGACATGGACACACCGCCTCGGAGAACAATCTGCGCGCAGCAGTAGGACCTGCAGGCGGTGGATCTCTCGCAGCAGATCCCAGATTTCGGCGCAGGGGGGCGCATAGATGGAACTCGGGCGGGCAGGGCCGCATGAAGCCGCGCGCCCGCTCGGGAAACTGCGCGCGCTCGGGATCCCGGTCGCTCAGCAGTCTGCCGTCGGCCCGGTGGATGCGCGACTGTAGGCGTTTGGACGGCTCCCTTTTTGTCACTCGCCCAGGGCAGGGACGCTCCCTTCCTGCACCAGGATTCGAGGCGAATTCATCTCGCCGGTTTCCTCGTCCACCAATACCTCATAAGCCGCGACGCCGACGAAGCTCGATGCCATAGCGTTGGCAATGCGGATTGCGTTGACTTCGCTGGACGCCTGGCGGATCTCACCGGGCAGGAGTGCGTCGCTCTTGCCTTTGCGGTAGGGCACGATGATGTATTTGATGGCGCGAGAATCGGGCATGGCGGCAACTCCGGGCGTTGGTGGGTGCTGCGTAATGTAACACACGTACTGTATAAATATACAGTGTGCCAGCCACTGATTCTCGACGCCGAGGCCGGCCCCGAGGAGGCTAAGGTCCTTGGCAAGCTCGAGGCGTTGATCATTTATCTGGATAACAACAGGGGCTTCGTCGTGAACTACGGTGACCGCTATCGCCACGGCGCGCCCATTGCATCGGGCTTCGTCGAGTCGACCGTCAACCAGGTGATCAGCAATCGGTTCGTCAAACGCCAACAGATGGCCTGGCGGCGGCGGCACGCGCACGCACTGCTAGAGATCCGGACTGCCGTCCTCAATGACCCGCTCCGATCGCACGTTGAACGATGGTCTCCCTCCATCGCTAGAGCAGAAAACCACCGCATTGCCGCTTAGTCAGCCCCCGCTTCGGCGCGGTCTCCATCCTGCCGGTCACGCTGAAGGTCCGCAAGGGCGATGTGACCTTCGGCACCGACGAGCACGTGCGCCACGACGCGGTCATGGAAGACATGACCAAGCTCAAGCCGGTCTTCGTCAAGGAGAACGGCACGGTAACCGCGGGCAACGCTTCGGGCTTGAGCAATGCCGCCGCCGCGGTGGTGCTGATGGAGCGCGCCGAGGCTGAGAAGCGCGGCCTCAAGCCGATGGCGCGCCTGGTCTCCTATGCACATGCCGGCATCGATCCCAAGACCATGGGCATCGGCCCGGTACCGGCCACCAAGAAGGCGCCGGACCGTGCCGGCCTGACCGTGGCCGACCTCGACGTGATCGAAGCCAATGAAGCCTTTGCCGCGCAAGCCTGAGCGGTCACCAAGGCGCTCGGTCTCGATCCGGCCAAGGTCAACCCGAATGGCTCGGGCATCTCCCTGGGCCACCCGATCGGCGCCACCGGCGCGCTGATCACCGTCAAGGCCCTGTACGAACTGCAACGCGTGCAAGGCCGCCATGCGCTGGTGACCATGTGCATTTGCGGGCGGGCAGGGTATTGCTGCTATTTTTGAGATGGTCTGAAGCAAGGCCAAATCATTGCGCTTGGCACTGGGCGAGGGAGGAGCAGTTAGGGCGTGGCAAAAAGGGGGGAAATCCGGCAGGAAGTGCGCGCGTTTCGTACCCGTATCCCTTGATTCTCTTCGGACCCTGCTAGGCTTGCAGCCAGTTGCGTTTGTAGCGATTCTCGATAATCCTGGCTGCCGTAATCACGCGGGGGCGAACCTCCGAGATGAATGTCTCCGCTGATACCGTCCTGGTGGGCGCAGCGGCGTTGATCACTACCGGAGGCAGCGCATTGCCGAGCTTCAGGGGCACTGCGACAGCATTGATTTCCTTGTTCCAGTCACCGAACGACGTCACGCACCCGAGTTCTGCAATATCGAGGAAAGCCCTCGAGATGCCGTGCTCGAGCGCAGGCCAGTTGGCCTCGCTCAACGCCCGCAGACGATCGAGAACGATTCGACGTTCGGCAACGCCCATGATCGTTATGTGCGCTCGGCCCATTGCAGTTGTTCCAAGTGGCAATCGCGAACCGATATCTAGATTCAGCGTAATCGCAGTTGACTGGCTTCGGTGACTGTCGATATACAGGACCGAAAGATCGTCGCGGATGCCGAGCGAAATCATTGTGCGAGTACTATCAGCGAGCTCCTGCAGCAATCCTTCGCTCGCTTGCATGAGATCCAGCCGGGAATGGGCCATGCGTCCCAGCGTGAGCGTGGCCAGACCGATACGGTAGCGTCCGAGTTCGTGGATGTGATGCAGAAAGCCGAGCGTCGTCAACGTATAGGTCAGGCGGGTCACCGTCGACTTCGGCAGCCCGCATCGCAGAGCGATTTCGAGATTGCTCAGGCGCTCTTCGCTTGAATGGAATGCCTGGAGGATGCGCAGCCCTCGGGCGAGGGCTTCGACAAAGTTCCGATCGATGCCTTCCTCGCTATCGTATGCAACGGGGTCAACCTTTCCGATTGTCTCGGTTGAAGGGTGCTCCTTCGCCATTTTCTTCAACTTGGTCCCCCGACATGCTGGTAACGTTCGCGCATGGCACGCTTGTCATACTTGCCCACGCTGGTGCGCGGCAAGTCGTCGACAAAGTGTATCGTCTCCGGGATAGCATACTTCGGAATGTGCCCTGAGGTGACGTAGTCTGACAGGTGGTTCCGGATGGCGGTTGCATCGAACGAGCCTGGGGAAGACGTCGCTGCGACGACGATCGCCATCGGACGCTCACCCCACTTGGAATCGGGGACGGCGATAACGGCGGCTTCGCGAACATACTGATGCTGACGAATCAGGTCCTCCAATGTGCTCGACGACAACCATTCACCTCCCGTCTTGATCACATCCTTCAGGCGGTCGGTGATGCGCAAGTATCCGGCTTCATCGAGAAGACCAATATCGCCTGTATGAAGATAACCGCCGCGCCAGAGCTCTTCTGAGGCGGACGCATTCATGTGGTACGCCTGCGTGAGCCACGGGGCGCGCAGCACGATTTCCCCTTGGGTGTGATTTCCCTCAGGCACCGGCTGCATCGCAGCATCGACGATCTGTATATCCATCAGCGGTAATGCGCGCCCGGCGCGTGTCCGGGATGTAATCGCCTCGGCTGAATCGTCCGTAGCGCAGAGGGACGGTTCCAGATGCGAGCTGGTGACGAAAGGGCAGGTCTCCGACATACCGTAGGCCGCAAATGCATCGATCCCGTGTTCCACGGCTCTGCTGGCCAGGCTCGTGGGGAACGAGGCGCCGCCGACCACGATCTTCCACTCCGAGAGGTCGACGCGATCAAGCTCGGCCCGATCGAGAAGCATCTGCAGGATAGTGGGAACGCAATGGGAGAACGTCACGCCCTCGCGGGCGCGCAGTGCCAGGATCCCTTCGGGTGTATAGCGCCCGGGATAGACCTGTTTCACCCCCATCATGGTCGCGACATAAGGCATGCCCCACGCGTGGACGTGGAACATTGGCGTGAGTGGCATATAGACATCGCCCCTGTGAAAGCGCCCCTGGCTGGCTGGCATGGCAAACGCCGCGCAGACGGCGAGCGTATGGAGCACGATCTGGCGATGACTGTAGGAGACTCCCTTGGGCAATCCTGTCGTGCCACTCGTATAGAACAGCGTGGCGCAGGTGTTCTCGTCAAAGTCGGGGAATCGGAAATCGGCGCGACTCCGGGCCAGCAGCGCTTCGTAACCGCCAGCCGCGGTGCAGTCATCTTCGTCATCCAGGATCAGCAGGCACTTCGCGTTCCTGACGACTTCGCTGAACGATTCCACGAGTTCGAGAAAGTCGCGGTGAACCAGCAGGACTTTCGGCTTCGATTGCTCAAGCGTATATTGAAGCTGCTGCGGGCTCAAGCGGATGTTGGCCGTCATCAGTACGGCACCCATCATCGGCACCGCGAGGAAGCACTCCAGGTACCGGTGACTGTCCCAGTCGAGTACCGCCACGGTGTCGCCGTGGCCAACCCCGAGCGATTGCAGTCCGGAAGCGAGCCTGCCGATCCGCTCCCTGAGTGCGCGGTATGTATACGAGTGATTGTCGCGGTAGACAATCGACTGATCGGGGGCCTGCGTCAATGGCGAAAGCAGCAGTTGCTTGATTAGCAAGGGATACTGGCTCCCTGCCGGCCGAGAGCGTGTCTCTTTGGATTGCATCCGAATGTCTCCTGTTTGTTGTCGCCGGAAAGTCAGGGTTGGTTGGCAGTCTGTCCTGGCAGCGTCCGGATGAAGTTCGTCAGTGTTTGCGCCAACGCTTCCGGCTGTTCCAGTTGGGGCCAGTGGCCGGCGCCGGGCACCCTGGCCGTTGTCCCGTTTGGAAAACGTGCCGCCGTCGCTCCCACAAGTTCTTCACTGAAGAATGTGTCGTCGGTCGCAATGCAGAGAACGGGTTGGTCGACCGATGATGGGGACCCGCCGGCCGGATGGCCTCCGGTCCATGCGCGCAGTTGCGCAAGAGCCTGGTCGTGGCTCGTTGCGACCGTGCAGCGGACCAAGATATCCAACCCTTCTTCGTCCAGCGCCATGGCCAGGCTACGCTTTCCTTCGCGGATCGCGTCCTTGTCCTTCATGCCGGCGCGTGACATGAAGCGCTCCATGACCGGAGGCGGCAAGGCATAACCGCCCAGCGGGGCAGAAGTGACCAGGGCCAGCCCCGCTGCGCGAGACCCAAGACGACGGGCCACGAGCTCGCCGATCTGGCCGCCCATGCTATGGCCTACAACAACGACGGTTGCCGAGCCCGAAATGCATGCGAGATGCACTTCCGCCAGGACCGCGCTGGCGTACTGTTCGAGTTGCAGTTCGGACGTGGATTCCGGTGGTTGGTCTTCTCCCCATGCAACGCAGAGGATGCTCCAGCCGGGCAGTTCGAGTCTTTCGACAACGCGAGCCCAGACATCGGGGCCGTCGAGATAGCCGTGCACGAGCACAAGGATGCCCTCCGGTACCGCAGGATCGAGTGGCGTCGCTATACCCCTCATACGTGTGTCCCGGGCATCAGGTGTTTCTGATACCAACTCAGTGCGGCGCTGCTGGAAGCCTCGAACTCCTTGCGGTAGGCGTCGAAATGCCCACCGCCGATAATCCTGAGCTGCTTCGGCTCCACGGCCCGTTCATAGGCGGCCAGCGCGAGATCGGTTGGTGTCACCGTGTCGTGCTCTGCCACCACCATGAGCAGCGGCTTCGGCCCGATGCGTGAAATCCACTGACCCGGTTCATACATCTGGGACAGCCTTGTCGAGCGCACCGTAACGAATTCGCTGTGATCGACGCCGTCCGGAATCTCGAAAGCGTCATGGAACTCCATCATCTCCTTGGACCGGTAGACGGCACGCACGGCAGGGTCGAGACTCACCACACGCTGCATCATCGGCGCTTCCCCACGCAGCTGCGCAAGTTCGTCCTCGTTGAGGAGCGCTTGCTGAGCCGTGCGGGCGTCAGGTGCGACCCGTCGCAGGCTCTGTTCGTAGCCGCTGACGATAGGGACCTGTGCCGCCACCACCTTGATCCGGGCATCGGTCGCGCCAAGCACCACCGCGTGACCTCCGGCATAACTTGTTCCCCAAATGCCGATGCGTTGCCGATCGATGCCGTCGAGCGTCTCGAGGTAGGTGATGACACGGCGCCAGTCTGCGATCTGTCGCCAAGGATCGATATCGCCGCGAACCTCGCCGCCACTGAGGCCGAAGTTGCGATGGTCGTGGACGATCACGGAAAAACCGGCCGCCGCAAACCGCTCGGCGTACGCGCGTAGACCCCGATACTTGAGGCCGGAAAAGCCGTGCGCCATCGTGATCGCTGGAACAGGCCCCGTGCCGGCTGCCGCCCGGAACACCCATGCGTGGAGTTCAATACCGCCTTCGGCGGCGATGTAGTGTTCTTCTGCTTGCATAAAAAAGGTCCTCACTGCCCGTTGAATGAAATCTCCGGCCGGGCCACGCCCGCGTCGATCGCCTTGATCGCGGAGCTGACGCCACGCTGCACATCGTCGGTGGCGACCAACACCGAGACATGCTCGATCATCACTTCATCGGCGCCGCGCACGCCGCCCGCGGACCATGCGCCGAGCATCGATTTGGTAACGGCGTGTGCGCGCGTGGGACCCGCGGCAAGTCCTTCGGCGTGAGCGAGTGCCACCTCTGCGAGCTGCTCATCGGCCACCACCTTGGCGACGATATTCAGGGACAAGGCCTCTGCCGCGGTGATTTCCTCCGACAGCATCACCAGTCGCGCAGCCACGCTGCGGCCACAGCGCTCGGCGATGCGTTGTACGCCACCTGCCAGCGGAGAGACGCCCAGCGTCGCTTCGGTAAAGCGGAACCTTGCCGATTCGGCAGCGATGATCAGGTCGGTGTGCAGCGCAAACTCGAAGCCGCCGCCATATGCCCGGCCGTTGATCTGGCTGATGGTCGGGATCGGCAGCGATTCGATCGCGTTCAGGATGCCGTTCGAATAGCCAAAGCGTTCGCGTCGCGCGCTGTGTGTTTGGAGATGTGGCCACTCACGGAAGTCGCCACCGAGGCAGAAGTCATCGATGTTGCTGCGAAACAGCATGCATCGCGCACCCTCACGAACGCCCTGGCGCACCGCGGCCTCCAGCTCGGCATAGAGCGGGCGATTCAGCCGGTTTTGCGGCGGGCGGTTGAGCGTCACGATGGCGACGCCCTGGCGCAGTTCGCAGAGCACGAGCGCTGCATCGTTGGATTGCGTCATGTTTTCTTCTCCTCGTTTAAACGGTTTCCCAGATTTCGCCGAGCGATGTACGGTCGGTCAGCGTGCTTGCCACGGTGACCACTCGCCAGCCCTGGCCGGTGCGATGGATGTCGAAATGGACCGCGCGGCGTTCAATCTCGGTTTCGTCCGCACGTCGGCGCGACCAGATCACATCGATGGAGCCGGCGTTGCTGTTGTAGCCCTTCACATGGCGATCGAGTACCACGGTATGGGTGTACTGCTGCGCCTGCAATGGCTCCTGGTTCGCGCGAAGCAGGCCGATGACTTCGTCGCCGGTGAGCAGGCACCGCGTCATGTTGACCGACGCGGCGTGCAACGGCGCACCCCAGTATTCGAGGATTGCCCCGTCGTTCAAGGTGGCATCGGAACCCATTTGTACCCACGCAGGCAAGTAAGTCTCGAAGAACCAGCTATTCATTTCCCTGACGGCCGTGCGATCGGCTGTCATCGTGGTTGCGGCATTGGTCATGTTGCGTTGTCTCGTATGAGCGGGGATTGATCAGTCCAGTTTTGCGCCGGATTGACGTACGACTTCCTTCCAGACCGGGGCTTCGCGGCCGTATGTCGCGGCGATGCCCTGGGGGTCCTGGTAGCTCGGTGTCCAGCCGAGGTCGAGGATGCGCTTCCGGATATCCGGCTTCTTCAGTGCCTTGTCGATTTCGTCAGCCAGTCGCTGGACGATGGGCTCAGGCGTTCCGGCCGGGGCGGCCACGCCAACCCAGCCCACCGCGCGTAGCGTCGGGTCATTCATGCCGACCTCGCTCAAGATCGGGACATTGGGCAAGGCTGCCAGGCGGGCCGGCCCGGTCACCCCGATGGGCTTGAGCCGTCCGGCCGCGATGAACTGTGGCGCCTGTGCACCGGTGACGAATGAAAGCTGGATATTCCCTGCGACGAGGTCGTTGATCATTGGCGCTTCACCGCGGTAGGCGGCGTGCGCCATGTCGCCTTCAAGCAGGTCATTGAGCCGGCTCGCGCTGAGGTGAGAAATGGTCCCGACTCCCCACGATCCATACGACATCTTGCCCTTGTGGGCCTGCGCGTATTTGCGCAGGTCCGCAAGGTTGTTGACGCCGAGATGCGAGTTCACGACAAGCACGAGAGGGGCATCCGCGACTTTTGCAATCAGCGTCAGATCCTTGCCCGGGTTGTAAGGCAGCTTCGCATACAGGAACTGGTTGATCATCAGGTTGGAGCTCAGGGCCACGGTCAACGTGTAGCCATCTGGCGCTGCCTTGGCTACGGCATCCACGCCAAGGTTGCCTGCCGCCCCTGTCTTGTTGTCGACAACCATGGGTTGTCCAAGCGCGCGGCCCACCGGGTCTGACAACGTGCGCGCGACGATATCGATCGCCCCGCCAGCCGCGTACGGGGCCACGACCTTGATCGGGCGAGAAGGGTATGAATCGGCAAAGGAAATCTGGGTCAAGGCGAGCAATGCCGTGCCGAGCATGGCCGCGTAGCAGCGGCGCGATTTCGCATTCATGTCTGTCTCCATGTTGTTTGTTTGAAGTTCCGCTTACATCCAGCTAAGGACTTGTCCGCCGTCGACGGGAATGACTGCACCCGTCATGTAACGGCCGGCATCGGAGGCGAGAAGCAACGTCGCGCCGTCGAGATCGGAGGGCTCGCCAAACCGGCGCATCGGGATTCGCTTCATGATGCCGTCTTCGATGCCGCGCTCGGTGAACTCCGCCTGCATGTCAGTCTGGATGTTGCCTGGCGCCAGGGCGTTGACGCGCACACCCTTCCTGGCGAGTTCAAGGGCCATGATTTGCGTCAGATGTATGAGCGCGGCCTTGGACGCGCCGTAACTCGACATCTGGCCGCCGGCGCGCAACCCCGACGATGAGGCGATATTGATGATGCTGCCCTGGCCGCGCGTCGACATATGGCGTGCGGCCTCCTGGGCGACCATGAAGGCGCCTTTCAGGTTGGTGTCGAAGATGCGGGATACCGCTTCGTATGACTGGGAGGTAAAGCGCTCGATGTAGATGACACCGGCGTTGTTGAACAGGATGTCGATCGGCTGGCCGAGCTGATGCTCGGCTTCGCGCCATGCCGGCTCAATGGTCGACGGGTCGGTGACGTCGAGTCTTACTGCGCAGGCCTTGTGGCGCTCAGACCGTAGTTCGGCAACAACCGCATCAAGACGATCCGCTCGGCGAGCCGCCAGGGCAACGGCTGCGCCTGCTTCTGCCAGCATACGGGCAGTGTGTTGACCGATACCGCTTGATGCACCGGATATGAAGGCGGCCTTGCCTCGCAGGTCAAAGATGGAAATTGGACTAGTCATACACCTGTGCTTCTAGAATGTGGCTGGACTTCCATGGAGGTCTGGACGTCGCACGTGGCCGCTTGCATGCGAGTACGTGCGGCCGGCCCGCGCGCCTGTGATGCGCGGGGCCTGCCAAAAGCCTGTCTCCGAATGGTTTTCTGGAACGCCGTGCAATCGCGCGACGGTGTGGAGAGTCTAGTGGACCCGCTGGGGCGAACCAACGGTGCGTTCCGCTCTGCGGTCTGCACCTTGGGGAGGAGGAAAGGGGATATCTTCAGCGCGCTATTGGCGAATCCGGCACCGATGCCGGAGCGGCTGAGGGAATCTGCGCCATCGCGTACTCGGCTAGCGCAGTGATCGTCAGCGCCGGATTCACGCCAGGATTTGCCGGCATCGCGGCACCATCGCACACCAGCAAGTTCCGGTAGCCGAAAATATGCAAATGACGATCGATCACGCCGCTCGCGTCATCGGCGCCGATCACGGCACCACCGAGAATGATGCGCGCACCCGCCTAGCCGAGGCAGCGATTCGTCTGCCCACGACGAATGGCCCTTCCGAAGTGAGGGCCCGTTCGGTTTCGAGTGAAGCAGGGCTGTCAACGATGGGGGTCTACACGTACTTTGGCGGCGTGCCTGAATTGCTTCAGGCCGTTGCGGATGACGGATTTGAACGGCAGGCTGCGATCAAGCAGGTTGCAAACACAGACGATCCCATGATCGATCTATGTGCGATGGCTCTCGCGTGCCGTGACTTCGCGAGAAGCAACCCTCATCTGTACGACCTGATGTTCGGTCTGTCAATCCACGGCAGATATAGCCCCTCGCGAGGCACGCCGGAGTCGGAGTCGAGAGGGCGCTCGGCATCGTTCACCGCGTCCTACGCGTATCTGCATTGGGAGTGCACCCGCCTGGTCGAAGGCGGCATCGTGCGCAAGATCGATCCCGATCGGATTGCGGCCCAGTTAGTGGAGCGCCTTGCACGGATTCATCATGCTCGAATTCGGTGGTCACTTCGCGGCCATCGACGATCCATCTGCTGAAATCCTGGTGCCGATGTGTATCAACGTCGTCGTCGGGCTTGGGGCGGATCGCAAGCGTGCCGAGACTTCGGCCGCCAATGCAACAGCCGGATGGGGAGGTTCGCCGAGCGCTGAACCCGATGGCAAGCGAACCAGGAAGGCCGGTTGAGGGAACGCTGACTAGGCAGTTGTCGTCTGCGGGAAAACCGCAGCACACACATCGGGCAGATTTGGTATGATATAAATCATGCGAAATACGAAAATCAACGCTAGAAGCGCTGCCAAGGAAGCGTCGCACGAACGCATTGTGGCCGCGGCTGCCAGGGCGATCCGGCGCAGTGGTTATGACGGCGCTGGCGTCGCCGACATCATGAAGGACGCCGGGCTGACGCATGGGGCGTTTTATGCTCATTTCCCCTCGCGCGAAGCCATGCTGGCAGAAGCCGCGGATCGAGCGTGTGCGGAGTCCGCGGCCGTCGCGCAAGACGTTGTTGCTAATGCGACCCCCAGGACGGCCTTGGAATCCATGTGTCGAGCCTATCTGTCCAAGGAACACCTCGAACTTGTCGAGATGGGATGTCCCTTAGCCGCGCTAGGCTCGGAGACGCCGCGACAGGCGCCCGAAGTGCGCCGTGCGACGACTCGCCACGTCAAGGCGATGACGGACCTGGTCGCCCGACAATCTCCCGACTGGGGACAACCCGAGGCACACGAACAAGCACTCGTGACCATCGCTACCATGGTTGGTGCCTTGGTGCTGGCTCGTGCAGTCGACGAGCCGGCACTGTCCAATCGCCTGCTCGAAGCTGCGCTGAAACGCCTGGTCCCCCCTGGTATCTAAAATCTGAACTCTCGCTAATGCAACCCATTTCGCTCGCCAATTAATATGATGCGCATCATGCGAAATGACGATGACGCTCGTATTGGAGCGTCACGTCGAATCGCCCTCAACGCGCATCCCGGACGATCCCGAACTCCACACTCTGACGGAGAAACTTCATGAACATGCGCGGCAAGATTGCCCTCGTTACCGGGGCCTCCTCAGGCATCGGCCAAGCCACCGCGGAGCGGCTCGCGAAGGCGGGCTACAAGGTGTACGGGACCAGTAGACGCGCAGGCACAACCGGTCAGCGCTCGTTCGAGCTGCTGTCTCTCGACGTAGCGAGGGACGAGTCCGTCGATGCTGCCGTCCAAAAGGTGATGCAACTGGAAGGCCGTATTGATCTTCTCGTCAACAACGCCGGCTTCGGGGTCGCTCCGGCGGGTGCGGAGGAGAGCTCGATCGAGCAGGCCCAGTCGATCTTCGATACGAACTTCTTTGGGATAGTTCGTATGACACGGGCCGTCGTGCCACATATGCGTCGCCAAGGGGATGGCCGCATCATCAACATTGGCTCCGTGCTCGGCTTCCTGCCGATGCCTTACATGGCGCTATATTCCGCCACCAAGCACGCGGTGGCCGGCTATTCGGAAGCGCTCGACCATGAGCTGCGCACGTTGGGGATCCGCGTTTCGGTGGTCGAGCCGGCCTACATCAATACCCCTTTTGATGCCAACCTGATGAAACCCGATGCCCCTCTCGATGTGTATCGAGAGATTCGCGCGAGCGTGGAGAGGCGGGTGAAGGAAGTTCTCGTCAACGCGGACGGGCCAGAAGTGGTGGCCGACGTCGTGCTGAAGGCGGCCATGGCGACGCATCCAAAAATTCACTACGCCCCCGGCCTGGCAAGGCGCATGCGCATGCTGCGCAGGTTTGCGCCTACCAGCGTGCTGGATGCGGGGGTTCGCAAAGACCTGCGGCTTGAAGCGTAGCCGGTTACCCGCTTCGCGCGCTTTTCCATGTTGCACATACCCAGTCATCCAATCTGTGAGAAAGGAATGCCCATGTCATCATGCATCGCCAGGCGGCCACGCGCTGGCCAGGCAACGTTAACCGTTGAAGCCATGGCAACGCTTCGTTTGAAACAAGCGGCCGGCGTCGCTCTGATTCTCGCCGCGGCGCTCGCGGCGCCGCCGGTGCGGGCCGGTGATGCTTCGCCCGCTGGCCTGTGGAAGAATGTTGACGACGTCAGCGGCAAGCCGCGCGCGCTGATCCGCATCACTGAATCGAATGGAACGCTTCAGGGCAAGATAGAGAAAGTGTTTCCCGCCCCGAGCGAAGACCCAAATCCGAAGTGCGATAAATGCGAGGGCGCGAACAAGAATGCGCCGGTCATCGGCCTGGTCATCCTGAGTGGCCTGAAGAAGGAGGGCGAAGAGTATGTCGGCGGCCAGATTCTTGATCCCGACAACGGCAAGGTCTATCGCAGCAAGGTCCGCCTGGCCGACGATGGCAAGACGCTCAGCGTGCGCGGCTACATTGGCGTGCCAATGCTGGGCCGCTCGCAGACCTGGGGGCGTCAGGAATGAGAGCGACCATGAAAGCATTTCTTCTCGATCGGTACGGGAAACAGCGCGCGTTGCGTTGCGCGGAGGTACCGAGCCCGAAGCTGGGTGAGGATGAGGTCATGGTCCAGGTCCATGCGGCAGGTGTGAATTTGCTGGATTCCAAGATCAGGGACGGCGAGTTCAAGCTGATCCTCCCCTATCGCTTGCCCGTTGTCCTGGGTCACGACGTGGCCGGCGTCGTAGTCGAGGTCGGTTCTCGCGTCCGGCAGTTCAAGCCGGGCGACGAGGTCTATGCCCGGCCTGATGATTTCCGCATCGGCACCTTCGCCGAGTACATCGCGGTGAAGGAAGCGTCTCTGGCGATCAAGCCCAAGGCACTCAGCATGGAAGAAGCCGCATCGATCCCCCTGGTGGGGCTGACGGCATGGCAAGCGTTGATCGAGAAGGCCAATCTGAAGAAAGGACAGAAGGTATTCATCCAGGCGGGTTCCGGTGGCGTAGGCACATTTGCGATCCAGTTGGCCAAGCATGTTGGCGCCACTGTAGCCACCACCACGAGCAGCGCCAACACCGACCTGGTAAGAGGTCTTGGGGCAGACGTCGTCATCGATTACAAGAAAGACGATTTCGAGAAAGTACTGCAGGGCTACGATGTTGTCCTCCACAGCCAAGACGCAACTGCGCTGGAGAAATCTCTGCGCGTCCTTAAGCCCGGCGGAACACTCATCTCGATCTCCGGACCTCCCGATCCCGCTTTCGCACGTGGCATCGGAGCACCGTGGTTCGTGAGATCGGCTGTTCGTCTCCTGAGTTACGGAGTCCGGAAGCGGGCGATACGTCGTGACCTCAAATATTCATTCCTGTTCATGAAGGCCAGCGGGCGCCAGTTGAGCGAGATCACTTCACTGATTGATGCCGGCGCAATACGGCCGGTATTGGATCGGGTTTTTTCATTTGATTCGACCAACGAGGCCATGGCCTATGTCGAGAAAGGCCGAGCCAAGGGAAAGGTCGTCGTCCGGGTCAGGTAGGCGCGATTTCCGGTTGGTTCTTTTCGGACCCTGCTCCACTGCATGAATGACCAGCCGGGGAGCAGAAACCGCATGCCGCCAGCGAATGCCCAAGGGCTGATGCGATCCCTCATTGCGCAGTGCCAACCAAGCGACCAGATATGCCCTGCCTCCAGCTTGATGTGAATGGAAGCCATGCCCTCGCCGTACTGAAGGCGGCGATGCGCAGACCGGGCGGCTCGTCCCCCCGGTAACAGAGCATCCTCAAATGTCGACGCCATACAAAGAGCTGCTGGGCATTTTCGGCGACCCATGGTTCGAGTCGCTTGAACCGGCGTCGCAAGAGGCATTGCTAACGCAAGGGCGCCCGTTTCGTGTCAGAAGCGGCGAGTTCGTTGTGCGCACGGGGGATCCGGCGAACGGGTTTTTCGGCGTGGTGAGTGGTGCTCTCGCTGCCTCCTCGGTCCTTGAAGACGGGCGGCAGATGATTTTCGGCTTGCTCGAGCCGGGGGATTGGTGCGGCGAGGCATCGTCGCTCGACGGATTGCCCCGCACGCACGACATCCATGCCGTGCGCAACGCCGACGTGCTGCACATCGCGCCACCACTGTTCGAGCAATTGATGCTGAATGCCCGGTTCGCACGGGCGATTGCGGTCCTGCAGACCGCGCGCACCCGAACCATGTTCAGTTTCTTCGAGGATGCGGCGCTGCGTAGCACGCGCGCTCGCGTCGTGCGGCGATTGCTCAGGCTGGCGCGCGGCGACGCCCCGGCTTTGCCCCGTTCCAGGCGGATGATTCCCATCACACAGGAGACCCTCGCGATGATGCTGGGCCTCACCCGCCAGACCTTGTCCCTGGAGCTCAAGGCCCTGGCCGCGACGGGTGCACTGTCGCTGTCGTACGGCCGCATCGTCATCGAGTCGGAGCAGACGCTGCGCGCGCTCAGCGAGGCCTGAGCACGGCGCCGCGAGCGACTGACCCTAGGACTTACCCGTGGAATGTCAGCTGCATTGCATTCGCGCGCGCATGCCCATCCGTACCATATGCAATCCTTCATCACACTGGTTGACACCCATGACTGAGCGCGCAACATTTCGCAGATTCCAAGAAAGCACGGCCCAAGATTGGATGGCAATCGCGGGTGAGTTTCAATCGTTCTCCCAAGGGCTAGCCGACCGAGTCCTTCATCACCTGAGTCTGCTTCGGGGCGACTTTGGCGGCTTTCCTGTCGACCGGCTTGACCACTCCTTGCAAACTGCAACCCTGGCCTTGCGCGACGGTCGCGATGAAGCGTACGTATGTTGCGCCTTGCTGCATGACATCGGCGACACCTTGGGAACCTTCAACCACCCGGACATTGCCGCAGCGGTGCTGAAGCCGTTCGTGAGCGAAGCCGATCACTGGATGGTTCAGAACCACGGGATCTTCCAGGGGCACTACTTCTTCCATCATCTGGGCATGGACCGCGACATGCGCGAGCAGTTCGCCGGGCATCCGCACTACGACCGCACGGCGGAGTTCTGCGAGCTGTATGACAGCCCGGCCTTCGACCCGACGGCCGAGACGTTGCCGCTTGCGGAGTTCGAGCCGATGGTGCGCCGCCTGTTCAAGCATCCCGTCAACAGCATCTACAAGAAAGCGGCCGCGATGGCCGAGACCTGACGGGGCCTTGCGGACCGGCCCCGCTCGGCCCTGGTCATCCCACGGCACGGCCCTGATGACTGATACGGCCCTTAAATATAAGAAGAATGTTGGAGACCCACGATGAACCGAACCGCAAAACCCGCCCTAGCAGGTCCTATGGACCATGCGTATGAACTACGCAGGGAGAAGATGTACCGGAAGATCACGTGGCGGCTGGTTCCGCTGCTTTTCCTGGCCTACGTCATCTCGTATATCGACCGGATCAACGTCGGCTATGCCAAGCTGCAGATGAGCTCGGACCTGCACCTGACCGATTCTATCTACGGACTCGGCGCGGGCATCTTCTTCGTCGGCTATGCGTTGTTTGAGGTGCCCAGCAACATCTTCCTGATGAAGATCGGTGCGCGCCTGACGATAATGCGCATCATGGTGTGCTGGGGCCTGATCTCCGCGGCGACGATGTTTGTCACTACGCCCTCGCAGTTTTACATTGCACGCTTCCTGCTGGGGGCGTTCGAGGCTGGCTTCTTCCCGGGCATTGTGCTCTACCTGACTTTCTGGTTCCCGGCAGCACGCCGCGCGCGCATCATCGCCTTGCTCATGAGCGCGACGGTGGTGGGCGGCCTCTTTGCGGCGCGGGCATCTTCTTCATCGGCTACTTCCTGTTCGAGGTGCCGAGCAACGTGATCCTGCACAAGGTCGGCGCGCGCATCTGGATCGCGCGCATCATGATCACCTGGGGGGTGATCTCGGCGGCGATGATGTTCGTCACCACGCCGACCATGTTCTACGTGCTGCGCTTCCTGCTGGGGATTGCCGAGGCAGGCTTCTTCCCCGGCATCATCCTGTACCTGACCTACTGGTACCCGTCGCACCGGCGCGGGCGCACCACCACCTTTTTCATGACCGCGATCGCGCTCTCCGGCGTGATCGGCGGCCCGCTGTCGGGCTGGATGATGCAATCGTTCGACGGCCGCAACGGCTGGTCCGGCTGGCAATGGATGTTCCTGCTGGAAGGCTTGCCCTCTGCCTTTCTAGGTTTCGTTGTCTACGCCTGCCTGTCCAACTCGCCTGAAGAGGCCAAGTGGCTGTCGGAGGACGAGAAGCGAATGATCTGCGTCGAACTGCCCACGCAAGCTGCCCCTCACGCCTCGACGCCGGCGCTGGAGGCCGCGGGTGCCGCACTGCGCGACCCCAAGGTCTACCTGCTGTCTTTCCTGTACTTCGCGGCCGTTTGCGGCGGCACCACCCTGAGTTTCTGGATGCCCACGATGATCCAGAGCTTGGGCGCAAAGAACATGCAGATCATTGGACTGATCTCCGCCGTGCCTTATGCATTCGCGGCCCTGGCCATGATCCTGTATGGCCGCCACTCGGACAAGCGAGCCGAGCGTCGCTGGCACTACGCCGTGGCGGTTGCCATCGGCGGGGTGGGGCTGGCGCTCACAAGCTGGACCGGTGCCTACATGTGGCTGTCGGTAGGGTTGATCGCGATCGCGATTGCCGGCTCGGTGTCGGCGCTACCGGTCTTCTGGGCGGTCGCGACCGCCCAGTTGTCCCCGCAATCGACTGCTGCAGGCATCGCGATCATCACCAGCTTGGGCAACCTGGCCGGACTTGCGTGCCCGTACGTGCTAGGGGTGATCAAGCAATCCACCGGCAGCCTGACCGGCGGGCTGTTCCTGATCGCCGGCGTCATGCTGGCCGGCGCCTTCGTGATGATCGGCAGCGGGTCGATTCGCCCCCGCGCTGATCATCGATCGCTTCCGGTCGGGAAGATGTCGGATGTCTCCGCGCGCTGAACAATGACCCAGGAACCATCCATGATGACCTTGCCGCTCGAGCCCGGCGTGCGCGCGTGCTATTCCGACAACGGCAATGGCCTTCGCATGCATTGGCTGGAGGCGGGCGACCCGCGTCCCGAGACGCCGATGATCGTGCTGCTGCATGGCTTCCCCGAGCTGGCGTTCAGCTGGCGGCACCAGCTGAACGCGTTGGCGCAAGCGGGATTTTACGTGGTCGCGCCCGACCAGCGCGGCTATGGCCGCACGACGGGCTGGATCGCCGAGGCCGACACGGACCTTTGCACATTCCGAATGGACAACCTGGTGCGAGACGTACTGGGTCTTGTCCAGGCGCTTGGAAGGACGTCGGTCCACGCCGTGGTGGGTCATGACTTCGGCTCGCACGTGGCGGCCTGGTGCGCGCTGATCCGCCCCGACGTCTTCCGTTCACTGGCGATGTTGGCCACGCCTTTCACCGGGCCGCCGCTGTTCCGGCTCGGCGCACCTGATGCCCCGGACCTTCGTTCCAGGCAACTGGCGGAAGCCCTCGCGGGCCTTTCGGCCCTCGAGCGCCCGCGCAAGCACTACCAACTCTACTACTCCGGCCCGCGCGCCAATGCCGAGATGCACGCCGCCCGCCAGGGCTTGCATGAATTCCTGCGGGGCTACTACTACCTGAAGAGTGCGCAGGGCACCGACGAGCGGCCCGAGCCCTTGCCCGACCTGACCGCGCAATCCTTGGCCCGGCTGCCCACCTACTACGTGATGGACGCCGACCTGGGGATGTCGGAAACCGTCGCCCGCAGCCTTGCACAACGCGAGATGCGGCCGAGCCGGTGGCTGTCGGAAGAAGCGCTTCGCGTGTATAGCCAGGAATTTGGCCGCACGGGTTTCCAGGGCGGCCTGCTGTGGTACCGGGCCGCCACCAGCCGTGAGCTTCAGCAGGGGCTGCAGCTCTATGCCGGATTGACCATCGACGTGCCCAGCTGCTTCATCGCCGGTGAGCAGGACTGGGGTGTCCACATGCTTCCGGGCGCGCTCGAAGCGATGCACCTCGATGCCTGCCCTCGCTTGGTCTCGTCCCGGTTCATCGCCGATGCCGGTCATTGGGTGCAACAAGAAAAACCGGAGGCGGTGAATGCCGCGCTCCTCGATTTTCTGAATAGGGGCTGTTGATATGCAATCTGTAACCGTGGAACCGAACACCACATCTGACGCCTTTGGTCCGAAATCGTTGCTGATCAAGCAACTGCTGGAGGCGGGGCTGACCCGCAGCCCTTCACAGGAGGTTGTGTACGGAGATGCCGTACGCTTCGATTACGCCGAACTGAGCCAACGCATCGGGCGCTTGGCGGCGGGCCTGGCGTCGCTGGGCGCGCGGCCCGGCAACACCATCGCCGTCATGGACTGGGACACGCATCGCTACCTGGAGTGCTTCTTCGCGGTCCCGATGGCGGGCATGGTCCTGCATACGGTCAATGTCCGGCTGTCAGCCGAGCAATTGCTCTACACCATCAACCATGCACGGGACGACTTCATCCTCGTCAATTCGGAGTTTCTGCCGATGCTCGAGGACATCTGGGATCGCGTGGACCCGGGAAAGCAGTTGGTCCTGATGACAGACGAGGCGCATCCGGGTGCAATCCGCCTTCCAATCGCCGCCGAATACGAGGCACTGCTCGCTCGCTCGAACGCGGTGAAGAATTGGCCTGATCTGGACGAGTCGACGCGTGCCACGACCTTCTACACAACCGGCACCACCGGCTTGCCCAAGGCGGTCTGCTTCAGCCATCGGCAACTCGTGCTGCATACCCTGGCTAGCCGCTGCGCGTTGGCGGGGCCGGGCACCGGTCGCTTCAATCATGACGACGTCTACATGCCGGTGACGCCCATGTTCCACGTTCACGCCTGGGGCATGCCCTACGTCGCCACGATGATGGGCGTCAAGCAGGTGTACCCCGGGCGATACATTCCGGACCGTCTACTCACCTTGTTCGAGCGCGAGAAGGTCACCTTCTCCCACTGCGTGCCGACGATCCTGCAGATGATGCTGGACGCGGCAGTGGCGAGAGGCCAGCGCCTCGACGGCTGGACGGTCGTCATCGGCGGGGCGGCGCTCGCGCAATCCCTGGCCAAAGCCGCAATGGCACGCGGAGTCGACGTCTTTGCCGGCTACGGCATGTCGGAGACCGGGCCCATCCTGACGTTGGCACAACCCCGGTCGGCACGGTCCGAGGCACCCACTGACCAGGAGATCGAAGCCCGCTGCCATGCAGGCTGGGCCATCCCACTCGTCCAGTTGCGCGTCGTCGACGAAGCGATGAACGACCTGCCGTGGGATGGCCGCTCGCCCGGTGAACTCGTGGCGCGATCGCCTTGGCTCACGCAGTCCTACATTGGTGATGCACAAGCGAGCCAGGCGCTGTGGGGCGGTGGCTGGCTGCACACAGGGGACATCGCCGTGATGAATGCAGATGGCTGCGTCCGGATCGTGGACCGATTGAAGGACGTGATCAAGACCGGCGGCGAATGGGTCTCGTCGCTGCAGCTCGAGGACATTCTCCTCAAGCATCCGCAGATCCAGGAAGCCGCCATCATCGGTATTTCCCGCAAGAGGTGATGTTCGCCGACAGCCTGCCCAAGACCAGCGTGGGCAAGCTGGACAAGAGTTGCGTTGCGACCTGGCTGCCTGCTATCGCCTGGTGGCGCTGCACGGCTGGACCGACCTGGTGTTCACGCACATCAGTGCGCGCCTGCCGGGTGACGGCCATGACTTTTTGATCAACCCCTACGGCCTGCTGTTCGACGAGATCACGGCGTCATCGCTCCTGCGCGTCGACGCATCGGGCAACCAGCTCACCGAGTCGCCGTTCACGGTGAACCGCGCGGGCTTCGTCATCCACAGCGCCATCCATGCTGCACGGCCTGACGTGCAGTGTGTGTTGCACACGCATACGCGTGCCGGTGTCGGCGTCAGCGCGCAGCAGGCAGGGCTGCTGCCCATCTCGCAGCAGTCGATGGTGATCCAGGGTTCGCTGGCGTACCACGACTATGAAGGTATTGCGCTGCGTGACGCGGAGAAGCCGCGACTGCAATCGGACTTGGGCAAGGCCAACTACCTGATGCTGCGCAATCATGGCCTACTCACGGTAGGTGCGACGCGTCGCCGACGCGTTCCTGGCGATGTACATCTTCGAGAGCGCCTGCCAGATTCAGATTGCGGCACAGGCCGGCGGGCCGTTGACCATGGTCGATGAGTCCATCCAGGCGACCGCGCAGGCCGATGCGCGCGCGCAGACCGGCGGCATTGGCGGCCGTTTCGTGTGGCCGGCCCTGTTGCGAAAGCTCGAGCGTACCAACCCCGGGTACGACGTGTGATTGATTCGATGGTCGCGCGAGCGGCCCTGTGAATCCTCCTCAAAGAGTGGGGCTTGAAGTAAACAAAATGATAGAACACATGAACCCTCAATTGGTTGCCGGTACCAAAGTGCTTGCCTTCGATGTATTCGGGACAGTCGTCGATTGGTACAAGAGCGTCATGCAAGAACTCGGCGCGATGAACCTCGACGTGGACCGCAACAAGTTCACGCTGGCCTGGAGGGCAGGCTACATGCCGGCTATCCAGAAGGTCATGTCCGGCGAACTTGGCTGGACTTCGATTGACGACCTGCACAGGATGGTCCTGGACGAACTCCTGGAAACGTTTCAGGTGCTGCACTTGACGGAGGCGGAGAAACGCAACCTGAACAAGGCCTGGCATCGATTGGAGGCGTGGCCGGATACCGTGGAAGGCCTTACCAGATTGAAGTCGCGATACACGATCTGCACCATGTCGAACGGCAATATCGGATTGCTGGCCAATATGTCTAAGAGCGCATCTCTACCGTGGGACTGCATTCTTTCGGCAGAGGTCTTTCGCAAGTACAAGCCCGACCCGGCGACTTACCTGGGAGTCGCTCAGGTGTTCGATATCGATCCAGGCGAAGTCATGATGGTGGCTGCTCATCAGGATGACTTGGCACATGCGCGCGCATGCGGACTGCAAACCGCTTACATCGAGAGGTCGCTGGAATACGGTCCCTTCCAGCACAAGGACGTCTCTCCCAATGCGGACAACACGCTTCACGCCAGGAATCTGGTGGAACTTGCCGTTGCGCTGGGCTGTTAATCGAAGGCCCGAGAACAATTCGGGCAACACCGCGACGCCCCGATTTCGGGCATTGATTGCCCAGACGGGTACGGATCTGCGCCCCCCCCCAATCCTCCATCGTGGGGACGGTGCAGGGATCACGTACGCGCTGCTTGGCTAGTCATCGACACATTGCACGCTGGTTCGGCGATTCCAATCAGGGAAGGAATCTGGTTCCATCAGTAGTAACAAGAAGAGAAACGGAGAGAGACACCAATGACCCTCAGGAAAATCGCCCTTGCAGCACTGCTGGCTTGTCCGCCGGCTGCATTCGCGCAGTTGTCCGTCACGCTCTATGGCGTCGCGGACGCCAACGTCGAGTACGCCAATCACGTTGCCGCATTGCCCACGGCAAGCAACGGCTTCAATTCCGGTTCGGGGAACAACGTTGTCCGCATGGACTCCGGTGGTTTGTCCGGTTCGCGCTGGGGCCTACGCGGTACGGAGGACCTTGGTCAGGGACTTCGAGCGCTTTTCGTGCTAGAGAGCGGCTTCGGTCTTGATACCGGCACCCTGCAACAAGGCGGCCGACTGTTCGGGCGACAGGCATTTGTGGGCGTGCAAGATGCGCGCTTCGGTCAGATCACCCTTGGCCGCCAGTACACCTCGGTGTTTGACGCACTCGCCAACTTCGTGCCAGGAGCCTACTCGACCCAGTATGAGCCCACTGTGTTGCAGCAGGGCGCCAACTATCGTGAGGACAACACCGTCAAGTACACGGGCAAGCTCGGTCCTGTAACAGCCCTCGCTCACTGGTCGTTCGGTGCCGGGGTGGCACTGCCGGCCGCGGTGGGCGTGGCGGGGCCAATCGGCGGCAACGGGGAAGTCCCGGGCCAGTTCCGGCGTGACACCGCGTATGGCGCCGCGCTGGTCTATGGAGCGGGCCCGTTCGGCTTGACTGCTGGCTACGATCAGTGGAATCCGACCATCGGCACCGGCAGCGGCACCGCCAAGAAGGCTGTGGTCGCCACAAGCTACACCTATGGGCCGGCGAAGGTGATGGGCGGCTATCGCTGGGGTCATACCAAGAATGCGACCGACGTCCTGATCCAGCGTGATGACTACTACTGGATCGGCGGCACCTATCGAGTGACGCCGGCGGTTGGCCTGACGCTCGAGTACAGCTACGATGACCTCAAGAGCCTGTTCGGCAACACGAACGTGGCCAACCCGTGGCAGATCGCCTTCATTTCGACCTACTCGTTCTCCAAGCGTACCGATGTTTATCTGAGCACGGCATACGCGAAGCACGCCGGTCTGATGATGGAATCACTGGCGACGACTTTCGCCACCAGCCTCTCCGTGGGCAACAGCTATGCGCTGGGCAATGGCCAGACCTCAATGGTGGGTGTTGCCCTGGGCGTTCGCCATCAGTTCTGAGTGCGCTGGGACACCGGCAAGGAGCAGGTGGTGAAAGTCCACTACGATGAGGGTATGGCGAACCACATCGGCCCCCCCGCACCGGTCGCGCTATCTCCAGAGGCATCCTGTTGGCAGGACGAATCTCTGATCCCTCGTGCAGGGGTGAACGTTTAAGACCACCAGAATTGCAGGTTGCACCGGATCGCAAAATCCATGCTGTCAAGGGGCGTCGATTCCTGAGCCGGCAGCTGTTTGATTCGGTGTGGTTACCAGTTTTCCTTGAACGGTCTCAGGTCGAGTTCCTGCGTCCACGCCGATTTCGGCTGGCGGTGCAACATCCAGTAGTTTTCGGCAATGGCATCATACTCAAGGAGTCCTTCCGGACCGAGGTGCTCAATCATTTGTGGATAGGCACCCTGAAGCCGGTCTCCGAGGATGCCGCCATCGATGACGATATGCGCGACGTGAATTCCCTTGGGCCCGTATTCGCGGGCCATGCTTTGCGCGATCATTCGAAGCCCCGCCTTGGCCGCGGCGAAGTGCGCAAAGCCGGGCTTGCCGCGCAGACTGCCTGAGGCGCCAGTGAAGATCACGGTGCCGCGGCCCAGCGGGACCAGTCGCCGCGCGGCCTCACGACCGACCAAGAAGCCCGAATAGCAGCCAACGCGCCAGAAGTCTTCGAACTGTGCTGCGGTTAGTTTCGTGAAATCGATGAGGGCGTTGTTGCCGGCGTTGGACACGATGACATCGGCGGGCCTGCGGCCCGGCCCTGGGTTCATCGCCCGGTCGAAAGCGGCGATCACCTGCGTTTCATCGGTCACGTCAGTCCGAAGCGCTTCGGCACTGCCGATTCCCGACGCGGTGATCTCCTCAACCACCTCCTCAATCTTGGACAGCGTGCGCCCGGTCGCGATGACGTGATAGCCCTCGCGTGCGAAGCGCCTGCACACGGCGCCGCCGACTCCGCGGACCGATCCCACGCCGAACACGATTGCAGTTGGCTGACTCATGTCATTGTCTCCATTCAGTTAGTGAGGATGCCGATACTGGCGTCATCGCGCACGCATGCCTCGACGGCGGCCAGGTTGCCGAACTTATGCGTCGCATGAGATCGATCATTCATTCAAGAAGGAAAGGGCCTTTGATACGAAATCGGCCTGATTCTGGAAAATCCCACCATGCCCGGCGTCTTCGTAAATGACCAGTTGTGAGTCCGGAATGCGGCGCGCCATGTCGGTACTGTTCACGGTGGGCACCATGATGTCGTTGTCGCCGTTAGCGATCAGGACCGGGATCCGGATGCTGCCGAGATCCTGCGGCGCTTGCCGGCCCCAGGCCTTGATCGCCTTCAACTGCCGCAGGAAGGCGACCGGTGTCGGGTCTTTGTCCCGGGTTCCCTGGCGTTCCTTCAGTCGTTCCAGGAAGGCCTTCGCGGCTCGGCGACCATTCGCCGTGGACGTGAAGAACAGGTAGTACTTGGGATCCCGCCGCGTCAGCAGGCCCTTGATGATCAATGGCCAGGAGACCGCGCCCACCTTGTCGATGCCTTGGCCGCCCGCCGGGCCCGTACCGGTTAGCATGAGCTTGCGCACCAAGCCGGGCGCTTTCAGCACCATGTCCTGCGCCACGAATCCGCCGAGCGAAAAACCGAGCAGATCCACCGTCTCGAAACCCAGTGCGTGGATCAAGGCGATGGCATCGCGTGCCATCTCATCGATGGTCAAGGGCGCCGTGCCGCCCGACGCGCCGATTCCCCGGTAGTCGGTGGCGATGACGCGATGCCTGCCGGCAAGGCCATCGACGATCCGCGGATCGAAATTGTCCAGCACCGCGCCCCAATGATTGAGAAGAATCAGTGGTACTCCACTGCGAGGCCCCAGGTCGCGGTAGGCAAAGGCAGTACCCCCGACGTCGATCAAAAGGTTCGCGGCATTGGCGTAGGTCGTGCCCGATCGAACGTGTTTGTCGGAATTGGTCATTGTTTACTCCGCGTGCCCCGTATGGAACCGGAAATCTGGGGATGTGAAGGAGAAGGCCCGCCGTCAAGTACGATGCGGCGCCCACGCGTTCATTCGACCATTGTGCGCCGTAGGTTCCTGGAGGGCGCCTTACGAGGCAGTGCGATACCGCGCTGCGGCGTGCGCCTGCCTGATGTCCGGAAGCAGGCCTTGCCGCGCGGCCTCCAGGGCGTCCCAGCGTGCGGCGTCGTGCAGTGGCGGGATGGTCACGAGTTCACGGCGATCGAAGCCGACCAGCGCGGCATCGACCAGCTCGTCCACTTCCATCACTCCGGACAGGGTATCGAGGTCGATGCCCGCGCGCTCCCAGATCTCGGTGCGGGTGGCCGCTGGCAGCACGGCCTGGATGTAGACGCCCTTGGGCGCCAGCTCTAGGCTCAGCCCCTGAGAGAGGTACAGTACGAAGGCCTTGGTCGCCCCGTAGACCGACATGCCGAACTCCGGCGCCAGGCCGACGACCGAACCGATGTTGACGATGGCGCCTTCGCCGACCTGTGCCAGGCGCGGGGCAATGGCGGCGGCCAGCCGGGCCAGAGCTGTCGTGTTGAGAGTGACCAGCCGGTCAATGCTCTCGGCGCTCTGCTCGACGAAGCTGCCGGACTGGGCGACCCCGGCATTGTTGATGAGGATGCCAATCCTGGCGTCGTCGCGCAGGCGCTTCTCGACCGCGGTCAGGTCGTCGGGCCGGGTCAGGTCGGCCTGGAGGACATCGACGGCGACGCCGGTTTCCTCGCGCAGGCGGGCCGCGAGTGCATCCAGCCGTGCCTTGTCGCGCGCCACCAGCACGAGATCCTGGCCGCGGTGCGCGAAGCGCTCGGCGTAGGTGGCACCGATGCCGGTGGAGGCACCGGTAATGAGGACAGTCGAACGGGTTGTCATGTGCTTGTTCTCTGGCGAAACGTGAACAGGCCGCGATGGCGCGGCATGTGGGCCGGGGCCGCATTGCGGTGCGGCCCCGGAGAGGCTTACTGGGCGCTGGTCTCGGCCAGCGTTGGGTGGTCGGTATAGCCCTTCGCGCCGCCGCCGTAGAGCGTGGCCGGATTGAAGTCCGCCAGCGGTGCGCCGGTCTTCAGCCGCTCCACCAGGTCGGGGTTGGCGATGAACGGGCGGCCGAAGGCGAACAGGTCCGCCTTGTCCTCGTTGAGGCGGGCGGCGGCCAGGGACAGGTCGTAGCCGTTGTTGGCGATGTAGGTGTGCTTGAAACGCTTGCGCAGCGCGTCATAGTCGAACGGGGCCACGTCGCGCGGGCCGCCAGTGGCGCCTTCGACGACGTGAAGGTAGACCAGGCCCAGGGCGTCGAGCTGCTCGACCAGGTAGTCGAACTGCGCCTGTGGATCGGTGCTGGAAACGCCGTTGGCCGGCGACACCGGCGAGATGCGGATGCCGGTGCGCTCGGCGCCGATCTCGTTGACCACGGCACGGGCCACCTCCAGCACGAGCCGTGCGCGATTCTCGACCGAGCCGCCATAGGCGTCGGTGCGGACATTGGCGGCATCCCTGAGGAACTGGTCCAGCAGATAGCCGTTGGCGCCATGGATCTCGACGCCGTCGAAGCCGGCGGCGATGGCGTTGGCCGCGGCCTGGCGGAAGTCGTTCACAATCCCCGGCAGCTCGTCGAGTTCGAGCGCGCGCGGCGCGGACACGTCGGTGAAGCCGTTGTTGACGAAGGTCTTGGTCCCGGCCTGGATGGCCGAGGGCGCCACCGGAGCGGCACCGTTCTCCTGCAGGTCGACGTGCGAGACGCGCCCGACGTGCCACAACTGCAGGAAGATCCGCCCGCCCTTCGCATGAACAGCGTCGGTGACCTGGCGCCAGCCGTCGATCTGCGCCTGCGTGTAGATGCCGGGCGTGTCCTGGTAGCCCTGTCCCTGCTGCGAGATCTGCGTGGCCTCGGAGATCAGCAGGCCGGCCGACGCGCGCTGGCTGTAGTAGGTGGCAGCGAGCTCGCCGGGAACGAAGCCGGCGCCGGCGCGGTTGCGCGTCAGCGGCGCTAGCACGACCCGGTTGGATAGGGTCAGGGAGCCAAGCGTGTAGGGCTTGAACAAAGTCTTGTCGGTCATGTCTTCTTCCTTTTCAGTTGATTGATGGTCGTTGTTGCGCGTGCGCGTCGTCGCACGGTCGATCATCCGAATGGGGCTTGTGTCGAGCCCCTCGGGACCGCTCAATTCAGACCAATGCCTCGCGGTCACGGCGACCGCGCGCCAAGTACTACTCCTCCAGGAACTGGATCGCGTGCTTCAGGAAGCGCTCGGGATACTGATACTGCGCGCCATGCCCGGCATCGGGGTAGATCAGCAACTGGGCGTTGGGGATGTTCTGCGCCAGGTACCAGGAATTGATTGAGGCGATCATGATGTCGTTGACGCCGTTGAGCACTAGAGTCGACTGCTGGATCGCGTTTAGGTAGGTATAGGGGTTCTCACCCGGCAGCGGCGCGAAATAGGCCACGTGCGCCTCGGCCTGGGCCTTGGCCACCTCGGCCGAGCTGGGCGGGTCCTGGTCGACGCGCTGGTGGCGCCGCTCCCAGAACGTGAGGCCCGCTTGCTTGGCGGCCTCTGAGCGGCCGAAGAACAGGTAGAGGAAGTCTTCCGCGGTCGGCACCGGATTCGGCGCGACCTGCAGCACCTTCGGTTCCATCGTCGGATCACCACCTCGCAGGCCGGTGCCGAGCAGTAGCAGCTTGCGCACCAGTCCGGGGTGGCGCAGCGCGACCTCCTGCACCTGCATGCCGCCGATCGAGAAGCCGAGCAGATCGACCTGCGACAGGCCCAGCGCCCGGATCACCAAGGCGATGTCGTCGGCCATTTCCTCGATCCGGTTGCGAGGCGTACCGGTGGACGAGGCAACGCCACGACCATTGAACAGGATGACCTCGCGGCCCTCGGCCAAGCCATCGGTCAGCAGAGGATCCCAGTGGTCCAGACCGCCTCGGAAATGCTGCACGAAGAACAGTGGGGCGCCGGAGGGCTTGCCCCAGCGGCGGTAGGTGAAGCGGTCGCCGTCCACTTCGATGAAGCGGGTGGGTGCATTCAGGTGAGTGTCGCTCATGGCCTAAGTCCTTAGAAAAAGACGATCCACAATAATGATGATCATAATCTAAAATGTCAATAGCTTTGATGATGGTCAACATCAATGTATATTGACGCTTTGTTTCTTGGCTAACAGAAAGAGGCTCACGGGCATGAAAGTCACCAAAGCACAGGCACAGGAGAACCGGGCGCGCATCGTTGAGACGGCGTCCACGTTGTTCCGTGAGCGCGGCTACGACGGCGTGGGTGTGGCAGAGCTGATGGCGGCCGCCGGCTTCACCCACGGCGGGTTCTACAAGCACTTCCGCTCCAAAGCTGACCTGATGGCCGAGGCGGCCGCCTGCGGGATCTCACAAACCAAGGCGCGGACCGGGGGAGTGGACATCCCCGAGTTCATCAATCGCTACATTTCCCGGGAGCACCGCGACGCCCGTGGCAGCGGCTGCACGATGGCGGCCCTTTGCGGCGATGCGGCGCGTCAACCAGAAGCCATCAAGGCCACGTTTGCGGCTGGAATCGAAAGCCTGCTGACGGCCCTTGAACGCGAAGGCGTGACGTTGGATACGCTGGATCAGCGCAAGGCGCGCGCAAAGATGATCGACATGCTTGCCCATTCGGTCGGCGCGATCGTGCTGTCGCGAGCCTGTCCGGATGACTCCCCGCTGGCGGACGAGATTCTGGAAGTCTGCCGCTCAGAAATTCTCGCGCCATTGTCGACGTCGGTGGACAACTAGCAAGCAGGCCGTGCGACCCGGGAGCCTGCGCAAGATCAAGACACCGCGCAGCCCGATATCGGGGACCGCTGAAGCCTATTGCCATCGACGCGTGCGCCGTGCCGCGGCTGGCCCTTGGTGTCTGGCAAAAATCAATTTGCCGGTGGGCCACTATTGCATATGCAACCGTGTATGGGAATGGCGCTGTCGATGTAGGTTGATTTGGTTGTTGCCCGTTGGGAAGCGGAAGAGGAAGCGGTTCGCGCTCGCCTGGAAGACCTCGATGCCGTGCCGCAGGAACAGATCGCCGGTGGCTAGATCAGAATGTCCGGTTTAATGCAGGCTGGTTTTGATTCTTTTACGTCTTTTCCCTGGCTGTTTCCGTAAGGCAGTCGAGCTGGCCTGAGGCGGTAAGGTATCTACAGGGTGGGGCGGTTGCGCCAGTTCATCGATGGCGCGACGCAAGTCTTCCGCATTCAGCTGCCGTTGTGGTTTCGTGCCCGGTGTCGCCTGTTCGGGCCGTTGCCGCGGTTTTTGACCGGTCAGCGTGCGCGACGGTGTCGCTAGGATGCGACGATTTTCGCGCTGGGCCTGCACGCGCTGGGCGATCTCCAGCACATGCCCCAGCCGCTTGTTCTCCACCACTGTGCCCTGATTGATCTCGGACAGCCGGTCATAGAGGGCGTAGGGCAGGGAAGCCCCGTCGGCCCACAACTCGATACGGCCGTCCGGATATTCGGCCACTTCGATGTAGCGATGGATCAAGGGGCGCCGCTCGGGTTGGTCCGTGGTGAGATACAGCTTGCGGTCGTACTGCAGCGTCAGTCGGTTGGAGACTTTGCGCCATTCGCGCCAGGTAAAGATGCGCTCGAGGTCCTCAAAACGTGTGACGGATTCCAAGCCCTACCCCGAGCATGGACGTCTCGCCTGCGCCGAGGGCGTAGCTATTCCCTGTCCCCAGACTGTTGGCATAATTTACGGCGCTATTATCAAGATTGAGTCCCGCGTTCTTTGTGAAAGAAGTTACGACGTAGGCACTTGTACGCTTGGAGAATGAATAATTAGCGATTGCCGTTACTTGCCATGGATTGCCAATTTGCGATTCACCCACTCTTCGGTGAATCCTGTCGTACGCGTACTCCAAAGTGAAATCCACACTCGGTGTCAACTTGTAGTTTGCGCCGATCCAATAGAAATTGTCTCGCAGGATTTCCTTTCGGGCCCCATCTTTATTCTTTCCCCAGCGGTACCCGGCCATTAGCTTTGCAGGCCCCGCAGCATAGCTTCCGGCAACCGCGATTTTTTATAATTTACTCCAACGCCATACGCAGAGTCTCTGTGAAATTGCCCCGGAACCTCGCCGGTTCCTGTGAGCGGGATTGTGCTTGGCGCGGTGGCGGGTAACGTAAGACCTGTTCCAAAGGACCAATGAGCACCGATAGTGAAGGGACCGAAAGCACCGCTATATTTCGCCGTGTTGTCTTCTCGATAGGCCGGCCCAAGAAGAAGTACGGTTGGTGAGTATTGCGTTGCGTAGATCGTTGGTGAAAAATTCGCAATGGAATCGAACAGCGATGTGTATTGACGCCCGAATGTGAATTTTCCAAGTGAGCTGCTTTGCAATCCAACGAACGCTTGGCGGCAAAAAAGTCGACCCTGCATCTGGGTGCCGTTATCGATACTCACGCCGCTTTCAAGGACAAAAATGGACTGCAGGCCGCCCACCAATATCCTCTGTTCCGCGAATCCCCCAGCGCGATCCGGACAGACCACCAGAATCCATTCGATAGACGTTTTTTCCGGGCCAACTATTTAACCCATTGCTTGCCAATGGCACCGTACCGACGTGATTTTCGTATTCCATTCTCATATCTGCAACGCCATACAGAATAACGTTATACATGAGCCATGTCATGCCAGAAAATAGGCTCAAGGAGCCCAGGAGAATTGGATTTACCTTCATATTTTGTCTCCTCACCGCGATTTTTATGACCTCTAGCACAGCAGCACGCCTTGGGTGGAGGCCATGTACCCAATGTCCCGTCTAGAAGACGCTTTAATGCAAGTGGATTGAAATCAAGGGCCATGCGGCGGAAACATGCCCTCGCAATTCAATATGACTCGGGCGCCAGTTGTCCGGCGGGCTGCACGGTCTCGTGTCGATCACGCTGCGTATCGGCCGCGCTGCCGGGCCGGATCCTGAACCAGATCGAGTACATGGCCGGCAGGAACACCAGAGTCAAGATCGTCCCGGCAAACGTCCCGCCGATGAGGGTGTAAGCGAGCGCGCCCCAGAACACCGAATGGGTCAGCGGAATGAAGGCCAGGATGGCGGCCAACGCGGTAAGGATCACCGGCCGCGCACGCTGGACCGTGGCTTCCACAACGGCCCTGAATGGATCCAACCCTTCGTCTTTGTTGTGCTGAATCTGCCCGATCAGGATCAGCGTGTTGCGCATCAAGATGCCCGACAACGCAATCAGGCCAACCAGCGCGTTGATGCCGAACGGTTGCCCGAACAGAATCAGCGTTGGCACCACGCCAATCAGGCCGAGGGGGCTGGTCAGGAACACCATGACCATCGCCGGAATGGACCGCACCTGGAAGATGAGAATCAGCAGGGTGACTGCCAGCATGATCGGGAACAGCGGCAGCATGGCCTTCGTCGCCTTGCCCGATTCTTCAATGGAACCCCCTTGTTCAATGCGGTATCCGTTGGGCAGTTTCTCGATGATTGGCTGAAGCTGCGCGCTGATGGCTGTCGACACGTCGGGCGGTTGCAGGCCATCGGCGATATCGCCTCGCACCGTGATCGTCGGCATGCGATCGCGCCGCCGAATGATGGGCTCTTCCATGCGCACATCGATCTTGCCCACCTGCGAGAGCGGAATGCGTTGCCCGTTGGCGCCTGCCAGCGTGAAGTCGCCGATCTTGGTCGGATCCAGTCGGATGTCGCCGGCCGAGCGGGCGGTCACCTGCACCGTGCGGATGTCCTCGCGCACCGCCGTCACCGGCATGCCGTTGAGTAGGAATTGCAGTTGTTGCGCGACGGCGCTGGAGGTCAGCCCCACGGCCTGCAAGCGGTCCTGCTGCAAGGTGAAGTGCAGCGTCGGTACGCGCATCCCCCAATCGGTATTGACCGTGCGCATCATCGGGCTGGCGTCCATGACTTGTCGAACATCGGCCGCGATGCGGCGCAACGTCTCCGCATCGGGGCCGGTCACGCGATAGGCAACCGGGAACGGAGAGTACGGACCGAACACGAGCTGCGTGACCCGTACGCGCGCCTCGGGGGCGAGGCCGTCGGCAATCGCCTGGCGCAGGCGCTGCTTCAACGCGTCACGCTCTTCCTGGCTGTCGGTGCGGATCACGATCTTGGCGAACGACGGATCCGGCAGTTCCGGCCCCATCGCCAGATAGAAGCGCGGCGCACCCTGGCCAACGTAAGCCGTCACAATCTTGGCTTCCTTCTGTTTGGCGAGCCAAGCTTCCAGCGTTGCGGCGGCCGTGCTGGTCTGGTTGATCGATGTTCCATAGGGCATCTGCACCTCGACCAGCACTTCAGGCCGATCCGAAATTGGGAAGAACTGCTTCTTGACCACCGCCATACCGAGGATGGCCAAGGCAAAGAGCCCGACGACCGAACCCGCGACCAGCCATTTGCGCGCAATCACACGCCCGAGCAGCGCACGGAAGCGGTTGTAACGCAGGGTGTCGTAAATCGCATCGTGGCCGCCTTCGACCTTCTTGAAGTCGGGCAGCATCTTTACGCCTAGGTAAGGCGTGAACACCACTGCGACCACCCAGGACGTGATCAGCGCAATGCCGACGATCCAGAACATGTTGCTGGTGTATTCGCCCGCGGTGGATCGCGCAAAGCCATTGGGCATGAAGCCGACGGCGGTCACCAGCGTGCCCGACAGCATGGGCGCCGCAGTGTGGCTCCATGCATATGCCGAAGCGGCGACGCGGCTGTAGCCTTCTTCCATCTTCACCACCATCATTTCGATGGCGATGATGGCGTCGTCCACCAGCAAGCCGAGCGCCAGAATCAAAGATCCAAGTGTGATGCGGTCGAAGTTCTTGCCTGTCGCAGCCATCACCACAAAGACGACCGCCAGTGTCAACGGCACGGCCGCGGCCACCACCAGGCCCGCGCGCCAACCCATGCTGACGAAGCTCACCAGCATGACCACCAGTAGCGCGGCGAAGAACTTGAGCATGAACTCATCGACGGCAGCGGCGATGTTGACTGCCTGGTCGGTCACCTTGGTCAAGCTCATGCCGAGCGGCATGTCAGCGTTGATGGCGCCCACCTCCTTGTCGAGCGCCTTGCCCAGGTCCAGCCCGTTCCAGCCTTCGCGCATGACGATGCCCAGCAGCAAGGCAGGCTGGCCACCATTGCGCACCATGAACGTGGCAGGATCCTCGTAGCCGCGCTTGACCGTGGCAATGTCCGACAGCTTCAACGTTCGGCCCTGCGATACAACCGGCGTATCCCGAATCTTCTGCAGCTCGTCGAACGCGCCGTCCCTCGACATAGATGCGCTCCGACTGCTCGCCGATGATGTTGACCTTCTTCACGCCGGGCACGTGCAGCAAGCGCTGACGCAGCGTCTCCGCATCTCGCACGAGCACACGTTGCGGTTCGCCCTGCGCCTTGAGCGCAAACAACGCAAAGGTCACGTCCGCATACTCGTCGTTGACCATCGGCCCGATCACGCCGGGCGGGAGGTTGGCCACCTCGTCGCTGACTTTCTTGCGCGCTTGGTAGAACTCCTCCTGAACTTCCGACGGTGGTGTGCTGTCGAGCAGGGTCAACGTGGTGAACGCCAGGCCCGGCCGCGTATACGTTTCCGTGCGGTCATACCAGCGCAGCTCCTGCATGCGCTTTTCGATCTTCTCGGCCACCTGGTCTTGCATTTCCTGCGCCGTCGCGCCGGGCCACGCGGTGATGATGGTCATCACCTTGACCGTAAACGCCGGGTCTTCCGCGCGACCCAGCTTGAAGAAGGAGATGAGACCCGCCAGGGAGATCAGGCAGATAAGGAACAACGTAATGGTGCGCTCGCGCACGGCGAGCGCCGATAGATTGAAACGACCTTGGCTCACAGACGCACCCCCGCGATGGCAGTGCTGGCGCCTTGCCCTGCCACACGGACTTGCTGTCCTTCACGCAGCAGTTGTGCGCCAAGCGCGACGATGCGGTCCCCTTGCTTGACTTGGCCAGCAACCCGAGCGCTTTCGTCGCCGAGGCGCACGATGGTGACGGATCGCCACGACACCTTCGCCGGATCACCCTGGATGACCCACACACCCGGGCCCTTGCCGGCATCGAGCACGGCACCAAGCGGCACCTGCAGATCGCCTTGCACGGTGGTGAGCCGATCGGGAATCTGGATCGTCACGGTGGCGCCCAGCGGCGCATTGGCCAGTTCCCCATCCAGCACATAGCGCGCTTCGAACGTGCGGGTAAGCCGATCGGCAGCATCCGACAGTTGCCGCAGCTTGGCAGGTACACCGGCGCTTTCCTTGCCGAAAAGCGTGGCTTGTGCGACAGAGTCGATCGCCGGCCGCAACGTTTCCGGCAACTGGACCACCGCTTCACGGCGGCCAGCGTGTAGCCGTACAACGGCTTGCCCTGCGTTGACGACCTGGCCGGGCTCGGCCAGCGTCTCCATGACCACGCCTTCACCATCGGCAACAAGCTCTGCGTAACGGCTGGCGTTACGCGCAACATCGGCCTGCGCTTCCGCTGCACTCAGCTGGGCTTTGGCGGCGTCCGCCGCAGCCTTGGCTTGGTCATAGGCTGAGGCGGAAATGGCGCCCGTTCCGCGCAGATCGCGGTAGCGGGCTTCGTCTTCCGCCGTCTGGTGCGCGCGCGCTCGCGCAGCGCTCACGGCTTCTTGCTGTGCGTGCGCGGCGAGCTTCAGATCGACAGGGTCGATGCGCATGAGCGGTTGCCCGCGCTTGACGGTCTGCCCGGCATCCACAAGCCGCTCCAACACCTTGCCGGGCACGCGGAACCCGAGATCACTCTGCACCCGGGCAGCGACGACTCCCGTGAATGAACGCGACGCGGAAGCGACGGGCTGAACGAACGCGGCACGCACCAACGGTGCCTCGGTGCGCGGGTCGGCAGGGGCCTTTTCGCCGCAAGCGCTCAAAGCGAGCGGCAACGCACCAATAACGATAGAGGTAACAAAGCGACGCGAAAGCATGAAAGCCCCATCAACAAGATGATCTGGGCTTTCATTCTGGTTCTTGTGACCACTTTAGTCAATGGTCACATTCAAAAAATCTGCGCGTCAGGGGGAAAGGCTCCGAAGCACGAGGCTGGAGAGCAGCCCGGGCGCACTTTCCGTGTAGTCCAAGCTGTGCTGCAAAAGCAACGGATTCATGTACGGGCGCATGACCAGGTAGATGGCCGTCGTGGCCTCGTCCAACGGCGTCTTGCGCTCGAAGTCTCCGGTCTCCCGGCCCTCCTGCAGCACATCGCGCAGCAACCTCTGGATGCGGTCCTCATAGGCGATCACCGCTTGCCAGCGTTCAGTCGCTGCCGAGGCCGCGATCTCGTACAGCTTGCGGTCGTGGGAAAACAACCGAAGGCTGGCCTCAGTCAAGGCTTTGAACATGCGCCGGAGCTTCTCCGGCGGGGAGTCGGCGTCGGTCAGGGCGGCATTCACGTCGGCCTCGATCTCGCGCAGGCAGTTGGCGCAGATCATCTCGCCAATGGCCTGTTTGGACTCGAAGAACTTGTAGATGTAGGCCTTGGAAAAACCGATGGCCTTGGCCAGATCGGAAACGGCGGTCTTCTCGTAGCCGTAGCGGCTGAAGTGCTCGGTGGCGGCGGCAACGATCTGGTCTCGCACGTCATGGTCCGCGGGGCCACGGGCGGAAACGGGGTAGGGGGTGGTCTTCATAGGCTCCAGCTTACGCGAGTCGCGATAGTTGAACAACGTGTGACCAATTTGTACTATAGTCACAAAAACCAGATGGAAGACGTCCATGTTGCCAAAACACTCCCTTATGGCCCTTTGCGTTGCCAGCCTGGCGACCGGTTGTGCCGTCGGCCCCGATTATGTGAAGCCCAATGCGCCGGTTCCGCAACAATTCCAGGGCCAGACGGCAGTCGAGCAGCGGACAGCCAATGCCGGAGCCGATCTACCTGCGTGGTGGGCTGGCTTTGGCGATCCGCAACTCACGCGGTTCGTGCAGCTCGCTCTGGAACAGAACCTGGACCTTGCACAGGCCTTCGCCCGCGTCACGCAAGCCCGTGCGGGGCTTGGCGCTGCCAATGCCGTGTTGCTGCCCTCCGGCAATGTCACGGGCCAGGCAGCGCGTGCGTACCAGTCCGTCGAAACCCCTTTGGGCCGCGTCTTGAATTCGCGGCCCGGCTTCGACCGCTACGGCAACGCTTTTGAGGCCGATGTCAGCGCAAGCTGGGAGTTGGACGTATTCGGCGGCCTGCGCCGTGGCCGCGAGGGGGCACTTGCCGACTACCAGGCCTCCCAGGCGGGCGCAGTCGCCACACGGCTGACCGTGGCCGCACAGACTGCCGATATCTTCATCACCATCCGCGGCTTACAGACGCGCTTGAAAGTGGCCCGCCACCAGGTACAGGCGCAAGAAGAATTGCTCTCCACCATCAACCTGCTGTACGGCAAGGGACTGGCGGCCGAGCTTCAAGTCCGGCAGGCCGAAGGCGCACTCGCTCAGGTTCGCGCTTCCATCCCACAGCTTGAGGCTGGCCTCGATGCGGCGATGAACGCGCTGGATGTGATGCTCGGCTCGCTGCCGGGCACGCACCGGGCGGAGCTTGCGCAAGGCGGCGACATCCCGGCCGCTCCGCAAATTACGATCAGCGGATCGCCGGGCGAATTGCTGAGGCGCCGCCCCGACCTCATCGTCGCCGAGCGCCGCCTAGCGGCTTCCAACGCGCGCATCGGTGTCGCCATAGCCGAGTACTACCCGAAGTTCTCGCTCAGCGGCCTGCTCGGCAGCGCTACATCGGTGGGCGCCGGCAGCCTGTTCGGTAGCGGTGCCAGTCAATTTGCCGGCGTGCTCGGTCTGCGCTGGCGCCTGTTCGACTTCGGCCGTATCAACGCGCAGATCGATCAGGCCAAGGGGCAAGAGGCGGAGATGCTGGCCGCGTACCGGCTCGCCGTGCTGCGCGCCACGGAGGATGTGGAAGACGCCTTTTCTGCCCTCGTCAAGCGCGAGGAGCAAGCGGCCGTGCTCACACAAGGCGTGGATTCACTTGGCCGCGCGCGAGATGCATCGTTTGCTGCGTATCAAAAAGGCGTCGTTAGCCTGATTGAAGTCCTGCAAGCCGACGACAGCCTGTTACGTGCATCAGACGCGCGCGCGCAGGCGCAAACCGAATCAGCGCGCGCTGCCGTCGCGGCATTCAAGGCGCTGGGCGGTGGGTGGCAGCCCGACGAATCGACCGCCGTTGCTAGCAAATAGTCACTCCGCGAATGAGGCTGCGCATTCAGCACGGCTCATCGCTCGAACCTTTACCGCAGCACCGACCCACTCATACCGAAAGAAACTGCCATGTCGAATTCCAAAGTTGTCGTCATTACAGGCGTGTCCTCGGGCATCGGCCGTGCCACCGCCGCGAAGTTTGCGCTGCGGGGCTGCCGGGTATTCGGCACCGTGCGCAACCTCGCAAAAGCGCAGCCGCTACCGGGCGTTGAGCTGGTCGAGATGGATATCCGCGATGAAGCCTCGGTTCAGCGGGGGATCCAGGCCATCATCGCGCAGGCCAAGCGCATCGATGTGCTCGTCAACGCCGAAGCGCAGGCGCTGTTCGACACCAACGTGTTTGGCATCTTGCGCACCACCCGAGCCGTATTGCCGCACATGCGTGCGCAACGTTCGGGAAGAATCATCAACATCAGCTCCGTGCTCGGCTTTCTGCCGGCGCCGTACATGGGCCTATATTCGGCATCCAAACACGCTGTGGAGGGGATGTCCGAGACGTTGGATCACGAGGTGCGCAAGTTCGGCATCCGTGTGGTGCTTGTCGAACCCTCATTTACCAAGACCAGCCTGGATACCAACGCCCCCCACGCGGCTTCCAAGGTATCTGCCTACGACGACGAGCGCAGCGTCGTTTCGCAGGCGATTCAAAGAAGTGTCCAAAAAGCACCGGACCCCGATGGCGTCGCGAGCACGGTCGTCGATGCCGCTCTCGGCGCGTGGAAGATGCGCCGTACCCCCAAAGGCGAGGCCTCCCTTCTGAGCAAGCTGCGCCGCTTCATGCCGGCAGGACCGGTCGGTGCGAGTCTGCGCAAGACGTTCGGACTCTCCTGAAGCGCGTTACCGGAAACAGATCTGGCCTGTCTAGGCTAAATTGAGATGTCCGGTCTTTGGCTAGATCAGAATGTCCGGTCTAGTGCAGGATGGTGTTGGTTCTTTTGCGTCTTTTTCTGGGCTGTTTCCGTAAGGCAGTCGAGCTGGCCTGAGGCGGTAACGTATCTACAGGGTGGGGCGGTTGCGCCAGTTCATCAATGGCGCGACGCAAGTCTTCCGCATTCAGCTGCCGTTGTGGTTTCGTGCCCGGGGTCGCCTGTTTGGGCCGTTGCCGCGGTTTTTGACCGGTCAGCGTGCGCGATGGTGTCGCTAGGATGCGACGATTGTCGCGCTGGGCCTGCACGCGCTGGGCGATCTCCAGCACATGCCCCAACCGCTTGTTTTCCACCACCGCTCCCTGATTGATCTCGGACAGCCGGTCATAGAGGACGTAGGGCAGGGAAGTCCCGTCGGCCCACAACTCGATGCGGCCGTCCGGATACTCGGCCACTTCGATGTAGCGATGAATCAAGGAGCGCTGCTCGGGTTGGTCCGTGATGAGGTACAGCTTGCGGTCGTATTGCAGCGTCAGTCGATTGGAGACTTTGCGCCATTCACGCCAGGTAAAGATGCGCTCGAGGTCCTCGTCGGGCCGTACGGGACGGTGCGCGTTGAAGTCGCTTCTTGGCATCTTGGCGAACCGCACATTGAAGTCAGCCAGGAAGACTGGGGCAAAGGCATTGGCCTCGGCCAGCGTCGAGATGCCGCGCTGGCGCAGCTCTTTGACTAGCCGGTCCTGCAGCGTGCCATTCATTCGCTCCACACGGCCCTTGGCCTGACTACTGTTAGCGCAAAGGCTCTCGATATTCAGCTCGTACAACACGCGCCCGAACTGCGTATGGTCCCGTCCCGTGGTGACGCCTTTGGCATTGACCCGGAAGATGCTGGCCTTGTCGCTGTAGAAGGCCACCGGCTTGCCATGGCGCTCGATGTAAGCACGCGTCGCTGCAAAATAGGCGAAAGTCGATTCGGTCGGCACGAACAGCAACTGCATCAGGCGGCTGGTGGCATCGTCGACATAGACCAGCAGCGTGCACATGGGCGCCCGCTCCTCGAACCACGCGTGCTCGCTACCATCGATCTGCACCAGTTCACCCAGGCAGGCGCGGCGCTTGCGCGGCTGGTGCATCTTGGGCGGGCGCAACTTCCTGGGGACCCAGAAGCCGGCGTCAATCATGATCCGGCGCACCGTCTCCTTGGCCAGGTCGATGCCATGGCGCTCGCGCAGCTTCTCGCAGGCGAGCGTCGGACCGTAATCGGCGTAATGCTGCTGGATTAGCGCGCGTGCCTGCGCTTCGAGCATCCTCGGCAGTTGGCGATGGCCTGGCTGCCCACGCTGGCGCGACAGCAAGCCCATAGGGCCATCGGCTCGCCAGCGCTGGACCAGCCGCCGGACCTGTCGCGCCGTCAAATCCAGGCGCTCCGCGGCACGCCATTGCGCCAGCAGGCCCTCGGCCGTTGCCTGAATGACCTTGAAGCGGTCAACATCGCGCAGACTCATGGTGATCAATCCTCGATCCTTCATGGCGCGCTCCCGTACAACCCAGGCGCTACCAGTATAGGTCTATCCAGAGGACATTCTGATGTGGCTGGAAGCGGACATTCTGATTTGGCCGTAACACCTGTATCCGCGCATAATAGTTCTTATGTTAAATCAAAAAAACAGCCCACCAGCCCACCAGCCCACCAGCCCACCAGCCCATGTAATGATGGGCATCGCCGTCATACAGTTCCCGAGAGATGAACGCGATTTCGCCCCGCGCCTTTCGCCTTGTAAAGCGCGATATCGGCTGCATCGACGAGCTCATCGGCGAAGCGTTCGCGCTGAAGGGTCGCGCAACCAGCACTGACTGTGATGTAGCCGACGGCGGCCGGCGCCTCGAGGTTCAATCGCGTAACCGTTTGAAGCGCTCGTGCCGCGACCTCGGCGGCGCCACGGAGGTCGGTTTCCGGCAGGACAATCACAAATTCCTCCCCTCCGTATCGGCAAACGAAGTCCGTTGGCCGCTGGACGACTCCCGCTAGCGCAGCCGCCACTCTGACCAGGCAAGCGTCCCCTTTCAGATGTCCCAAGGTGTCGTTGTAGAGCTTGAAATGGTCCACATCGATCATGACTAGCGACAGCGGTAAATTGGCGCGCTTCGGTAAATTGGCGCGCTTCGCACGATCGAATTCCTTGCCGAATTGCCCGCTGAAGTAGCTTCGGTTGTAGAGGTCTGTCAATGCATCACGAACCGACGTTTGCAGCAAGGTGGCATGGACCGCGAAAAGCCGCCGGTACAGTACCGTGACTTCCCACACTAGGACGCACACCATGACGCCGGGCGCGAACATGCTGAATACCCTCGCGAGATACCAGCCTACGCTGAACGTGGTGGCACTCAGCAGGTTCAGGCTGGTGTCGATGAGACAAGCCAGCAAGGCGATCGATAGCCAGATGTCGAGCACTGCCCGCAAGCGGCCGGCCAGCAATACGAATGCAATGGCGGCGACATTGAGCGACCATATTGCTAGCGCGGTCGCGTTCTTCTCATACGCTCCCGCGTTTCCCGCCGCGTTGAGAGCGGATGGCAATCCGCCGTGTATCGCTACCCCGCAAAGTGCCACACCGATTGCGACCGGCCCCCCTACTAGCCCCCATGTCCACAGACTGACGTTCTTGCTTTTGATCAGATCGGCCGAGGAAAGACTGCGCGTCGCCACTGCGAGGATCACAAAAAAAGGAAAGCCGCCATGCCAGAAGACCCACATCCACGCGGCGCTATTCGGACCGGCGCCGAAGAGGCCGCTCGGGGTCGCCAAGGCCGTGAATGCGTATGCTCCGATACGGCGGCGACCTACGAAGGCCAGCAAGCCGCCAGCAAGGAGTAGCACCGCCTCGAAGAGACTGAACGCACCGCCGCCGCCCCCTCCTCCACTTGAGCTGCTGCCGCTATTGGTGCTGGCAGGTACCGTGGCTGACAGCAGCACACTGGTGCCGGCCGAGAGTCCTGAGGCGTTGTCAGTCACGGTCAGGCCGAACTGGTAGTCGCCGGCCACCGTTGGGGTGAACGACGCGACCGCCGCATTGGCATTCAGCAACGTCACCTTCGGGCCGCTAAGCTGGCTCCAGGCATACGAGACGTTGGCGCTGCTGGACTGGCTGCCATCAAGTGCCACCGTCGTGCCAGTATTCACCGATTTCGGCGCACTCGCCGACGCGGTGGGAACAACGGCCTGTGCGGTCAGGGTAACGGCCCCGAACGCGTCGAGCATGCCGGTGCCGCAAATCCACGTACTGCAGCTTGGGTCTACGAAGGCCCGGGCGCTCTTGCGCAGCAGCTGGCGCACCGCGGCTGGCGTCAGTGTCGGCCGCAAAGCAAGCATCAATGCCGCAACGCCAGCAACCTGCGGAACAGCGTTGCTCGTGCCGATCCCCCCCGAGTTATAAATGGGTGCGCCATCGTTACCATAGGACGTGGCGCCGATGGTCCCCAACGACCAGCCATAGACCGGATCAGCCTGCGCTATCGAGCCGCCCCCTCCCGGGGCAGCGACCGCAATCGCCGGCCCAAAATTGCTATACGAACCGAGGGCGCCAGCGTAGGTCAATCCGGCAACGGCAATCGCGCCATTACATGTAGCGGGCGTTGTCACCGCACCACTTTCGTTGCCGGCCGCCACGACCACCACGGCTCCCCTGGCGCTTGCATCTGCTATGGCCGCTTGCGTGGCAGCATCGCACTTGGAGACTCCGGCAGCGCCAAGACTCAGGCTAATGACCCGAGCCGGGTTCTGGTTGGCAGGAACGCCAGGTACGCTGGAACCCGCGGCCCATCGAATAGCGTCCGCGACGTCAAAGCTGCTCGCCTGGCATTCATCCATGACCTTTACGGGCAGAATGGATGCATTGGGGGCGACACCCGCGATGCCTATTCCGTTGTTGGTTGCCGCGGTCGCGATGCCCGCCATGCTGGTGCCGTGGTAGACCATCAACGGCCCGCTGCCGTTCTGCTGGGCAGGGTTGGCGCATTGCGCACCAACGGCCGGCGGCAGCGTGTTGGTGCCACGGCCTGTACGCGTGATGAAGCTGTAGCCCGGGAGCACCTTGCCCTGCAAGTCGGGATGGGTTGTGCTCACGCCGTTGTCGACAATCGCGATCACGATGCCATCGCCTTTGCTGCTCGACCAGGCATTCACCGCGTTGATCGCGCCCTTGGCATTGCCCGGGATCGCCGGGTCATGCAGGTTCCATTGGTCAGAGGCCAAGTTGGGATCGTTCGGAATCCAGCCGCCGTTCAGCGTGTTCGTCCGATGGTGGGTTTCCGCTTCGACCCAATCCAGCGGTGTCCTCGAGGGTTGCTGCGGCGATTTCAAAACGACGAACCAGGCAGGAGTTTGTTCCGACTGTTCCTATGTCCTTTTCTTCAACACTGACATACGGTTCGTGAATTCTCTTGGCTAGCCTGGCGCCTGCCTATTCGTAAAATTACAAGTGTTGTCTGAATATAAAAATCCGGCTTTTCTCGGCACAAATCGGACTAGTCCGATTCCAAAATATCGGTCCTTATGCTAGGTTCGCCATGGATGACAATCTTCGCAAACCATCTTTCCATCTGATTGAAAGACAGATTTCATAGAAATTGCGTACTGATAATTACG
>NZ_AHJE01000055.1 GCF_000243095.1 Cupriavidus basilensis OR16 | reverse complement strand
GCAGGCGCGCAGCCTGCGCCACGCCATCGCCGCGCACGGCCGCATCGCGCTGTTCGCCTCGACGCGCGTGATCGCGGCGCCGGCGTCCGACACGCTGCTGGTCGAGCACGACGAGAGCGCCATGCACCTGCCATTCCGCAACCTGATCCTGTGCACCGGCGCGCGCGAACTGCTGCTGCCCTTTCCCGGCTGGACCCTGCCCGGCGTGACCGGGGCTGGCGGGTTGCAGGCCCTGGTCAAGGCGGGCACGCCGGTCAGGGGCGAGCGCATCGTCATTGCCGGCAGCGGGCCGCTGCTGCTGGCCGCCGCCGCCACGGCGCGACGGCACGGCGCGCATGTCGCGCGCATCGCCGAGCAGGCACCGCTGTCACGCCTGACGCGCTTTGCCGGCGCGCTGTGGCGCTGGCCGTCCAAGGCGGCACAGGCCGTCGCGCTGCTGGATCGCCACTATCGCACTGGCTCCCATGTGGTGGAAGCGCTGGGCGACGAACGCCTGCGCGCCGTGCGCATCCACCAGGGCGACCATATCGTGGCGCTAGCCTGCGACCGGCTGGCGTGCGGCTTCGGGCTGGTGCCGAATACCGGGCTGGCCGCGCTGCTGGGCTGCCAGCTCGACCCCGTATCGGATGCGATTGCCGTCAATGCGCTCCAGCGCACCGGCCTGCCCCACGTCTATGCGGCGGGCGAGTGCACCGGTATCGGCGGCAGCGAGCTGGCCCTGCTCGAAGGCAGGATCGCCGGCTACGCGGCGGCGGGCGCCGACGACCGGGCTGGCCTGGCGCGCTGGCGGCGACGCGTGCGCGCTGGCATGCGTTCGCGGAGCAGGTGCGGACCACGTTCGCGCTCGACCCCGCGCTCAAGACCCTGGCCCGCGCCGACACGCCGCTGTGCCGCTGCGAGGATGTGCCGCTATCGGCCATCCAGGCGTATCCGGATGCCTGGATGGCCAGGATGCAGAGCCGCTGCGGCATGGGCGCCTGCCAGGGACGCGTCTGCGCCACGGCCGGGCGGGCCCTGTTCGGCTGGACGCAGCCCACCCCGCGCCCGCCGCTGTCTCCCGCCCGGATCGGCACATTGATGCTGGACGAGAACGGGCGAAGCTGACAGGCTGACAGGATGTGCGAGTGCGGCTTGAAGTGCCCGCCGGTTGCTACCCCCACAAGTGGGACAGGGGAGAAGACCGCCGGTAGGCCTGTGGATCGACGCACACGGAAGTCCGATGAACTAAAAAGCCATCAGGAGACAATATGCCGCCATCGCCCTCCCTCGCCCTCTCCGCCTCCTTCGCGGCCCGGCAACCCTCGCCGGCACCGGCAAGCCAGCACGAGGCCGACAACATCCCCCACCTCGCCGACATCTGCGCGGGCATATCGAAGCAGCGCCCGCGCGACATGGCCACCCTGCTCGATGCCGTCTCGCTGATCACGCCGTTGCTCAACGCCATTCCCAACGTGGTGTTCTTCATCAAGGACCGCCAGGCGCGCTACCTGGTCGCCAACCTCACGCTGGCTGCCCGCTGCGGCTTCAAGCGGATCGAACCCCTGCTTGGCAAGACGTCGGCCGAAGTCTTTCCCGCCCATCTCGGCCAGCGCTACACGGAACAGGACCGGCGTGTCCTGGACACCGGCAGCGCCATTGCGCAGCAGCTCGAGCTCCACCTCTATCCCGCACGCGATGCGGGCTGGTGCATGACCTGCAAGCGCCCCCTGCTGGATCGCGACGGCCGCATCATCGGCATGGCCGGCATCTCCCACGACCTGCAGTGCGCCAGGGACACGCATCCGGCCTACCAGCGGCTGGCGGCGGTGGACACCTATATCCGCGAGCACTACATGCGCCCCATCCTGCTTTGCGAACTGACCAGGCTGACCGGCTTGTCGGCGGCGCAGCTGGAACGCTACTGCAAGCGCATCTTCCACCTGACGCCGCGCCAGATGATCCACAAGGCGAGGCTGGAGCGTGCGTCCGAACTGCTGTCCACCGATATGCCGATCACCGACATCGCGCTCGAGTGCGGCTATACCGATCACAGCGCCTTCACCCGGCAGTTCAAGGCCCTGACCGGGCTGACGCCGCGGCAGTTCAGGCCGCCGGCCGGCCAGCCCGGCGCGCGCGATTGAGCGGCGAGCGCGCAACAGGCCGCACCCGTCGAACCCGCTTGCGCGGTCTCGTCCGGAGCGGGCTCGTATTGTGCCGATTTCGTCTACCTGCTTTGCGGAAAGCCTCAAGCCCGAACGGCGCGCAACTGCGAACCTGAAGGCTGGTGGCCAGGTGATGCCCTGCCGGCACACCCCACGTACACAATAGGAGACGATATGAGCCGCAACGCCATCCATTGGACCGGTGTATTCCCCGCCGTCAGCACGCAATTCAAGGCCGACTACTCGCTGGATATCGAAGCCACCCACAAGGTGATGCGCAACCTGGTCGCCGACGGGGTCTCCGGCCTGGTGGTATGCGGCACCGTGGGCGAGAACACGTCGATGTCCACCCGGGAAAAGCTCGACGTCATCGAAGCGGCGAAAGACGCCGCCAGGGGCCGTATCCCGGTCATCGCGGGCATTGCCGAATTCACCACCGCCTTCGCCCGGGACATGGTGAACGAAGCGGCGCGGGTCGGCGTCGACGGCGTGATGGTGATGCCGGCGCTGGTCTACTCCGCCAAGCCGCATGAAGCCGCCGCGCACTTCCGCGATATCGCCACCGCCACGGACCTGCCGGTCATGCTCTACAACAACCCGCTGGTCTACCGCAGCGACATCACACCGGACATCCTGGTCTCGCTCGCCGATTGCGAGAACATCGTCTGCTTCAAGGATTCCTCCGGCGATACGCGCCGCTTCATCGACCTGCGCAACGCCGTGGGCGACCGCTTCGTGCTGTTCGCCGGGCTGGACGACGTGGTGCTGGAGAGCGTTGCCGTGGGCGCCGAGGGCTGGATCTCGGGCATGTCCAACGCCTTCCCGAAGGAAGGCGAGACGCTGTTCCGCCTGGCCCGTCAACGGCGCTTCGACGAGGCGCTGGCGCTATACCGCTGGTTCATGCCTCTGCTGCACCTGGACTCGCGCCCGGACCTGGTCCAGTGCATCAAGCTGTGCGAGGAACTCGCCGGGCGCGGAAGCGCCGTCACGCGGCCGCCGCGCTTGCCGCTGCAGGGCGAGGCACTGGAACAGGTGATGACGGTGGTCGCACAGGCCATGGCCACGCGCCCGGTGCTGCCGGACGTCGGCCTGCGGGCCTGAGACTGCGCCGCCGGCCCGCACGGCCGCCATCCGCCCGCCCGCCGCCCGCGATCGCGGGCGGATGGCCGCATCGTCCGGACGGCCATCCCCCGATGACCGAGGAGTCCCCATGTCTCCAGTGCAAGGCAAGTTCAAGCGGCAGCTCACCCTGACCGATCTCACCTTTATCGGCCTGGGCGCGATCTTCGGGTCGGGATGGCTGTTCGCCGCCAGCCACGTATCTGCCATCGCCGGGCCGGCCGGCATCGTCTCCTGGCTGCTGGGCGGCTTTGCCGTGCTGCTGCTCGGCATCGTCTACTGCGAGCTGGGCGCGGCCCTGCCGCGCGCGGGCGGCATCATCCGCTACCCGGTTTTTTCCCACGGCGAGCTGATGGGCTACCTGATGGGCCTGATCACGCTGATCGCCTTCTCCAGCCTGATCGCCATCGAAGTCGTGGCCGCGCGCCAGTATGCGGCGGCCTGGTTCCCCTTCCTGAGCCAGCCGGGATCGAGCCATCCCACCCTGCTCGGCTGGGCGGCGCAGTTCGCGATGCTGTGCCTGTTCTTCGTGCTCAACTACTACAGCGTCAAGACCTTCGCGCGCGCCAACAACATCGTCAGCGTGTTCAAGTTCGTGGTGCCGCTGCTGGTCATCGTGGTGCTGTTCACGCATTTCAAGCCGGCCAACCTGCAGTTGCATGGCTTCGCGCCGTTCGGGCTGTCCGGCATCCAGGCCGCCGTTTCCGCCGGGGGCATCATCTTTGCCTACCTCGGGCTGACGCCGATCATCTCGGTGGCCAGCGAAGTCCGCTCGCCACAGCGCACCATTCCCATCGCGCTGATCCTGTCGGTATTGTTGTCCACCCTGATCTACGTGCTGCTGCAGATCGCCTTCCTCGGCGGCGTGCCGACCGAGACGCTGTCGGATGGCTGGCGCGGCGTCGGCAAGGCCTTCGCGCTGCCTTACCGCGATATCGCGCTGGCGCTCGGCGTGGGCTGGCTGGCCTTCCTGGTGGTCTCCGACGCGGTGATCGCGGCACCGGCAATATCTACATGAACGCCCTTCAAGCTGTTCTCCCGTGTCGATGCGGCCTCCGGGATTCCCCGGCCGGCCTTGTGGCTGACCTTCGCGCTGTCCGTGTTCTGGACCCTGCCCTTTCCCTCGTGGGAGGCCATGATCAACGTGGTGTCGGCCGCGCTGGTGCTGAGCTACGCGGTCGCACCCGTCACGGTGGCCGCATTGCGCCGCAACGCGCCCGCCCTGCACCGGCCGTTCCGGGTCAGGTGGCTGGCCGTGCTCGGCCCGCTCTCGTTCATCATCGCCGCGCTGATCGTGTACTGGTCCGGCTGGGGCACGGTGTCCTGGCTGCTGGGACTGCAGATCGCCATGTTCGTGGTCTACCTGCTTTGCCGGCGCGCGGTACCCACCCATCGCCTGAGCCTGGCGCAACAGGTGAAGTCCTCGCTGTGGCTGATCGCCTTCTATGTGCTGATCATCGTGGCCTCCTACCTGGGCTCCTTCGGTGGCATCGGCGCGCTCAGCCATCCGTGGGACACCGCACTGGTGGCGCTGGCCGCGCTGGGGATCTATGCCTGGGGGGCGCGCACCGGCATACCTTCCGCGCTGATGGATCTCGGCGGCGACGATGACGAATAGCGATTGCCTCGTCAACCTCAGCCTCCAGCCTCCACCCCAACCCGGAGCCCCGATGAACGATCCCATCGCCCCACGGCAGCACCGGCAGGCGCGCAGCGCCGCCACCGAGCGCCTCTCCCTGCGCGAAGTCCGCGCGCTGGCCACCGCCGTGCTGCGGCATCACGGCTTCAGCGATCCGCATGTCGAGGCCGTGGCCGATACCCTGGTGGCCGGTGAGCGCGACGGCTGCGCCTCCCATGGCCTCTACCGGCTGCTCGGCTGCATCGCCACGCTCAAGGCCGGCAAGGTGTCGCCGGATGCCCTGCCCAAGCTGCACGACACGGCGCCGGGGCTGCTGCGGGTCGATGCCATGCGCGGCTTCTCGCAAGTGGCCTACAAGACGGCGTTGCCATACCTGATCGGCAAGGCGCGCTCGCAGGGCATCGCGGCGCTGGGCATCAACCGCTGCGTGCATTTCTCCGCCTTGTGGGCGGACATCGAACCGCTGACCGATGCCGGCCTGGTCGCCCTGGCCTGCACGCCCAGCCATGCCTGGGTCACGCCCGCGGGCGGCAGCAAGCCGCTGTTTGGCACCAATCCGCTGGCCTTCGGCTGGCCGCGCGCCGGCCAGCCCGCGTTCATCTTCGACTTCGCCACCAGTGCGGTGGCGCGTGGCGAGATCGAACTGCATCGCCGCGCGGGCAAGCCGATCCCGGAGGGCTGGGGCATCGATGCCGCCGGGAAATCCTGTACCGATGCGGCCACCGTGCTGGACCACGGCGCCATGCTGAGCTTCGGCGGCCACAAGGGCGCGGCCCTTGCCGCCATGGTCGAACTGCTCGCCGGCCCGCTGATCGCCGACATGACCAGCATGGATTCGCTGGCCTACGATGCCGGCACGAAGTCGTCGCCGATGGGGGGCGAGCTGATCATCGCCATCGATCCCGCGCGCTTTCTCGGCGCGCAGTGCGAGGCGGAGCGGGCGCGGGCGGAAAGCCTGTTCGAGGCGATGCTCGGACAAGGGGCGCGGCTGCCTTCGCAGCGGCGCTATCAGGCACGCGAAGCCAGCCTGCGCCATGGCGTGCTCATCCCGCGCGCGCTGTATGACGACGTCATGGCCCTGCTTGCCGGCAGCGCAGCCTGAGGAACGCTACAGCAAACCCAGCTGCCGTGCGATGGCGACCGCCTGGGTACGGTTGCTGGCGCGCAGCTTGGCGCTGATATTGCGCAGGTGGGTGCGCACCGTGGTCTCGGAGACAAAGAGCCGGTCGGCCATTGCCACATTGGAGAAGCCCTCGGCCAGCAGTTGCAGCACCTTCTGCTCCTTGGGCGTGAGCGGCTCCAGCAAGCCGTGGCGAGCCTGCATGGCGGCGGGGTCGGCCGGCTCCGGGGCGCCGCCGCACGCCTGCAGCAACCGCTCGACGTAGCCCGCGGGCAGCGCGCCGCCCTGGCGCACGCAGGCCTCGCCCACCAGCCGCCGGACGTCCGCGCTTTCGTCGGCGAAGATGCGGATAAAGCCTTCCGCGGCGCCGAAGCGCAGTGCCTCGCCCATGGTCAGCAGCGCCCGCGCGGCATCGCCGCTGCGCTGGCAGGCCAGCGCCAGCAGGATGCGCAGCTTGAGCGCGCGCCGCATCAGTTGCGCCCGCTCGGCAGCGGCGAGTTCTTTCTCGATCGCCTCGCGCGTGGCGGCCGAGGGCTCGGTGAACAGTGCCAGGCGCAGCCGCCCCATGGGCACGTCTTCCAGGTCGTTGGCAAAGGAACTGACGGCGCTGACGCCGGGCCGCGCCCGCCACAATGCCGGGTCCGCGGCATGCAGCAGCGCCTCTTCGGCCGCGTGCTGGTTGCCCTGCAGCAGGGCCAGGCGGGCGCGCTCCAGCATGGCGCCCAGCACCAGCCGCGGCAGGCCGCGATGATGGCCGAGGTGCTCGAGCGCGGCCAGCCATTCGTGCGCGCCGTCCACGTCGCCGCGATCGCAGGCGATACGGGCCAGCACGGCATGGCCGGTGATGATCTGGTCGGGCAGGCCGAGGTCGCGCGCCAGCGGTACGTACACATTGAGCAGGCGCTCCGCGCGCTCGCGCTCGTTGATCTCGTAGAGCGCATCGGCCAGCAGGATGCCGGCCATGGCGTTGCCGTTGGTGGGACCGTAGCGGTTCGGCAGCATGGTGCTGGCGGCAATGCGGAAACGCGCCAGCGCTTGCTGCAGGCGCCCCTGGCGCAGGTCGATCAGCCCCTCCACCGATTCCGAGAAAATCTTGTTGAAATTGCTGTCGGAACCGCGCACCACCTGGCGGGCCACGCCCAGCAGCCGCCGCGCCTCGCGGTAGTCGCCGGTCACCGCGGCCATGCGCGCCATCGAGGTGGCCAGGATGGAATCCGGGAACGGGTAGCCCATGGGCAGCGGCAGGGGATCGTCGCGGCTGTAGGCGCGTGCCTCGTCGAAGCGGTCCATCATGTTCAGCAGCATATGGCGCAGCGCGCGCACGTGGGCCAGCAGGTCGCCCTCGGCGCCGGCCAGCGGGATGGTCTGCAGCAGCGCGATGGCGTCGGCCGGTCCGCGCGTAAACGACAAGGCCCAGACATGGGCGATCTGCAGCTTGGGCCACGCCGCCAGCGCGTCGGCCGGCACGGCGTCCAGCCAGCGTGTCAGCAGGCGCATGCGGCCCTGCGCCAGCAACTCGTCCACCGAGCCCGCCAGCAGCGGGAGCGCGTGAGCCACCGCCCCGGCCGCCAGCGCATGCTCGATGGCCGGCACCGGCCGGCCCTGCTGTTCGTACCAGCGCGAGGCGGCCATCTGCAGGGCCGGCACTTCGTCCGGCATGGCCTGCTGCAACTGCACGCGCAGGAAGCTGGAGAACAGGCTGTGATAGCGGTACCAGCGCGCATTGGGCTGAGCGGGCGGCTCGGCGCCGCCGTGGCGTTCGCCGTCCAGCGGCATCAGGAACAGGTTGGCCCGCTCCAGCCAGGCCAGGATCTCCTCGCTGTCGGCAGTGCCGCAGACGGCATCGCACAGTGGCCCGCTGAGCTGGTCGAGGATGGAAGTACGCAACAGGAAAGCACGCACCGCATCGGGCAGGTGCAGGTAGACATCCTCCACCAGGTAATCGGCAATCGCGGCGTTCGAGCCGGAAAAGCCGGCGATGAACGCGTCCGGCTGGCCGCGCCGCTCCAGCGCCACCGACGCCAGCCACAACGCGGTGGCCCAGCCTTCGGTACGCCGGTGCAGCGCGGAGATGGCAGCGGGCTGCAGCGCCAGGCCGCGTGCGCGGCGCAGGAAGGAATCGGTCTCGTCGGCGGTAAAGCGCAGCTGGGCCGGTTCGATCTCCAGCAGCTCGCCACGCGCGCGCAGCCGCGCCAGCCCGGACTCCGGCACCCAGCGGGTGCCCAGCACCAGGCGGGCGCCGGGTGGCAGTTGCTCCACCACCTGCCAGACCAGGCCGGCCACGGCGGAGTTCTGCAAGGCTTCGAAGTCATCCAGGAACAACGTGAAGGGGCGGTCGTGGGCCGCCATGCGGTCGATCAGCGCGAGCGCGTGCTCGCCCACCGACTGCGGCGCCGGCTGGGCCACGGCGAGCGGCGCGCCGCCCTTGCGCAGCACCAGCGCGAAGGCGGCTTCGAGCGAGCCCAGGAAGCGCGTGGCGTCGTTGTCCGCGCGGTCCAGCGTGAGCCAGGCGGTGGCCACGCCCTCGGCGTCCAGCCGTGCCCGGCATTGCAGCATGGCGGTGGTCTTGCCGAACCCGGCCGGCGCGCGCACCAGCACCAGCTTGACGAAGCCGGCCGCGCACACCGCGTCGCAAATGGCGCGGCGCTCCACCTGGAACGGGGTCAGCATGGGCGGGCGCAGCTTCGCCACCAGCGTGGCGGCGCGGGCGGCGCCCCGATGGCCCGCGCTGGTCTCCTCGATTGTTGCCATTCGCCGTGTCTTCCTGTTGGCGGCGGCACCCACGAGCGGTGGATGCCACGCGATCGGCACCGGCTTATGGTTGCCGGCTGCTGGCGCCACATGCGCCAGGGATCGAACGGCTGATTATGGCGTAAACACCCGCCCGCCACCCGGCGCGCCCATGCGTGCCGGGTGGCGCTGCCTAGACGAGCTTGTTCTCCCGTCCCGCCCAGTAGCGCTCGCGCAGCAGCCGCTTGAGCAGCTTGCCGGTGGGCAGCCTCGGCAGTTCGTCGGCAAAATCCACCGAGCGCGGGCACTTGATGGCCGAGAGGTGCGTGCGGCAAAAGGCGAGCAGCTCGTCGGCCAGGGCCGGGCTGGCATGCGCCATGTCGAGTGGCTGCACCACCGCTTTGACCTCCTCGCCAAAGTCCTCGTTGGGCACGCCGATCACCGCCACGTCCATGACCTTGGGATGGGTCATCAGCAGGTTCTCGGCCTCCTGCGGATAGATGTTGACCCCACCCGAGATGATCATGTTGGCCTTGCGGTCGGTCAGGTAGAGATAGCCTTCCTCGTCCACGTAGCCGACATCGCCCAGCGTGGTCCAGCCGGCGTGCACGGGGTGGCGCGACTGCGCGGTCTTGTCGGGGTCGTTGTGGTAGACGAAGCTGCGCCCTTCGGCAAAGTAGATGGTGCCGGGTTCGCCCGGCGGCAGCACGGCGCCGCTGTCGTCGCAGATGCGCAACTCGCCGACCGACGCGCGGCCCACCGTGCCCTTGTGGCTGAGCCAGTCGGCGGAGCCGACCGCGGTGGAACCGTTGCCCTCGGTGCCGGCGTAGTACTCCCAGATGATCGGCCCCCACCAATCGATCATCTGCTCCTTGACCGACACCGGGCAGGGCGCGGCGGCATGCACGGCAAAGCGCAGCGAGGACACGTCGTGGCGCTGGCGCACCGCCTCGGGCAGCTTGAGCATGCGCGAGAACATGGTGGGCACGACCTGGGTATGCGTGATGCGGTACTTTGCCAGCAAGCGCAGGAATGCTTCCGCGTCGAAATGCTCCATCACCACCGAGGTGCCGCCGAGTTGCTGCACGGCCATGTTGTAGCGCAGCGGCGCCGCGTGATAGAGCGGCGCGGGTGAGAGGTAGCGCGTGTCCGGGCCGAACTGGTAAAGCGACTGGCACATCAGCACCAGCGAACCAGGCACATCGATCCGCTGGTTGGCCGGCGGCGTGAAGACGCCCTTGGGGCGGCCCGTGGTGCCAGAGGAGTACAGCATGTCGGTGCCCGCGCATTCGTCCTCGATGCGCCACCCGGGGTACTGGGCCAGCGCCGTCTCATAGGCGGCAAAGCCCGGCACGATGCCGTCCATCATCAGGCGTGCGCCCAGGCCTGGCGCCTTGGCCGCCAGCCCCTGCGCCACCGTCGCCTGCGCGTGCGAGGTGACCAGCATCCTGGCGCCGCTGTCGGCCACGATATGCGCCGCGTCCTCCACGTTCAGGCGCGTGCTGATGCAGACGTAGATCAGCCCCGAGCGCTGCGCGCCCCAGCACAGCTCGAACAGGCGCGGGTGGTTCTCCAGCAGGAAGGCCACCCGGTCGCCCGGCTGCAGCCCGTGGTCGCGGAACAGCCGCGCCACCTGCTTGGAGCGCTCGTCAAGCTCGCGGTAAGTGATGACGGCGCCACCGGCCATGATGATGGCCGGCTTGTCCGGGGTGCGCTGCGCATGAACATGCGGGTGCATGACTGACCCTCCTGGAAGTGGGTGTGGCCGAACTGGCCGAACTGGGTGGCCGGGTGACTGGATGACTAGGTGGCTTGGAACTGGGATGGCATTGCGTGCGCACATTGTCGGGACAGGCACGCCGGATGAGCATCGTCCGAAGCGACGAACGCGCCTTGGTGCGGCGCCGCAAACGCCCGTGCCGGCGCGCGTGCGGCGCGCCTCGCGCCAAGGCGATTCGTCGCATCCGACGATGCGACCCGGCGGCCTCTTCGCATAATGGCAAGTGCCCCAGCAACCGCGCCAAGGAACCACCGTGGATTTCCAATTCAGCGAAGAACAATCGATGTTGCGCGACACGCTCGCGCGCTACCTGGCCGACCATTACAGCTTCGAGGCCCGCCAGGCGGCGATCCGCTCGCCCGCTGGCTGGCGGGCTTCCTGCTGGAAAGCCCTGGCGCAGGAGCTGGGCCTGCTGGGCGCCGCGTTCCCGGAACGGTTCGGCGGGCTCGGCGGCAATGCCGTCGACCACACGATCGTGATGGAGCAGTTCGGCCGCCACCTGGTGGTCGAGCCCTACCTGTCCACCGTGGTGCTCGGCGGCGGCGCCTTGCTGCATGGCAGCGAGACGCTGGCCGCCAGCTGGTTGCCCGCCATCATCGGCGGCGAGGTCACCGTGGCCTGGGCGCACGCCGAGCCGCGCAGCCGTTACTGCCTGCATGATGTACAAACCAGCGCCACCCACGCGCAAGGCGGCTGGCGCCTTAGCGGCCACAAGGCCGTGGCGGTGGCCGCGCCGTGGGCCACGCACCTGGTGGTGAGCGCGCGCACCAGCGGCAGCCGGCGTGACCGGGACGGCATCAGCCTGTTCTGGATCGAGCGCAACGCGCCCGGCGTGACGCTGCAGGAATACCCCACCGTGGATGGCTCCCGGGCCGCCGACATACACCTGGACAACGTCTTCGTGCCGCATGGCGGCTTGCTGGGCCCCGAAGGCGAGGCGCTGGCGCTGGTCGAGCGCCTGAGCGACGAGGCCGCGGTAGCGCTGTGCGCCGAAGCCGGCGGCGCCATGAGCCGGATGCTCGGCGACACGGTCGACTACGCACGCCAGCGCAAGCAGTTTGGCGTACCGATTGCCACCTTCCAGGTGCTGCAGCACCGCATGGCCGACATGTATGTGCAACTGGAGCAAACCGTGGCGCTGACGCAAGTCGCCGCCATGCAGGCCAGCGCCGAGCCTGTGCAGCGCGCGCTGGCCGCAAGTGCCGCCAAGGCGCAGGCCGGGCAGGCCGGCAAGTTCGTCGGCCAGGCCGCGGTGCAGATCCACGGCGGCATGGGCGTGACGCAGGAGCTGGCGGTTGGCCATTACTTCAAGCGCGTCACCGCGATCGACCTGCAGTTTGGCTCCGCCGAACACCACCTGCGCCGCTACGCCGACCTGCTGTATCCGGTTGCCGCCTGAGCCCTGACGAATATCCCGAGGCCCATCGATGAATCTCGATTTCTCCCCGCAAGAGCTGCAATTCCGTGACGAGGTCCGTGCCTGGATCAAGGAAGCCTTCGACCCCGGCCTCAAGGCCCTGATGGCGCGCACCAAGAATGGCTATCTCGACAAGGAGGGCCAGGTACGCTGGCAGAAGAAGCTGTTCGAGCGTGGCTGGGCCGCGCCGAACTGGCCCGAGGAGTATGGCGGCCCGGGCTGGTCCCCGGCGCAGCGCTACCTGTTCCAGGCCGAGACCGCCGCCGCCGGCTGCCCGACCGTGTCGCCGATGGGCCTGAAGATGGTGGCACCGGTGATCATGAAATACGGCAGCCCCGAGCAGAAGGCGCGTTTCCTGCCGCCCATCCTGCGCTCTGACATCTGGTGGTGCCAGGGCTACTCCGAACCCAACTCCGGCTCCGACCTGGCCTCCCTGCAGATGCGCGCCGAGCGCGGCCGGGACCAGGACGGCGAACACTACATCCTCAACGGCTCCAAGATCTGGACCACGCACGCGCAGTGGGCCGACTGGATGTTCTGCCTGGTGCGCACCAGCCGCGACGCGCGCCGCCAGGACGGCATCTCCTTCGTGCTGGTGGACATGCGCACGCCCGGCATCACGGTGGCATCGCTGCCCACGCTCGATGGCCCGGTCGAGGGCCAGCAGGAAGTCAACCAGGTCTTCTTTGAAGATGTGCGCGTGCCGGCGGAAAACCGCATCGGCGAGGAAGGCCTGGGCTGGACCTACGCCAAGTACCTGCTTGAGTTCGAGCGCGGCGGCAGCTACGGCCCGATGCTGCGCCAGCAACTGGCCAAGGTGGCGCGCATCGCGGAAAAGGAGCCCGGCGAGGATGGCGGGCGCTTGCTCGACGATCCGGGTTTTCGCCGCAAGCTGGCCGAGCTGCACGTGCGCGCGGCCGCGCTGGAGGCGAGCGAGCTGCGGCTGTTTTCCAACGTGAGCTCGGGCACCTCGATCGGCGCCGCATCCAGCATGCTCAAGCTGGTGGGCACCGAGACCATCCAGGCCATCAGCGAGCTGGCGGTGGAAGCGGCCGGCCCGTACGCGCTGCCCTTCGTGCAGGATGGCTGGGGCGAATTGCAGGGTCGCGCCACGGGCCCGCAGGCGGGCCCCGACTACGCCGCGCCGCTGGCGCCGCGCTACTTCAACTACCGCAAGGCATCGATCTACGCCGGCTCCAACGAGATCCAGCGCAACATCATCGCCAAGCTGGTGCTAGGGCTGTAAGCCAGCTCAGTGCAGCAGCCCGCCAGCCGGGCTGCGTGCCTGCCCGGCGCACTGGCCAGCAGCCGGCATCTCACGGTCACCGCAATCCTCGCAGCCCGTGCACTCGACAAAGGGCACGGCCGGCTGGCCGGCGTCCACGTCCTCGCCGGCTGCCAGCGCCTCGGTCACCGTGGCCCGGATCGATTCCGCCTTGAACAGCAGGCGCAGGGCGATGTCGGCGCCACGGCTGGCCGCCACGCGCGCGATGAAGGCCCGGCGCGCCGGTTCGCCCAGCGTGGCGACGTGCGCGGCTTCGCACAGCACATGCCATGCGGCCGGCTGGCCGTCGAACTGTTGCCGGCGGCGCAGCAGGGTGGCATCGATGGCCGCGGCGATTTCCGCGTCCCTTGCGGTGTGACTGGACATGGTGCTCTCCTGAGCGGGAAACTGGGGTTAGCGCCAGGCGCCGGCCGCGCCACGATCGTTGCCGCCCTGGCCGCTGCCCGCCTGGAACCTGGCGCCGCGCTGGCGGGCGGCGTGGATGGCTTCGCTCTTTTTGCTGACCTGCAAGCGCTGGTACAGCAGCGCGACGTGGCTCTTCACGGTTGCCACCGAGATATTGAGCAGGCGGCCCACGGTCTTGAGCGGATAGCCGTGCGAAAGCAAGACCAGCACCTCGTACTGGCGCGGCGTGAGCTTCAACATGCGCGCCTCGTCGCGCAGCAGGTCGATGCGCCCGCCTTCCGTCGCCAGCGCCTGCAACGGCGCCGAAGGATGCGGAGCCAGGGCGCCGCGCCAACGCGTGTCGTCGGCCAGCACCAGCCGGATCGCTGCCTCGATTGCCACCAGCGACGACGATTTGGGCAGCCACGTGCAGATGCCCCATGCCAGGCCCGCAGGCAAGACGGGCGGCAACGTGCCCTCGACCAGCAGCAGCAGGTACTGCGCCGACAGCACGGCGCGCGCGGTTTCCAGCAATTCCCGCGCGCGATCCTGCAACTGCGGCACGCCGAGGACCACCAGCGCAATGTCGTTCAACTGCCCTTGCAGCATGGCGAGATCCGACGGGTCCACGCAGATCACGTGGCCAAAACCCTCGAGGCCATCAAGCATGCGCAGCAGGCCAAGCCGCAAGAGCGGGTTATCCTCAATCAGGAGTGCGTTCATGACACTGCGCCTCCACGCGATCTGTTGCTTTTCGGTTTCATCTGCTCCCCTCGGCAACGGCATGCCCATCCGGCCAGGCCGGTACTCGCGGTAACGTTGTCACAGGCAATACTGCAAGCCGTGTGCCAGCGACGAGGCTGTTCGCGAGAGGGTGCGGGAGGGAATGCGGGCGCTGCAGCGCGGGCCGACGATGGCAGGCGCCATCAGGCTTTGCGGGGGATGGATGCGAGCAGGAAGGATTTGGCGGGACGCACCGCCGGCCGCGAGCGCGGTGGGCCGGCGCCCAGCTGCGTGTTACGCGTTACGTAACGCGTTCCGTGGGACAGCGGGTAGCATCCACGGATGCATGTGCCGCGATGATCACCGGCTTCTCTCCCATCACTCCCATCACTCCCATCTCAGCCATGAAACGGGTGAGACGGGAGCGGAAAGTAACGAGCGCCTGGCTTTCTTATGCGCCCGCCTCAGTTGACCCGCCGGTTGTACCCTTCCCAATACGGCTCGCGCAGCTTCCTGCGCAGCAGCTTGCCGGACGGGTTGCGCGGCAGCGCATCGACAAACTCGATGCTCTTGGGGATCTTGTAGCCGGCCAGCCGCTCGCGCGCCCAAGCCGCAATGCTGTCGCGATCAGGCGCCTGCCCTGGGCGCGGCACGACAATGGCCTTGACCGCCTCGCCCCATTTTTCGTCGGGCACGCCGATCACGGCCACATCCGCCACCTGCGGGTGGCCATAGATCGCGCTCTCGACCTCGGCGGGATACACGTTCTCGCCGCCGCTGATGATCATGTCCTTGACCCGGTCGTGAATGTAGACATAGCCCTCGGCATCGAGAAAACCCGCGTCGCCGGTGCGTAGCCAGCCTTCGGCGTCGATGGTGCGCGCGGTCTCGTCGGGCTGCTTCCAGTAGCCGGCCATATTCTGCGGCGAGCGGATCATCAGCTCGCCAACTTCGCCCGGCGGCAGGCGCCGGCCTTCCCAGTCCACCACCACCACTTCCACGTCGGGCAGCGGCTTGCCAGCGGCCCGCATGCGCGGCACGTCGTCGGTGGTATGGTCTTCCGGCGGCAGTGCCACCACCGTGCCGGTGGTCTCCGTCATGCCGTACTGCTGCGCAAACCCGCAGCCGAAGACTTCGATGCCCTCGCGCAGCAACGCCGCCGGGATTGGCGCCGCGCCATAGAGCAAGGTTTTCAGGCGCGAGTAATCGATGCGGCGCGCACGCGGATCGCGCAGCACGAACTGCATCGCGGCCGGCACCAGGAACAGCTTGCTGATGCGCTCGCGCTCAAAGAAGTCCAGCACCGCGCCGGGATCGAAATCACGCGCCACCACGCCTTTGGCCCCCGCGAGCAAGCTGCGCAAGCCCCAGCCCGAGCCACCGATATGCGCCACCGGCATGGCCACCAGCGAGACATCGTCGTCCGTCCAGCGCGACCACGAGATATCTGCAGCACGCCCTTGGGGCGGCCGGTGGTGCCCGACGTATAGAGCTGCAGCACCACGTCATGCGCGGCGGGCTGGTGCGCCGGTGGCGTGGGCGCATGCGCGTCGCGCCACGTCACGTAGGCGGGCCAGCCTGGCTGGCCGCCTTCCATGGCGATCACCTCGCGCACCAGTGGCAGCGTGGGCAGCAGCTTGCGCACCAGCTCCGCCGACTCCGGCCCGACGAACAGCAGCGCGGCATCGGAATGGCCAACGATATAGCCCACCTCCGGCGGCGCCAGGCGCCAGCTCGCGGGCGCCATCACGGCGCCCATCTTGGCCGCGCCTAACCACAGCTCAAAGTAGTGATCGCAGTTCTTGCCGATATAGCCAATGCGCTCGCCCGGCCCGATGCCCGCCGCAGCCAGCGCCTGCGCCACGCTATCGGTCTGGCGGTCCAGCTGCGCATACGTGGTGAGCCTGCCCTCGAAGGCATAAGCCACCGCATCGGGCCGCCGCTGCGCAAAGTGGCGCAGCGCATGCGGCAGTGTGGTCAGGTAACTGAAATCCATCGGCGCCTCCTTCTCTCGGTCCTGCTGCATGCGCACGTCCTTTTCGTTATTTGAGCTGCCGCATCAGCGCGGGCCCATGCGGATGGCGCCATCGAGCCGCACCGCTTCGCCATTGAAATAGCTGTTGCGGCACATCTCCAGCGCGAGCGAGGCAAACTCTTCCGGCGCGCCGAGCCGCTTGGGGAACGGCACCGAGGCGGCCAGCGCGGCCTTGACGTGTTCCTGCGCGCCTTGCAAGAGCGGCGTATTGAAGATGCCGGGCATGATGGTGTTGACGCGAATGCCTTCGCCGGACAGGTCGCGCGCAATCGGCAGGGTCATGCCAACCACGCCGGCCTTGGAGGCGGAGTACGCCGCCTGGCCCATCTGCCCGTCCTGCGCCGCCACCGAGGCGGTATTGATGATGACACCGCGGTCGCCGTCGCACGCGTCCAGCGTGAGCATGCCGGCGGCCGAGCGCGCCAGGCAGCGGAACGAGCCGATCAGGTTGATCTGGATGATGCGCTCGAACGCATCCGAGGCGAAGAAGCGGATCTGGTCCGGCGCTTCCTTCGCACGCGATGCGGTCTTGATGGCGTTGCCGGTGCCGGCGCAATTCACCAGGATGCGTTCCTGGCCGAGCGCTGCGCGCGCCTTGGCGAAGCCGGCTTCGACCTCGGCTTCCGAGGTCACGTTGACCTGGCAGAACACGCCCCCGAGCTCACGCGCCACAGCCTCGCCCTTTTCCGCGTTCATGTCGAACAGCGCAACGCGCACGCCGTGCGCCGCCAGCGCGCGCGCGGTGGCTTCGCCCAGGCCCGAAGCGCCGCCCGTGATCACCGCCGTTACCGATGCATTGAGTTCCATCTTGTCTCCACGTCTTCTTGATAGGTACCGAACCATTCCCCGTCGCCCGTCGGCGCGCAACGGCGGAATGCCTGAGTCCGGCTAGCCGAAAAAACAGGCTTGCCGGCGTGGTATGGAGATTCGGGGATGACGGCGCGCAACGCATCGTCGGAAGCGACGAATGCATGCAAGCGTGAGTACGCCAACGCGCGGCGGCGCGAATGCTGCTGCCCACGGGACATGCCCGCGGGCAGCAGCACTAGCCAACTGAAGAAGAAACGGAAGAAGAAACGGGAAACGGCGGCCGGCCTAGCGCCGCGTTGCCAGGTGATACAGCGCCAGCAGGATCACGGCGCCCAGCACGGCGCCGACAAAGCCGGCGGACTGCCCGGGCCGGTACCAGCCCAGCGCCTGCCCAAGGAAGGTCGCGGCCAGCGAGCCGACGATGCCCAGGCCGGCGGTCAGGAAGAAGCCGCTCGGGCTGCGCCCGGGCGTGAGCATGCGCGCCACCAGCCCGGCGAGAAAGCCGATGAGAATGACCCAGATCAGGTGCATGTCATGCCCTCCTGACAGCGCTTAGCGCGGCTCACTTGCAAGCCTTGCCGTGGTCCGCATGGAAGCCTTGCGCGGTGGCATCGGCTTCACTCATGTAGGCGCCGTTCTTGGTCTTGCCGTAGTACTTCGTGCCGGGGCAGTGATAGACCTTGGAAGTCTTGTTGGCCCATACCTGGCCAGGGCCGCCACCCGGGGCGGCGGCGGCGGGCGCGGCGGGCTTGGCCATCGGCATGGAGGCGGCGGGCGCCATCGGCTTGGCCATCGGCGTGGCGGCAGCGGGAGCGGCGGGAGTGGCCGGCGTGGCTTGAGCGCGCGCCAGGTGCGGAATCGAGGCAAAGAGCGCTGCGCTCAGCAGCATGGGCAAGCCGACGCGCCGGCCGAACGAGGCAGTCGAGGCGCTAACGGCGGACAAGGCGGTAACGGCTTTCATAGCATTCATGACAGGCTCCTGCGGTAACAATGCCATTGGGACAACGAAACGACAGGGCTGCAACCAGCCGCAACCCGACCGACACGCAATACCTCACTCAACGGCCCGCACCGCCACTCCGTTGACCGCGAACGGCAGGAACGGGCATGCGGCCATGGTACGCCCACCGCACGTCACCCGTGCGCTGCGGCCAGGAAACGCGCCACACCAGCGCGCTGTGTGGCCGACAAGGCCTATTGCGGCGCTGCACGAATCCACCCCCGTGTGCGGTATCCGCAATGCGCTACAGTATCGAGCATCCCCCCGGCGTTGCCCGGGCACTCTCTACCCGCATGGGAAGACGCTCGTGATCAGGTTCCAACCAACATTCCCAGCCGCATGCCGGCCTGGCACGTTGCTGCTGCTGATGCTCTGGCTCGCGCTGGCCACGCTGGCGGCGGGCCCGGCACTGGCGGCACCGCCCGGGCTGGCTTCGCTGGCGGCGGTCGTCAAAGCCGAGTCCGTGCCGGCCTCGCAGCCCGCGGCCAGCGAGCCGCTCGCGCAGTCGCTCGACCAGGTCATCACCACGCTGCAGAACGACAAGGACCGCAAAGCCTTGGTCGAGCAGCTGCGGACGCTGCGCAAGGGCGTCGGCGCTGCCAGCGCCGCGTCGGCGCCGGCGCCGGGCCTGCTCGGGGCGCTGGCCGAGGCGGTCGACCATCTCGACGCGTCGCTCGCCAAGGACAAGGGGCCATGGCATTACTGGCGCTGGCGGATCGAATTCGCCGGCGAGGAATGGCTGGCCGCGCTGACCATCAACGGGACCCGCTCGCCATGGCGATCGGCGCGAGAGTTCGCCACCGTGCTCGCAGCCTGGTTCTTCTCTGGCTGGCTGCTACGGGAGGCAGTGAGAAGGGTACGCAACCGGCGCCTGCGCCGCGCGGTGCGCCATGAGTTGCCCGCGGTGCCGTCGTGGATGGACGTCGGGCTTTACATGCTGCGCAGGGTGGCGCCGTGGGTGGTGGCCTTCGCCCTGGCGATGCTGCTATCGAGCGGGGTGTTCGGGGGCTCGCCCGCCAGCGTAGCCGGCATGGTGATTGCCTATTCGGTGGTGGCCGGCGCCGTGATGGGCGCGGTGTGCCAGGTCATCTTCGCGCTGTTCATCTCGGCCCACCGCGCGCACGCGGTGCGCGACCTGCTGCTGCACTCGCGTGGGCTGCTGTTCGCCACCGGCGCGCTGGCGGCGCTGGGCGACGTCACCACCGACCCGCGCGCGATCGCCTCGCTCGGCACCAACCTGTCGGCGCTGATCTCCACCGTGGCCAACATCGCCGCGGCGCTGCTGATCGGCGCCTTCACGCTGCGTTTTCGCCGCCAGATCGGCCAGATCATCAGCAACCGGCCGCTGGCTTTCCGCCAGGGGCACCCCGCCGTCATGGACCTGTTGCGCCTGGTGGGCGCAAGCTGGCACCTGCCGGTGCTGGCGGTGGTGGTGGCCTCGGTGGCCGGCACCGTGCTGGCCACCGGCTACGCTGACGTCTTCCTGCGCCGCACCGTGGCCTCGGTGGCGCTGTTCGTCGCCGCGCTGATGCTGACGCTGATCACCGGGCGTTCGCCCAAGGCCACGCACCGCGCGCCGCGCTTTCGCGACCGCCAGCGCTCGGCCTACCTGGCACGCTTCGGGCGCTTTGCGGTGGCGCTGGTGCGGGTGGTGATCTGGTTCGCCTACTTCGAGCTGGCCAGCCGTATCTGGGGTGCCTCGCTGGTCTCGGTCATTGAATCCACGGCAGCCGGCAAGCGCATCGGCGAGGCCGTGTTCAGCGTGACCAGCACCGTGCTGCTGTCGTGGCTGCTGTGGCTGCTGATCGATACGGCCATCACCCAGACGCTGACGCCAGCGTACGGGCGCGGGCAGGCGCCCAGCCTGCGCGCCAGGACCATCCTGCCGCTGGTGCGCAATGCCTTGTTCGTCGCGCTGCTGGTGATCACGCTGATCGTGGTGCTGGCCAACCTCGGCGTCAACGTGACGCCGCTGCTCGCCGGCGCCGGCGTGGTCGGCCTGGCCATCGGCTTTGGCGCGCAAAGCCTGGTTCAGGACCTGATCACCGGCCTGTTCATCGTGGTGGAGGATTCGATCGCCATCGGCGACTCGGTGGAACTGCCCGACCATATCGGCACGGTGGAGGCCATGACCATCCGCACGGTCAAGCTGCGCGACGGCAAGGGCGCGCTGCATATACTGCCCTACAGTCAGATCAAGGCCATCAAGAACATGTCGCGCGGCTATGCCTTTGCCGTGTTCAACATCGGCGTGGCGTATGGCAACGATCTCGACCAGGCCATCGAGCTGATCCGGGAGACCGGTGCCGAAGTGGCGCGCGACTTCCGCTACGCGCGCAACCTGCTGTCGGGGCTCGACATCCTCGGCCTCGATCGCTTCGACCCGAACGGCTCGGTGGTGCTGGCGCAGTTCAAGACCCGTCCCCTGACCCAGGCGGAAATCACGCGCGCGTTCAACGCGCGGCTAAAGCGGAAGTTTGACCAGCACGGCGTCAGCATGGTCACGCAGCGGGTGACGGTGCAGGTCGAAGGCGGCCTGGGGGTCACACCGGCCCAGGCCACGGAGGCCGAGCAAGCCACTGAACTGGCAGCCGGCGCCGGGGGCGCTGCCGCGCTCTCGAAGGGGGCGCCCGGACCCAGCTGAGCCGCTTGAATCACTATGCGGCGCACAAAGCGCACGCAGAAACGGGTACGCCCCGCGCGGCCGTGCCCGGCTTCCCGGGCATTTCGGTACTGTAATAATTTTTAATATTTGCCCAGGCGACATTCCCTGTTTGCGAAGTTATGCCCGCGTCCGCATAATGCCGCCACACGGAACGCGCTGCGCTGGCGTACCGTGCAACCAGGCGCCTGACCCAGGCCGGTGGCAACCGCCACATCGGAGCCGGTCAGAGCAAGCCAGCCGTACCAGCGGACCAATAAAAAGAGCAGAAGCAGGATCGGGCGAAAGCCACCGGGGAAAACACTATGGGCGAACATCCGTCGGCGGATGAAGACTTCCATCGTCTGATCGATTCGATCTACGAATCGGCGCTTGACGTCACAGCCATGCCAGCCGCGCTGGACCTCTTTTCCAGCTATACCGACACTGAAAGCCCGCATTACCTGGTCTGGGACAAGCTGTCCGGGCAAGCCCGCCTCGGGGTTACCCCGCATGGCTGCTTCTCGGCGCAGGGCACCTACGTGCCGGAGGGCCTGCATGCGCTAGCCAGCCTGCCCAAGCGCGCGCTCGCTGGCGATCACGCGGGCGACCCGCAGGACGGCGCGCCCTGGCAAGCCCCGGCCCATGGCACCGACCTGGAGCATGGCATCCGCCTGCTGGATACCGCCGAAGTCTGCGTGCTGATGGGCGGCACCGGCCGCGGTGGCCGGCTGGATACCAGTTTCGACGGGGCTGAGGGCTTGAGCCACCGCAGCAAGCGGCTCTCGCGTGTGCTGCCGCACTGGGCCCGCGCCGCGCGCATGCAACAGCGCAACTTCGAGCTGAGCGGCCTGGCGGCCCTTGGCCTGGCCGGGCTGGATACGCTCGACTTCGGCGTGATGGTGCTGCAAGCCGATATGCGCGTGCGCTACGCCAATATCTGGGCCGAGGCGCTGGTACAGGCCGACAGCCAGCTCGCGCTGGAAAACGGCGTGCTCAAGGCCCACGACCAGACCCTGCGCACCACCCTGCACAAGCTGCTCGACCGCGCCATGCAATGCCGCGGTGGCGACGCGGCGGCCGGCTCATGGATGCACATTACGTCCGGCGGCCAGCCGGTGCCCATCATCGTGCTGCCGCTGGTGGCGCGCCAGCCCGTGGAAGGCCCGTGGCAACTGCCGTTCGCGATGGTGCTGATGGGCAATTCGGAATCGCGATCGGTACTCGACAGCTCGGTGCTGACATCGCTGTTCGGTCTGTCGCGCAAGGAAAGCCTGGTCGCCATCCGTCTCGCCGCGGGCGAAACCCTCGCCGAGATCGCCGATCACGAATTCGTCTCGCCGCACACCGTGCGCGTGCATATCCGCGACATCCTGCGCAAGACCGGCACCCATCGCCAGAGCGAGCTGGTGCGCCTGCTGCACCTGCTGCCGGGCGTGGCGCTGGAGCGCGCCGGCGCGGCGCGTGGCGGCCGCACGCCCGCCTGATCCGCCCGCCTGATCCGCCCGCCTAGCCAACCACGGCGCGCGCGACCTCCAGCAAACGCTGCACCTGCCGGTCATCGCTATCGGTGGACGTGGCCAGCGCGATGCCGATGCGCGCTGCCGGCCGCGGGCTGGTCAGCCGCAGGAAACGCACGCGCCGGTTGATGTAGCGCGCCGCCACGCTAGGCACCAGCGCCACCCCCAGCCCGCTTTCCACCAGGCTGACAATGGTCTGCACCTGCACCGCCTCTTGCGTCACACGCGGAACGAACCCCGCTTGCTGGCACAGCAGCATGGCGATGGCCTGCAGGTTGGGCACTTCGGCGCTGGGATGCATGATGAACGGTTCCGCGGCGAGCGCCTTGAGCGCAATCGCATCGCGCTGTGCAAAGCCGCTATCGGCGGGCACCGCGGCCACGAACTCGTCGTTCTCCAGCGGCATGAGCGTATAGCCGCCGCTATGCAAGATGGGAAAGCGCACCAGCCCGGCATCGAGCTGATGGCGTTCCAGCCGGTCCAGGATCGACGCCGAGGTGGACTCATGCAGGATCAGCTCAATCCCCGGGTGCGCTGCCCGGAACGCCGGGATCAGCTTGGGCAGCAAGGCGTAGGTAGCCGAGCCGACAAAGCCCACGCGCAGCGCGCCGCGCTCGCCATGCGCCGCCGCCAGCGCCGCCGCGCGAGCCTGGCCGGCATGGAACAGCGCCGCCGCGCGTCGTGCAGCGCGGCCTCGCCGGCCTGGGTCAGCCGCACCCCGCGCGAGGTGCGCACGAACAGCGGCGTGCCGAGCGCGTCTTCGAGCTTGCGGATCGAGATGGAGAGCGGCGGCTGCGCCATGTGCAGGCGCTCGGCCGCACGGTGGAAGTTGCCGGTTTCGGCCAGGGCCACGAACTGTTGAAGTTGACGAAGGTCCACGCTGATATTCGCATCGATATGCAGAAGATATCGAACCCCAAAAATCTAATATTAGACGCAAACGTCCCGCCTGATCTACCCTGTTGCATCGGACCTGCGCCCGGCCACCCGGCCCGGCGGCGGCCGGCACAAGAACAGACAGGAGACACCCAGGCATGTTGCCCCTCTCAGGCATCCGCGTGATCGACCTATCCACGGTCGTGATGGGCCCTTACGCCAGCCAGTGGCTGGCCGACCTCGGTGCCGAAGTGATCAAGGTGGAGCCGCCCGAAGGCGACTCCACGCGGCGCACCGGCCCGGCCACCGAAGACGGCATGTCGGCCATCTTCCTGGGCGTGAACCGCAGCAAGAAGAGCGTGGTGCTCAACCTCAAGCTGCCCGCGGCGCAGGCCGCGCTGGAGCGCCTGCTAGCCAGCGCCGATGTGTTCATGCACAGCATGCGGCCGCAGAAGCTGGCGGGCCTCGGGCTGGACCCCGCCGGCGTGATGGCGCGCCACCCCCGCCTGGTCTACGTGAGCTTGCTGGGTTTTGCCGAGGACGGCCCCTATGGCGGCCGCCCGGCCTACGACGACATCATCCAAGGCCTGTCCGGCAATGCCGCGTTGATGGCCGCGCAGACCGGCACCATGCGCTACTTCCCCACCATCGCGGCCGACAAGACCAGCGCTCTGGTGGCGGCGCTGTCGATCTCGGCCGCCATTGCCGGGCGCGAGCGCCAGGGCGGCAAGGGCGCGCTGGTGGAAGTGCCGATGTTCGAATCGATGGTGGCCTTCAACCTGGTCGAGCATCTCTATGGCCAGCACTTCGAGCCGCCGCGCGGGCCCACCGGCTATCCGCGCGTGCTGGCGCCGCTGCGCCAGCCTTACCAGAGCGCCGACGGCCATGTCTGCATGATGCCGTACACCGATGCGCACTGGCACGACTTCTTCACCGCCGCGGGCCGGCCCGACCTGGCCGCCGACCCGCGCTTTGCCGGCATCGCCGCGCGCACGCAGCATATCGAAAGCCTCTACGAGCTGACCGGCGAGATCGTGCGCACGCGCACCACCAGCGCCTGGCTGGCGCTATGCGAAACGCTGCAGATCCCGGTGGCGCGCGTCAACCAGCTCGCCGCGCTGGTGGATGACCCGCACCTGCGCGCAACTGGCTTCTTCGACACGCTGGACGACCCGGCCATGGGCACGCTGCGCTTTACCGGCGCGCCGGTGCGTTTCGACGGCGAGCGCGCGACCCCCGCGCTGCCGCCACGCCTGGGCCAGCACACCCGCAGCCTGCTTGGCGAGGCTGGCCTGAGCAGCGAGCAGATCGACGCGCTGGGCCAGGACGGCGCGGCCTATTGTGCGCCGCCGGCCACTAATGCCTAACCCTGACGCATTCCCGCTCCTAACATAAAGGAAGCCGGCCGCCGATGGCGGCCCTCACCAGGAGACGCCGTGCCCCATACCCAACTCCCCCGCCTCGGCCAGGGTTTTTATTGGCAAGACATCAAGGAGGGCCAGGCCTTCCAGACCTTCCGCCGCACGGTGACCGAGACCGACCTCGTCAACTTCATCTCGGTCACCGGCATGCTGGAGGCGATCTTTATCGAGGCGGGCCATGAGGGCGGCGCCATCCACGGCAGGCCCGTGCCCGCCGCGCTGACCTACGCCATGATCGAAGGCTTCATCCTGCAGACCATGATCCAGGGCACGGGGCTGGCCATGCTGGAGCTGACGCAGAAGATCCTTGCCCCGGTGCTCGTGGGCGACACCATCTGGGCCACGGTCACGGTGACCGGCATCCGCCCCACTTCGCGCAACGGGCGCGCGGTGGTGGACTCGGACATCGAAGTCTTCAATCAGCGCCATGAGCGCGTCATGACCTATTCCGCCCGGCGCCTGCTGGCCGGCCGCTGACGGCGGCGCACCCCCATGCGCCGGGACCGGGCACGGCCTGCCGTGCCATCCTGGCTTTCACGGAGACTCCTTTTTGACTTCCCTGCCCAGCACGTTCCAGCTGACCGCCTTGCCGCCGGCGGCGGCCGCCTTCCGGCGCGAGGTAAAGGCCTTCCTGGCCGAACACCTGCCGGCCCTGCCGCCCGAGATCCGTGCCCGCTCGTGGATGGGCTTCAACGCCGATTTCAGCCGCGCGCTGGCGCGCCGCGGGTGGGTGGGCATCACCTTGCCCGCGCAATATGGCGGCGCCGGGCTCGATCCGTTCTCGCGCTTCGTGCTGGTGGAGGAGCTCCTGGCCTGCGGCGCGCCAGTCTCGGCCCACTGGATCGCCGACCGCCAGAGCGGGCCACTGATCCTGCGCTACGGCAGCGATGCGCAGAAGGCGCTCTACCTCCCGCGCATCTGCCGGGGCGAGGCCTTCTTCTGCATCGGCATGAGCGAGCCCAATTCCGGCTCCGACCTGGCCAGCGTCGCGACCCGCGCCGTGCCCCAGCCGGATGGCGCATGGCGCTTGAACGGCCGCAAGATCTGGACGACCAACGCCGATCGCTGCCACTACATGCTGGCGCTGGTGCGCACCTCCGGCACGGGCGAGGACCGTCAGCGCGGCTTGTCGCAGGTCATCATCGACCTGTCCGCGCCGGGCGTGACCGTGCGCCCGATCCGCGACCTGACGGGCGACGCGCATTTCTCCGAAGTCAGCTTCGAGGACGTGATGTTGCCCGCAGCGGCGCTGGTTGGCCGAGAGGGCAGCGGCTGGGAGCAGGTCAACGCGGAGCTGGCCTTCGAGCGCAGCGGCCCGGAGCGGCTGTATTCCAGCGTGGTACTGCTCGACGCCTGGATCGCGGCGCTGCGCCGCGCGCCGGCCGCGCGGCGCGACACCGTCACCATCGGCCGGCTGGCTGGCAGGCTGGCAGTGCTGCGCGCCATGTCGCTGGCGGTGACCGCACGCCTTGCCGCAGGCGAAAGCCCGGTGGTGGAGGCCGCGCTGGTCAAGGACCTGGGCACGGAGTTCGAGCAGTCGATTCCGGCGCTGGCGGAGGCCGCGCTGGGCGATGACCCGCACCTCGCCGCCGATCCCGGCCTGTACCGCACCCTGGCCTACGTCAGCCAGGTCGCCCCGTCCTATTCGCTGCGCGGTGGCACGCGCGAGATCCTGCGCGGCATGATCGCCCGGGGCCTTGGCCTGCGCTGAACCGGAATCCCCCATGCATAACGCTTACTCGGACGCGCTCGACACCGTGCTGCGCGACTGTTGCACCCCCGCCGTCATCCGCGCCATCGAGCGCGCGGAAGACCACCTGCCCCTGTGGCAATCATTGCAAGACAGCGGCTTTGCCGATTGCCTGCTGCCCGAGGCCGCCGGTGGCGCGGGCTTGCCGCTGGACGAACTGGCGCCGGTATTGTTTGCGCTGGGCCGCCACGCACTGCCCTTGCCGCTGGGCCAGACCGTGTTCGCGCGTGCGCTGCTGCACGCCGCCGGGCTGGCGGTGCCGGCCGAGCCCATCGCGCTGGCGAGCTTCGACACGGAAATAGGTGCCACGGATGCGGCCCTGGTCGCGGGCGGCGCGCAAGCGGCTTGGTTCCTGGTGCAGCAAGGCACGCAGTGCGTACTGCTGCCACGGGCCCGCGCGCACGTCCGCCCGACTGGCGTCCATGCGGATCTGGCCGTGGTCCTGCCCCGCCCCCCCGGATGGGCTGCCTTTGTTCACGCTGCCCGCAGGCACGCTGCGCCAGATTGGCGCCTGCCTGCACGCTGTGCAACTGGCCGGCGCCATGTCGCATGTGTTCGACATGACCCTGCGGTACGCCAACGATCGCCAGCAGTTCGGCCGCGCCATCGGCAAGTTCCAGGCAATCCAGCACCAGGTCAGCGTGATGGCCGAGCATGTCACCGCCGCGCGCATGGCCGCGCAGATCGCCTGCGCCGGCGGCGGCTGGCGGCCGGACCCGCTGCGCGCGGCCATCGGCAAGCTCAACGCCAGCGAAGCGGTCACGCCGGTGGCCGCCATCGCGCATGCCGTGCACGGCGCCATCGGCATCACCGAGGAGTACGACCTGCAGATCTACACCCGTCGCCTGCATGCCTGGCGGCTGGCGGACGGGTCGCAGACTTACTGGGCAAGGGTGGTGGGCGAGGCTGTGTGCGGCCAGCCCGGGACGGGCGTGGTCGATATGGCGCGAAGCTGGAGCACCGACGCGGCCTGAGCCCCGGCCGCGGCCGGCCAGGATCAGCCGGCGTCGGGCTCGCTGCGCAGCAGGCTCCAGCACAGGCGAACCAGTTCGTCCTCCAGGGCTGGGCTGCCTAGCAAGGGTGAGCGCTCCAGCGCGGCCGAGCGCACCACCCCGAACAAGGCCCGTGTGAGCACGAACATCTGGGCCGGGGCGGGCAAGCGCAGCGCGCTCATGCCCAGGGCCTGCAACTGCGCGCCGATCCGTTCGCTGGCCAGGCGCAGCGCCGCCACGGCGTCCTCATCCCGGTCATGGCGCCAGGCCAGGCGGGCCAGCGCGCGGCTTTGCGCGTCGTAGCCGCCGAAGCTGATCACATAGGCCTGCACGTAGGCCCGCAGCGCGGCGCGCGCGGCTTGCTGCTCCGGCAGGCCCGCCGGCATGGCAGCCAGGCGTTCGGCCAGCATCGTTTCCAGGGCTACCATGGCCGCCTCGCGCTGTTGCTCGATCAGGGCGCGGCCAATCGCCGCACGGTCGGCAAAGTACTGGTAGAGCGAGCCAACCGAGACCCCCGCCAGCGCAGCGATCTGCTCGGTGCCGGGCTCGGGCTGGCCGCGCATCTCGTGTTCGGCGAACAGCCTCGCCGCGGCTTGCAAGATGGCTTGGACGGTATGCTGGGCGCGCTGCTGCGAGGGCTGGCGGCGCTTCGGCGGTTCGGTGGCGGCGGGCATGACGGAATCTGAGGAGAAAGCGAATTGGCTGCGACGCGGCAAGCCGATAGATTGTCGCACGATGCCCCGAGCACGGGCTAACCGGACAAAGCCCCGATCATGCACGCCACCTCCTTGCCTTCACCCGTTTCGCCCCCGTCGGCGCTGCCGACATGCTGGCGTACCGCGGCCGGGCACCGGCATCGCGGCAACGGGTCTTCCTGGCGGGGGACTACGTGAATGCCCCCCTTCACGGACGCTGCCGCGGCCACCGGATTGTGGGCCGCGCAGGCCGTCATGCGGGCGGTGTCATCCACCGCCCGCGCGGGCTGACGCTGCCGTGCCCGCTCACGCCGCCTTGCGATGCCGGCGTTCCGGCTTGCATTCGTACTTGGATTCGCGCCGGCCATCTTCATAGGCCACTTCCAGGCGCACCGTAAAGCCCCACAGCCGCGTGACGTGGCGGATCACCTCGTCGAAGTTCTGCGCCAGCGGGCGCCGGTCGTTCTGCAGGTGGCGCAAGGTCAGGGAGCGGTCTCCGCCCACATCCACATTGGTGATCTGGATGTTGGGCTCCATGTTCGACAGGTCGTACTGGTTGGCCAGCAACTGGCGGATGTTCCGGTAGCCCTCATCGTCATGGATGGCGGTCACGCGCAGCTTGCCTTCGCGGTCGTCGTCGAGCACCGAGAACAGCTTGAGCTCGCGGATCACGCGTGGCGACAGGAACTGCAGCAGGAAGCTCTCGTCCTTGAAGTTGCGCATGGCGAAGTCGAGCGTCTTGCGCCAGTCGCTGCCGGCAAATTCCGGCGCCCAGCGGTAATCTTCCTCGGTCGGGTGCTCGCACATGCGGCGCAGGTCCTGGAACATCAGGAAGCCCACGGTGTACGGGTTGAGGCCGCTGTAGTACGGGCTATTGTAAGGCGGCTGGTAGATCACGTTGGTGTGCGCCTGCAGCAGCTCCATCATGAAGGCATCGTTGACCAGGCCTTCCTCATACAGCTGGTGCAGGATGGTGTAGTGCCAGAACGTGGCCCAGCCTTCGTTCATCACCTTGGTCTGGCGCTGCGGATAGAAGTACTGCGCGATCTTGCGCACGATGCGCACGATCTCGCGTTGCCACGGCGCCAGCTTGGGCGCGTTCTTCTCGATGAAGTAGAGCAGGTTTTCCTGCGGCTCCGGCGGAAAGGCGGCGTCGCGCTCGAAGCCTTCGTCGTCCTCCAGCGCGTGCGCACGGTGCTTGGGCAGGGTGCGCCACAGGTCATTGACCTGCGTCTGCAGGTAATTCTCCCGCTCGGTCTGGCGCGCCTGCTCCTCGGCGATGGAGAGCTTCTTGGGCCGCTTGTAGCGGTCCACGCCGTAGTTCTGCAGCGCATGGCAGGAATCGAGCAGCGTCTCCACCTCCTGCTCGCCATAGCGTTGCTCGCATTCGGCTACGTAGTTCTTGGCGAACAGCAGGTAGTCGATGATGGCGTCGGCGTTGGTCCAGGTGCGGAACAGGTAGTTGCCCTTGAAGAAGGAGTTGTGGCCGTAGCAGGCGTGCGCGATGGTCAGCGCCTGCATGGGCATGGTGTTCTCCTCCATCAGGTAGGCGATGCAGGGATTGGAGTTGATGACGATCTCGTAGGCCAGGCCCATGTGCCCGCGCTGGTAGCTGCGCTCGGACGCGAGGAAATGCTTGCCGTACGACCAATGGCTATAGCCCACCGGCAGGCCGGACGACGCATAGGCATCGAGCATCTGCTCCGCGGTAATGATCTCAACCTGGTTGGGATAGGTGTCCAGACCGAAATCGCCGGCAATGCGTGCGATTTCGCGGTCATAACGCTGGATCAGCTCGAAGGTCCACTCCGAGCCGGTAGAGAGATATGCCATTTACGACCCCCGTTGCGGGTGAAGCTAGGGTTGCTCCCCTCTCCCGCACAGCGGGAGAGGGGAAAACACCTGCAAAAAAACCAGGGCGACTTCAGCGGCTGGATGGCCATGCCGCTTTCTTCTGGAACAGGTCATGCAGCACAGGGTAGATCTCGTCCGCCCCGATGATGCGCTGCATCGCGAAGTTCTCATGCCGGTCCTTGACCGCCAGATACTCTTCCCACAGGTTCTGCGGCTCCTCCGAAGCCACCTCCACATAGGCGTAGTACTGCACCAGCGGCAGGATGGCCTCACGCAGCAAACGCCCGCACAACTCCGAGTCGCCCGCCCAGTTGTCGCCGTCCGAGGCCTGGGCGCAGTAGATATTCCACTGGCTGGCGGGATAGCGGTCGTGAATCACATCTACCATCAGCTTGAGCGCGCTCGATACGACCGTACCACCGGATTCGCGTGAATGGAAGAAATCTTCCTCGTTCACTTCCTTCGCCACCGTGTGATGGCGAATGAACACCACGTCGATGCGATCGTAGTTGCGCTTGAGGAAGAGGTACAAGAGCATGAAAAAGCGCTTGGCGAGATCCTTGCGGCTCTCATCCATGGACCCCGAGACATCCATCAGGCAGAACATCACCGCCTGCGCCTGCGGGCGCTTTTTCAGCACGCGGTTGTTGTAGCGCAGGTCGAGCTTCTCGATAAAGGGCACGCGTTCCACGCAGGCGCGCAGGTGACGCATTTCCTTCATCAGCTCCAGCGCCCGTGCCGAGTAAGGCCCGTCCTGCTCCAGCACCTCGCCGTACTCCTGCTCCAGCAGCGCGAGCTTTTTCTGGTAAGGACTGGACAAGGCAATGCGCCGCCCCAGCGAGCTTCGCATGGTGCGCAGGATGGACAGGTTGGACGGGGTGCCGTCGATGGAAAAGCCGGCCCGGACCTTGCGGACCTCGGCGATCTTGGCAAGGTGGCGCTTGGCCATGTCCGGCAGCGCCATGTCCTCGAAAAAGAAGTTGAGGAAATCCTCGCGCGACAGGCTGAAGACGAAATCATCCTCGCCTTCACCCGAATCGCTCGCCTTGGACCCGCCTCCACCACCGCCTTGCTGCTGGCGGTCGAAGCTGTCCCCCCGGACGAACTTCTTGTTGCCCGGGTGGATCCACTCCCGCCGGCCGCCCTGGCCGTGGTGAAAGGCTGGCTCGGAGATGTCCTTGACCGGAATGGACACCTGCCCGCTCTGCTCGATGTCCATGATCTTCCGGCCGGACACCGCCTTCGCTACCGCCTGGCGGATCTGTTCGCGGTAGCGTTTGATGAAGCGTTGCTGGTTGACGGCACTTTTGTTGCCGCCGTTCTCGCGCCGATCGATGACCGTGGCCATATGCTTGCCCTCGTCTAGAGGCCTCGTTCAGGCGCCGTTACGATGATTTTCTTACGCGCAAATACCACTCCACTAGTAAGCGAACCTGCTTCGCGGTGTATCCCTTCTCAACCATGCGGTTGACGAAGTTCGCGTGCTTGTCCTGATCCTCGCGAGAGGATTTTGCGTTGAACGAGATCACGGGCAGCAAGTCTTCGGTGGTGGAGAACATGCGCTTCTCGATCACCATGCGCAACTTCTCGTAGCTGGTCCACGCGGGGTTCTTGCCCGCGTTGTTGGCCCGCGCGCGCAGCACGAAGTTGACGATCTCGTTGCGGAAGTCCTTGGGGTTGGATATCCCCGCGGGCTTCTCGACTTTTTCAAGCTCGTCGTTCAACGCGTTGCGATCGAGAATCTCGCCGGTATTCGGGTCGCGATATTCCTGGTCCTGGATCCACAGGTCGGCAAACACCACGTAGCGATCGAAGATGTTCTGGCCATATTCGGAGTACGACTCCAGGTAAGCGGTCTGGATCTCCTTGCCGATGAACTCCACGAACGGCGCGGTCAGATACTCCTTGATGTAAGACCGCAGCTTGGCTTCCTGTTCCGGCGGGAACTGTTCGCGCTCGATCTGTTGCTCGAGCACATAGAGCAGGTGCACGGGATTGGCCGCCACCTCGGTGTTGTCGAAGTTGAAGACCTTGGACAAGACCTTGAAGGCGAAACGCGTGGACAAGCCATTCATGCCTTCGTCGATGCCGGCGTAGTCGCGATACTCCTGGTAGGACTTGGCTTTCGGGTCGACATCCTTCAGGCTCTCGCCGTCATAGACCCGCATCTTGGAGAAGATGTTGGAATTCTCCGGCTCCTTGATGCGGGTGAGCACGGCGAACTGTCCCATCATCTTCAAGGTGTTGGGCGCGCAAGGCGCGGCCGACAGCGAACTGCTGCGCATCAGCTTGTCGTAGATCTTCACCTCGTCCGACACGCGCAGGCAGTACGGCACCTTGACGATGTAGATCCGGTCGAGGAAAGCCTCGTTGTTCTTGTCGGCCTTGAAGGTGGTCCACTCGGCTTCATTCGAGTGCGCCAGGATGATGCCGTCGAAGGGGATCGCGCCGAAGCCCTCGGTACCCTTGTAGTTGCCTTCCTGGGTGGCCGTCAGCAAGGGGTGCAAGACCTTGATCGGTGCCTTGAACATTTCCACGAATTCAAGCAACCCGCGGTTGGCCAGGCACAGCCCGCCCGAGTACGAATAAGCATCCGGATCGTCCTGCGGGAAATCCTCCAGCTTGCGGATATCCACCTTGCCGACCAGCGATGAAATGTCCTGGTTGTTCTCGTCGCCCGGCTCCGTCTTGGAGATCGCGATCTGCGACAGCACCGAGGGGCGCAGCTTGACCACGCGGAAGCGCGTGATGTCGCCGTTGAACTCGTGCAGGCGCTTGACCGCCCAAGGCGAGGCAATGGTGTTGAGATAGCGCACCGGGATGCCGTAGTCCTCTTCCAGGATCTTGCCGTCTTCTTCGGGTGCGAACAGCCCGAGCGGCGACTCGTGGATCGGCGAGCCCTTCAAGGCGTAGATGGGAACCTGCTCCATCAGCGCCTTGAGCTTCTCCGCCAGGGAGGACTTGCCGCCTCCGGGAGGCCCGAGCAGGTAGAGGATCTGCTTGCGCTCCTCGAGTCCTTGCGCGGCGTGCTTGAAGAAGGCGACGATCTGCTCGATCGTGTCTTCCATGCCGTAGAACTCGCGGAAGGCCGGATAAATCCTGATGACCTTGTTGAAGAACAGGCGGGACAGCCGAGGGTCGTGGTGAGTGTCCACCAGTTCAGGCTGACCAATGGCGGCGAGCATGCGCTCGGCCGCGGTCGCATAGGCCGAAGGATCCTTCTTGCAGATATCCAGGTACTCCTGGATGCTGTATTCCTCTTCCTTGCGACCTTCGAAGCGTGTGGCGTAGTGGCCGAAAATGTCCATACCTCACTCCCGTCAGAGACCCGTCCGAGGCGAAGGTAGATCTACTACAACTCAAGATCTCGCGGCAGCTTGTGCGGCTCCGCCACCCCGGCTTGGCGGTGCTGCCATGTTGCGAAATCTTTACTTCATCATAGTCAAATAACGGCGAAGGCTGAGAGTCGGTTGACGAACTTTGCTACTGCGCAACGGATAAGTCCGGCTCACCGTGCTACCACTCCAGGCCCCACTCGCGACGGGCATTTGAACCATGTCTTGTGACACACATTACACCTTTCCGTTATTCCCTGCACACCTGCTTTTGTAACGGAAAACGCGCCTGATCCCCCGCAACCCGCGCCGCACGGGGCTTTGCGGCCAGCCTACCTCCAACGTACTACGACGTAGGCATGAGAGGCTGACCGCATCGTCCCGGGCACGCATCACAGCGTGCGTGCCACCAGTTCCTTCATGATTTCGTTGGAACCGCCATAAATCTTGCTGACCCGCGCGTTCGCATACATGCGCGCGATCGGGTATTCGAGCATGTAGCCGTACCCGCCATGCAGTTGCAGGCATTCGTCGATGATCTCGCAGTTCTTCTGCGAGCACCACCACTTGGCCATGGCCGCGGTGGGCGCATCGAGCTCGCCTGCCAGCAAGCGCACCATGCAATCATCGACGAACGTAGCGGCGATGGTTGCCTCGGTCTTGCACTCCGCCAGCTTGAAACGCGTATTCTGCATATCGATCAGCGGTTTTCCAAACACCTGCCGCTCGCGTACGTAGTCGGTGGTGAGCTCGATCGCGCGCTGCATGCTTGCCACGGCACCGAGCGCGATGATCATGCGCTCCTGCGGGAGTTGCTGCATCAGTTGGTAGAAGCCCTTGCCCTCTTCGTCGCCAAGCAGGTTTTCCACCGGCACGCACACATCGTCGAAGAACAGCTCGGCGGTGTCCTGGCCTTTCTGCCCGATTTTCTCCAGAATGCGGCCGCGCCTGAAGCCGGGCTGGTCCCGGGTCTCGACCATGATGAGCGAGACCCCTTTCGTGCCGGCATCGGGATCGGTCTTGGCTACCACGCAAACGAGGTCGGCGTGGTAGCCATTGGTGATGAAGGTTTTTGCACCGTTGATGCGATAGATGTCTCCGTTCTGGGTCGTCTCACGCACCGCTCGGGTGCGTACCGACTTCAGGTCCGAGCCCGCGCCGGGCTCCGACATGGCGATGGCGGCCACCATGGCGCCTGACGCCATCTGAGGCAGCCATTTGCGCTTCTGCGCCTCGGTACCGTAGTTGAGCAAGTAATGGGCCACGATGCCGCTATGCACGCCGTTGCCCAGGCTGGTGGCGATGGCGCGTGCCATTTCGTTACAGATCACCGCCTCGTGCGCAAAGTTCCCGCCGCCGCCGCCGTACGCCTCGGGAATGCTGGCGCACAACAGGCCGACCTCGCCGGCACGGTTCCAGACTTCGCGGTCGATGTAGCCGCGCTCCGCCCAGCGCGCCTCGTTCGGCACCAGCTCGCGCTCCACGAAGCGGCGTACGGTGTCCTGGAACATGACCAGGTCTTCGCTCATCCAGGGCACCTTGCGGGCTGCCATCGCCATGTTCTTGTCGGAATTTCCCATGCTGTTCTCCTTCCTTTTCTGATGGTTGCCGGTGATGCCGGTGATGCCGGTGATGCCGGTAATGCCGTGTTGCGTCGCAGCATCACGTTGTTGTGTAGTTGTTCAGTCGGGCCAGCGATAGCGGGGCGGCTGCTTTTCCAGGAAGCGCGCGGCGGATTCCTTGCGGTACTCGGTGGCGAAAGCGATACCCTGGCCGTCCGCCTCCATCTCCAGCATGCTGTGCAGGTCCTGGTTCAATGAGGCATTGAGGGCCTTCTTGGTCAGTGCCACCGCCACCGGCGAGGCTTCGGTAAAGGCCGTGGCAAGCGCCAGCGCGCGGGCCTGCAGATCCTCTGGCGGCACGATTTCCATCACGATGCCTTGCTCCAGCGCCGCGGCGGCGCTCAGTTCGCGCATCGAGAACATCAACGCCTTGGCGCGCTGCAGCCCGATCATGCGCGGCAGCGTGTAGAACACGCCGCAATCCGGGATCAGGCCCAGCCGCAGGAAGGGCAGGCCAAAGCGCGCGCGCGGCGTCGCCAGGATGATGTCGGCCACCAGGGCCAGGCTGAAGCCGGCGCCGTAGGCCGCGCCGTCCACCGCCGCAATCACCGGACGGTCAAGGTGAATCAGGTCTTCCAGCCAGGGATGGATGGCCGCCAGGCGCTGCCGGCCCTGGTCCGCGCTGATCTCGCCCTGCATCGAGCTGATGTCGCCGCCGGAGCAGAAGTCCGTGCCCGCGCCGGTGAGGATCAGCGCGCGCACGCTCGCGTCCTGGCGCAACTGATGCACGACCTCGCCGATCTCGCGGCGCATGGTGCCGTTCAGGGCGTTCTTGCGCTTCGGGAAATCGAGCGTGAGGGTGGCAACACCGTCGGCAACGGCGTAGCGGATGGTTTCCATGGCGAACTCCTCTGGGTGGCCTCGGTGGATGTATGTCGTTGCAGTCACAGGATCGGCGGCTCAGTCGAGCTGGATACGGGCATCGCGGACAATGCGGGCCCACTTGGGCGTGTCCGTCGCGATCACCGCCGCCAGTTCCTCCGGGGACGAGCCCACCGGCTGCAGCCCCATCGCCAAGAGCTTTTGCGAAACGTCCGGGAGCCGCACGATGCGGCCGATCTCGGTGGAGAGCCGGACAACCAGGTCACGCGGCGTATTGGCGGGCAGGAACACCGAGAACCAGCCGCTCGGCTCGAACCCGGAGTAGCCGGCTTCCGCGAAGGTCGGCACGGCCGGAATCGATTTGTAGCGCTGGGTGCCGGTGATGGCGAGGATCTTGAATTTGCCGCTATTTAGATAGCTGTTGGCGGAGGTCACGTCGACAAACGCCGAATCCACCTGCCCGCCCAGCACGTCGCTCATTAGCGGCGCGGCGCCTTTGTACGGAATGTGCGCAAGGTCCACGTGCGCTTGCATCCTGAGCAGCTCGCCATGCAAATGCGAGGAGGTGCCGTTGCCGTAGGAGCCGTAGCTGAGCTTGCCGGCCTTGGCCAGGGCCACGAACTCGGCCAGCGTGCTGGCCGGCACCCGGTTGGGCACCACGAACAGGTCCGATGACCTGGCCAGCAGCGATACCGGCGCGAAATCGCGGGCCACGTCGTACGGAATGCGCTTGTACAAGCTGGGCGACTGGATCATGGCGGTGATGGCGAGCAGCACCGCGTAGCCGTCGGGCGGCGCCTTGGCCACGATGTCGTTGCCGAGCATGCCGCTGGCGCCGGGCTTGTTGTCGACCACCACCGGCTGGCCCCAGGCCTCGGTCAGGCGCTGGCCGATCAGGCGCGCGATGGTATCGGTGCCACCGCCGGCGGGATAGGGCACTACCATGCGGATGGGCCGCCCCGGATAAGTGCCCTGCGCCAGCGCAGGCAGTTGCCATCCGCCCAGCAATGCGCCGCCGCCCAGCGCTGCCGCCTGGCCCATCCAGTTTCGTCTCGATGCTTTCATGATGTCTCCCCTTGTTCTGGTCCTGGTCCTGGTCCTGGTTCAGGCCGCGCCGCCGGCGGCGGCCGGTTGCTCCCGGCCTTGGTCCTGCTCCCGCTCCTGCAGCGCCCGCCACTGGATCTTGCCGGTGGCCGATTTGGGCAAGGCATCGACAAAGCTGACAATACGCGGCACCTTGTATGCCGCCAGCCGCTCGCGGCACCAAGCCATGATCTGCTCGGCGCTGGCCTCGGGCGTGCCGCGCGCGGCCGGCTTGAGCGCTACCACGGCCTTGACGGTTTCGCCGCGGCGCGCGTCGCGCGCGGCGATCACGCAGGCTTCGTGGATGGCGGGATGCCCGTAGAGCAGGTTCTCCACCTCGGCCGGCCAGACCTTGAAACCGGACGCGTTGATCATGCGTTTGAGCCGGTCGCGCATGAAGAAGTAGCCCTCGGCGTCCATGAAGCCAAGGTCGCCGGTGCGCAGGAAGCGCTTGCCATCGATCTCGACAAACGATTCCGCGTCGGCCTGCGGGTTGCGCCAGTAACCGCGCATCACCTGCGCGCCATGGGTCACGATCTCGCCCAGCTCGCCCTGCGGCAGCTCGGCCAGCGTGTGCGGGTCGATCACGCGCGCATCCACGCCGAAGGTGGCGATGCCCAGGCATTCCCGCTTGGGCCGGTGGCGCGGGTTGGACAGCAGGAAGGCAGCGGTCTCGGTCAGGCCGTAGGCCTCCACATAAGGCAGGCCGAAGCGCTCCTGCAGCATGGTGGCCACCGCGTCGGGCATGGCGGCGCCGCCACCGCCCAGGTAAGCAAGGCTGGAGAGGTTGCGCTCGGCGATGCCCGGCTGGGCGAAGAAATCCACCAGCATGGCCGGCGGCGCGCCCCAGGTGGACACCTGGTAGCACTCAATCAGGTCTGCTGCCAGCGCGCGGTCCCAGCGCGGCAGCAGTACGATGGTGGCACCCAGGTAAAGCGGCGCGTGGATGCCGTTCTGCATGCCCAGCAGATGGAACATCGGCGCGACCGACAGGCACACGCTCTCCGGGCTCGCGCTGCGCCACAGCTGCGAGCCCACTGCGGCGCTCATCAGCGAGCCATGCGTATGCATGCAGCCCTTGGGATGGCCAGTGGTGCCCGAGGTGTAGGCCAGCATGCACAGCGTGTCATAGCCGGCCTGGTGCGCACGCGGGGCATGGCCGGCGGCGTCGGCCTGCGTCCAGGTCGCCAGCGCGGCGCCGGGCGGCACGGTGGCGGGCAACGGCGTGCGCGCGTAGAGCCAGGCGGGCACACCCTCGGCGCCAGCGGCGCCATCGAGCATGTCCCCGTACTGATGCACGATCACGTGCGCAAGCTTTGCGCCATGCAGTGGCGCCATCTGCGCATAGAGTTCCGCCGCCACGAAGGCCGCCACCGCACCGCTGTCCTCCACCACGTGCTCCAGCTCCCCGGTCAGCCACATCGGGTTGGCCGGCACCACCACTGCCTCGGCGCGCAGGATGGCGTAGTAGGCCACGATGAACTGCGGGCAGTTCTGGCTGAACAGCACCACGCGGTCACCCGGTGTCACGCCGCAAGCCGTTTGCAGGTAGCCGGCCATGCGCTCGATCTGCGCCTGCAGGCTGGCGTAAGAGATGGCGGTATGGAAATACTGGATCGCGGTCTTGTCCGGATAGCGCCGGGCGGCCACCTCGACGTTGTAGGCCAGGCTGGTGCGCGGCACGCGCACCTCGGCGGGCATGCCCGGAGGCCAGTGGGGCGAACGGTAGGCCGGGGAGGGGGAAGCGCAGGCTGCTTGGTTCATGGGAAACACAAAGAAGGAAGATCGCCGGCTGCCGCCGGCTCGGCGTTGATCAAGGCGGAGTCAGTCCAGGCGGATGTTCCGCGTGCGGATGACCTTGCCCCAGCGTGCGTAGTCGCTGCGGATGGTGTCGGCGAAGGCATCGGGCGTGCTGCCCGCGAGCACCACGCCCATGTCGTTCATGCGGGTGCGCACCGCCGGCATGGCCAGCACGCGATTGACGTCGGCGGAGAACTTCTCCACCACCGGGCGAGGCGCGGCGGCCGGCAGCAACAGCCCGAACCAGCCCATCGAGCCCATGCCCGCGATACCGCACTCGCGAAAGGTCGGCACATCGGGCAGTTGCGGTGCGCGCGCGGGGCCCGTCACCGCCAGCGCGCGCAGGCGGCCGGTTGCCATGTGCGGGCGCGCGCCCATCACCGAGATGATCGCCGCGGGTATCTGCCCGCCGAGCAAGTCGTTGAGTTCCGGCGCCTCGCCCTTGTACGACACGTGGGTCATGTCCAGTCCCGCCGCCTCGTTGAACACTTCACAGTAGAGGTGGCCGCTGGAGCCGGTGCCGTAGGAGCCATAGTTGAACTGCTTTGGCCTGGACTTCACCAGCGCAATGAATTCGGCCAGCGTGGCGGCGGGCACCGAGTTGTGCACCGCAAACACCAGGCTGGTGGTGCCGAGATTGGACACCGGGGCAAAATCGCGCACCGGGTCGAACGGCGCTTTGGCGTAGAGGCTTGGGGCCTGGACCAGCGTGGTGATGGTCAGCAGCGCGGTATGGCCGTCGGCATCGGCCTTGGCCACGGCGTCTGCGCCGATCATGCCGCTGGCGCCCGGGCGGTTCTCCACCACGATGGGGCGCTGCCACAGCTTGCCAAGCGGCTCGGCAATCGCGCGTGCCAGCACATCGGTGGCCCCGCCCGCGGGGTAAGGCACAACCAGGCGTACCGGCTTGGCCGGGAAGGCGCTGGCACGCGCCGGGCTCAGCCCCAGGCCCAGGCCACCGGCGGCGAGAGCGCCCGCTCCAATCTGCTGCAGTGCCTTGCGGCGCGTGTGCTGCATCGCTGCTCCTGAATCCGCCCGGAACGGGCATGAGAGAGTTGGGAAATGCTGCGGGCTCAGTCGAGCCGGATATTGAGTTTGCGGACCACGCCAGCCCAGTAAGCCTGGTCGGCACGCGCCACTTCGGCGAACTCCATCGGCCGGGTCCCCTTGACGATCACGCCAAGGTCGGTCATGCGCTGCCGGATATCGGGCGTGGCCAGGATGGCGTTCACGTCCGCCGAGACCTTGTCCACGATCGGCCGGGGCGTGCCGGCCGGGGCAAACATGCCGAACCATCCGGGGCCGTCCAGGCCGCTGTAGCCCAGTTCCTGGAAGGTCGGCACCTCGGGCAGCATGGGCGCCCGGGTATTGCCCACCACCGCCAGCGCGCGCAGCTTGCCGGTGCGCACGTGGGGCTTGAGCCCCATCACGGAGATGGTGCCCACCGACACTTGGCCACCCAGCAGGTCGTTGAGCAGCGGCGCCTCGCCTTTGTATGGCACATGAATCATGTCCAGCCCGGCGGCGCCGGTAAACACCTCCATGTAGAGGTGCGCACCGCTGCCGGTGCCGTAGGTGCCGTAGGAATACCCCTTCGGCTTGCCCTTGGCCATTTGCACGACCTCGGCAAGGCTGCCCGGCATGGACGCATTGGCGGCCACCACCAGGTGCGAGGTCGCCAGCTCCGACACCGCGCTCAGGTCGCGCATGGGATCGAAGGGCGGCTTTGCATACTGGCTGGGCAACTGCACCACGCTGGTCAACGTGAGCAGCAAGGTATAGCCGTCCGCAGGCGCCTTGGCCACCGCATCGGCGCCGATCATGCCGCTGGCACCCGGGCGGTTTTCCACCACCACCGTGCGCTGCCACTGCTGGCCAAGCGGCGCGGCAATGGCACGGGCGAGCACGTCGGTAGCCCCGCCCGCCGGATAAGGCACCACCAGGCGCACCGGCCTGGCGGGGTATCCGGTGGGTACCGCGCCTTGCGCGAGCGCGCCGGCGATCCCGTGGAAGCTGCCGCCCGCGGCCAGCGAAGCCGCGCCAAGCCGTAACAAGGTCCTGCGCCGTTCTGCCTGCATCCTGCCCTCTCCTCTTGAACCGCCACGCCGGCGCAGATGCGCAGGCCGGCAAGGGATGAGATTGCGCGATGCTGCACTGCGTGGACAATGACCTTTCGGCCCAAAATGATTGGCCGAATCGTTCAGGGAAAAGCCTGCCTTTGGTAAATCCGGATTGTGCGGGGGCGCAGCATCGGGCTAACTGGCGGACATAGCCGGCAAAGAACCGGCATCGATCCGGCAAACCCGCCCGTTGCGCTGCGGTGCAGCGGGATGCCGCTCAGGGTAATTCCGGGCCAGGACCGGGGAGTCCGTTGAGAACGAGGAGACAATGCAAATCGCCGCACTCAGGGCATCCGCACCGCCGTCGCTGACGGTGCCGCTCGCCTCCCTCCCGCCAGGCGCACCGGGCACGATACGCGCGCGCGCCCAGGAGGGGCCGCGCGCCGGCGCCGCCCAGCCGCCCACGCGCCACACCATTTCCGTGCTGCAGCTGCACCAGATCGTGCAAGGCGCGCGCCGCCTTGGCTGCGACATCGACGCGCTGCTGCGCCGCGCCGCCATTTCGCCGGCCTTGCTTCAGTCGCCCAACGCGCGCGTGTCCCAAGGCCAGTTTGCCGCGCTGATGCGTTCGATGCGGCGCGTCATGCGCGATGAGTTCTGGGGCTTGCTCAGCCGGCCCGTGGCACCGGGCGTGTTCGCCCAGGCCTGCCAGGCGCTGATCCACAGCGCCACGCTGGAAGACGCCATGCGCGCCGGGCTGGGCATGCCGCCTCTACGCGGAATCCACCTTCGCCTTCCAGGCCTACGGCGTGGCCAACTGGCTGGTCGCGCAGCGCATCCCCCTGACCGGCGTCGACCTGGCCGCGCGCGCGCCGGAGCCGCCACGCGGGCCGTCCCGGCTCACCGACACGGAGCGGGTCTTCAACACCCAGGTGCGCTACGGCCAGCCACGCACCGCCCTGCACTTCGACGCCAGCTGGCTGCGCCTGCCCGTGGTCCAGGACGCCAGCAGCCTGCAAGCCTTCCTGAACGACACGCCGCGCAACCTGCTCACGCGCTACCGTGACGACTCCTGCCTCGCCGAGCGCATCCGGCGCCACCTGCGCTGCCACCTCGACGACGAACTGCCGTCGCTTGAGCAAATGGCCGAAACCCTGCGCCTGACCCCGCAAACCCTGCGCCGGCGCCTGCGCGACGAAGGCCGCGGCTACCAGAGCATCAAGGACAGCCTGCGCCGCGACGCGGCGATTGCGTTCCTGGAGAACACGGACCTTGCGCTGCAGCAGGTGGCGCTGCGCGTGGGGTTTTCAGAGCCCAGCACGTTCCATCGGGCGTTCAAGAAATGGACGGGCGTGGCGCCAGGGGAATACCGGCAACGGCAGATGATGGGGGCCGCGGCCTGAGTCGATGGCCCTGGGCCGAGGATGCGCTAGATCGTCTGCAGCCGGAAACGTTCGATCGGCTCCGGGTGCGCCTGCTGCATATGCGAGAGCACCTCGTTGCGGGAGTCCTGCATGATCTTGCGCATGGCGCGCTCGGCGGCCTGGGCATTGCCGCCAGCGATGGCCGCCAGCACCCGCTCGTAGTCGCTCACGCTTTGCACGCGGCGCTGGGCCGTGATGTAGTCCAGCGGCTGGCTGGTGACCCACAGCATCTGCCACACGCCATCGTGCGGCAGGGTGCGGTAAGCCTGGATCAGCTGGCGGTTGCCGCAGGCATTCATCAGGCCCACGCCCATACGGCCAATGGCCCGCACGAAATCGATCAGCGCCGGCTCGGGCTCGCTGCCAAGCGCGCGCAGTTCATCCAGGCGGGCCTGCAATGGCGCCAGCGCCGCCTTGTCGGGATTGATCGCCAGGTAGCGCACGGCCAGCGACAGCAGCGCGCTGCGGATATTGAAGATATCGATCAGGTCGTCCTGGCGCAACTCCACCACGAAGGCCCCGCGCCGGGGCGAGATCTCCACCAGTCCCTGCTTCTCCAGCACGCGCAACGCATCGCGCACCGGGCCGCGGCTGATGTCGAAGAGCTCGGCGATGGCCTGTTCCTTGATCTGGTCGCCCGGTGCGTACTGGCCGCTGAGGATGGCCTGGCCGAGATGCTTGGCGACCTGCTCGGGGATGGTGGCCGCGGTCATGCGCCGGCGCGACGGTGCCGGCATGTCTTGATCGGGCGCGTCCGGCTCGGGCGCGGCTGGCTGTATTCCAAAGAGTCCGCTCATGAGTAGGCCGCTTAAGAGGGGTGTATAGGATTTGGCCCATTCTATACAGCGGTCTTTCCCGCGTAAATCGTCGATTGTTAACAATTAACCGTTGACGTAACTCTTAAGTGCTCGCATACTTTTTTTTGCCACCCGCGGCGACCGACGGGGTAGCCACAGTCACGCATCCACGGCGATGCTGCGCATTGCGGCCCAACCCCGTGGCGACCGGACAACCTATTTCATCGGGGGCGGAGACAACCCAGCCGGCGCACGCCGGCGCCACCGGAGAAGCACGATGCGTCAGCATTCGCTGCAAACCACGATCGGCGGGCTTTTGCTGGGGGCGTTCGCGTCAACGGCGCTCGCGCAAGCTACCAACCCCCCCGCGATATCTGCCGCACCCGCCACCGGGGCCTTGAGCGTGGCCTTCGGCGCCGAGTCCACTACCCTCGACCCGGTCAAGATCTCGGCGGGCGTCGATCACTACTTCGTCGGCCAGATCTTCGAGATGCTGACGCGGCGCAATGCCGCGCTCAAGGACGAGAACTGGCTGGCCGAATCGTGGAAACTGGACACCGGCAGCGACGGCAAGCCGGTGCTGGACGTGCGCCTGCGGCGTGGCGTGAAGTTCCACAACGGCGATCCGCTCACCGCGGAGGATTTCGAGTTCTCCTGGCAGCGCCAGCGCGACCCCAAGAGCAGCTTCTTCTCGCACTATGTGTCGTCCGTCGAGCGGTTCGAGGTCATCGATCCGCTCCACTTCAAGCTGCACTTCAAGGAGCCAGACGCGCAGTTCATCGTCGGCAACATGCAGCTGTGGGCCATGCCCAAAAAGTACATCCAGAAGGTGGGCGAAGAGGAGTTCGCGCGCAAGCCGGTTGGCACCGGCCCGTGGAAGTTTGTCTCGCGCACGGTCAAGGATGAGCTCAAGCTGGAGGCCTTCGACGGTTACTGGAACCAGGCCGCGCGCCCGACCGTCAAGGAACTGACGATCAAGATCATCCCGGAGGACCTGACCCGGGTGGCCGCCTTCAAGACCGGGCGCGTGGACTGGATCGACAATGTGCCGCCGTCGATGGTGGAAGAGTTCAAGAAGATGCCGGGCGTGAAGACCGTCACGGTGGTCAGCGGCAACAACCTCTTCCTGAACTTCAACACGCAGATGCCGAAGTCGCCATTCAACGACGTACGGGTGCGCCAGGCCGCGGCCCACGCAATCGACGTCGACGCCATCATCAAGCGCGTGCTGTTCGGCCAGGGCGAGCGCTATGCGCAGATCGGCAAGGAGTCCACCGGCTACGACCCCGCGCTCAAGCCCTACACCTACGATCCCAAGCAAGCCCGCGAACTGCTCAAGCAGGCCGGCTACCCGAACGGCTTCGATACACCCTGCTACAACCTCACCACGCCGCGCGAGCCCGGCGTGAAGGAAGTGGGCGAGGCAATGTACGCCTACCTGTCATCGGTGGGCATCCGCTGCCAGGTGCGCAACCTGGAGTACGGTGCGTGGATCAGCCTGGGCAAGCGCGGCCGCAGTGGCCCGCCGGAAATGGACGGCGTGCTGAGCTGGATGTGGTCGCAAGGCCTGCCCGGTGATCCGGGCCTGGCGTGGTCCGGGCACCTGCACAGCTATCAGCAGGGTGGTTGGGGCACCTACTCCTATACCGTCGACAAGGAAGTCGACGCCCTGCTGGAAAAGCAACGAGGCACCATGGACCCGGCCGCGCGCGCCGAGCTGCTGCGCCAGATCGCGCGGATCAAGCAGGAGCGCGTGCTGGGCGGCCTGCCGACCTACCGCCCACTGGTGACCTTTGCCTGGCGCGCGGACAAGATCGACTACGTGCCCTGGCCTATCCGCGACTACTGGCGTGCCTTCCAGCAGGTTGGCTGGAAGCAGAAATAAGCGCGTAAGCCATCCGCCTGCCCGCGCGGCCGCGCAAGCATCAGCGGCCGCGCCGGTCTCCCACCGAAGGAGTCCCCATGCCAACCGCCATCGCCAGACGCCTGATGCATGGCCTTGTCAGCATCATCGGCGCCAGCGTCATCATCTTCATTATCTCGCGGCTCTCGGGCGATCCGCTCGCGCTGCTGCTGCCAGCGGACGCACCGCCCGACGTCATCGCGCAGACCCGAGCGCACCTCGGGCTCGACCAATCGGTCTTGATGCAGTACTTCTACTTCGTCAGCCACGCCATCGGCGGCGACTTCGGCAATTCCTATCGCTGGCAGGTGCCTGCCCTCGGCCTGATCCTCGAACGCCTGCCCGCCACGGTGGAGCTCGCAGTGGCAGCGCTGCTGTTCTCCGTGGCGATGGCCGTGCCTTTTGGCGTGTTGTCCGCGCTGCATCGTGGCTCATGGTTCGACCGCTTCGCCAAGATCTTCGCCATGCTCGGCCAGGCCATGCCGAACTTCTGGGTAGGGCTGCTGCTGATCCTGTTCTTCGCGGTGCGGCTGAACTGGCTGCCAGCCTTCGGGCGCGAAGGCTGGAGCAGCCTGGTGCTGCCCGCCATTGCGTTGGGCTGGTACCCGGTGGCGGCGCAGACGCGCGTCGTGCGCTCCGCCATGCTCGATGTGCTCGACAGCGACTACATCCGCATGGGCCGCGCCATGGGCGTGCCCGAGCGCGCCCTGGTATGGAAGTACGCGCTGCGCAATGCCGCCATTCCTCTCGTGACCATCCTCGGCGTGTACTTCGCCGCGATGCTGGGCGGCGCCTTCGTGGTGGAGGTGATCTTCGCCTGGCCGGGCGTGGGCCGCACGGTGGTGGAAGCGGTGTTCGCCCGCGACTTCCCCGTGGTGCAGGCCGGCGTGATGCTGACCTCCGTGCTGTTCGTGCTGTCCAACCTGCTGGTCGACCTGAGCTACAGCCTGATCGACCCGAGGATCCGCCATGGCTGATACCGCCAGTTCCCGCAATACGCCTCGGCCCCTGTTTCCGAGGCAGTTGCTGCGCCGTCTGATGCCGCGCGGCTTGCCATGGTTTCCCACTCTGGTATTCGCACTGCTGCTGGTGTGCGCGCTCGGCGGCGAACACCTGCTTGCGCACGATCCCAACGAACTAGACCTCGGCCTGGCCTTCCAGCCGCCGGCCTGGCTGGCGGAGGGCGGCTGGGTGTATCCCCTCGGTACCGACAATATGGGCCGCGACGTGCTCGCCCGCATCATGGCCGGCACGCGCATCTCGCTGGTGGCGGCGCTCTACGCCATCGTGCTGTCGGGCGGCATCGGCACCGCGGTGGGCATGGTGGCAGGCTACTTTGGAGGGCGTGTCGATGCGCTGATCATGCGGCTGGTCGATATCCAGATGTCGATCCCGTCGCTGGCGCTGGCCCTGGTGCTCGCCGCCGTGCTCGGCCCGGGCTTCGAGACCGTGGTGCTGGTGATCGTGGTCACCTACTGGACCTGGTACGCGCGTATCGTGCGCGGCGAGGTGATGTCGCTCAAGCAGCGCGACTACGTGGCGCTAGCGCGTGTGGCAGGTTGCGGCACGCTGGTGATCTTCCGCCGCCACCTGCTGCCCAACCTGTTCAACACGCTGCTGGTACTGGCCACGCTGCAGGTGGGCCAGGTCATCGGTATCCAGCAGCCCGACGTGTCCTGGGGGCTGATGCTGGCCGATGCGCGCAACTACATCACCAATGCTTGGTGGGTCATCACCATGCCGGGCCTGGCCATCATGGCCACCTGCCTGGCGTCCAACCTGCTGGGCGACTGGCTGCGCGACCACTTCGACCCGCGCCGGAGGCAACTATGAACAGCATGCCGCACACCATGGGAACCACGCAGCCAGCAGCGGCAACGGATGCCGCGCCGATGCTGCAGGTGCAGGGCCTGACCACCCACCTCAAGCTGCGCCGCGGCGTGGTGCGCGCGGTCGATGGCGTCGACCTGCACGTGCACGCAGGCGAGACGCTGGGCGTGGTGGGCGAATCCGGCTCCGGAAAATCGATGACCATCCTGTCCATCATGCGGCTGCTGCCGCGCCAGGGCGGCCCGGATGCCGTGCGCCTGCCGTGCGCCTGGGCGGCAAGGTGCTGCTCGATGGCGTGGATCTGCTCACGGTACCGGAGAAGACCATGAGCGAGGTCTATCGCGGGCGCAAGATCTCGATGATCTCGCAGGACCCGCTGACCTCGCTCAACCCGGTCTTCACCGTGGGCGACCAGGTCAGCGCGCCGGGACGCTATCACGGCGTCACGCACGGGCGGGATGAGCGCCGCCGGAATGCCGCCGAAGTCCTGGCGCGCGTGCGCATTCCCTCGCCCGAGACGCGCCTGGATGACTACCCGCACCAGTTCAGCGGCG
>NZ_AHJE01000056.1 GCF_000243095.1 Cupriavidus basilensis OR16 | reverse complement strand
TTTGCTGCAGCAGAGAAACGAGACTATAAAGAATTATCTGCGTTTCATCAATACTTTTTTAATCTTTTCTTGCTCGGGCAAGATTCGCTATGTGCTTTCTCACCTTTCCTGCCATCCCCGCAACCTTCGCTCGTCTGCCGTGCAGCTAAGCGTTGTACTGCGGAAGGGGGCGAATACTAAGCCGTTGGCACGGCCCTGGCAAGTCTTTTCTGGAAAATTTCGGCGATACGGAAAAAGAGCCTCCCGAGGCACAAACGAGCAACAAACCTCGGGGCTGACCGGCTTCCGCTAAAATTCACGTTCACTCCTCACCTCTTCACAACAAAACATTATGGGATTCGAACAACTTGCTGCCCTGAAAGCGCAGTTGGCGCAACAGGCCAAACCCAAGCCGGCGGCCAAGCCCACACGCGCCCGCCCAGCCCCACAGGCCGCCCAGTCGAAACCGGTGGATCCTGTCGTGCGGAACATCGGCCGGCTTCAAAAGCGCTTTCCCCTCGCCTTTCCTAAGAACCCTGCGCCGAAGAGAGCGTTGAAGGTCGGCATCTTTGACGATCTGCTTGGCTACGCTAGCGAGTTGGGCTTGCAAGAGGCGGAACTGCGCGAAGCCATCAAGACCTGGTGCCGCGGGACCCGCTACAAGGCCTGTCTCACGGAAGGGGCCGCGCGGGTGGACCTCAACGGCGCCGATGTGGGTTCTGTCACCCAAGCGGAAGCAACGCGCTTCAAGAAATAAGTGGCGGCGGTGGCGCGGCAGATACGGACAGGCATAAGGCTATCGGGCTACGGGCTATAGGGCCTGCCGCACGATTTACCCTGGCGGCCGCTCTGCCCCCTTCGCCTCGCGGCAGCGCTCGATCAGCCGCTGCGCCGTGGGTGAGCGCTCGTTCTTGCGATGGACCACGGCCAGTTGCGACACCACGTCGTTGCGGGCCAGCGGCTTGAATACCACGTCGGGTGGGGCAAACGCGCGCATCGAGGCCGGGATCAGCGCTACGCCAAACCCAGCCGCCACCATGCTGATGATGGTGGCCATCTGGGTCGACAAGGCCTCCACACGCGGCTGGAAGCCGGCATTGCCACAGATGGCAAGCGTGATGGCGTAGAAGCCGGTGCCGTGCTCGGTATGCGTACAGATAAAGGTCTCGTCGCGCAGCATCGCCACGTCGGCGCGTGCGCGGCCGGCCAGCGCGCCAGCGCATGGGTGGCGTGCAAGGCCACCACGACGGCTTCGGACGCGATGTCGAACATGGCCAGCCCTTCAGGCAAGGACCGCAGCGGTGGCCGGATAAAGCCGATATCAAGTTCGCCGCGTGCCACCGCATCGAGCTGCGCCGGCATGTCCATCTCCCGCATGGCTAGCCGCACGGCCGGATGATCCCGGCGAAAACGATAGACCAGCCTTGGCAGCAAGCCCGAGAGCGCGGCCGACGCCACATACCCGATGGCAGCGCTGCCGAGGTCCCCCCGGCTGGCACTGGCCGTGGCCAGCCCGGCATGCTGGACCTGGCGCAGCACGCCCATCGCTTCCTCGTAAAAAACGGCCCCCACCTCGGTCAGCGCGATCCGGCGCTTGCTGCGCGAGAGCAGCGGCGCGCCCGCCTCCTGCTCGATCCACCGGAACTGCTGGCTCAGCGCCGGCTGCGAAATGCCCAGGCGCTCCGCCGCGCGGCCAAAATGCAGTTCCTCGGCCAGCGCCGTGAAGTACCGGTAGTGTCGGAGTTCCAGGTTCATCGGGATGGCCACCTTCAATTCTTCAAGATAAGTACAGCTTATCAATAATTAAGCTTTGCATACTTGAACCTATCGAACCCTACGCCGCATGATGCAAGGCTTGGCGGCGGCAATGCCGCGGCGCGCATCGGGAGCAAGTGGGGCATGGGATTGGTCAACAAATGGGTAGCAAGCTGCGGAGAGGCCATCGCCGACCTGCGCCACGGCGCCGCCGTGATGGTGGGCGGCTTCGGCAGCGCGGGCCTGCCCGACGGCCTGATCGCCGCGGTGCTGGCGCATGGCGCGCGGGATCTCACCGTGATCTCCAACAACGCCGGCTACGACGGCGAAGGCGTGGCGAGCCTGATCGAAGGCGGGCGAATCCGCAAGCTGGTGTGTTCCTATCCGCTGACCGCGGGCGCCACGGCGTTCCGCGACGCGTACCGGCGCGGCGAGGTCGAGCTGGAACTGGTGGCGCAGGGCACGCTGGTGGAACGCATCCGCTGCGCCGGGGCCGGGCTGGGCGGGTTCTACTGCCCCATCACGGCCGGGACGATCCTTGCCGAAGGCAAGCACACGCGCGAGCTCAACGGCGTGCAGCACGTGCTGGAACTACCGTTGCATGCGGACTTTGCGCTGATTCGCGGACGCCATGCGGATCGCCTTGGCAACCTCGACTATCAACTGGCAGGCCGTAACTTCAATCCCATCATGGCCACGGCGGCGCGCGTGGTGGTGGCCGAGGTGGATGCCATGGTCGAGGCCGGCGCGATGCATCCCGAACATGTCGTGACGCCCGGCATCTTTGTCCACCGCGTCGTCACCGCCAGCGCCAGCAAGCAACACGCCAGGAGCCAGCCATGAAGCGATGGAACAGGGAGCAGATCGCCCGGCGCGCGGCGCAGGACATCCGGCCGGGTGCTTACGTCAACCTGGGCATCGGCCTGCCGACGCTCGTCGGCGACATGATCCCGAGGGAGCGCGAGGTCTTCCTGCATAGCGAAAACGGCATCCTGCATCTAGGGCCACGGCCGCCACTGGGGCAGGAGAACCCGAACCTGATCAATGCCAGCAAGCAGCCGGTGACGCTGCAGCCCGGCGCGGCCGTCTTCGATTCCGCGCTGAGCTTCGCCATGATGCGCGGCGGCCACCTGGACCTCGCTATCCTTGGCGCCTACGAAGTGGCGGAGAACGGCGACCTGGCCAACTGGAGCCGCGGCGACCCGAACACGCCGCCCGCGGTGGGCGGCGCCATGGAACTGGCGTTCGGCGCGCGCGAGGTCTGGGTGCTGATGGAACACACCACGCGCGATGCTCGCCCGCGCCTGTTGCAGCGTTGCACGCTGCCGTTGACGGCACGCGGCGTGGTCGGCCGCATCTATACCGACCTGGCGGTGATGCGCGTGACGCCCGATGGCTTGCTGGTTGAGGCCATGGCCGAAGGCATCACCTTCGGCGAGTTGCAGGCGCTGACCGAGGCGCGGCTGCTAGCCTAGCGCCACAGGCGGATCAGCGGCCGGACACCACCCGCTCGATCCACGCGATGAACACCGCGACCACTTCCCCGCGATTGGTCTCGTTCAACGTCTCATGGCGCGCCCCGCCGAACACGTGGGACGACACATCGGCCTGCCCTGCCGCGCGGGACGGCTGCGGCGCAGACATGGTACGCAAGCGGGTGCGTTCAGGCTATCGGGATTGCTCCGCCCAGCCGCTTGATCACCGCGTCGGCAAACTGCAGCGTCGAAGCCGAGCCCTTGAGGTCACCGGTCTTCACCTGGTCCTGGTTGAGCGCCAGGTCGATCGCCTGGCGCAACCGCACCGCCAGATCCTGGCGGCCCACATGCTCGAGCATCAGGCCGGCGGCCAGCATCAGCGAGATCGGGTTGGCAATGCCCTTGCCGGCGATGTCCGGGGCCGAGCCGTGCACCGCTTCGAAAATGGCGGCGGTCTCGCCGATATTGGCGCCCGGCGCCATGCCCAACCCACCGACAAGACCGGCGATCTGGTCGGACAGGATGTCACCGAAGAGATTGGTACAGAGCAGCATGTCGAACTGCCAGGGATTGAGCACGAGCTGCATGGCGCAGGCATCGACGATGCGGTCATCCATCTCCACGCGCCCCGCATAGTCCTGCGCCACCTCGCCCGCGGCCTCCAGGAAAATGCCGGTGAGCGCCTTCAGGATATTGGCCTTGTGCACCACAGTGATCTTCTTGCGCTGATTCTTGACCGCGTACTCGAACGCAAAGCGGGCGATGCGCCGGCAGGCGTCGCGCGTATTGGTGCCGGTGGATACGGCCACCGCGTGCGGGTCGTCCCCCACGGCGATGTAGTAATCGTGCGCCACATAGAAACCGCCCACGTTCTCGCGCACCAGCACCAGGTCGATATTCTCGAAGCGGCCCGGCACCAGCGTGCGCGCGGGCCGTACGTTGGCAAAGAGATTGAAGGCTTCGCGCAGCCGGACATTGACGGAGCGGAAGCCCCCGCCCACCGGGGTGGTCAGCGGGCCCTTGAGCGCCAGGCCGGTGCGGCGGATGCTCTCAAGGGTGGCCTGCGGCAGCGGATCGCCACCCTGGTCGATGCCCGCCATGCCAGCCTGCTGCACATCCCAGGAAAACGGCGCGCCCAGCGCGTCCAGCACCTTGACGGTGGCTTGCACCACTTCCGGGCCGATGCCGTCGCCTGGGATCAGGGTGGCGGGGATCTGATTGCGTGCTGGTTGCTCCATTTGCGATTCCTCTCGACAGGTTGAACGTCCGCGTGCGCAGAGCATGCAGCGCGGGCGCATTTCTGTCTAGCGCGGATCCTGTCAGCCCTGCGGGATCGCCGTGCCGGAAGGCAATGGTGTGGAATGAGCTAGTGCCTATGGCCGCCTGCCGTCAGGCGGCGCGCTGCAGCGGCAATCGGCTCGCACCAAACAGCGGCACCGCGCGGTCCGCCGCCAGCTGGATGCGCTGCGCCAGCGCCGCGCTGCTGACCTGATGGTTCTGGAAGTCGCCCGGGCTGCCATACACGCCGATCGGCAACGTCAGCGCCTGCAGGAAGCTGAACAGCGGCCGCAGCTGATGCTCCAGCACCAGCGCGTGCCGGTCGCTGCCGCCGGTCGCCGCCAGCAGCACCGGCTTGTCGACCAGCGCATCCTGCCCGACCAGGTCGAAGAGATGTTTGAAATGGCCGGGATAGGACCCGCGGTAGACCGGCGCCGCCACCACCAGCAGGTCGGCGGACTCGATCGCGGCGATCTCGCCTTCAATCTGCGCGGGCAGTTCGGCACGCGACAGCGCTGCGCCGAGCGGACGGGCGATATCGCCAAGGTTGACGATCCGGGTCTGCAACAGCAGCCGGCCCGCCAGTTCATCAAGCAGCGCCTGCACCAGCGCCAGCGTGCGCGAAGGCTGCTGCGCGCTGCCGTTGACGGCAACCACGTTCAGCGGTGTAGCCATGGGGGGAACCTCCTTTGGATGGAAGGCCGCCCGCGCCATGTTCCACGGCGGCCGCTTGCAAGTTCCTCACCTTAGCGCAGCCGCGCTGTCCGCCGAACGACGGATTTCAACTATGCATAAACGGTCGGCCGCCATGGCACGCATGGCGAAATTGCCAGCCGCTCGATCACGCCGGGCTGCGCGCCGCCTGATACGCGGCGTACAACTTCTTGAACACCGGGCCCGGCGCGCCATCGCCGATGGTCTTGCCGTCGATGGTCACCACCGGCAGGATCTCCTTGCTGGCCGAGGTCAGCAGCACTTCATCCGCGCCCATCACCTCGTGCTGCGAAATGCGGCGCGCTTCCAGCGAGATATCCAGCGCCGCGCACAGTTCCTCCATCCAGCCGTAACGGATGCCCTCCAGGATCAGGTTGTCCTTCGGCGGCGCCGAGACCCGGCCCTTGCTGACCACCCAGACGTTCGACGCGGAGGCCTCGGTCAACATCCCATCGCGGAACAGGATGGTCTCGGTGGCGTCGTTCTCCACCGCGTTCTGTGCGGCCAGCACATTGCCCAGCAGCGAGGTGGATTTCACCTGGCAGTGCAGCCAGCGCTTGTCCTGCGCCGTCACGCAGGCCACGCCCTTCTCACGCATGGCCGCGCAGGGCAGCGACATCGGGTTGGTCATGATGAACACTGTCGGCGTCACCACCTTGGGGAAGGCATGGGCGCGCCGGGCCACGCCGCGCGTGACCTGGATGTACACCATCTGGTCGGCAAGTCCGTTGGCCTGCACCACGCGCTCGATCAGCGCCATCCACTGCGCATCGGTGTGCGGGGGATGCTGATGGTGTCCAGGCTGCGCGCCAGCCGCGCCAGGTGCTGCTGCAGGCGGAACGGCTTGCCGGCATAGATGGGGACCACTTCATACACGCCATCGCCAAAGATAAAGCCGCGGTCCAGCACGGGGACGCGGGCTTCGGACAAAGGCGTGAGCTCGCCGTTGAGATAGACGATTTCGTCGTTCATGGTGGGTAGGGTAAGGCTGGCGGGCGCCGGGGCCTGGGTTGCAGTGCGGGTACGCGCTGGAAGAATGCATGCATTCTTCCACAAGGCGCGCGGGGAGCCTATGCAAAATCGGCATGACCTCGGCCTGCTCCGCCGCCCGGCCCCGCGGCCATGGCGCTTTCGCTTGCGCCCCCAGCCCTCACGCTGGGCCCGGCAACCATCCGTGCGCCCGATACCAGGCAATGACATCGCGCACCGTGTGATCCACGGGGCGGAAGCCCAGGCCTAGCTCGCTCTCGCTCTTGGCATGGCTAAAGCGTGTCCGGTCCGCTTCCTTCACCATCAGCCGCACGGTTGCAAGGCTGAGCAGGATCGGCTTGCCGCTGATCCGGGCGTAGATTTCCTGCGCGCAGGCCAGCGCAAACAACAATGGCACGGGCAGCGCGCGCTTGGGCGTTGCCACCCCCGCGGTGCGCCCGATCAGCGGGATCAGTTCACGCATGGTCATATGCCGGCCCGCCGCCAGATAGCGCTCGCCACGCCGCCCGCGCAGCGCCGCGGCGATATGCGCCTGCGCGACATCGCGGGCATCGACCACGGAAAAGCTCCCTGGAACCAGGCCCGGCAACCGGCGCTGTGCCGTGTCGAGCGCGACTTGTCCGGCGGACGTCGGCCCGATATCGCCCGGCCCCCACATCCAGCCGGGCAGCACAAACGTGGCATGCATCCCGGGGGCATTCTCGAGGAAGGCCAGGATCGCGCGGTCGCCCAGGATCTTGCTGCGATAGTAGTCATCGGCGTCGGCGGGATCGCGCACGTGCGTTTCATCGATCACCGAGCCCGGCGCGCCATTGAGCACGGCGATGGACGAGGTCTGCACGAAGCGGCGCACGCCCGCCGCGTAGGCTTGCCCGATGAGGGCGGCCGTGCCGTCGACATTGATGCGCCTGAGCGTTTCCCAGTGGCTGCCGCCCTTGTAGTTGTCGCGAAAGAAGGCAGCGGTATGGAACACCACATCGCAGCCGTGCAATGCCGGGGCGAATGCCTCGACATCGGCCATGTCGCCAACCACGAATTCCACACCCGCGAGGCCGCCGAATTGCTGCCTGGCTTTTTCCGCCGAGCGCACCAGCGCCTTGACCGCGACGCCGCGGCCCAGCAGCTCGCGGACAAGATTGTTGCCGAGCAGGCCGGTGGCGCCGGTCACGAAAGCGGTTTGCAGGTTCATGGGTAGGCCTTTATTTCGAAGATCATAGGAAATTCAGATATCAATTGATATCCGTTATGATAGCAGTTGATATCCCAAATGCAATCGATACGGCAATCCCTCTCGCCATGCCCAATGCCACGCCAATGAAGCCACCCACCCCACGCAAGCGCCTGAGCCGCGAGCAAAGCCAGGCGCAGACCCGCGAGCGCCTGCTTGAGGCCGCGCGCAGCCTGTTCGTGCAGCGCGGCTTCGGCGGCACGTCGATCCGGGACATCGCGGAAGAAGCCGGTTATTCGCAAGGGGCGTTCTATTCGAACTTTCTGGACAAGGAGGCGCTGCTGCTCGATCTGCTGCGCGGCCATATGGAGGCCGAGGCACGGCAGCTGGCCACGGTGTTCGACACGGCGGAGCGCGCCGGCGCAGAGGTGCTCGCGGGCCTGGATGCCTGGGCCGCGGCGCTCCATGCGGATGCCGACTGGGCCATGCTATCGATCGAGCTGCAGATGCACGCCAATCGCAGCCCGACGTTTGCCGGCGCTTACCGCGCGGTCTGGGATACGCACCGCAGCGAACTCGGCCGGCTGATCGAACGCCTGTTCCGCCATCTCGGCCGTGTGCCGCCGGCCGAGCCGGAGGAACTGGCCGCGAGTTTCATGGCGCTAGCCCATGGCCTCGCGCTGCAGCGGGGCACGACGAGCGCCGACCCGACTGGCCGCATGCTGATGCTCTTCCTGCGCGGCCTGCTGGCTAGCGCGCAGGCGGCTGGCGCAGCGGCCGATGCCGCTCACCCGGTCAAACGGGCCGGCCGCGCAAGCCGGTAGCCCCGGCGCACCGCGCCCGGGCAGTGGCCCGCTCAATCGTCGAAGTCCCACATCCGGTGCAGATCCAGCCGCAGCCGGCTGTCGGCCTCCAGCGCATCGACCAGGGCCACGCGTTCGGCCAGCGTGGTGTCGGCCAGGGTGCGCCGGACCATCAGCAGCTCGCTCAGGCCAGTTTCCCCCGCCTTGTAGGCCCGGCCCGTGCGCGCCGCGGCACTGCGCTGCAGCCCGAGCGCTTCGGCCTGGGCCACTGCGGCGGCGCGCTTGCCTTCCAGGCTGCGGTACAGCACATCGAACTCGGCGCCGATCCTGCGCTCCGCCGCCACCCGGCCACGGGCGGCAGCCTGCGCATCCGCCGCTGCCGCCACCGCCGCCGAACGCCGGTGCGCGGAGCCAAGCGGCATGCTGACGCTCACGCCCGCGATCCGCTCCGCGCCGCCGCGCTCAACCGTGAAGAACACGCCCACGGTCGGGTCGGGCTTGCGCTCCAGGTCGGTGCGCCGGGCCTGCCGCTGGGCTTGCATCTCCTGCGACTGGGCAAGGCGAAACTCATGGCTGTCCTCCACATAGCGGCTGCGCAGCGCGTCGGCGGGGTCTTCCGGCATGGGCTGCAGGCGCACCTGCGCGGGCAGCCCACCGGGCACGCCCAGGCCTGGGAAGCGCGCCCGCAGCTCCGCTTGCGCCGCCGCTTCCGCGGCGCGCGCGCTGGCCAGCGCGGCGGCGGTGCGGGCACGCTCGGCCAGCAAAAGCTCATGGTCCATGAGCGCCGCATCGCCGGCCTGCACGCGGCGCGCGGTGACGGCCGCCAGTTCGCCCGCCAGGCTGTCGTTGCCCTGCGCCGCCAGCCGGGCCTGTTGCGCGCGCAGCGCCGCGAACCACAGCGACAGGATCTGCCGCGAGACTTCATGGCGCGCATCCATCACGGTGAGCTGGCCTGACTGCACCGTGGCATCGGCCAGCTCGCCATCGGCGTCGGCCTTGCCCCATAGCCGCAGCGGGCGCTCCAGCGCGAGCTGCCCCTCGGCAAACCGGTCGGACGGCTCGCGCACCTGGCGCCGCTGCCCGATGGCGCGCACCACGGCCTCGGCCGTGCCGGCGCGAATGCCGTCCGCGCGTGCCAGCACCGCATCGCGGCGCGCCTCGGCCATCTGCACGTCCGGCGACTGGCCGACGGCGTCACGCACGGCGGACTCAAGGGGCAGCACGCCGGCTCCGGCAGGCATGGCTGCTTGCGGCCACACGGCGCCCGGCATCCCGGTGATCGCCATCATGGCAGCCGCGGCTGCCATCTTGCTCATTGCGCTTCTCAATGCGCCTCTCATTGCGCCTCTCCTTGTTCCATACGGCCTTGCTTGTCCTCGCGCGAACGCGCCACGCCAAAACGCTCGAACAGGAGCGGCAACAGCAGCAAGGTCAGTGCGGTGGCGCTGACCAGGCCACCCGAGACAACGATGGCCAGCGGGCGCTGGATCTCGGAGCCAGGCCCGGTGGCGAGCAGCAAAGGGATCATCCCCAGCGCCGTGATGCAGGCGGTCATCAGGACCGGGCGCAAGCGGTCGCGCACGCCGGTGCGCACCGCCTCGGCCAACGGCCGCCCTTCCTCCAGCAAGGCATTGAAATGCGAAACCAGCACCACGCCGTTGAGCACGGCGATGCCCAGCAGCGCGATAAAGCCCACCGAGGCCGGCACCGACAGGTATTCGCCCGCCGCCCGCAGCGCCGCGATGCCGCCCACCAGCGCGAACGGGATATTGGCGATGACGAGAGCCGCCTGGCGGACCGAGCGGAAGGTCAGCATCAACAGCAGGAAGATGGCGCCAAGCGCCAGCGGCACCACCAGCGCAAGCCGCGCGGCGGCGCGCTGCTGGTTCTCGAACTGGCCGCCCCAGTCCACGCGCAATCCCTTCGGCAGTCCCGCCAGGCCCGCCACTGCGCCTTGTGCCTCCTGCACAAAGCCGGTCAGGTCGCGCCCCTCCACGCTGACCTGGATCACCGCAAAGCGGCCGCCGTCTTCGTGGTTGATCCGCACCGGCCCTTCCACCCGCCGCACCTGTGCCAGGGAGGTGAGCGGCCAGGGTGTGCCGTCCGGCGCCGTCACTTGCAGGCTGGTGAATGTCTCCGGCGCCTGCCGCAGGCTATCTCCGCCACGCAGGATCAGTGGCGTGCGCACGGTGCCCTCCGGCACAATGCCAATACGCTCGCCCTCCACCTGTGCGCGCAGCAACGCTTGCAGCGCATCGCCGGAAATCGCCGGAAAGCCCGGCGCGGCCGACGGCAGCGCGGTCCAGTGCCAGCGTGAGGTACTGCACGCCCTCGTTGCTGGGCGCGATCACCTCGGCCGCGCCGGCGATCTTGCGCACGCGCGCGGCGATGGCCTGCGCCGCGGTGTCGATGGCGCCGAGATCAGAGCCGAACACTTTGATCGCCACATCGCCGCGCGTGCCGGTCAGCATCTCCGAGACGCGCATCTCGATCGGCTGGGTGAAGCCATACACCACGCCCGGGAAGCGCTCCATGACGCGCCGGATGGCGATCACGATATCTTCCTTGCTGCCGCGCCACTGCTCCTTTGGCTGCAGCACCAGGAAGGTGTCGGTCTCGTTCAGCCCCATCGGATCAAGGCCGAGATCGTCCGAGCCGGAGCGCGCCACGATCGAGCGGATCTCCGGCACCTCGGCCAGCAGCGCCTGCTGCACCCGCAGGTCCAGGTCCACCGAGGTGGCCAGCGACACCGACGGCGCCTTCTGCAGCTGCACGATCATGTCGCCCTCGTCCATGGTGGGCATGAAGGTCTTGCCCACCGACACGTAGAGCGCCACCGCCACGGCCAGCGCCACGCCCGCCGAGGCAAAGACCGCGCGTGGATGCCGCCCGCTCCAGTCCTGCAGCCGGGCAAAGCCGCTTGCCACCTTGCGCATCAGGTAAGGCGCCTCGTCCGCATGCGCGCGCAGCAGCAGAGAAGCCAGCGCCGGCACCACGGTGAAGGCGATCACCACCGACGACGCCAGCGCCAGCACGATGGTCAGCGCCACCGGGCCGAACAGCTTGCCCTCCAGGCCCTGCAGCGACAGCAGCGGCAGGAACACGATGGCGATGATCGACACCCCGGCCAGCATCGGCACCGTCACGCTGGCCACCGCGTGGCGGATCACCGCCCCGCGCAGCGACGGATCGCTCTTGCGCACGTGCGCCTTCGCCAAGGCGGATTCAATGTTCTCCACCACCACCACCGCCGCGTCCACCAGCATGCCCAGCGCGATCGCCAGGCCGCCCAGGCTCATCAGGTTGGCGGTCAGCCCCACATAGCGCATCAGCAGGAAGGTCGCCAGCATCGACAGCGGCAGGGTTGCCGCCACCACCAGCGCCGCGCGCAGGCCGCCGAGAAACAGGTACAGCGTCACCACCACCAGCAGGCTGGCCTCGATCAGGGCCCGCACCACGGTATTGGCGGCACGCGTGACCAGTTCACCCCGGTTGTAAAACACGTGCGTGGACATGCCCTTGGGCAGCTGCGGCGCCAGTGCATCCAGCCTGGCTTGCACGTCGGCGACCAGTTGGCGGGCATCGGCGCCGCGCAGGGCCAGCACCAGCCCCTGCACCGCTTCGCCGCGGCCATCCTTGCTGACCGCACCGTTGCGCGTAGCCACGCCGAGCCTGACGGTGGCCACATCGCCCACCGTCACCAGCGCCATGCCGTTGTGCCCGCCAGGCGCGGCAACAACCACCTGGCGCAAGTCCTCCACGCCGCGCACGCCGCCTTCCACGCGCACCACCCAGTTCTCGTCGCCCTGCTCCACCCGGCCCGCGCCGTCGTTGCGGTTGTTGGCGTCGAGCGACTGGCGCAGTTGCTCCAGCGTGACGGCGCGGGCGCGCAGCCTCGCCGGATCGGGGATGACTTCGTAGCTGCGCACCTCGCCGCCCAGCGCGTTGACATCCGCCACGCCGGGCACCGTGCGCAAGGCCGGGCGCAGCACCCAGTCCAGCACGCGGCGCCGTTCGGCCAGGGAGAAGGCATCGCCCTCCACCGTGAACATGAACATCTCGCCCAGCGGCGTGGTGATCGGCGCCAGGCCGCCGATGGCGTTAGGCGGCAGGTCGCGCAACAGGCCGGCGAGCCGCTCGGACACCTGCTGGCGGGCCCAGTAGCTGTCCACGCCTTCCTCGAAATCGACCGTCACGTCGCTGATGCCGTACTTGGACACGGAGCGGACGATGGTCTTGTGCGGTATGCCCAGCAGCTCCTGCTCGATCGGCGTGGACACCCGCTGTTCGACTTCTTCCGGCGTCATGCCGGGGATCTTCAGGATGACCTTGACCTGGGTGGGGGAGATGTCCGGGAAGGCATCGATGGGCAGCTTCAAGTAAGCCCACGCTCCGGCCACAGCCAGCACGCAGGCTGCAATCAGCACCAGCGCCCGCTGGCGCAGGGAGAATTCGATCAGGCCGGCAAGCATCACTGACCTCCCGCCAGCATGCCCTTGAGCGCGCCCACGCCGGCCACCGCCACCCGCGTGCCGGCCGGCAGCGCGCCGCGCACGGTTGCCGCGGCATCGTCCACGGCTTCCACCACCACGGTCTGGTAGCGCACGCCGCTCTTGGTTGCCACAAACACGCCGGGCGTACCGCGCCAGTACGTCAGCGCGGTAGCCGGCACCCGCGTGCGGCCCACGCCGGTGGCATCGGGCGCGCTGCGCAAGTGCACGATCACATTCACGCTTTCGCCAGCTTGCAGGCTGCCGCGCTTGTCCAGCACCGCGCGCACGCGCACGGCAGCGGTGCCGTCGCTTGCCGGCACCACGCCGGCAACCGTGCCGGTGGCGCCACGCTGGCGCACTTCCACACGTTCGCCGCCGCCGGGGGCCGGCACATCGCGCCCGACCAGCAGGTCAAGCTCCAGCGCGGTGGGGTCCACGATGCGGAACAACGGCGCCGCCCCTTCCACGCGCGTGCCAGGCACGGCGTTGACCTCGGCAATCAGCCCGGCACGGCCGGCCACCAGTTGCGGCTCGCCCGAGCCACCGGCCTGCACGATGCCCGCGGCAGCCATCTCGGCCTCGCGGGCGCGCACCATCGCCGCACCTTCCGCCGCGCGTGCTTGCGTGGCTTGCCAGCGGCTGCCTGGGATGATGCCGTCGTCGTGCAAGCCGCGATCCCGCGCCAGCGCCAGCCGCGCCAGGTTGGCCTGCGAGCGCGCCTCCGACAGCGCGCGCCCCGCCTCGAACAACTGCGGGCTGGCAAAGCTCGCCAGCGGCTGGCCGGCGCGCACCGCCTGGCCGATCGACACCAGCACGCGCGAGACCATGCCGGCATAGGGCGCGGCAACCACGTACTGGGCATCGGGCTTGAGCACCACGCGAGCGCTGGCGCCGACCTCCAGCTGGGCGGCACCGGCAACCGGATCAAACCGCACGCCGAGCGCGCGGGCCTGGGCATCGGACAGCGTCAGTACCTGTGCGCGGGCCATGCCAATGGGGAACAGCGTCGACGCGAGCAACGCGCCGACGAAAACAACTCGACGGGAAAACATGCCTGACTCCAAAGCAGGATGAAAAGCGCCGACACACCGTGATCAGCCTCGATCAGGCGCGCAAGCGTGCACCGCCGGCGTGGCCGGCAGGGGAATCAGGAAGCGAAGGGAGGGGCGTGCGCGGGAGGTGGCCTGCTGTCGCTGCCACGCCATCGGGGCGGCGTGCGCTCGCGCCACGGCAGGCGCCGGAACACCGGCAGCGGCCGTGATGCAAACAGCAGGAACGCGAAGACCAGGCCGATCAGCACATCGGCAGCCTGCACGTGGAGGGAAAAGGCAATGGGGCCGATGGCGGTCTGCACATCGACCTCGAGCGGCTCGACCGCGATCAGCGCGGCGGAACCGGCAGCCAAAGCGGACGAAGCGGAAGGAGAATAAGAATTAACCGCGCCTTGCAGCGCTGTGTGCACGTGCAGGCCATGGAGTTTAGGGGTTCCGAGATGGCCGTGCAGAAGCGGGGTGAGGAGCTGCATTGCAAACAGCAACAGCAGCAAGGTTCCCCGCAGGAAGGAGGGGCGGTCTGCGCGAAACATGGCGCGATTGTAGCCGAGTTTGAGCCGGCGGCGCAGCTTGTGAACGGACTATCCGCGCCGCCCGCCCTCAGCGTTTGGCTTGCACCAGTTGCGTCAACCGCTCCGTGCCCGGCGCGGGCGCATGGTCTTGCCCCGGCCTGCCGCGCTGCGACGCGTGCCACGGCAGCATCCGCTCCTCGGCCCACTCCAGCGCCTTGAAGAGGATCACCCCCAGCGCGCACAGCAGCGCCAGCGCGACGAACACGGTCGGCGTGTCGAAGCTGCCTTGCGCCACCAGGATGACGTGGCCAAGCCCGGTCTCGCCCGCCACGAACTCGCCGACAATGGTGCCCACCAGCGCGAACGACACGCCCACCTTCATCCCCGCGAAGATGCTGGGCAGGGCGTTGGGAAAGCGGATCTTCCACAGCACCTTGCTACGCGACGCCTGGTTGGCGCGCGCCATGTTCAGCATTTCCGGATCAATGGACTTGAGGCCGAGCACCGTGTCGATCAGAATCGGGAAGATGGCGATCAGCATGGCAATGGCGATCTTGGGCGCGGAACCGGTACCCAGCCAGATCACGAACAGCGGCGCCAGCGCCACCTTGGGCACGGCGTTGAGGGCCACCATCAGCGAGTAGAGCGTGCGATCCAGGAAACGGGAGTACACGATGCCGATGGCCGAGCCCACGCCCAAGACCACGGCCAGGACAAAGCCCGCCAGCGTGGTCTGCAACGTGTCCAGGCTCTGCATCAGCAGGAAACCCGGCTGCGCCAGGAACTCGGTTAGGATCTTGGTGGGCGGCGGCAGCAGGAATTCGCGCACGCCAAAGGCCCGCACTTGGGTGGCAGCCGGTCGGTGTATTGCGCCGCGGCATCGCGCTTGATGGGCGCTTCGGCGAGATCGGCCAGCCGTCCGGTGAATTCCTGCAGCACGTCATCCTTGACGCGCGCAAAGCCCAGCGCGGCGCGGTCGCGCGGATGGGCCAGCGGCACCGGCAGGATGCGCCGGATGCGCCCGGGACGCGGCTCCATCACCACCACGCGATCGCCCAGGTAGATGGCTTCTTCGACATCGTGGGTGACCAGGATCATGGTGATGCCTTCGGCCTGCCAGATACGATGCAGTTCTTGCTGAAGGTAAGCGCGGGTCAGGGCGTCGAGCGCGCCGAAGGGCTCGTCCATCAGCAGCAACTGCGGGTCCACCAGCAGCGCGCGGCAGATCGAGGCGCGCTGGCGCATGCCGCCGGACAGCTCCCACGGATAGCGGTGCGCGAACGCGCCAAGGCCGAACAGGTTGAGCACGGAACGCGCGCGCTCCTCGAAATCGGCGCGATCCAGGTCGTGGAACTCGGCCGCAATCAGCACGTTGTCCAGGATCGTGCGCCAGTCCAGCAGCAGGTCGCGCTGGAACACCACACCCATGTTGGCCGGCGGGCCCACGATGGGGTCGCCCTGCAGCGCCAGGTGGCCGCTGGAAATGGGCTCCAGCCCGGCCACGCACTTGAGCAGCGTGCTCTTTCCGCAGCCACTGGGGCCGACGATGCTGACAAATTCTCCTTCCTCAATATCGAGGCTGACGTCCTTCAACGCGTACAGCGGTTCGCGCTGGGAATGGTAGACCTTGTTGAGTTGCCCGATCTGCAGGAATGCCGACATGTGCGTCTCCCGGCCTAGTTCGCCAGCATGGCGTTGGTGTAGTAGTCGGCCGGCTTGCGCCCGGGCTTGATCATGCCGGCCTGCTCCATCGACTGGATAGCGGCCGCCCAGTCGGCATCGCTCTGCTTGCCGATCGGCAGGCTCTTCTGCGTGGGACTGTCGAAGAATGCGCGGTAAGCCTGGATCTGCGCCAGCAGGATCTGCGGGTCGAGCTTGGCGTTCGGGCGCTGCGCCAGGATGGCGGCCACGCCTTCATCGGCGTGGCCCGCGTAGATGTACTCCCACGCGCGCACCTGCACCTGGGCGAACTTCTTCAGCGCGGCGCCCTTCTCGGCCAGCCGCTGCGGCGTGGCCACCAGGCCGTAGCTGGGGAAATTGATGCCGCTGTCGGACAACAGCAGCGCCTTGGCGGGGCGCACCTTGGACACCATCGGCTGGCCGAACGGCGCCTGCGACAGGAAGCCGTCGCTGTTGCCCGAGGCGTAGGTGGAGATCATGGCCGCGGGCGAGACCATCACGATGGTGGCCTTGCTCTTGGCGATCTTGTTGGCCTTGAAGTAGGGATCGATAAATGGCGCCCACGGACTGGTGGTGAAGCACACCAACTTCTTGCCGACCAGGTCCTGCACGGATTTGACGCCCAGCTTTTCATCGACCATCACGGCCAGGTCGCCCTTGCGGGCGAAGCCGGCGATGGACATCAGGTCCAGCCCGTTCTCCTTGGCCACGGCCATGGTGCCAAGCTGCACCTGGCCCACGTCGGCCTGCCCCGCCGCGAGCAGTTGCAGCGTGTTGATGGTGCCGGTGCCGTCCTGCACCTCCACATCGAGCCCCGCCTCCTGGAACCAGCCCTTCTGCTTGGCCAGGTGCATGGCGGCGTGCATGCCCCATGGCGAGTAGTCCATCCGCACCAGTAGCTTCTGGGCGGGCGCCTGTGCGGCGGCCGCGCCGGCCCAGAGCACCAACGTTGTCGCGGCAGCACATGCGCGCCAAGCCAGTTTCATGACAGAAAAACGCATCTCGATTTCCTTTGTGGTGTGTCTGTGGGTATGCGTAAGCGGATGGCTGGCAGCCATCCGGAAATGCTACGCCGCCTTGGCCAGCAGCTTCGCGCGCAATGCCGCGGTGGACGGCACATCGATCTCGCCAGTGGCGGGGTCCACCACCACCCTGTAGTTCTCGAGTACGAAGGCGGCGGTGAGCTTGTGGTTCCATACGTCTTGCCGGATGCGCTCGAAGTCACGCGCCAGCGGATCGCCAAAGCCGCCGCCACCGGGCTGGATATGCGTCACCACATCGTTGCGCGCGATCGTCATGCCGACCTTGCTTGGCAGGTCGGTGACTTCATCGCCTTGCTGCAGCAGGTTGCGCGCCGGACTGGCAGGGCCGCCACCGGCCAGGCCATAGGGCGAGAACTTCATGCGGTCGGCACGCAGTTGCAGAAGCGCGTTGGGCGCCAGCACGCGATAGCTGCGGCGAATGCCCAGGCCACCGCGGAACTGGCCCGCACCACAGGAGTCCTCCACCAGTTCGTAGGCTTCAACGCGCACGGGGTGTTGCGCTTCCAGCGTTTCCACCGGCGTGTTCGACAGGTTCTGCGAGGCATTCGTGATGGCCTCGATGCCATCGCTGGCCGGGCGCGCGCCCCATGCGCCACAGATCATGTCCACGATGATGTAAGGCTTGTTCTCGTCGCTCATGCCGGACAAGCACACCACCGTGTTGCCGCCTTCGCCGGCGGCGGGAATACGATCCGGTACCACTTGCGCCAGCGCACCGAGCATCGCATCGAACACGCGGTAGCCCGTCAGCGCGCGCGCCGCCACAGCGCTCGGTGGCAGGGGATTGAGCACGGAGCCTTCTGGCACGCGCACCTCGATGCAGCGGAACACGCCGGCATTGTTCGGCACATCGCCCTTCAAGGCGCAGCGCACGCTCAGGTAAGTGCAGGACTTGGTGTACGACAGCGTGGAGTTGATGGCGGCGCGTACCTGCGGCGACGAGCCCGTGTAGTCCGCGCTCACGTAGTCCTCATGCACCGTCAGCGCAACCTGGATGGGAATCGGCTCCGGCGACAAGCCATCGTCGTCGATGTAGTCGATGAAGTGGAAGGTGCCCTTGGGCCATTTACGGATCTCTTCGCGCGTGAGGCGTTCCGCGTAGTCCAGCAGTTCGTTCAGGTAGGCGCGCGTGTCGTCGCGGCCGTAGCGGTCAAACAACGCGGTGAGTTCGCGCACGCCTACCTGGGTGGCGGCGTACTGCGCCTTCAGGTCGCCCAGCACGCGGTCGGGCAGGCGCACGTTCTGCGCGATGATGCGTTCCAGCGTGTCGTTGACCTTGCCAGCCTCGTAGAGCTTGAGCACCGGGATGCGCAGCCCTTCCTGGTAGATCTCGGTGGAGTCGCTGGCGTTGGATCCCGGCACGCGCCCACCCACGTCGGTGTGGTGGCAGATGACCACGCAATAGCCTTCCAGCTCGCCGCCGTAGAAGAACGGCACGAACATGAAGATGTCCGGCAGGTGCATGCCGCCCTGGTAGGGGTCGTTGACCACCACCGCGTCGCCCGGATTCAGGTCCTTGCCGTAGCGCGCCTGCACGGCCTCCATGGCCTCGGGGATCGCCCCCAGGTGCAGCGCGATGGTCTTGGCTTGCGCCACCATGCGGCCGTGCCGGTCGCAGATCGCGGCCGAGTAGTCCATCACGTCCTTGACGATCTCCGAGCGCGCCGTGCGGATGACCGTGTAGGCCACTTCGTCGACGATGGAGTCCATCGCGTTCTTGACGACCGCAAAGGTCACCGGGTCGAACTGCGTGCTCATGCTGCCTCCTGAGCGATATCGATGATGATGTTGCCGATCTTGTCCGCGCGCGCCGAAGCGCCCGGCGGCACGACGATGGTGGTGTCGTACGACTCGATGATGAGCGGGCCCTGGCGCGGCGCCTCCGTCATGGCCGAGCGCGGAATCAGGAAGGTCTCGCGTGGTGCCTGGTCGCGCCCGAAGCTCACCTGGCGCGTGCCGGCGACGCCGTGCAGCGCGCTGGCATCGACCTGGATGGCGTTGAAATCCAGCCGCTGGTCGCTGCGGCCATAGGCGCTCAGGCGCACGTTGACCAGCTCCAGCGGCTCGTCGTTGCGGTAGCCGAAGGTTTGCTGGTACTGGACACCGAAGTCCTCGATAAGCCGCGCAAGCGCGGCAGCGTCCGGCGCCTTGCCGGTTTCACCGCCGGGCAACGGGATGGTCAGCTCCGAACTCTGGCCGAGGTAGCGCAGATCGATGCCCACCGCCATCTCGACCGCCGCCGCCGGATAGCCTTCCAGCGCGAGGATGGTCAAGCCCTGCTGGCGCAGCGCATCGATCACCGCGCCGATGCCGGCGCCATCGCAATCCGCCAGCGGCCGCAGGATGGCCTTGACGAAGTTATGCTCGGCATCCGCGCACAGCATGCCGGCCGAGCAGAACACGCCCGCCATCACCGGCGCGACCACCCGCTTGATGCCCAGCAGCATGGCCACGTCCACCGCGTGCAACGGGCCACCGCCGCCGAAGGCGATCATCGTCATGTCGCGCGGGTCGCGCCCACGCTCGACCGTCACGGCACGCAGCGCACGCGCCATGCTCACGTTCGCCACATGGCGGATGCCGTGCGCGGCGGCTAGCGTATCGAGCTTGAGCGGCGCGCCGATGTGCGTGTCGATGGCACGGCGCGATTGCTCCGGGTCCACCTTGAGGCTGCCGCCCGCCAGCGATTCGGGATTCAGGTAGCCGAGCACCATGTTGGCGTCGGTCACCGTTGGCCGATCATTGCCGCGCCCGTAGCACGCGGGACCCGGGTTGGCGCCGGCCGATTCCGGGCCCACGCACAGCAGGCCACCGGCATCCATCCAGGCCAGCGAGCCGCCGCCCGCGCCCACCTCCGCGATGTCGATGGCCGGCACCTTCAGCACATAGCCCCCGCCTTTGACAAAGCGGCTCGGCGCGCTGATGCCGTCGCGAAACTCGTACTCGGTGGTCAGCGACGGCGTACCGTCTGTAATGATGGACGCCTTGGCGGTAGTGCCGCCCATGTCGAACACGATCAGGTCGCGCCCGCCGCCTAGCGCGCCAATCTGCGCCGCACCCGCCACGCCGCCTGCCGGGCCGGAGGCCACGGCAAACACCGGCTTCTCGCTGGCGCTGCCCACGCCCATCATGCCGCCGTTGGATGCCATCACCTGCAACGACGCCGACACGCCCATGCGGGCCAGGTCATCCTTCAAGCGCCGCAGGTAAGTGCGCATGGCAGGCAGGATGTAGGCGTTGACCACCGTGGTGCTGGTGCGCTCGTACTCCTTGATTTCCGGCAGCACATCGCACGAAGCGGTCACCAGCAGGCGGGGAAACTCCCGTTCCAGTTGCGCCTTCGCTTCCAGCTCATGCACCGGGTTGATATAGCTATTGATAAAGCAGATGGCCAGCGCTTCCACGCCCTCTTCCACCAGCCCGCATGCCACGCTCAGTACCTCGTCCACGTTGAGCGGCACGATGATGTTGCCGCGCGCGTCGATGCGCTCGTTCAGCCCGCGGCGATAGCGGCGCGCCGCCAGCGGCTGCGGCTTCTGCCAGCCCAGGTCGAACATGGTCGGTGTGCGGATGCGGCCGATCTCCAGCACGTCGCGAAAGCCCACCGTGGTCAGCACGCCGGTGCGTGCGCCCACCTTCTGCAGGATAGTGTTGGACGCCGTGGTGGTGCCGTGGACAATTTCCGTGATGTCGCCCGGGGCAATCCCGGCCTGCCCGATCAGCGACTTCAGGCCAGTGACGATGGCCTCGCCCAAGTCATGCGGCGTGGTCGATGTCTTGTTGACGAACAACCGCCCGTCCGGCATTGCCAGGACGATGTCCGTGAACGTGCCCCCGATATCGCACCCTACCCGGACGCCCGCATTGCTTCCCGCATGAACCATGTCAACTCCAAGGATGTGAGGCACGGGCGACTTGCGCGTGCCGCGCATTCCGTTGCCCTGGAACGCGCACCGATCGATTTGCTAACTAACTAGTCAGTACAATAGAAGACGGGATTTTGCTTGTCAACCGGGTTTTCACGGAGCACCAGAATGGCGCCACTGCTTGGCTGGCGGCATTCTTGCGGTGCGCCTCAGGGGGTGTACACTAACCATCTGGTTAGCGGGTGCACTGGCACGGTGCCACCCGCCATGACAAATTTATCGAGGAACATCCGTATGCCAGTGACCGCCAAGACCGCGCGCAAGCCAAAGCCGCGCGATGCCCAGGCCACGCGCGAGAAGATCCTCCAGATGGCCTCGAAGGAATTCGCTGCCAAGGGCTTCGACGGCGCCCGCGTGGACAGCATCGTGGCCCGCAGCAAGATCAGCAAGAACCTGATCTACCACTACTTCGACAGCAAGGAGGCGCTGTTCATCGAAGTCATGGAGCGCGCCTACGCCGCCATGCGCGAGCGGCAGAACGAACTCGGCCTGACCGGCAAGAGCCCTGTCGACGATATGCGCGCGCTGGTCATGCACACTATCCAGCATTTCATCGAGCAGCCGGAGTTCATCCTGCTGCTGGGCACGGAAAACCTGCACAAGGCGGAGCACATCCGCAAGTCCAAGGTCATCCCGGCCATGTTCAACCCGCTCAAGAGCGCATTGGCGGAGATTCTGGAGCGCGGCAAGGCGCAAGGCGTGTTCCGGCCGGACGCCAACTGGGTGGATCTCTACGTCTCGATCTCCGGCCTGGGTTCGTACTTCATCTCGAACCGCTACACGCTGTCATTTGTGCTTGGCGTCGATCTGGCCGCGCCGGAGCGGGTAGCTTCCCGGCTGCAGCATGTGCCGGACATGGTGATGAGCTATCTGTGCAATCTTGGCGAGGCGGCGACGCAGGGTAAGGGACAACCGAGCACGGAGCAGGCGACGGCGCGCACGCAAGGCGCGGGAGCCCTGTCGTAGCACCTATTGCCAGGCCGCCTTGTTGGCCGGCGGTCAGCTCTCATGGCATCCGCGCTGGCCGACGTTGCGCGCTCGACGCTGCCCGGATCGTTTCGCTATCGGCCAGGTTCCGGCCACAGCCAAACCCGCTCATTTCACCGCACCCACGGTAAAACCCGCGACAAAGCGATCGACGAACAGGTTGTAGAGCACCGCTACCGGCACGCTGACGACCAGGCAGGCACCCATCAGGGAGCCCCAGAAATAGACATCCCCGCGCACCAGGAAGGTCGGCACGCCAACGCTGACGGTGTACTGCGACGAACTGGTGATAAAGGTGAGGGCGTAGACGAATTCCTGCATCACCAGCGTCAGCGTGAATATGACCACGGTCAGGATGCCGGCCGACGACAACGGCACCACCACTTTCAGGAAGGCGCCGAAGCGGCTCAGCCCGTCCATCATCGCCGCCTCTTCGATATCGCGCGGCACCGCCTTGAAAAACCCCATCATCAGCCAGGTGCAGAAAGGCACGGTGAAGCTCGGGTACACGAGCACCAGCGACCATAGCGAATCCTGCAGGCCGAGCGCGCCGATGATGCGGGAGAAGGGAATGAACAGGATGGTGGGCGGGATCCTGCCGCCCGCGGCTGCCTGCCAGCCGGGCCAGGCTGTAGCCGGCCGGCACCGCCAGCAGCAGGGTGATGACCACCACCATCGCCCCCACCAGCAGCGTATTGGCGATCCAGCGCAGGTACCGTGTCTCCAGGAACAGCACACGCAGGTTGTCCAGGGTGGGCGGCTGGTTGAACAGGAAGGGATTGTTGGCTGTGTTGATCAGGTCGTGGACATCCTTGAAGGTGGTGATCAGCATCCAGTAGAAGGGAAACGCGCAGAACCCCGCGAAGACGGCAAGGATGGCGGCATGGCCGAAGCGTGCGCCCCAGCGCGCGCCACGGCGCTTCCAGTGGCTTGCATCGGCACGCATGTCAGGCTACCTCCGCGCGGCTGGCGGCGGTGAGCAGCAGGGCCACCACCGCTACCAGCAGCGGGAACAGGAACAGCGAAATCGCCGCGCCTTCGGCCAGGTCGCCGCCCTGGATGCCGGTGAAAAATGCCAGGCTGGCCAGCACTTGCGTGGTGTCGTAAGGCCCGCCACGCGTCAACACGAAGATGATGATCATGTCGGTGAGCGTAAATACGATGCCAAACAGCAGCGCCACCAGCATGATCGGCATCACCAGCGGGATATTGATGCGCAACAGGTGGCGCCAGAAGCCGGCGCCGTCCATGGCGGCGGCGTCGTGGATCTCCTGCGGGATGCCGTGCAGGCCGGCCAGGATAATGACCGTGGCCAGCGGCAGCAGGCGCCAGACATCCACCAGGATCACCGACGCCATGGCGAGGTCCGGCTGGCCCAGCCAGATCGGCCAGGTATCCGGGCCAAACAGGCCAAGCGCGCGCAGCGTCCAGTTGAGGATGCTGTAGACGGGATCGAAGATCCACAGCCAGCCGATCGAACCCAGCGAGATCGGCGCCACCCACGGTAGCAGGATCAGCAGGCGCACCAGCCATTTGCCGCGAAAATCACGCAGCAATGCCAGCGCCAGGATCTTGGCCAGGACCACCACCAGCGCCTGCGACACCAGCGTGAACACCAGCGCGTTGCCAAGCGAGCGCCAGAAGGTGGGGTTCTGCACGATACGCCGGAAGTTTTCCAGGCCGACGAATTGCATGGCGCGCGTGCCCACCGTGATATCGGACAGGCTGTAGTAGATCGACAGCAGGAAGGGAAAGCCGAGCAGCAGCACGATATAGATGAGTGCCGGCGCCAGCATCAAGGCGCCGAGCCAACGCTCGCCCTCCAGCGCATGCCAGGCACCGCCCTGCGGCACTGGCGCGGCGGGAGCCCGGGCGCTCATGCCGGCCTCGCGAATGGCGCCACGAATGAGGCCACGGACGACGCCACGGATGGCGGCGCGCCGAGGCTGGCGCCGGAGCGCGCATCAAAGCGCCTCAGGTCGGCGCGCCGCACCACGAACGGGTAGCGCGCGCCAGCCTCCAGCGGGACGGTGACCGTGCAGGGAATCCGCGAGATGACCTTGGCCGGCGGCAGCGGTGGCTCCAGCAGGCCATACACCAGCCGGTCGGAACCGAGGTTCTCGATGCGGGTGACATGGAAGGGGAAGGCTTCGAGCGCTTCGTCGCCGCCGCGGACCCCGCGCGGCAGGAAGTGCTCCGGCCGGAAGCCCGTCACCACGGCATCGGTGTTGACCAGGTTCATCGGCGGCGAGCCGATGAAGGTGGCCACGAAGGTATCTGCCGGCTGCTCGTACACTTGCTGCGGAGTGCCGAGCTGGTGCACGCGGCCGTGGTCGAGAATGGCGACCCGGTCGCCGAGCGCCAACGCCTCGATCTGGTCGTGCGTGACGTAGATCGTGGTGGTCGCCAGGCGCCGCTGAAGCTGCTGCAACTCCTCGCGCGCGGAAGTCCTGAGCTTGGCGTCGAGATTGGAGAGCGGCTCGTCCAGCAGGAAGGCCACCGGATCGCGCACCACCGCGCGCGCCAGCGCCACCCGCTGGCGCTCGCCGCCGGAGAGCTGGCGCGGCTTGCGCGCCAGCAGGTGGCCGATGCCGAACAGCGCCGCGGCCCAGCTCACCTTGCGCGCGATCGCCTCGCGCGGCATGCGCTGCGCCTCCAGCGGGAAGGCGATATTGCCGCCCACGCTCAGGTGCGGATAGAGCGCGTAGCTCTGGAACACCATGGCCATGTTGTGCGCGCGCGGCGGCAGCCCGGTGACGACACGGCCGCCCACCAGGATATCGCCGGAGGTGGGCGCTTCCAGCCCGGCGATCAGGCGCAGCAAGGTGGTCTTGCCCGAGCCGGACGGGCCCAGCAGCACCAGGAACTCAGCTTCGCGCACGGCCAGGTCGATGCCGTCGACCGCGTTGGCGCCGTCGAAACGCTTGGTGAGCGAGCGGGTCTCCACCGTGGCCATGACTTATCGGCCCACGCCCATCCCGTGGCGACTCATACGAGCCCTCTGTCCCGCCACTTGGCGAAGATCCGCTTGCACGCGGCCTCCGCGGCGCGTATGGCATTCTCCGGCGTTTCGTCGCCGGTGGCGGCCTTGGCGAACATGGTGTTGAGCACCCAGGTATTGAAGATCTCGTCGGTGGCCGCATTGGCATAGCCGGGGTAGCCGACGTTGGTGGCCTGGGTCATCAGGCTGCCCAGCACCTTGTACTTGTCGCGCGGGCGGGCCTTGGGGTCATCGGCGATCAGCTTGTGCAGGTCCGGCACCGTGCTCGGGAAGCAGGGGAAGTTGTAGAACTCACTGCCGAGAAAGCCCTCGCGGAAGTTGTCGATATAGTCCAGCAGGAACTGCTTGGCACCCGTTATGTTCTCTGCGAATTTCCAGATCACGTAGCAGTCCATCACATGTTCCATGCAGATGCGGCGCACCGGGCCACGCAAGGCCTGGGTCAGCCAGATATCGGGCGTGACAGGAATGTTCTTGTTCTCGCCTTCGCGCGTGATGGAAATGGCGTTCAGGCAAAGCGAGATCTTGCCCGCCAGCATGGCGCGGTTGTTGGAGGACGGATCCCACGCCAGCACCTCCGGCGTCATGGTTTCCTGGTACAGCGCCTTGACGAACTTGACTGCCTCCAGCGTGTTCTTCGAATTCAGCACGACGGTATGGCGCTCATCCTGGATCGAGCCGCCGAAGGCGAACAGGATGGTTCGCATCGCCATCGCGGTATCGAGTTCGGCCGACAACCCAATGCCCACCGGCACGTTGCGCTTGCGCTTGATCTGGCGGCCCGCGCTCAGCACATCGTCCCAGCTGTCCGGCGTCGGAAATTGATCGGGTCCGGCACGAAGCTGTCGGAGAAGCCGAAGTATTTCTTCGTCTTCGGGTTGTACGTGCTCCTGATCGCCAGTTCGACCGGCTTGCCATGCTTGCGCTGGCATTCCTCGTAGATCTCGCGATGGTCGATGACCTGCTCCTCGTACACTGGCGCAGGCGACAGGAACATGAACAGGTCGTGTCCCTTCTGCGCGGATACCTCGGCGGCGGCCCGCGTGGCCAGCGCGGGGATCCCCACGTGATCGACGATGACCTCGGTATCGTTGCGCTGGCCCCATTCTTTCACGTAGGTGTTGTCGAACCACTTGTCGTAGCCCGGCACGAAGTGGTTCCACTGGAGGATCTTCAAGGTGTGCCTGGCCGCCTGCGCCCGGCGTGGCAGCACCAAGGGGCCAAGCCCCGCGGCAAGCGCGCTAGCCGCGGCGGCCTGGATCAGGCGGCGGCGCCGCGCGTTGTGGCAAACAAGGGGGCCGGTGGATCCGTGCCGGCGCGAATAGAGGATTCGCTCGATCGGTGCAATCCGTACGTCGTCGTTCATGGCCGCCTCCGCCAGCAAGCCGGTAGCCGGCGTGCGCGCCGATCGCGGCGGCACGCGCAACCTCACTTAAGGATAGGAGTTGCCGCCCCTAAGGCAAAGAGACAAAGTCTTGATTTCATTGCGTTTACGAACCAATCCAGGGACCGGCGCGGCGGCTGCCGCATAGCAGCATTGGCGCCAGCCACCGCTTGCGCAGCGCAGCACAAGACACGCGCGCCGCAAAACCGGTATTTCCCCGGCTTTCGCCATACCATGGAGGCTGGCGTCTGCCACGCCGCCCAACAACCTAGCCAGGGGCCCCCCATGCGCGACCGCTATCTCTCCCACCTCCGCGATACGCTAGACACCATCCGCGCCGACGGCTTTCACAAGGCCGAGCGCGTCATTGCCAGCCCGCAGGCAGCCGACATCCGGCTTGCGGGCGGCGAGCATGTACTGAATTTCTGCGCCAACAATTACCTGGGCCTGGCCGACGATCATCGCCTGATCGAGGCGGCCCGGCGCGGGCTGGAACAGGATGGCTTCGGCATGGCCTCGGTGCGCTTTATCTGCGGCACGCAGTCGGTCCACAAGACGCTGGAAGCGGTGCTCGCCAAATTCCTGCACACCGGTGACAGCATCCTGTATTCGAGTTGCTTCGATGCCAACGGCGGCCTGTTCGAGACGCTGCTCGACGACCAGGATGCGGTGATCAGCGACGCACTGAACCACGCCAGCATCATCGACGGCGTGCGCCTGTGCAAGGCCAAGCGCTACCGTTACGGCAATAACGACATGGCCGGCCTGGAGGCGCGGCTGCGCGAGGCCGATGCCGCCGGCGCGCGCTTCAAGCTGATCGCCACCGATGGTGTGTTCTCGATGGACGGCATCATTGCCGACCTCAGATCCATCTGCGACCTGGCGGACCGCTACGGCGCGCTGGTGATGGTGGACGACTCGCACGCGGTCGGCTTTGTCGGCGAGCACGGGCGCGGCACGCCGGAGCTATGCGGCGTGGAAGGCCGCGTGGACATCATTACGGGTACGCTCGGCAAGGCGCTGGGCGGCGCGTCCGGTGGCTATGTGGCGGCGCACCGGGAGATCGTGGAGCTGCTGCGGCAGCGCTCCCGCCCGTATCTGTTCTCCAACTCGCTGGCGCCAAGCATTTGCGCCGCCACGCTGAAGGTGCTGGACTTGCTGGGCAGCGAGGAAGGTGCCGCGCTGCGCGCCCGCGTGCGCGAGAACGGCGAGCATTTCCGCCGCGAGATGACGGCGCTGGGCTTCACCCTGGTGCCGGGCCAGCATCCCATCATCCCGGTGATGCTGGGCGATGCCGCGCTGGCTTCCGGCATGGCCGATGCCTTGCTGGCAGAGCACGTCTACGTGGTAGGTTTTTCCCACCCGGTGGTGCCCAAGGGCCAGGCTCGCATCCGCACGCAGATGAGCGCGGCGCATACGCCTGAGCAGATAGAGCGGGCCGTGGCGGCGTTCGCCAAGGTGGGCAGGCAGTTCGGCGCTATCGCCTAAGCTTGGACACAGGACGCACCCCAAGGAGGCATCCCATGAAAGCCCTCGCCAAACTCGAACGCGCGCCCGGCCTGACGCTGGCCGAGGTCGCCGAGCCGGAAGTCGGCCACAACGATGTGATGATCCGCATCCGCCAGACAGCCATCTGCGGCACCGACATCCATATCTGGAAATGGGATGAGTGGGCGCAGAACACCATTCCCGTGCCGATGCAGGTGGGGCATGAGTATGTTGGCGAGATCGTCGCCATCGGGCAGGAGGTGCGCGGGCTGGCGCTTGGCGACCGCGTCTCCGGCGAGGGGCACATCACCTGCGGCTTCTGCCGCAACTGCCGCGCGGGACGCCGCCACCTGTGCCGCAATTCGGTGGGCGTGGGCGTGAACCGCGCCGGCGCCTTCGCCGAGTACCTGGTGATTCCGGCCTTTAACGCCTTCCGCATTCCCGATGACATCCCGGACGAGATCGCTGCCATCTTCGACCCCTTCGGCAACGCCACCCATACCGCGCTGTCCTTCAACCTGGTGGGCGAGGACGTGCTGATCACCGGCGCCGGCCCCATCGGCATCATGGCAGCCGCCATCGCGCGCCACGTGGGCGCGCGCAATGTGGTGATCACCGATGTCAACGACTACCGCCTCGCACTGGCGCGCAAGATGGGCGCCACGCGCGCGGTCAATGTGCAGCATGAAAACCTCAAGGACGTTGCCGCCGAGCTGCATATGACGGAGGGCTTCGACGTCGGCATGGAGATGTCCGGCGTGCCGAGCGCCTTTGCCACCATGCTCGAACACATGAACCACGGCGGCAAGATCGCCATGCTCGGCATTCCGCCATCGAGGATGGCGATCGACTGGAACCAGGTGATCTTCAAGGGACTGGAGATCAAGGGCATCTACGGCCGCGAGATGTTCGAGACCTGGTACAAGATGGTCGCCATGCTGCAAAGCGGGCTGGACCTGAAGCCGATGATCACGCACCGCTTCAACGTGGACGACTTCGAGGCCGGCTTCGCCGCCATGCTGTCGGGCAACAGCGGCAAGGTGGTGCTGGACTGGACGCAGCCGCGCAAGGCGGCTGGTGCGGCACAACCGTAGCCGGTTGCGGTGAGCCGCTAGCGATACACCAGTACCGGGATAGTGCTATGGGTGAGCACCTTGTTGGTCTCGCTGCCGATCAGCACGCCCTGCAAGCCGCGCCGCCCGTGCGAGGCCATCACGATCAGGTCGCACGCCCTTTCCTGGGCAGCCTGGATGATGGCCTCATAGGGGTGGTCATGTATGACGGAAAGGGTCTCGCAAGACACGTCCGCCGCCTCGGCTTCGGCGGCCAGGGTTCTCAGGTACTCCGCCGCATTGCGCGTGGCTTCCTGCACGAACCGGGTACGGGTGTCGGCCAGCAATTCCACCTGGTAAGTGTAGACATGGAAGTCCGGGATCACCCGGATCACCGTGACCCGGGCCCGCGCCTCGCGGGCGAACACCAGGGCCTTGCTGAACGCGGCCTCGGACAAAGGCGAGCCGTCGACGGGCAGCAGCAGATGCTGGAACATGGTGGCCTCCTGGCACGCGAAGGGCGCAGGCCGCCGCGCAGGCTCCTGCTCACGCTTCGCTCGGGTTGAGGATTACCTCGCTTCAAGTATAGGTGTGCCGGTGCCGGGCACACGCCGCGCGCCCCCTTCATCCAGCCGCGATTTGCCGGTAAGATCCAGCACCGGTTCCGCGCCACGACGCGGCACCAGGCGTTTACCCGAGGCCGGGCAGCCACACAATGGCAGCCCGGCCTTATCGAGACGGCAGCCCCCGGCGGCTGCCGTTGCAACTGCACTGCCTTGCAACCCAATGCGGTGCACCCGGAAAGCGAAGCTACCCCTTTGCATTCCCAATCTTCATGGAGAAGACGCTTTGACTGAACGCATCACCCCAGAGGCCGCCGGCCGCCTGTTCGGCACTGGCGAAGGCCCGTCCCACGAGCGCGTCACGCTCGCCACCGATCCCGACTCCGGCCTGCAGGCCATCATCGCCATCTACAGCACCAGCCTTGGCCCCGCATTTGGCGGTTGCCGCTACTGGGCCTATCCCGCCGAGAGCGATGCCCTGACCGACGCCCTGCGCTTGTCGCAAGGCATGGCCTACAAGAACGCGCTGGCCGACCTGCCCTTTGGCGGCGGCAAGGCCGTGATCCTGCGCACGCCGGCGCAAACCGATCGCACCAAGCTGTTCCGCGCCTTCGGCCGCATGGTCCAGTCGCTGGACGGCAGCTACATCACGGCTGAGGACGTCGGCACCACGGTGGAAGACATGGTCGCGGCGCGCACGCAGACCCGCTACATCAGCGGCATGCCGCGCGAGGGCACCTTCGGTGGCAATCCGTCGCCCAAGACCGCCTATGGCGTGTTCGTCGGTATCGAAGCCGCCGTACGCTACGTGCTCGACCACAACAGCCTGCAAGGCGTCTCGGTCGCCGTGCAAGGCCTTGGCTCGGTCGGCTGGGACCCTGGCGGAGCAGGCGCGCGAGCAGTTCGGCGCGCAGGTGGTATCCACCACGGCCATCACCAGCGTCGCGGCGGATGTCTTCGCGCCCTGCGCGCTCGGCGCGGTGATCACCCCGGCGGTGGCCGAAGGCTGCCAGTTCAAGATTGTCGCGGGCGGTGCCAATAACCAGCTTGCGTCGCTGGACGAGGGCGACACGCTGCAACGCCGCGGCATCTTCTACGCGCCGGATTTCCTGATCAACGCCGGCGGCATCATCAGCTGTGCCCGCGAGTATCTCGGCGGCGCCGAGGAAGCCGCGGTGCTGGCCGAAGTGGCGCATATCCGCGAGCGTGTGTTCGCACTGGCCCAGCGCGTGGAGAAGAGCGGGCTGGCGCCCGCGCGCGAGGCGGTCAACTGGGCGCAGGAGAAGCTGGCGCAGGGCGTGCGCTAGCCTTGGCGGTGTTGAGGGCCCGCGCTGGCAACGGCGCGGGCCCGGCCGGGAGCCGGGATCGCGCCGTTATCCTGGAGCCCGTGCTTGAGATTGCCGTTGAGATTGCCGCGTTGTGGATGTCGCCGGCGGCTACTCGATCGTGATCACGATGGCCACGCGCCGATTCTCCGTGCGGCCCGCAGCGGTACGGTTGTCCGCCACCGGCTTGCTCTTGCCCAGTCCGCGCACCTGGATGTTCTCCGGCTGGATTCCCGCCGTGGCGAGCACCTTCGCCACCGCCTCCGCGCGCCGGACCGATAGCTGCTGGTTATAGTCAGCCGAGCCGGAGTCGTCAGTATGCCCGTCCAGCCGCACGTGATCGATGCCCGCGCCCGACAGCGCCAGGCCGATGCGCTGCACGGCCTCTTGCCGGTCACCGCTGATCACGTCCTCGTTCAGGCCGAAAAGCACCTTCTCGGACAGGCCGAGCTCCCAGCCGTTCTCGGTGAGCGTGAACCCCTGCGACTGCAACGCCTGGACTTGCGCGGGAGCGAGCTGGGAAGCGGGCGCCGTCTGGCAGGCGGCCAGGGCAACGGTGATGGCTACCGAGGCGGCGGCCAGGCCCCGGCTGCCAGTGATTCGCAGGTTAGATAGCACGATCGATGTCCCCATCATTTTTCTCATTGTCCTGGCGCTCGGGCCCGAATGCGAATTCGGGCCGCCCCAGCCGCGGCTGCGCACTCTCCCAGCCGCCTCCCGACCTGCGCTTGGCCTGGTACATGGCCTCGTCCGCCGTTTGCATCAAGGTGGCGGCGGTCTGCGCATGAAGCGGAAACACAGACAACCCGATGCTAAGCGACGCTCCGATCCTGGTGCCGCTCGACAGTTGCACCGGGTCCTTCATGCGAAGCAGGATATGCTCCGCGACCTGGATCAGGTCGGCAGGCTTGCGCAGCACGGTGAGCAGTACCGCGAACTCGTCGCCGCCGAGCCTGGCCACCAGGTCGCCCTCGCGCACACAGGAGCGGATGCGCCGGGCAATGTCGGACAACACCTCGTCTCCGGCGGCATGGCCAAAGTTGTCGTTGATCTCCTTGAACGCGTCGCTATCCAGGTAGAGCATGCCGGCGTAACCCTTGGAGGTGCCGGCAAAGCGCACCGCCCGGTGCAGCGCATCCTCGAACGCCGACCGGTTGAGCAGGCCGGTCAGGCTGTCGTGGCTGGCGCGGTGCGCCAGCGACCTGTTCTCGTGCTGGAGCTGGTTCTGCCAGGTCTCCAGTTCGTCGAGCAGGCCGTTGAAATCCTCGCCGAGCGCATTGAGCTCGGCAATGTGCGCCGGTGGCGTGCGCTGGTCGAAAGCGCGCTCCGATCGCACGGCATGGGCCACGCGCATGAGGTTGCGCACCGGCTCGATGATGTGGACCAGCATGCGGCTCGACATGTAGTGCGCGCTGACCGCGGTAAGCAGCAGGCAAGCCAGCAGCCCCAGCAGCCCGCTAAGCACAAAGCGCAAGAGGTTGCCGGTGTCGGCCGTCAGGCGAACGGTGCCCACCGCCTGCGTTTCATGCAGGATCTCCTGCTCCACCGGGCCGAGTGCCATCACGCGGCTGGCCAGGCGCTGCAGGCCGGGAAACCGCTCGTCGGCCGGGCGCTGCCACTCGGCCAGCAGCCGGTTGTCCTTGTCGTAGACGCGGGCCTGGGCCACCTCCGTCGCGGCGATTGCCACCAGCGCCTCATTGACGGCCGCCTGGTCGCGGAACACCACCGGCGCTTCCAGTGTGTACGCCACGGAGCGGGCGACCAGGTGCAGGTTGTGGTCGGCATAGACGCGCAGCGCGGCCAGCCCGAGCGCGGTCAGCGAGATTCCCGCCGTGCACACGGCGATCAGTGCCACGTTGAGGTGGATGCGGCGCAGCGTGTTGTACAGCGTCGGACGCGATCCCGTCGCGTCGGACCGCAAGGGCATCTTCATGGCGATGGCCCCCGGCGGCGGCCAAGCTGCAAAACGGCCGGATGGATGTGGATGCCGCTGCGGGCAACGGCATCCAGGTTGACGCGGAACGAGACGTGGCCATCGACCACGTTAAGGCAGAACATGCTGCCGATCTCGCACTCGTAGTCTTCTTCCGTGATGACCAGGACCGGGCGCCCGATCAGCTCCGTCGACATCTTCTTGCGCCGGGCATCCGTCATCGGCCCCAGGTAGACGGAATCGCAACCCGTGGTGGACACGCCATCCTGCAGGTCGATGCGCCTGGATTGCACGGCGCGGCCGGTTGCCAGGACGCCTCCCTCCGCTAGCTTGGCGCCGTAGCGGGCCGAGCCGTCCACGCACAGGCGCAGGACTTCCCGCTCGGATGGCCAGCGCGCATAGCCAAGCAGGCTGAACACCACCCGCGCCACCGCCTCGGAACGCGGGGGGGCCGTGTCCGCCGCGGTGCCCTGCGACTGTGCACAGAGGATGGCGGCAAGGAGGGCCGGCAGGAAACGCACAACGCACAAGCGCTTGCGGCGGCGGTTCGAGCTGGCGGGGGCAGTAGCCGTTTGAAGAGGCAAGTGGCGAGGCCTACCAAGGGACACATTGGGGGAACATCGCATCGCACAGCAAGCGACGCGACCCGAGTTGGCCAGCACGATCCCGCAGGGATTCCAGCCCGGCGCGAACGCCACCGGACAACCTTGCTAGCCCAAACCCTTTAACGGCGCGCCCGCTTTTATATTTACCCCTTATTTCCGGCCCGGTGCCACCGGCAACGCCGAAGCCAGGCCCGCGACTTGCCGCAGCATCGCCATGGGGCCAAGCCGCTCGATGGTATGCATCTGCGCCTCGTTGCGCACAAAAAACGATCCCGCGAAGCCGAGCGTATTGACCGAGATGCCCTCGACGGACTCCGCCAACCTTGGCACGAGCAGCATCCCGAGCGGCGTGACAAGCAGGTTGTATGGCGCGGACGGCTGCGGCTCTCCATCCACATGGATCGTCCGCACGCCCACCGCCTCCAGCAACGCGCGGTAGCGCTCAAGTGCCGTGCGCGCCAGGGCCGGGCCAGGTGCCGCGGGCAAAGCCAGCGGCGCGAACGCATGTGGAAACGCCAACCCTGGCACAGTGCCGACGGCGCCATCGATGCGCGCGGCCGCAAGCAGCGGCGCGATGGGCAGCGCCGGGCCTTCGCTGGCAAGCGGCAACGGCACCAGTTGCAGGTGCTTGTGGCGCTGGCTTGCGCCGGCCACCGTGCCGCCGTTATAGAAGCCAAGGCCATCGAACTCGGCCATGCAGGCAAGCAGGGCCTCGAAGTCTGCCAGGTTGAGCAGCGCGTCCTGCGGCTCGAAGCGGCGCGTAACGATCAGCAGGTGGTGGTCCAGGACGTTGAACTTGTTCAGCAGCGCAATATGGGTCTCGGAGACGTCGGCAACGAACAGGTCCGGGTCGTGGGGCAGGAACGGGTCGGCGCCCGCCTGGTTGCCGGGGACGGCATTGTCCTTGCGGCCAGCGTTGCGCTGGTCCCTGTCGCGGTCCTTGCGTGCAAGGCTGGAAACCTGCCGCACCAGGAAGCGCACGCCGCCATCGTCGATGCCCGCCTGGGAGGTCTCGATCGGACGCAGCGCGCCGCTGCGCAGCGCGCGCTGCGTCTGGCGCAGGACAGCCGGCCACAGCGTGCCGGGCAGGAGAGATCGATGTGGCATGGTCTGGCCCAAGGGATGAGTGACTATATCCGGGGGGGGGGGCTGATCGATCTTATCCCTCGGAGGCAGGGCAGGCTGGCAGTGGCACGCCCTTTATTACAATACGTGCAAGCCACCCGGGGAAACAGAGGACAACAGAGGACACCAATGAGCGACGCGGAACAACGGCACGCACCGGGCAAGCGCTGGTCCCTTCCCGCCCGCATTTACCTGCTGGGCGCCGTGATCCTCGCCGCAGGCTGGATCGGGGGCGTCCTGATCTATCTGTTGGCCGCGAGCGACGAGGCCGGCGACCTGGCCTACGGCCCCGGGTGGAAGCGGCAATACGATTTCCAGCTCGAACGCATCGGCGGCAAGGCGGCGGTGCTGGCGGCCGAGTTCTCGCAGTGGTTCTCGGATCTGTGGCACGGGCGGCAACTGGCATTCACCGTGGCGATCCTGTGCACGGGGATCGCGCTTCTCTGCTTCTTTGTCGCGCGTGAAATATCCCTGGCTGCGGACCGCGACGACTGAGTCACCGTCTTTCAGGTCAAATCTTGCGGCGTCGCCACGTTACAGCAACGGCAAGCCGGCATTGCGCTTGACCTCACCCAGCGACAGCATGGACTCCACCGCCGTCACGCCGGGCAGTGTGCGCAATACATCGCGCATGAAGATGCCGTAATCCTCTAGGTCCCGCGCGACCACCAGGAGCAGGTAATCGGCGCTACCCGACACGTTGTGGCAGGAGACGATGCGCGGGATTGCCTGGATCTCCCGCTCGAAGCGGTCGGAAAGCTCACGGCTGTGCACGCCAAAGCGGACCTGCGTGAAGGCCATCAGGCCGAGCCCCAGGGCTTGGCGGGACAGCACCGCGCGATAGGCCTCGATATAGCCATCGGCCTCCAGCCGCTTGAGCCGGCGCGCGCAAGGCGTCTCGCTCAGCCCCACGGATTCCGCCACGCTGGCGTTGGTGGCGCGTCCGTCGGCCTGCAACGCCATCAGGATGGCGCGATCGGTTTTGTCGAGATTCAAAGGTAAGCCCCAATAAATACGCAAATATTAGCGGATTCCACCGGACTATATGAATTGGCAATATAAAATCGCCAGAATCCCCTCCGCCCCCTGAGTCATGATATTGCCCTCGACACGGCATGCATCATGGTCTCACTACATCTCCTCGTCACCTTTATCGGCGCCTTGGCCGTGGTCTACGCGCTGCCCGGACCGGATATGGCACTGGTGCTGCAAACCAGCACCGGCCGGGGCATCCGCCACGGCCTGGCCACTGTCGCCGGCCTGGCCATGGCACGCGCCGCGCATGTCACGCTCTCGGCATGCGGCGTGGCCGCACTGCTGCGCGCGGCGCCCTGGCTGTACCAGGGCATCCGCGTCGCGGGCGGCCTTTACCTGGCTTATGTGGCCATCCAGATCTTCCGCAGCCCGGCCTTCGGGATGGGCTCGGGCAGCGGCACGGCGCCGCCAGTGCCGCTGCGCGCCTGCGTTGCCAAGGGCGCGCTCAGCAGCATCCTCAACCCCAAGGCCCTGCTCTTTTGCTCCGTGCTGTTGCCGCAGTTCGTGGATCCGCATGGCGCGCCGGTGTGGTCGCAAGTGCTTGAGCTTGGCGTGGTGCTGGTGCTGACCGGCGTTGCCTTTGACCTGGCGTGCGTGTTCGGCGCGGTGCGCCTGACCGGCTGGCTGCGCAGGAGCCCGCGCGCGCAGACGGTGCAGCGCTGGTCCTTCTCGGCTGCGCTGCTGGCCTTCGCCGCGCGGATTTCCTTCGAGTAAGCGCGGATGCGGGGGCATCAGGCCAGCCGCATCCTGGGCGAGGCGTGACGGGCGGATTGCCCGTCACGCCTCAACGCACCAGGAACCCCGCCCCAACCGGATCGTTCCGGTCGATCTGCCAGCGCGCAGTCCCTAGGATGCTGGCGGTGCCTTTTACCGTCGGACGAACCGCGCGCGTGCCGTTGAGATCCACCTCACCCAGCAGGCAGCCCTCGAAGGTGCCGCTGCCCAGCAGGCCTTCGGACAGGATGGGTTGGTTCATGCCCATCTTCCCGCGCGCTTCGAACATCGCCATCATGGCGCTGGTGCCGGTACCGCCAGGCGATCGGTCGAGCTGGCCGGCACTGAACACATGGACATTCTTGTAGAAGGCACCCTCGATGGTGGGCTGGTGCCAGAACGTGATGAAGTTGAGATTGTTGATGTGGGCCTCGGTCGGATGCTGGATCTTCATTTTCTGGTTGATCTGGTCGCGAACCTCGACGCCAAGGCGTGCAAGCTCACTGCCGTTGTCCGGCGAGATGCGCAGGTTGCAGTTGCTCAGGTCCACGATACCGAAGTAGTTGCCACCCCAGACGAGGTCCGCCTTCAAGTCGCCATAGCCCGGCAGGTGCACGGGAATATCCTGGGCCACCACGTAAGCCGGCACGTTCTCGAAACGGGTCCACAGGACGGTGTCGCCCTCCGAGGCCACCTCGGAGACGACCAGGCCCGCAGTGGTTTCGAAGCGGATGCGGGTCATGCCATCGCTGCCGCGCGGCACCAGGCCGAGCGCGACCATCGCCATGCTCACCGCAATCGTGCCGTGACCGCACATATGCGAGTACTCGGTGCCATCGATATAGATCAGGCCGGCATCGTATTCCGGGCTCGACGGCGGGGTGAGGAATACGCCGAACATGTCCTTGTGCCCGCGCGGCTCGCGCATCAGGGCCTTGCGCAGCCAGTCATAGTGCTTCTCCAGGAAAGCGCGCTTTTCCAGGATGGTGGATCCTGCCGGGTAAGGGATCCCGCTGTGCACGATGCAAAGCGGCTCACCTTCCGTATGGGTGTAGATAACGTCGAACGCGTCCTGCTTGCGCATGGCTGAAGCTCCTCGCTGAGAAATGGCTGAGTGGGTTATTTGCGGTCGGACAGCATGTCCAGGCCGACGGTCAAATCGAGTATCGTGATCGCCACGATGGCCACCACGATGGTGGTGCCGGAGACGGCGGCGATCGTCGGGTCGATGGTGTACTGCACGTAGTTGAACAACTTCACCGGGATCGTGTTCAGCGCCGCGGTCGTATTGAAAATCGACAGCTCCACGTTGATCCAGGATGAGATGAATGCAAAGATCGACCCGGTGACGATGCCCGGCCGTATCTGCGGCAGGACGACCAGGAAGAAGGTGGTCCAGGGATTGGCGCCAAGATCCGCGGACGCTTCCTCCAGCGCCTTTTGCTCCGGCGTCATCAGCGCCAGCGTCGAGCGCAGCACGAAGGGCGCGACGATGACGCAATGCCCGATGAGCAAGGAGAGAAAACTACGGGTCAGCCCAAAATAGCCGCCGAACTGCAACAGGGCCGCCCCGAGCACGACATGCGGCAGTACCAGCGGTGACATCAAGAGCGCTGCGATCGCACGCTTGCCGGGAAACGCGTAGCGCGCCAGCGCCAGCGCGGCCGGCACGGTCAGTACCAGGGCGGCCAGCGTCGCGGCCAGCGCAAGCGCGGTGCTGGTGGAGAACGCCGCCACGTACGACGGGTCGGCCAGCATCCCGCGGTACCAGTTGAGCGTGAGGCCTTGCGGCGGAAAAGCAAGAAACGATGAGGCCGTCAGCGAGCTGCCCAGGATCACCACCAGCGGCAACACCAGGTAAGCCAGCACGCTCCACGACACTACCCGCACCAGGATCCGGACCATCATCGCGCGCTCCCGGGAATCTCGCCCACGCGGCTGGCAAGCGCCACCATGGCAAGCGTGAAGACCAGCAGCACGATGCTCAGCGCGCCGCCGTAGTGAAAATCGAAGGTCGAGCTGTACTGCTGGAAGATCAGCATCGAGAGCACCGTGATGCGTCCGCCCGACAGCAGCGCCGGGGTGACATAGGCACTGACCGCCAGCGTGAACACCATGATGGCGCCAGCCACCACGCCGGGCAGCGTAAGGGCAAAGGTGACATGGAGGAAGGTCGAGGCCGGGCTTGCGCCCAGGTCGGCCGAGGCCTGCTCGTAGGCCGGGTCGACCCTGGCGAGCGCATTGCCCACGGCTAGCACGACAAACGGCAACAGTACGTAGACCATGCCGACCAGGATGCCCAGCTCGGTGCCCAGGAAGCGCACCGGGCGCGCAACGAGCCCCACGTCGAGCAGGGCCTGGTTGACCAGCCCGTTGCGGCCCAGCAGCACCATCCACCCGAACGAGCGCACGATATTGCTGGTGAACATAGGCACCACCAGCAAGATCACGCAGACCCTGCGCCACGCTGCCCAGCGCACGATGCGCACGAGGTACCAGGCGAGCGGGTAGCCAAGCACCAGGCACGCCAGCGTGGTCAGGCAAGCGATGCGGAACGTCACCAGGATGACCTCCCAGTGATAGTGGTCGGCCAGCACGCGGACGTAGCTCGCAAGCGTCCACGCCGCATGCTCGCCGGTGAAACTGGCAATCAGCACGACCGCGAGCGGCGCCAGGAAGAACGCCGCGAAGAACGCTATCGGAGCGGCCAGCATCAGCACGGGCGCGGTGGCCAGGCGATTCATGCGTGCTCTCCGATCAGGTGCAGGTGCGAGGGATGGAAACCCAGCCGCACCGGGCTGCCTGGCAGCATGCCGGCGTTGGGCAGCCCCATCGCGCGCGCCAATACGGCATGCCCGCCGATGTCCGCATGGATCATGGTGTGGCTGCCCACGCTGATCACGTCGGACAGCACGCCGGTCAGCCTGCACAAGCCATCGCATCCTGGATTGGCGTCATCCAGCACTTGCAGATGCTCGGGCCGCAGCACGGCCAGGCCACGCGCCGGGGCATCCGGGCGCGGCGCAGGGGCGACGCTGTCCTGCATCGCAAGCCGGATCTCGCCATCGCGAGATGCCTCAAAGGCGATCAGGTTCGCTTCTCCAATGAACTCGGCGACAAAGCGCGTCGCCGGTGCGCGGTAGATCTCCGTGCCCGCGCCGATCTGCTCGATACGGCCCGCGTTCATCACCACGATACGGTCGGCCATGGTCATGGCCTCCTCCTGATCGTGCGTCACAAAGACGAAGGCGATGCCAAGCTTCTCCTGCAGGTGCTTGAGCTCCAACTGCATCCGCTTGCGCAGCTTCATGTCCAGCGCGGACAGCGGCTCATCGAGCAGCAACAGCTTTGGGCGGTTGACGATGGCGCGGGCCAGCGCCACGCGCTGCTGCTGCCCCCCGGACATTTCGCGCGGATAGCGGTTGCCGAGCGCGGCCAGCCCGACCAGTTCCAGCGACGCCAAGGCGCGCGAATTCGCCTCGGCGCGCGCCACGCCCTGGCGGCGCGGTCCGTAGGCAACGTTCTCCAGCACCGACATATGCGGAAACAAGGCGTAGTTCTGGAAAACGGTGTTGAGCGGACGCCGGTGTGGCGGCAGATGGCTGACATCCTGGCCATCGATCACGATGCGCCCGGTGTCGGGCGCCATGAAACCCGCGATCACGCGCAGCAAGGTCGTCTTGCCGCAACCGCTAGGCCCGAGCAAGGCGATGAACTCACCCTGGCGTATCTCCAGCCGGATATCGTCCAGCGCCGTGTACCCGCCGAACCGCTTGCAGACCGCATCAATGCTCAAGAGGGATGACATCGCGTGCTCCTAGCGCTTGCGCGCGACCTGCCGGTTCCACGCATCGGTGATCTCCGCGCGGCGCGCGTTGAGCACGCTCCAGTCGAACAGGCTCAGGCTGTCGACCGAACCCTGCGCGCCCCAAGGCAGCTTGCGCGCGACCTCGCTCGGGAGCTTGACGCCCTGTACGGCCGGCCCCAGGTAGAGCTTGGTAGCCAGGCAGGTCGCCGCCTCCGGGGTCAGCGCAGTATTGATGAACTTCTCCGCTGCGGCCTTGTTGCGCGAACCTTTGACGAGGTGCAGGCGCGCGTCGGTCGCCCATGCGCCCTCCTTCGGTACCACGAAGCCGATCGGCACGCCCTTGTCGATCAGGTCCCAAGCGCCCACGTTGAAGTGAGCGCCGATCACGGCCTCGCCACTCTGGAAAGCATTGGTGGCGGCACCCGAGCTGTCGAAGTACAGCGCGGTGTCCAGCGCTGCCAGCTTCGCGTACACCGGCGCGAGATTGGCCGGATCGATGCCCCAGACGCGTGCCATGAAGACCACGAACGGCACGCCGGACGAATTGGCCGGCGAAGGCACCGCCACGGCGCCCGCGTACTCCGGCTTCCAGATGTCCTTCCAGCTCGTCGGCGCTGGCTTGACGGACTTCGTGCTGTAGGCCAGGCCCAGCGAGTAGTAACCCGAGCCAACGGCATAGTTCGTGTTGCCGCTGCGGTAGACGGCCTTGGCGATCACGTTCTTCAGGTTCGGGATCGCGGCGGCGTCCAGGTTGTCCACCACGCCGGCCTGGAAGGCCAGCTCGCTGATGCCGCCATCCATCCAGGCCACGTCGATGCTCGGCGCCGCCTTTTGCTGTTGCAGCTTCGCCAGCGTGGTGGTGGACGTGCCGACCTCGGGGGTGACGGCGATACCGGTCGCCTTCGTGAACGGCTCCGCCACGCAGCTGCGAAAAGCGTCACCCCAGTTGCCGCCATACATCGCGACGGTCAGCCTGGCCGGTTGCGCGGCGGCGCCGAGCGTCACGACGGTGCCTGCGGCAAGCAGCGCGGCCTTCGTGATGTGCCGCGTGATGCGCCGGGTGATGCTTTGGTTGGTACAGCGAGTCTCGGATCCCATTTCTGTCCTCTCAAGGGTGCTGATCGGTCGTGACCACAGCCGTATCTTGCGCGTTCGGGTTCGTCCCAGCTTGCAAGCCGCGGTCATGAAATTGAATAATTGCGACATGCTAACGACGCCTCGGAATACGGTCGACGCGCGCGGCGCCGCACAGCCAGCCTCACTTCAAGAGACGGGTAAACCCGAGCTGAGCGTCGCGCTTGTTCTCCTGCATCAGTTCACGCTGGCTGCATTCGCGGGGCTGGTGGATGTCCTGCGGCTGTCCGCCGACCACGGTGGCCGCAGCAGGCAGATCCACACCAGCTGGCGCGTCGTGAGCATGGACGGCCTGCCCCGCACATCGAGCGCCGGGCTGACGCTGGAAGTCTCGGGCGCATTGCCCGCCGATCCCACCGAGTTCGACTACGTCGCTGTCTGCGGCGGCAATGACTATCCCAACACCTACCTGCCGCCGGAGCTGCAGGACTGGCTCAAGCTGGCTGCCGCCAGCAGGGTGCGCATGCTTGGGATCTGCACCGGCACCTTCGCGCTGGCGCAGGCCGGCATCGTCGGATCGCGCTCCGTGTGCGTGCACTGGAACGTCCTCGATGCGTTCCGCGAACGCTTCCCCGGCACGCGTGCCGTGGTCGACCACCTCTTCGTCGATGAGGGCGACCTCATCACCTGCGCAGGCTCGACGGCCGCCATCGATCTCGGCCTTTATCTCGTCGCGCGCCACTGTGGACGGGAAAAAGCCCAGCAAGCGGTGCGCCACATGATGCTGCAAGGCATGCGTCCCGCGAAGCTGCCGCAGGCGCACTTCTATGCCGACCTCGCCGAGATCAAGGACGTCCGCGTCCGGCAAGCCGCGCACTATATCGAGCAACGCATCGACAACCCCCCTTCGCTCGACGCTGTCGCCCGCTATGTGGGCGTGGGACGACGGCAACTTGAACGTGCCTTCCACGACGCGCTTGGCCTCTCGCCCATGGCATTCCAGCGCTCGCTGCGGCTCGAGTACGCAAGCTGGCTCCTGCTGAACTATCCGCGCAGCATCACCGAGATCGCGCTGGATTGCGGCTTCGCGGATGGGGCGCACTTCTCGCGGGATTTCAGGACGCGGTTTGGCGTGACGCCGAAGGAATTCCAGCGGCGCGGGCGCGACGGTGAGGCGGCGGCGCGGTGACCGCACAGCCCCGCATGTGACGGCTCTTACACACCGGCAACGCCGCACTGGCAAGAAAAGCCCTAGGTGCTAGCCTTACTAAGCGGCCAGGCAGTGACGCTTGCAGAACGGCTGCGTCGCCCTCTTCCTGGTGGACCAGCGCATGCCGCGCGCACCGGCCAACGCAGCCGCCCCCCTGACCACCGTGGAGCCGGAACACCATGGATACCAAGACGCAACCCGCCGCAGCCCGGACCGACACCCCTGGCGCGGCCAGCCGGCCCATCGACCAGCAAGTGGTGTTCGTCCTGCAAGGCGGTGGCGCGCTGGGCGCGTACCAGGCCGGGGTCTACCAGGCGTTGCACGAGGCGGGGATCGAGCCCGACTGGGCCATCGGCACCTCCATCGGCGCCATCAACGGCTCGATCGTGGCCGGCAACCGGCCTGCGGACCGCCTGCCGCGCCTGCGGCAGTTCTGGGAGCAAGTGGGCCGCCACGGGCCGCTCGAACTGGCCCGCCTGCTCTGCGGCGGCGACAGCACGATGTCGAACCTTGCGACCCTCACCCAGGGCATCCCAGGCTTCTTCGCGCCAAATCCGGCTGCCTGGCTTGGCACGCGCGTGCCGCTGGGCGTGGAGCGAGCCGGCTTCTATTCGGTCTCGCCATTGCGCGATACCCTGCTCTCGCTGGTGGACTTCGCTTACCTTGGCGAGAAGCACACGCGGCTTACCGTTGGGATGGTCAATGTCCGTAGTGGCAAGATGTGCTACTACACCAACCGGGACACCGCGCTGAGCGTGGATCACCTGCTGGCGTCGGCGGCGTTGCCGCCGGGTTTCCCGGCGATCCGGATCGACGGCCAGGCTTACTGGGACGGCGGCATCTGCTCCAACACGCCGATCGAAGCCGTGCTCGACGACTACCCGCGCCGCAGTTCGGTGATCTTCGCCGTGCAGCTGTGGTCGCTGCAAGGTCCGGAACCCGAGACGATCTGGGAAGCCATGGGACGCCAGCGCGATATCCAGTACTCAAGCCGGGCCGAGACCCAGCTTGAGCATCAAAGGCAATTGCACCGGCTGCGGCATGTGATCCGTGAACTGGCCAAGCACATTCCCGAGGCGCAGCGCGGTACGGCCGCGGTCGAGGAGCTGCTGGGCTGGGGCTGCCACACCACCATGCATGTGGTCGAGCTCAACGCGCCGCCGTTCGATGGCGAAGACCTGACCAAGGATATCGACTTCAGCACCGCCGGCATCGACGCGCGCTGGAGCGCCGGCTATGCCCATGGCAAGCAAGCCATCGCAGCCGCGCCCTGGCGCGGCGCGCTCGATCCCATCGAGGGTATTGCGGTGCATGTGGCCCTGGCTCCAACGTAGCCGTGCGGTGGCAAGCAAGGCCGCGGCGGGCGCGCTAAGATGGCAGCCCAGTCGTCTCACCGGCTTGACAGCCTACCCGCCACGCTTGGGGATACGCCATTTGTCGAACGACACCCGCGCGCTCCCCGCCAGCCAGGACACACCACCATGGATCTCGAACTGCGCAATCAGCGCGTACTCATCACCGGCGGCAGCCGCGGCATTGGCCTGGCCTGCGCAGCCGGCTTCCTGCGCGAGGGCGCGCGCGTGGCCATCGTGTCGCGCAGCGCCGGGAACCTGGCCGAGGCCTGCGCCAGGCTGGCCGAAGGCGAAGGCGAATTCGCCAAGGACGTGCTCGCGATATCCGCTGACCTGACCGATATCGCCCAGGCCGCGCGCGCCGTCGAGCAAGCGCTGGCGGGACTTGGCGCCATCGACATCCTGGTGACCTCCGCGGGCGCCGCCAAGCGCCGCCCGCCGGACGAGCTGACCCCGCAGCTGTGGCAGGACGCCATGAGCGCCAAGTACTTCAGCTACATCAACGTGATCGACCCGGTGGTCAAGCGCATGGCACAGCAGGGGCGCGGCGCCATCGTCAATATCGTGGGCATGGGGGGCAAGATGGCCAACCCCGCCCACCTGGCGGGCGGCGCGGCCAACGCGGCGCTGATGCTGGCCAGCGCCGGCCTGGCCAATGCCTATGGCAAGCAGGGTGTGCGCGTGAACGCGATCAACCCGTCGGCCACGCATACCGAGCGCCTGCAGCAGGGCATGGAGGTGGATGCGCGCATCAGCGGCACCACGGTGGAGCAGGCGCTGGCGCGCGCCAACGCGCGCACCGGCCTGGGCCGCCTGGCCACGCCGGAGGAGGTGGCGGACGCCGTGCTGTTCCTTGCCTCGGCACGCGCCAGCTATATCTCCGGCGCCATCCTGTCGGTCGATGGCGCCACCACGCCGATGGTGGTCTGACGCTGCCAGCCTGTCGTGGAGCGGCCCCGCCTAGCCTGGCGCGGGCCGCGACACCAGTTCGATATAGCGGCGGATGGTGGCGGCTTTTTCGTACTGGCGCGACATCAGCGAAAGATACGACGTCACCGCCAGGCCCGCGATCTCCCGATAGACAAGGCTGGGCAGGCTGATGTGGCCGGCCACGGCGTTCGGCACGATCGCCACGCCTTCACCCAGCGACACCAGCGCCAGTACTGCCACCAGCCCGCCCGGCTGCGGGCCCAGCCTGGGCACGAAGCCGCCCTGCTCGGCGGTGGACAGCGTGCCCGAGACCTGCTCGGGCAGAATCAATGTCTCCGCCTTGAGATGCGCGGGATGGATCTCGGCCAGCCCGACGTCGGGGCAGGCCTTGCGGAACGCCGCGACCTGGCGCTGGAGCACGCCCGAGTACGCTGCCGAGGCGACATAGCCCACATGGATCTTGCCCGTCTCGCCACGGGCCTCGCGCTGCGCGCGCAGTTGCGCGGCCTCGAACTGCGCCACCACGGCTTGCGCCTCCACCAGCAGCACCTCGCCGGCCGGCGTCAGCGCCACCGAGCGCTGGTTGCGCTCGAACAGCCGAATGCCGAGCGTGGCCTCCATCTCCTGGATCTGGCGGGTGAGCGTCGGCGTGGAGATGCCAAGCCGCGCGGCGGCGCGGGTGAAGTGCAAGTCCTGGGCGACCGCGATGAAGTAGCGGAAGTGGCGCAGTTCCATTGGTTTGCTGTCCTACCCTCTGTGTGCGTTCCGACTGTTAGCTAGAAAGCAACAAAATAGCACGGCCGGCGCAACAACACCTGGCCCTGCCGGCCGTATCCTAGCCCGCATCCAGTCAAGGAAAGCAACAGGAAGCGACGACATGCGGCACAAGACGAATCGGCACCCACAGCCAGCCGGGCACTGCACATCCGGCTTTATTTCATTCCAGGCAATATCACCGGCGGCCCGATTCGGGCGGGAGCCGGCATGAGCGGCACGAACTCGCGCGCCGCGCTGCTGACCGCCTCGGGCGCGTGTGCGCTGATCGTCCTCGACACCAACATCGTGGCCGTCACGCTGCCGCGCATCGCCAGCGACCTGCATGCCACGTTCTCCGATATCGAGTGGGTGGTCAGCGCCTACATGCTGACCTTTGCCGGCGGCCTGCTGCCCGCGGGCAGCCTGGCCGACAAGTTCGGCCGCAAGCGCATGCTGCTGACCGGCCTGGCGGTTTTCATGCTGGCCTCGCTGGGCTGCGGCCTGGCGGGGAGCAGCCTGGCGCTGAACCTGGCGCGCGCCGTCAAGGGCGTGGGCGCTGCCATGTTGCTGACCTCGGCCCTGGCGACCATCGCGCACGCCTTTCACGATGAGCGCGAGCGCGCCCGGGCGTGGGCCTTCTGGGGCGCGTGCATGGGCGTGGCCATGCTGGTCGCGCCCGGCCTTGGCGGCGTGATCAGCCAGACCTTGGGGTGGCGCTGGGTGTTCCTGCTGAACCTGCCGGTCGGCGTGCTGCTGGGCACCATGGTGCTGCGCCATATTGCGGAGTCGCGCGACGCCGGCGCGGCGCGCATCGACCTGTGGGGCGGGCTATGCTTTTGCGGCAGCCTGTTCCTGATGATCTGGGCCTTGATCGAGGCCAACCGCATTGGCTGGGGTGATACGCGCACCTTGATGCGGCTGGCCGGCGGCGCCGTGCTCTTTGCGCTGTTTATCGGCGTCGAGCGCATCCAGCGCCGACCCATGGTGGATCTCACGCTGTTTCGCAACCCGCGCCTGATCGGCGCCTTGCTCGGCATGGCCGCCTATGCTGCCTGCGCCCAGGTGATGATGACGCTGATCCCGCTGTACCTGCAGACGGGCCTCGGCTTCTCGGCGATCGCGTCGGGCGCCGCCATGCTGCCGTTTGCGCTGACCATGCTGATTTTCCCGCGCATCGGCGTGCGGCTGTCGGGGCGGCTCGATGCGCCCTCGATGCTGGTATTCGGGCTCGTGCTGGTCGGCCTGGGCAACCTGCTGAGCGCGTGGGCGGTCATCTCCATGTCCTACCTGCCCTTTGCGCTTGCCATTGCCGTCACCGGCAGCGGCGCCGGCCTGCTCAACGGCGATACGCAGAAGAACATCATGGCTTGCATCCCGCGCGAGCGCTCCGGCATGGCGTCCGGCATCAGCACCACCACGCGGTTCAGCGCGATCGTGCTGTCGTTCGGCCTGCTCGGCGGCCTGCTCGCCTACCGCACCCAGGCAGTGTTCGACGCGGCGCTGGATGCGCATGCGCAAGACTCGGGGGTCGTGCCCGGCATGGCCGCGCGCGTCATCCCTGGCCGCGCGCGTCATCCCGCGCGTGGTCGCCGGCGACCTGAACGGCGCGATGGCCGCTGTGCAAGCACCGCTGCGCAGCGTGCTGGAACCCCTGGCTCGCACCGCCTTCGCGGATGGCTTTGCGTGGATCCTGTGCGTGGCCGCCGGGGTCGCGCTGCTCAGCGCCGTCTTCGTGCGCCTGCTGATGAGGGACGAATCGCCGGCGCACCAGCCGGTGCGCGTGGATGCGCCGGCGCGCCGCTGAACGCGCCTTGCCGGCCAATCAATCGATCGTCATGTGCGCGTCATGCACGATCTTGCCCAGGCGCAGCTTCTCGCCCTGCACAAAACGCGCGAACTCAGCCCGCGTGCCTGACACCGGCCGGTAGCCATAGGTCTCGAACTGCGCGCGCAGGCCGGCATCGCTCTGGAACGCGGCCTGCGTGGCCTGCGCGATGCGCTCCAGGATCGGCACCGGCGTGCCCTTGGGCGCATAGATGCCGCCCCAGTGCTCCATGCGGATGCCGGCAAAGCCCTGCTCCACCGTGGTGGGCACGTCCGGCAGGGCCTGCGCGCGCTTGTCGTCGGTGACCGCCAGCGCGCGCAGCTTGCCGCCGCGCAGGAAGCCGAGCACGCCAACGGGCGCCTCGGACGCGAGGTCGATCTGCCCGCCGATGACCGCGTTGAGCGTTTCCGAACCGCTCTTGTAGTGCACCAGCGTCACCGGCACGCCAAGCGCGGACGCCACCATCTCCGCGACGAAATGCCCGGTGCTGCCCGCGCCCGCGGTGCCGAACGTGATGCCGCCCTTGGCCTTGCCGTAGGCCTGCAGCGTCTTCAGGTCCACGATGCCCTGGCGCGGCGCGCCCGCCCCCACCACCATCACCGACGGCGCGGCGTTGGTGCTGACCACGGCGACGAGATCGCCGTCCGGGCGTACGGGCACTCTTCGGGCGCGAACAACGCGTTGGCGACC
>NZ_AHJE01000057.1 GCF_000243095.1 Cupriavidus basilensis OR16 | reverse complement strand
CGGTCGAGGTCAGGACGGCAACCCGGTTGCCGCACAGCACCCTGCCGGTGGCGAGCGCGGCGGGCATGTCGAGCAGGTCCGCGAAGGTTTCCGCGCGGATCACGCCGACCTGCCTGAACAAGGCGTCGTACATCCGGTCCGCGCCGGCGAGCGCGCCCGTGTGCGATACCGCGGCACGCGCCCCGGCCTCTGAGCGGCCGATCTTGAACACCACCACCGGCTTGCCTGCCCTGGCCGCCTTCAGCGCGGCGGCGCGGAATCGGTCGGGATGGCGCACGCTTTCCACGTACAGCGCAATCACGCGGGTGGCCTCATCGTCCGCCAGGTAGTCGATGAAGTCGGCTAGGTCGAGGTCCGCCTCGTTGCTGGTGGAAACCAGCTTGGAAAGCCCGATGCCGCGCGCGGCGGCGCGAGACAGCAATGCGCCAAGAATGCCGCCGCTCTGCGAAACCACGCCGATGTTGCCGGCGGGAAAATGATCCATTTCCAGCGCCCCGCTGGCCGACAGCGGAATATTGTCAGTCAGGTTGACCAGGCCGATGGTGTTGGGGCCCAGCAGGCGCATGGAGCCGGCGGCCTCGATCAGTTCGGCCTGGCGGTGCGCGCCTTCGGCGCCGGTCTCCGAGTAGCCGCTGGCCAGCACGATGGCGGCGCCGGTGCCGAGTGCGGCCAGCTCGCGCACGGCCAGGTGGGCGCGCTGCGCGCCGAGCAGGACGATGCCGACATCCGGCACCTCCGGCAACGAGTCGATATCCGCATAGCAGCGGATGCCGTCGATCTCGCTCACCTTCGGATTGACCGGGTAGATAGCGCCGGCGAAGCCGTGCTTCTTCAGGTAGGCGATCGGGCGCCCGGCGGTCTTGGCCGCATCGGCGGAAGCGCCGACGATAGCGACACTGCGTGGCCTGATCAGGCGGGCAATGGCAGAGCGTGTGTGGTCCGCGTTCATGATGTCAGGCTTTATCCTTTCCCGCCATCTTGGCGAGGAATGCCAGCACGGATTCCCGGTGCTCGCTGCTGGTGTAGCAGATGCCCTGTGCCTGGCTGCCCTGCGCGAAGACCTGCTCGGCCGGTAACTCAAAGGTCTGGTTCAGAATGGATTTGCCCAGCGCCAGAGCCGTCGCGGAGCCCTGGCTCAGCTCGGCCGCCCATGCACGGGCATTGGCCAACAGCGCCTCCGGCTCGCTCACGCGATCCGCGATGCCCAGTTGGAGGGCCTCGGTGGCATCGACCTTGCGCCCGCTGAAGATCAGTTCCTTGGCTGTGGACAGCGCGGTGCGGCGCGGCAGGAAGTACATGCCGCCGCCATCCGGAATCAGGCCACGGTGGATATACGACCAGGCAAAACTAGCGCTTTCCGATGCCATCACAAAATCGCAGCTCATGGCCATATCCGCGCCCAGCCCGGCGGCGGCGCCATTGACCGCGGCAATGGTCGGCTTGGGCATGTTGTGCAGCAGCGCCACGGTACGGTGCACCCGTTGCTGGCGCGACCAGCCGTTGAAGGCAACCTCGCCCGCCGGCGCATCCATGCGCCGCTGCATGCCGGCGACGTCGCCGCCGGCGCAGAAGCCCTTGCCGTTGCCGGTGAGCACCAGCGCGCGAATGCCCTTGTCTTGCGTGACGTGCTCCAGGGCGGCGATCAGCTCGGTGCGCATGTCGTCGGTGATGGCGTTGCGCTTCTCAGGGCGGTTCAGCGTCAGGGTGGCGATCCCGGCGTCGATGTCGAGGGTGATCAATGAAGTGGTGTTCATGGTGGGTCTCTCTATCCTGTTTTCTTGTGCTGATGCGAAAGGCGCGGCTACTCGGCGGTGATCCTCGCTTCCTTGACCACCCGGCTCCAGCGCACCTCCTCGGCGCGCACATAGCGGCCGAATTCCTCGGGCGTCCCCGCGCTGACTTCCAGGCCCTCGGTCTCGGCGCGCTTGCGGAACGCCTCGGTCTGCACCGCTTTCCTGGCCGCCGCGTTCAGGCGGGCAATCACCGGGGCAGGCGTGCCGGCCGGCACGAAGAGCCCGTACCAGCTCTCGGCCACATAGCCAGGCACGCCGCTTTCCGCGATGGTGGGCACCTTGGCCAGGCCGGGGCTTGCCGAGCGCTTTGCGGTGGTCACTGCGATCGCGCGCAGCTTGCCGTTTTCCAGCAGCGTGCCGACTGCCGAGGCCGTGGCGAACATCACATCTACCTGGCCGCCCAGCAGGTCGGTGATGGCGGGGCCGGCACCTCGGTAAGGAATGTGGTTGAGGTCGACTTTGGCCAGTGACTTGAACAGTTCACCGGCGAGGTGCGCGGAGGTACCGGGTCCCTGGGAGGCGAACGAGATTTTCCCCGGCTTGGCCTTGGCGGCAGCGATCAGGTCCTGCACCGTCTTGTAAGGACTGTCCGGGCGAACCACCAGCACGTTGGGCGACTGGCCTACCAGCATCACCGGCGCAAATGCCTTGTCGGTGGCGTAGGGCAGCTTGGCATGGATGCTCGGGTTGACCGCGTGCGCAAACGTGGCCATCACCATGGTGTAGCCATCCGGCGCGCTCTTGGCCACCGTGTCGGAGCCGATGATGGTGCCGCCGCCAGGCTTGTTGTCGATGATCACCGGCTGGCCGAGATCTTGCGACATCGTCACGCCCATGGTCCTGGCGATCAGGTCGGTGCCACCGCCCGGGGCGAAGGGCACGACGAGGCGAATGGGCTTTTCCGGGAAGGCCGCGGCGTTGGCAGCTGGGGCCAGCGCGCCCATGGCGGCAAGCGGAATGGCCAACGTGGCCAGCGCCCTGTTGAAGAGGGGGAATGAGTTCGGCACTTGCGTCTCCGTCTGGGTTTTTTGATGGGACAGGTGCCATTTCTTGCCCTGCCCGTCGCTGATCGATGAACCCAGATTAAGCGCAAATACGGTCAAATACAGCCCTTCATTTCCGCACGGTGGAATTGAGATCAGACCCCGGTGGACCTGCTCGCGACCAGCTTGGCCGCCCGCCCGGTCGCTACCGGCATCCCGATACTACCGTCATGACAAGCGGCCGCGGAAACTTCCCGGATGCGTCAAGATGCCGCCCCACGTAGTCGCGCAGGTCAGCCTCAATGGCGCCGTGGAGCGATGCCGGTACCTCTTGCCACAAATGCATCGACCGCACGTGCGCAACGGCATGCTCGATCGAAAGCGACTCCATGGTCGGGATCCGCTCTTCCCGGACCGCGTGAAAGCCGCCGGCGCAGAGCGTCCCGGCAGGCTGGTATTCGGCCTTGGGCCGCGCGCGGCTCAGTGCCACGTAGCGGCCGACGATGCCAAGGATGACCTCGCGAAAATCGCTCGCGTCGTTCTTGTTGACCACGACGAAGGCCGCGCCTGGCATCAATACGCGCTGGATGTTGCGCACTGATACATCGTCCGAGAACCAGTGAAACGCGCCGAAGGCGGTGGCCCCGCTGAACGCCGCATCGGCAAAATCCAGGCGATCGGCGCCCATTACCTGGTACGCGCCCGCTTGCCCCAGCAAGCGCGCCTCGTCGATCATGTCCGGGTCAACGTCGATCCCGACCGGGCGAAAGCCGCGCGCGGTCAGTTGCCGGGTTGCGATGCCCGTGCCGCATCCGATGTCGAGGATGGCTTGTGTGCCTGCCGCCCCCAAGATATCTGCGACCTTGTCCATCACAGCCGTGCTGTATGACTGGCGTGTCTGGTTGTAGATGGCAGCGGATTCGCCGAATGACATGAGGGGGTACTCCTGGGAGGATGGCCGATCCGGCCAGTCAATGAAAGCTGTTCAGCCCGGGTACGCAGGCGACGCCACCGGGTCGCGCATCATGAAACGGTCGCGGCCGTTGCGCTTGGCCTCGTACATGGCTGCGTCGGCTTTATCGAGCAGGAATTCCAGTGACGGCGAAGCCGGGATTTCGCAAACCGCGCCGACGCTGATGGTGACGCACGGGTGCTCTGGCCAGCCGCCATGCGGCAGCGCCAGCGAGCGCACGGCATTCAGCAGGCGCACGCCGACGTCCCGCGTATGGGCTGGCGTGACCCCTGGCAGCACGATGGCGAACTCTTCGCCGCCAACGCGGGCGCAGAAGTCGCCGGGGCCGTTGCGCATGGCTTCGCCGATGGCGGCGGCCACGCGGCGCAGGCATTCGTCGCCGTGCACATGCCCGTGGAGATCGTTGTACTGCTTGAAGTAATCGACGTCGATGATCAGCAGGCCGACCGGATTGCCGCGCTCAAACGCGTCCGCGATCGCGGCGGCGGCCTCGCGCTGGAAAAAGCGCCGGTTGAGCGCGCCCGTGAGCGCATCGCGATACAGGTCGGCCTCGATACGCGAGAGCTTTTCCTCGGTTTCGCCGAGCCGCACCGCCAGGCTGGAGTTCTCTACCGCCAGCGCTTGTTCGCGCGAGCGGAAGCGCGTGACGTCGCGGAGAAACACAATGATCCCGACCGGCTGCCGGTTCAGGTTGCGCACCGAATCCACGGTGAGCTCGTAGTCGACGCGCTCCTCCGAAATCAGGTGCGAAGCGCCGCTGCCGGGCGCGCCGCGGCGGCTGGCAGCAATCGCGTCCCGCCAGGCCGGCGGAAACGGGCTGCCCCGCTCCACCTCCACCAGCAGGCGCCGCGCGGCGGGGTTGAAGTCCACGATGATGTCGTTGGCATTCACGATCACGCAGCCCTCTTGCAAGGCATCGAAGACCCTGAGCCTGGCATAGTGGCCAACATCATCCAGGTGCCCACGCAGCGCGCATAGCCACACCAGCACCGCCGTCACCGAGAAGGTGGCGGGGGTCAGGTCGCCACCCAGCGGACCTGTCCATCCGCGCAAGTACGCGACATTGGCCACCAGCGTCAACGCCAGGCCGCCCGCAAGCACCGCTCTGCCCCCGCGGGTCAGGCTGCTGCCTGGTTCGCGGGCCGTCAGCAGGAAGTAGACGCTGATCAGCAACAGCAGGTAGGTATAGGCAGCCGCCGCGGCATATGCCGGGCCATGGCCAAAGACGGCGCCCGGCGCCGCGCCACCCGGCACCAGCTGGATCGACGTCCAGATCAGGTGGTGCCGTTCATTGGTGAAGACCAGGGCCAGCGTCACGATATTGATGACGATAGGCAGCGACAGCAGCGACCAAGGGATGACGAATCTTGGCCGGCTGAGCTGGACGATGGCGCAGAGCCAGCCGATGGGCACGGCGACAATGCCGGCATATTGCACCTTGGCCCACAGGATGCGTGTTTCCAGGTCGGGGGAATTCAACTCTAGCAAGCGGCCGCCGCTCCATAGCGCGCTCCCCAGGGCCAGCGCCAGGAAGGCCTTGACGATGGGGTCGTCCCGCCGCGTCCAGGTTGCGACGGCAACCGTCAGGCTTCCGACGACCGCAAAGGTTAGACAAAGGACTAGGGGGTACGAAGGCATTCGGCCAGTTCCAGGACGCGCGCGCCCGCCGGCAGCGCCGGCGGCGGATTCTCTGGTCGGATTATAAAGCGGCGCGGCGGGGCTGATCCGTGCGTGGATGCGTTAGCTTGGTGATGGTTGGTATTGGTTCTTAAGGGGCCGGGGGGCATGGGGCATGGGGCATGGGGCATGATCGAGTGCGTCAATCGACATGCCAGCCCCCTCCCGTTCCCGCCTCCTCTCCCGCCTCAAAACCCCAACTGCCGCGCGGCCAGGTCCTTCATGATTTCCTCCGACCCGCCGCCGATCATCATGACCTTGACCTCGCGGTACACGCGCTCGCTCAGGGTGCCGCGCATGAATCCCATGCCGCCCAGGATCTGCACGGCCTGGTCGGCGCAGAACTGCATGGCCTGGGTGGCCTGGATCTTGGCCATGCAGGTGCGCGCCACCAGTTGCGCCGGGTCGCCAGCCTGGTGCTGCACGCGGTAAGCCAGGTCGTAGACGAGGTTGCGGGCGGCTTCGATGCGCAGGGCCATGTCGACCAGCTTGTGGCGGATCACCTGGCGTTCCACCAGTGGGTGGCCAAATGTGCTGCGCTGGCGCGCCCAGTCCAGTGCTTCCTGCAGGCAGGCTTCGGCATAGCCATAGGCGCTGGCGCTCATCCCCAGCCGCTCGGCGTTGAAGTTGCGCATGATGACCTGGAATCGCCGTCGCGCACGGCGGTGGTCTTCAGGCTGGCCACGTCGGAGCCGCCGCCGGGCTCGGTAATGGCCAGGGCAGCGATCTTGTCGCCAGCGATGACCGCGGGCAGCACGCGTTCCTGCAGCGCCTGGCTGCCGGCCGCAACGATGGGCGGCACGCCGATGGAGTGGGAATGCAGCGATGCGTTGACGCCACCGGAGCCGCAGCGGGCAAACTCTTCCGCCTGGATCAGGTGGTAGAAGATGTCGCCGGGCGTGCCCCCGAAGTGTTCCGGGTAACCCAGCCCAAGCAGGCCGACTTCCGCCGCGCGGCGGTATAGCGAGCGCGGAAAGGTCCCGGCTTCGTCCCAGTCGTTCACATAGGGGGTGATCTCGCGGGCGACGAAGTCGCGCAGCGTGCTGCGGAACTGTTCGTGCTCGGCGGTGAAATAGTGGGCAAGGGGCGGCAGGGTCAGGAGGCTCATCGTGGGTCCTGTCAGTGGAGCTATCGGGTCGGGAATGGCGTGCGGCATGCAAGCCGGCATCCCTCGACCATAGGCCGCGCCGTGTGCTTCGTCTTGCGCAAAGTGGTCGGCCCCGCCAAACCCCAACCATAGCCAGGCGGCATGTGATCGAGCTGCCGGGCGGATGCCGCCAGCCCCTGCAGGATGCTGTCCGCCACCTTTTGCGGGAAGCCTGCCGGCAAGGCGGCACTAACCGTGGCGATCACCGCAGGCGTGCGCGCAATGAGCCGCTGGACGATGCCTTCCGCATCCGGGCCGTGGAAGCACTTGGGCGCCATGGCGTTGAAATGCCGGCGTTGCACGTCCTTGAACAGGTAATGCCGGTTCTTGCCGGCCACCGCCATGGCCAGCTTGGCCTTGTGCCATGACCACTGGTTTGCCCCAGCGCCAACCACCGGCCAGATCGACATCACGTCATAGAGCGGCGTCATCCGGTAGCGCCCCCCGGGCAGCAGGCGGATGCTGAAATTCTTGGCATGCCCGTCGGGCGCCGCCAGCATCCAGAACAGGATCTGCGTGGTGAGGAAGGCCTCCAGGTCTTCATCGGCGTGGGTCGATTGCCGCAGGATCTGGGCGATGTCGCGCATGCCCGGGCCGCCGTCCGCTTCGTATTTCAGGTGCGGCGCGACGCCGAGCGCCTGGCAGAAATCCTCCTGCGGCAGGCGCAGGATCCAGCCGCCCGAGGAATGCATCTGGCGGTCGAAGCGTTGCACGCTCAGTACCTTCTGGCTGGCGAACGTCTTGATCTCGCCATGCGCCACCGGCAGGCCGTAGGCGGCGAGGATGGCCAGGCACAGCCACTCGTTCTCGACCGAGGTGCTGAGGTCGGCGCGCTTGTTGCCCACCAGCCCGAGTGGCAGCTTGAGGATATGGGTGGTGGGCGTGGCGCCGTGGGGCTTCATCCACTGGTTCTCGTGCCACAGCAGCGCCGTCTTTTCCTGCGCGCCGGCCAGCGAGATGCGGAAGTCGTCGTCATCGTCCTGCGCGCCCATGCCGGTTGGGCTGACGGTCTGGCGCAGCCACCGCTCGATTTCCACATCGGACAGCGGCGAGCCATCGATGCGGTCGTGGCCTGCCGGCTGTTCGTTCTCGCCGAGCAATTGCACGGCGCCGACGCAATCGCGGCCGATGGCTTCCAGCAGGTCGAAGGCTTCGGTGGTTGCCGCCTTGAACCGCGTGGCCAGGCGCTTGCGGATGGCGTCGCTGTCGGGCAGCAGGTTGTCGAAGTAGTTGCGTACCCGGTCGCCCTTGAGCGGCGATGTATCGACGCCGAAGGGAAGCGACAGGGAGAGCGGGCGTCCGGCCGGCGAGGCCATCCAGCCAGGGTCGTACTGCAACTCCATGTCGCCCCGCGTGGGGATGCGCCACGTCCCTACCCGCTCGCCATTGGCCCATACCGACAATGCGCGCGCATGCGATCTGCGGCCCATGGCTACCACTCCACCGGCGAGGCCTCGGCCCCGGCCGTGCGTTTATCCTGCACGACGAGCTCCAGCCCCAGGACGCTGACCAGCGCCAGCAACTGGTCGGCGCTGATGCTGCCGGGGTTCAACTCCATGTGGGAGATGCGGCTCTGGCTGACATCCAGCCGCGCCGCGAGGTCCGTCTGGGACAGCTTGGCGGCACGCCGTGCGGATTGCAGCACTTGCCCGAGCTGGCTAGAGGTGGTGAGCAGCTGTTTCATCTTGGGGATCCAGGGTTACCCATGAAATGCGTAATCTCACTTTACAAACAATATGGGTAAATTGCAAATACCAGTTTAATGGGTATTTCGTAATTACCCATGTCATGCGTAACCCGTGCCCACAGAAACAACGCTAGCGCCAAACGCAGCTACCCAGCCACTTTCCGCAAGCCTTGCCCCACGCTCCTTGGCTACGCTTGGCCAATCCGACCTGTCCCAGGTCTTCGACGCATCCAACGCCAGGAGAGTCCGCATGATTGCCAACCCACCGCCCGCCACCATTGGCGCCGCTCTTCGCCAGGCCAGCCAGCGGTGGGGCCAGCGCACAGCCTACCTCTGCGGGCAGCAGGCCCACGGCTTTGCCGGGATGGAGGCCAGCTCCGCGAGGCTAGCTTGCGGGCTGCTTGGGCTCGGGATCAAGCGTGGCGAGCGCATCGGCGTGATCGGCCTGAACCAGATCGAATGGCTGCAGCTGTTCTTTGCCGCGACCCGCATCGGGGTGGCGGTGGTTGGCCTGAGCGTGCGCTACCGCGACAACGAGATCGAGCACATGGTGAACGACAGCGCGATCAAGGCGGTTTTCACGGTGCCGGACTGCGAGGGCTTTGATTTTCCCGCCATGCTGGCACGGCTGGCGCCGCGCATGCCGGGCTTGCAGCATGTGGTGGTGATCGATGCAGCGCCCCAGGCGGGGGCCGGATCCATGCGGCTCTCCGCGCTGCTGGCCACCGAGCGGGACATCGCCGCACTGGAAGCCGCCGAGGCGCAGGTGGTGCCGGAGGACCTGGCCATGGTGATCTACACCTCGGGCACCACCGGGCAGCCGAAGGGCGCAGGACTGTCCAATGGCAGCATGGTGGCGGCGGCCCTGGGGCAAGCGCGCCACGTGCGCACGACCGAGGCCGACCATATCCAGCTGGCCCTGCCCTTCAACCATGTGGGCGGCATCACCGCGGGGTGCTGAACTTCCTGCTGGGCGGCGGCACCTGCGAGCTCGTGCCGGCCTTCAAGGCGGACCTCGTGCTCGCCATGATGCGCCAGCACCCGCCCACCATCTTCTCTGGCGTGCCGACCATGGCCACGCTGCTGCTGATGCACCCTGACTCGGCCAAGGTGGATTTCTCCTCGGTCCGGCTCGTGATCGTGGGCGGCGCCACCGTGGACGCCGCGCTGCTGGAGCAACTGCAGGCGCGCATGCCGCAGGCGGCGGTGATGAACCTGTACGGCCTCTCGGAATCCTCTGGTGCGATCGTCATGACGCCCTGGGGCGCGGAGCGGCAGGACCTGATGCAATCGATCGGCCGCGTGTTCGATACCGCCACGGTGCGCGTGGTCTCGTTTACCGGCGAGGACGCAGCCGCGGGCGAGATCGGCGAGCTTTGCTTTCGCGGCGCTGGTGTTTGTCCGGGCTATGTGGGCGGCGCGGCCGGAGCCGATGGTTTCGATGCCCAGGGCTGGCTGCACTCGGGCGACCTGGGCTATGTGGACGCACGCGGCTATATCCACCTGAAGGGGCGCAAGAAGGATATGTATATCCAGGGCGGATTCAATGTCTATCCGGCCGAGATCGAAGGGGTGATCGCGCGCCATCCGGCGGTGATGATGGTGGCCGGCATTGGCGTGCCCGACCCCGTGCTGGGCGAGATCGGCCGCTATTACATCGTGCCCAAGCCCGGCTGCCAGGTCACGGAGCAGGAAATCCGCACGTACTGCGGTTCCCGGCTGGCCGACTACAAGGTGCCGCGCCAGGTGGTGCTGCGCGACGCGCTGCCGCTCACGCCGGCCGGCAAGATCCACAAGGCGGCCTTGCGCACGGAGAGCGCGTCGGACACCACTGCCCGGCGCGCCTAGCCGGGCATGCCGCTGCCCACCGCTGCGCGCTCGCCGATCAGGGCGAGCTTGCGCGACCCGGCGAAGATGTCGCTGGGTTTGAGCCCGAAGGCCTGCCGGATGGAATGGCTGAAATGGGTGGAGTCCGGGTAGCCGGTATCCAGCGCCACATGGGCCAGGTTGGAGTCCTGGGTGACATAGTGCAGCAGGCTGCGGGCGCGTTTCCAGGTACGAAAACTGCGAAACGGCGTGCCGACATCCTCCTTGAACAGGTGCAGGAAGCGCGAGAAGGAAAGATGGGCCGACGCGGCGCATGACTCGGCCGTGGCCGTGGCCGACGGCGCGCTGCGGATGCGCTGCACCACGGCCTCGATGCGCGGGTCCAGCTTGCGCGGCACCAACGCGTGCCCGAAGAAGATCTGGTCGAAGCTGTCCGCCCGCAGTTCCAGCTCCCGGCCGCGCTCGCTCAGGTAGGCATGGGCCTGGCGCACATGACGCACGAAGGCCGGATCATCCACCGGCCCTGCCCGGTCGCGTATCACCGTCGGCAGGCGCGCGAGGTCGATGCTCTCCGCTTCTAGCGCAAGGTCGCAGATCATGCGGTCGTCGCAAGCTACCGAGTGCGGCATGTACGCCGGCACCACCGCCAATTGCGTGGACTCCCAGGCCCCGTCATCAATCCGGATGCGAATGGGTGCACGCAACGCCACATAAATCAACAGCCCGCCCATGGTGCGGACCGACGGCGCGCCAAGCAGGCCGGCGTAGAACAACCGGTCAGGCGTGAGCCACATCACCCTGCCGGCTCCGCCACTGGCGCCGGCTGTCATGGGCGTCGCTGGCGGGCACGCAATGCCAAGTGCTTGCATGCTGGATCTTCCCGGTGGAGGTAGCTGGCAGCGCCGCCAGCAGCATCACCGCCTTGGGCACCTCGAAACCGCCCAGGTGGGCCTTGCAGTGCGCGCCCAATTCATCCTCTTCCACCCGTGCGCCGGGCTTCAAGGTCACGAAGGCCGTCACCGCCTCGCCCCACCGCGCGTGCGGCAGCCCGACCACGGCCGCGTTAGCCACCGCGGCATGGCGCAGCAGCACCTCTTCGACCTTGATCGAGGGCACATTCTCGCCCCCGCTCTTGATCATGTCCTTGATGCGGTCGAGGAACAGCAACTGGCCATCCTCGTCGAGCACACCGAGATCGCCGGAGTGATGCCAGCCGAAGCGTTGCACGCGGGCGGTCGCTTCCGGGTCCTTGTAATAGCCCAGCATCACGTTCGGCCCGCGGAACACGATCTCGCCGGGCTCGCCGGGGCCGAGCAGCCGGCCATCGTCGCCCATCACGGCCACCTCGTTGGCTTCCGTTCGCACGCCCCAGAAGGCGCCAAAGCGCTTGCGCTGCTCATCCGCCTCGAAGATGGTGGCCGCCGGGTACATCTCGGTCTGGCCCGAGCACAGGATGAAATTGGGGCAGAACGCATCGAGCAGGCGCAGCAGCAGGTTCTTGGGCAACGGCGCCATGCCGTAGATGCACAGCCGCACGCTGGAGAGGTCGGCCGCGGCAAACTGCGGATGCTCCAGCATCGCCCGGTACATCATCGGCAGCGCCACCACCACGGTGACACGGTGCCGCGCCAGCTCCGCCAGTACCCGGGCCGGATCGAAGCCGCGCCCGATCACCACGGCATGGCCGCCCAGCAGTGCGCTCATGGTATTGCCGTGCTGCGCGCAGTGGAACATCGGCAGCAGGCAGGTAAAGACTTCCCTCGCCGTCCCACAGCCGGTGTCGACCAGGTTGGCCGCCAGCACCGAATGCACCGAGGCATGGGAATGCATGACGCCCTTTTGCGGGCCGGTGGTGCCGCTGGTGTACATGATCTGCGCCAGCTGGCCGCTGGCGATGTCGACATCCGGCAGCGTGGCCGGCTGGCCGGCCAGCGCGTCGGCGTGCCGGGTCACGGCCAGCCCGGCCAGCCCGGCCATCGCGCCTGCCACCTCGCCGGCCGGCTCCAGCAGCACGACGGGAATGCGTGATGCCGCGACCAGCTCCCCGATGCCCGGCCGCGCCAGTACCGACGCATCCACCACCAGTCGTGTCACCTCCGCGTGTTCCAGGATGTACTGGATCGCGTCCGGGGCCAGCGCCGTATTGATCGGCACCCACACCATGCCCGCCTTCTGGATGCCCAGCAGCGCCACGATCATGTCGATCGAGTTGTTGCACAGCATGCCGACGCGCTCGGCGCTGTGCATGCCCTGGGCCAGCAGGTAATGGGCAAACTGGTTGGTGGCGGCTTCCAGCGCCGTATAGCTGAGGCTGTGGTCGCCCTCGATCAGTGCCGTCCTGGTGCCAAAGCGCCGGGCGCTTCGGTGGATCACATCCCCCAGGGCGATGCGCCCGATGCGCTCACGCGCCTGTTCCGTTGCCGTGCTCATGGTTGTCTCCGGTTGTTCATGGACGCCGCGCCCGCTCAGCGCATCTTGGGCGGGGGCAGCAGGTCGCTGGCCGGAATCCACTTGTCGCCCGCTACCTTCATGATGCGGATGCGGTCGTTGCTCAGGCGGTTGCTGGCGGAGACGTTGAAGCCCGGGTTGCCCAACGCGTCGGGCGGCAGCTTGGTCGATTCCATCGCAGCGTTGAACGTCTCTGCGCTCAGGTTGCGCCCGGCCTTGTCGGCAAGGGCGGCGAAGGTGATATAGGCGTAGTAGCTGAACATCGAGTACAAGCCCGGGTCTTCATTGAAGCGCTTCTTGTACGCGGCGCTCCACTGCCGCACGGCCGGGTTTGGATCGTCGGCATAGGGCAGCATGGTGAAGGCCGCGGCGTGGACACCGTCCAGCGCCTTGCCACCGAGCAGCGGCACCTGGTGCGCGTAGTTGGCCGAGGTCCCGGCGAAGACCGGGTTGAAGCCGATCTTGCGCGCTTCCTGCACCGACGCGATGTACTCGCGCATGGTGGAGGCATTGAACACCAGGTCACAGTTGGCCGCCTTGAGCCGTGCCATCTGCGAGGAAAAATCGGTGGCGCCGCGCTTGTACGAAACCTTTTCCACCAGCGTCATGTTCTTGGTCTTGAGATAGGCCTGCGCGCCTTCCATCGACTCCCGCCCGTAGTCGTCGTCCTGGTACAGCATGCCAACCCGCTGGTAAGGCTTCTGCTTGAGGAAGTAATCCATGATGGTGGTGGACATCAGGAAATTGGACGGCCCCAACGCGATCTTGTATGGGCTGGCCGGCTCGTACATATCGCGCGCCGCGCTTTGCGGCATGAAATTAAAGACTTTGCTTTGCAGCAGGAACGGCAGCGTCGCCATGTTGGGCGCCGTGCCCAGGTGGCCGATGATGGCGAACACGCCGTCCTGCGTGACGAGCTTCTGCGCGGCCAGCACGGCACGCTTGGGCTCGTAGCCGTTGTCTTCGACCACCACCCGCAGCTTGCGGCCCTGCACGCCGCCGCGCGCGTTGATCTCCTCCACAGCCATGGTCATGCCGTTGCGCGACTCCTTGCCGTAGTTCACGATCGGCCCGGACATGTCGGTAATCAGGCCGAGCACGATTTCCTTGTCGGTGACGCCGCGGCTCTGTGCGCTGGCCCCGGCACAGAGCGCGAGGGCAATGGCGGCGATGGTGGTCTTCAAGATCATGGTTGTCTCCTTGCGCTTTCGATTGATTGGTGGACTGCCTTGGCTTCAATGCACGCTCTGCGGCGGCTTGGGTCCCGACTGGATACGGCTTTGCACGGATAGCGATTCCGGCTGAAATGAGACGGGCGCATGGGGTTGTCCCTGGCCGCCCGCCGGTGCGGCATCGGCCGCGCTTGTCGGTGCAGACCAGTCGGACAAGCGCTGCCCGCCCCGCGCCAGCGCCGCCAGCAAGGGGGAAATATCCCAGTAGTCGTAAGGATTGCCGCGCAGCCGGGCGTAGCGCTCCAGCCCGGCTTTGATGCGGGGTAGCCCGATGCAGTCGGCCTGCCACACCGGCCCGCCGAGATAGTCGGGAAAGCCATAGCCAGCGGTCCACACCATGTCGATGTCGCCTGGCCGGCAGGCCATGCCCTCTTCCAGCAGCTTGGCGGCCTCGTTGATCAGCGGAAACATCAGGCGCTCGACGATCTCGGCATCGGCAATGTCCGTGCGGCGGACAATGCCGTGCGCACGGCCCAGCGCGGCGCAGATGCGCTCGGCCTCCGGGTCGGCCACTGGCTCGCCATCCGGGTAGCGGTAGTAGCCCGCGCCGCTCTTGCAGCCGAGCCGTCCCAGCATGAACAGGGTGCGCACCACTGCACGATACGCGGGATCGGGCGGCAGGCCGCCGGCCTTGCCGTATTCCAGCACGATCTTGGCGCCGGTATCGATGCCGGCCAGGTCCAGCATGCGGCACGGCCCCATCGCCATGCCGTAGGCCTGCATCACCGCATCCAGCCGCGCCGGGCTCACGCCTTCCATCAACAGGAACTCGCTCTCGCGCAGGTAAGCCTCGGCCATGCGGTTGCCGATAAAGCCGAAGCACACGCCCGTCACCACCGCCACCTTGCCGAGGCGCCGGGCCAGGTCCATGGCTGTCACCAGCACATCCGGCGCGATGGCGCTGCCACGCACCACCTCGATCAGCCGTCCGCCATTGGCCGGGTTGCGGAAATGCAGCCCGGCGAAATCCCCTGGCCGGCCGCTGGCCTCGGCCAGCACCTCCACGTCCAGCGTGGAGGTGTTGGTGGCGATGATCGCCCCTGGCTTGCAGATGCGGCCGAGACGGGCACACACCTGCTGCTTGAGCGCCATGTCTTCCACCACCGCCTCGATCACCAGCTCGCAGCCGGCCAGCGCGCCGTAGTCCAGCGTCCCCGCAATCAGGCCCATGCGCTTGGCCACCGCATCGGGCCGCAGCCGCCCGGCCGCGGCGCCGGCCTCGTAGTGGGCGCGCATCGCGGCTAAGCCCTTGGCCAGCGCGCCGTCGCTGGCCTCGACCAGCGTCACCGGCAAGCCGGCGTCCGCCAGGCTCATGGCGATGCGCCGGCCCATGGTGCCCGCGCCAACCACGCCGGCGGTATGCAGTGCGCGCGGCTTGATCCCCGACGGTATGCGGGGCACGCGGGCCGCCTGCCGTTCAGCAAAGAACAGGTGGCGCAACGCCCGCGATTCCGGCGAGGCCACGCAGGCGGCGAGCAAGGCTGCCTCGACCGCTTCGCCCTCGGCGAACGGCAGGGATGCCGCCGCCTCCACCGCCTGCACAATGGCCGCCGCGGCGGGATAGCGCGCGCGCTCCCGCGTGGCGTGCTGCAAGGCTTGCGTGAAGAAGCCCGGCGGGAGCCCGGCAACGGGCACGGACAGCGTGGACAGCCGGCGCGGCGGCACCCGCCTTTCCAGCAGGTCTTCGAGGAAGTTGAGGCCAGCCGCCAGCGGTTCGCCCGGCACCAGCGCATCGACGATGCCGGCGGCCAGCGCCGCCTCGGCGTCGAGCATGCGCCCGCTCAACATCAGGTCCAGCGCCAAGGGCGCCCCGCAGGCGCGCGGCAAGCGCTGCGATCCCAGCGAACCCGGCAGCAACCCCAGCTTGATCTCGGGCAGCCCGACCCGCGCGCCGGGCACGGCCACGCGGTAATGGCAGGCTAGCGCCAGCTCCAGCCCGCCGCCCAGCGCGGTGCCATGCAGCACGGCTGCCACCAGTCGCTCGCTGGCTTCGATCCGGGCCAGGATGCGGTTATAAGGCGCCGCCGTAAAATCTGGCGCGTCGAACTGGGCGATGTCGCCGCCCGCCACAAAGGTCCGGCCCGCGCACCAGATCAGCAAGCCATCGAGCGAGGGATCCGCCTCGAAGGCGGCCAGTTGCGCATCCAGCCCCGCCACCGTGGCCACCGACAGCGCATTGACCGGCGGATGGTCGATGCACAACAGGCCGATGCGCCCGTGCCGGACCAGGCTGACCGCAGCGGTGTTGCCCGCATGGCTCATGGCGCCTCCAGTTCGGTTGGTATGGCTTGCGTTCAGGCCACCTTGGCCAGGTACATGGACTCGATCAGTTCGCTGTATTTGTCGTTGACCAGCTTGCGCTTGAGCTTCATGGTCGGGGTCAGCTCCTCGTCCTCGGCGCCAAGGCGCGTCTCGATCAGCCGGAACGCCTTGATCTGCTCGACCCGCGCGAACTGCTGGTTGACCTTGTCGATCTCCTGCCCCACCAGCGCGATCACCTCCTTGCTGCGGCACAGCGAGCCGTAGTCGGAGAAATGCACGTCGTGCTCCTGGGCCCACTGCTCCACGTTGTCCTGGTCGATCATCACCAGGCAGCTCAGGTAGGGCCGGCGATCGCCGATTACCACGGCGTCGGTCACATAGGGGCTGAACTTGAGCTGGTTCTCCCACTCGGATGGCGTGACGTTCTTGCCGCCCGCGGTGATGATCAGGTCCTTCATGCGGTCGGTGATGTAGAAGTAGCCCTGCGCGTCCACCCGGCCCACGTCGCCGGTGCGCAGCCAGCCGTCGGCCATGGTCTCGGCGGTCTTGGCGGGCAGGTTCAGGTAGCCCATGAAGACTTGCGGGCCCCGCACCAGCAGTTCGCCTTCGTGCGAGACCTTCACCTCGGTATGCGGCAAGGCAATGCCGATGCTGCCAGGGCGCATCCGCCCCGGCGGGTTGCAGGTGGCCGCGCCGGTGATCTCGGTCATGCCCCACAGCTCATGCAGCACGATCCCCAGCGCCATATACCAGCGGATCAGGTCGGGCGAGATCGGTGCCGCGCCGGTTACCGCCAGCTGCACGCGGTTCAGGCCCATCATGCGGCGCACATTGCCCAGCACCAGGGTATCCCACACGCGCGGCACGGCCAGGAAGGCATCAGGCTGGATCTCGCGGATATTGTCGAAGATGGTGTCGGGATTCTCGACGAAGTTGACCACCGCCCCGGACAGGATCGAGTAGTACTCGCCAAAGATCCGCTCCGAGACGTGGCACAGCGGCAGGAAGGCCATGCGCTCGCCAATGGTGGTGGCGGGCAGGAAGTCGCGCAGCGTCAGGCAACTGCGCAGCACATTGCGGTGCGACAGCATCGCGCCCTTGGGCCGTCCGGTGGTGCCGGACGTATAGACCAGCACCGCCAGCGCATCAGCGCTGCCGGCGGCCAGCCGCGCCTGCACCAGCCCCGCTTGCCGCGCCCGCGTTTGCCTGCCCAGCGCCAGCAGCGCGTCGAAGCTGAGCACGGCGGGGTCATCGAAGCTGGCCAGCCCTTCCATGTCGTACACCACCACCTTGCGCACCCGTGGCAGGCGTTCGCGCACCTCCAGGTACTTGTCCAGCTGCTCCTCGTTCTCGACGAAGAGCATGACGCTGCCCGAGTCGTGGCACAGGTACTCCACCTGCGCGGGCGAATCGGTCGGATAGATGCCGCTGACCACCGCGCCGGCCGTCAACGCGCCCAGGTCGCTCCACACCCATTCCCGGTTGGTATTGGACAGCACCGACACCACCTCGCCCGCCCGCAGGCCCAGCTCGGCCAGGCCGGCGGCGACATCAGCCACGATTTCGCCCACTTCGCGCCAGCGATAGCTGCGCCAGACGCCGAGATCCTTCTGCCGCATCATCACGGCGTCGCCGCGCTGGGCCACGGCGTGCCAGAACATCTGCGGCAGGGTCTCGAAGGCCGCTTCGGAAAGGGGCTGCATGGTGTGCGCTGTCGCCATTGCCATTGCCATTGATTGCTCTCAACTGGTGATCGTTTAGCGCCCTACCGCCAGGTCTTGCGCTTCTTCCAGCGGCGCTCGCCGCGAACGCCGCTGTCCTTCATGCCGAGATAGAACTCCTTGATGTCGTCCTTCTCGCGCAGCACGGCGCAGGTGTCCTCGGCCACGATGCGGCCGTTCTCCAGCACATAGCCATAGTCCGCCGCGTTGAGCGCCATAGGTGGTCTTGCCCGCGCCGTTGGCGCCGAGCACGGTGGCGATGCTGCCGCGCTGCACGGCAAGGCTCACGCCCCGGATCGCCTTGACCGGGCCGTAGGCACTTTCCACGTTGGCCAGTGCCAGCACGGGCGTGTCCTGGATTTCGCGCATCTTGTCAGCGCCTTGCATCAGGTTCATGCCGCCCTCCGCAATGAGGCCACATCATCCACCGTGCCCAGGTAAGCCTCGATCACGCCGGGGTGCGCCTGCACCTCGGCCGGCGTGCCCTGCGCCAGCACCAGGCCCTGGTTCATCGCCAGCACCCGGTCCGACACGCGCGACACCAGGCTCATGTCGTGCTCCACCATCAGCACGGTGATGCCCAGCTCGCTCTGGATGTCGCGGATCCACCAGGCCATGTCCTCGGTCTCTTCCACGTTCAGCCCGGAGGAAGGCTCATCGAGCAGCAACAGCCGCGGGCTGCTGCACAAGGCCCGCGCCAGCTCCACCACCTTGCGTACGCCATAGGGCAGGCCCGCCACCAGCGCGTCGCGGTGCGCCTGCAGGTCCAGCAACTCGATCATCTCCTCGGCCTTGTGGCGTGCGGCCAGCTCCGAGCGGCGCGCGGCGGGGGCGAACAGCAGGTCGGCCCAGAAGCCGGCGGCCCGGTGCGTGTGGTAGCCAATCAGCAAGTTCTGCAGCACCGTGGCGTGCTCGAACAGCTCGATATTCTGGAAGGTGCGCGCGATGCCCTGCGCGGCGATCGCGTGTGGCGGCAACCGCGTCAGGGCGCTGCCCTGCCACAGGATCTCGCCGCTGGTGGGCGGATAGATGCGGCTGATCAGGTTGAACACCGTGGTCTTGCCGGCCCCGTTGGGCCCGATCAGCGTAAAGACCTCGCCGCGCCGCACATCGAAGCTCACGCCGCCAAGCGCCAGCACGCCGCCAAAGCGGACCGACAGCTCGCGCACGCTGAGAAGAGTGTCTGTCATGTGCGGGCCTCCTTATTTCAGGCGCTCGGAGCGCTGGAAGGCCTTCTGGCGCCGGAACATGCCCTGGCGATAGAAGGGAAACAGCTCCAGGTACGTGCGGATCTTGCACCAGCGCCCGTACAGCCCCATTGGCTCGAACAGCACGAACGCCATCAGCACCAGCCCGTACACCAGCGCCTGCAGGCCGCTGGCCTGCGCGATGGCAGGCGGCAGGAAATCCTTCGCCAGCACGATCATCTGCGGCATGACGATCAGGAAGATCGCGCCAAGAAAGGCACCATGCACCGAACCCAGCCCGCCCACCACAACCAGCAGCAACAGATCGATGGACTGGGCGATGCCAAACTGCTCGGGCGAGAGATAGCGCAGCTTGTGGGCATAAAGTGCCCCCGCGATGCCAACCAGCGCGGCGGACAACGCAAACGACAAGGTCTTGTAGCGCGCCAGGTGGATCCCCATGCTCTGCGCCGAGATCTCCGAGTCCCGGATGGCGATGAAGGCCCGCCCAGTGGCGCTGCGCAGCAGGTTGAGCACCGCCAGCGTGGCCAGCAGGCAAACCGCGAGCGACAGGTAGTAGAAGGCCACCGGCCCATCCAGCACATAGCCCCACAGTTGCGGCGCGGCCACCGGCAGGCCGGCGTTGCCGCCGGTCACGCTTTCCCAGCGCGCCAGCACTTCCTCCACGATCAGGCCGAAGGCCAGCGTCGCGATGGCCAGGTAGACGCCCTTGACGCGCAACGCTGGCAGCCCCACCACCACGCCCGCCAGCGCCGAGAGCGCTGCCGCCGCTAGCAAGGCCGGCACGAATGGCACGCCATGGCTGGTTAGCCACGCCTGCGTATAGGCGCCCACGCCAAGGAAGGCCGCGTGGCCGATCGACAGCAGCCCCGTGTAGCCGGACAGTACCATCAGGCCCAGGCCCGCGATGGCGTAGATCAGGACAAAACCAAGTTGCGCGATCCAGTAGCTGCTGGCCCAGCCCGGCGCGATCAGCAGGCAAGCCAGCAGCAGGCCGTACCAGAACACATGGCCAGGGTGCCTGGCCAGGCGCAGGTCCTGGCGATAGTCGGTCTTGAAGAGGAATCGCATCGCGTCTCTACACCTTTTTACGCAGGTTCTCGCCGAACAGGCCATTCGGCTTGACCACCAGCATGATCAGCACCACGACATAGGCCGCGACGTCCTTGAAGCCCTCAGGCAGGTAGAAGCCCGCCAGCGACTCCACCACCCCGATCACCAGCCCGCCCACGATCGCGCCCGGCAGGCTGCCAAAGCCGCCCACCACCGCCGCGGGGAAGGCCTTGAGGCCGAGCATGCCCATGCTGGCGTGGACAAAGGTGATGGGCGCCAGCAGCAGGCCGGCGATCGCGGCGACCGATGCTGACAGGCCCCACACCAGCCCGTTGAGCCGTCGCACCGGGATGCCCATGTAATAGGCGGCAAGCTGATTCTGCGAACTGGCCTGCATGGCCACGCCGATGCGGCTGTAGCGGAACACCAGGTAAAGCACCACGCAAAGCGCGGCGGTGGCGCCGATGACCGCCACCTGCTCCACGCTCAGCACCAGGCCGCCGGTACGCCAAACCATGCCCTGGTAAGGCACCGGCAAGGTATGCGTGCCGGCGCCGATGCCCGGCACCATGGTGATCAGGCCGCGCATCACGTAGCCCATGCCGATGGTCAGCATCACCACGGTGAACTGCGGCTGGCCCAGGATGGGGCGAATCGCCAGGCGCTCGACCAGCATGCCGAAGCCGGCCATGCCCGCCACCGTCAACGGCACCGCCAGGATCAGTGGCAACCCGAGCATGGTCAGCACCACGCCGGCGAAGGCGCCCAGCATCATGAACTCGCCCTGGGCAAAGTTCACCGGTGCGCGTCGCCGTGTTGCCACAGATGCCACCGTAACAAAACTACCGGGGTGGCTCTTGTGTGGACTGGCTGTAAATGGATCGGGGATTACCCATGGGTGCCGGCGATCGCGGCTAGGCGGATCAGCGGCGCACCAGCATCACGGCAAGCTCGAACGCGCCACTGGGATGCGTCACGGCGCCGAAGGGCGGCTTGGGCCAATCCCACAACCGGGCAGGGAACAGCGCGCGCATGGCGTTGATGTCGCAGTGATACGGCGGCCCCTCCACCATGCCCTGGCCGGCACTGTCGCGGCGCATCTGCATGAACAAGGCGAACAGGCGCCCTCCGGGACGCAGCCAGGCATGGAGCTGGGCGGCATAACGGGTCCAGTGGTCGGGATGCAGCGCGCACAGGCAGGTCTGCTCATAGACGGCGTCCACGGGTGCCGCGGGCTGCCATTGCAGCACGTCCGCCTCCTCCAGGTCCGCCAGCAGTTGCGCCTGTTCGAGTCGGGCGAGCGTGCGGGCAAGCGCCCGGGCGCGTAGTCGATGCCGCTGACTTGCGCGCCATGCGCGGCCAGTGCGGCTACTTCCCAGCCACCGCCGCAGCCGGGCACGAGCACGCGCTCGCCTGCCTGGATGGCGCCTTGTGCTAGCCAGGCTTGCAGTTGGGGGCTGGCGGCTTCGCGTTCCCAGGGGGTCTGCCCGGATTCGAAGCGGGCTTGCCAGAAGTCGATGGTGGGTCCTGCCATTGGTTGCTCCTCTTCTTTTTTATGCGGTCATTGGCCTGCGGGGGTGGTCGCTTGTTTCTTTGTACGGCGTTGGTTATTGGGCCCAAGAGCGTACGACATCCCCCTGCGGGGATGTCGTACGCTCTTGGGTCCAATAACCATCGCCGCAAAAAGAAACCGCGAGAAACAGCGCCCCTACCCCATCTCCCTCAACCTAACCTTCAACACCTTCCCCGTAGGATTCCGCGGCAACGCCGCCACCACCCGTAACGCCCGCGGCAACTTGTACCGCGCCAGCCGCGGTTCCGCAAACGCCTGCAGCGCTTCCAGCGTCAGGCTGGCGCCCGGCTTGAGTGCCACCACCGCCACCACGTGCTCGCCCCAGCGCGCGTCGGGTGCGCCGATCACGGCGACCTCGGCGATGGCGGGGTGCTCGTACAGCACGCTTTCGACCTCGGCCGGGTAGACGTTTTCGCCGCCGGTGATGACCATGTCCTTGAGGCGGTCGCAGATGTAGTAGAAGCCTTCTTCATCGGCGTAGCCGACGTCGCCCGTGCGGAACCAGCCGCCCTCGTAGAAGGCGCCAGCCGTGGCGTCCGGGCGGTTCCAGTAGCCTTTCATGATGTTGCCGCCGCGCGCGCAGATTTCTCCGCGTGCTTGCGGCTCGGTCAGCGGCTTGCCATCGAAGCCGCGGATGCAGACCTCGGTCATCATGGCCGGCGTGCCGCAGGAGCCGAGCTTGTCGCGCGCGCGCTCCGGGGCGAGGAAGGTCGTCGCGGCGGCGGTCTCGGTCAGGCCGTAGCCTTGGTTGACCGGGATGCCGCGCCCCGCGAACAGGCGCAGCAGCGGCTCGGGCATGGGGGCGCCGCCGACCGAAATGGTCCGCAGGCTCGACAGGTCCGCCCGCGCGAAATCCGGGTGCTGGCTGACGAACAGCAGCATGGCGGGCACCGCGAAGCTGACCGTCACGCGGTGTTTGGCCACTGCCTGCATGACGGCTGCGGCGTCGAAGCTGCGCTGCAGTACGAGATGGCCGCCCGCCATGAGGATGGGCAAGCTCACGCAGCACATGCCGCCGACATGGAACAGGGGCGCGAAGTTGAGCGCGACATCGGTGCTGGCGAGGTCGCTCAGCGTCATCACGTTCAGGTTGTTGGCCCAGAAGTTGCCATGCGTGAGCATGGCGCCCTTGGGGTGTCCGGTGGTGCCCGAGGTGTACATGATCGCGGCCACTTCATCCGGATGGGTGGGCACCGGCGGCGCGGCATTGGCTTGCGCCATCCGCGACATCAGGCCTTCCCAGCCCGGCGCATCGTTGCGCCGCAGGTAGCGCTGGCATTCCAGCGCCGGGCGCGCTTCATCGATCAGGCCGGCATAGTCCTCATCGGCGAACAGCGTATGCACGCCCGCATCGTTGACGATAAAGGCCAGCTCCGGCCCGGTGAGCCGGAAGTTGAGCGGCACGAAGATGGCGCCCAGCCAGCCGCAGGCGAACTGCGTCACCAGGAACAGCGGGTCGTTCAGGCCCAGGTAGCCCACGCGCTGGCCGCGTCCGACGCCGCCCGCGGCCAGCACGGCGGCCATCTTCGCGGCGTCGGCCACCAGTTCGGCATAGGTCCAGGTCTGCCCCGCGCATGTCAGCGCCGGGCTGCGGGGGCTGCGCGCGGCGCGTCGGCCCAGCCATTGCGCCATGCCGAGCGCCAGGAGGGCGGCGCTGTCGCTGGCCGGTTGGGTGGACGATGTGGTCGACGATACATTGTGCATAGGCAGCTCCCCTTCGCTCAGACGTTGCAGACACCGCCGGCGCGCCCTGCCCGGCGCGCGCCTCGCCGGTTGTTCACCTGCCGGTCCAGACCGGCGTGCGCTTCTCGTTGAAGGCGGCCAGGCCTTCGCGCGCGTCTTCGGTCATCACCAGCAGCGCGATCTGGCTTTCGGTATAGGCGATGCCTTCGGTAAAGCTCATCGACGCCATGGCTTGCATGGCGTACTTGCCGCGCCGGATCGCGGTGGGCGACTTGTCGGCCACGCGGGCGACCAGCCATTCGGTGCGCGCGTCCAGCTCCCCCGGCGCTGCCAGGTGGTTGACCAGGCCGGCGGCCTTGGCCTCGGTGGCGGAAAACGGCTCGCCGCTGATGCACCACTCGCGCACCAGCCGGGGCGGCGCCAGCGTCTGCAGCAGGCTCAGCACCTGCATCGGGAATACGCCTACCTTGACCTCCGGCAGGCCAAACAAGGCACTGTCGGCGGCGACAGCCATATCGGTCATGCACAGCAGGCCCATGCCGCCGGCCATGCAGGTGCCGTTGATCCGCGCGATGCTTGGCAGCGTGGCTTGCTGGGACTCGCGCAGCATGTCCGCGTAGTCCACATTGGGCTGCGACAGGTCGAAGGCAAAGCCCTTGCCCGGCTGCAGGTCGCCACCGGCGCAGAATGCCTTGTCGCCGGCGCCGGTCAGCACGATGGCGCGAATGGCCGGGTCAGCATGCGCGGCGCGGTAGCCCGCACGGATGCCGGCTACCACTTCCTTGTTGATGGCGTTGCGCTTGTCCGGCCGGTTGATGGTGATCCAGAACGCGGCGCCGCGTTTTTCGTGGAGGACGGCTGGGGTTTCCGATTCGCTCATGGTGCTCCGCTGGATGGGCTATGCCCGTGTGTTGGGAAATGGTCTGACGGATGACGGCGCGACAGGCTCAGGCGGCAGCCTTTACCGGTTCTGCCAGCGGCACCTCGAACTCGATCTCCGCGATCACGCGCATGGCGGCGGCCTGGTCGCCAACCTGCACATGGATGGCGCCGACCCTGCCGGCGGCCGGGGCCACGTGGATGTGCTCCATCTTCATGGCTTCCAGCGTCACCATGGGCTGGCCTGCCTCGACCTGGTCGCCCGCGGCCACCATCACGTTGACCACCCGCCCGTTCATGGAGGCGCGCAGCTTGCCATCGCCGGCGGCCTCGCCAGCTCGTGCGGCTGCCGCCCGCGTGTGGTCCTCGATGCGTAGCGGCGTGCCCTGGTAGTGCAGCAGCAGCGTAGTGGCATCGCGATGGAAGGTGGCGCTTTCGACCAGGCCATCGCAATGGAAACGCAGCCAATGCTCGGTCAGCGCGAGGGTTTCGAAGGCAAAGCGCGACTCGCCCATGGTGACCTCGAAGCGATTGCCGCCGCCGAATGCCAGGCTGGCCTGATGCTCCGCACCGTCGACCCGGTAGCGCAAGCCGATTGGCAGCGTGGGGGCCAGGCTCGCGGCTGGCGTGCCCGGGCCGCGCTCCGGCGAGGTTTCATACAGGAGCAGCGCCGCCAGCGCGGCAGCGCGCTGGCGCAGTGCCGCATCGGGTTGCAGCAGCGCGTCCTGGTGCTGGCCGATGAAGGCGGTGGTGGCATCCCCCGCGGCAAAGGCGGGATGGGCGAGGCAGCGGCCAAGGAACACCTGGTTGGTGGTCACGCCAAGCGCCACCAGGTCTTCCAGGCCTCGGGACAGCTTGCGCCGCGCTTCGTCGCGCGTCCCGCCGTAGCTGACCAGCTTGGCGATCATGGAGTCGTAATAAGGCGGGATCGCGGCGCCGCTGCCCAGCGCATGCTCTACGCGCAAGGCGGACGGGGCCTGCCACAGCGCAATCTCGCCGCTTTGCGGCATAAAGCCTTGGTCGGCGTCCTCGGCGCACAGCCGCACTTCGATGGCGTGGCCGGAAAAACGTATGTCTTCCTGCTTGAGCGGCAACGGCTCGCCCGCGGCAATCCGCAGTTGCAGCGCCACCAGGTCCAGGCCGGTGATGGCCTCGGTCACGGGATGCTCCACCTGCAGTCGCGTATTCATCTCCATGAAGTAGTAGTTGCCGTCGCGGTCGAGCAGGAATTCCAGTGTGCCGGCACCTTCATAGCCAATCGCCTTGACGGCGGCCACGGCGGTGGCGCCCATGCGGGCCCGTAGCTCGGGGCTCACCGCGGGGGACGGCGCCTCTTCGATCAGCTTTTGGTGGCGCCGCTGCACCGAGCAGTCGCGCTCGCCCAGGTGGATGGCGTTGCCATCACGGTCGGCCAGGATCTGGATCTCGATATGGCGCGGCTCCACCACGGCCCGTTCCAGGATCACCTCGGGATCGCCAAAAGCGCCCTGCGCCTCCGAGCGCGCGCTGCGCAGCAGCTCGGGAAAGGCCCGCGCGTCCGGCACCAGCCGCATGCCGCGCCCGCCCCCTCCCGCGGTGGCCTTGATCATGACCGGAAAGCCGATGCGCTCGGCCTCGGCGCACAGGCGCGCCTCGTCCTGGTCTTCGCCCTGGTAGCCCGGGATGCACGGCACGTCCGCGGCCATCATCAGCCGCTTGGCGCCGGCCTTGTTGCCCATCGCCACGATGGACTCGGCCGACGGGCCGATAAAGACCAGTCCCGCCTCGCGGCAGGCGCGGGCAAAGGCGGGATTCTCCGCCAGGAAGCCGTAGCCGGGATGCACGGCATCGGCGCCGCACCGCCGCGCTGCCTCGATGATGGCGTCGATGCGCAGGTAGGACTGCGCCGGCGGCGCCTCGCCGATATACACCGCCTGGCCGGCCTCCTGGACATGGCGCGCACCGGCGTCGGCGCTGGAGTAGACCGCCACCGTGCGGTAGCCCAGCGCGGTGGCGCTGCGCATGACGCGCAAGGCGATTTCGCCCCGGTTGGCGATCAGGATCTTGTGAAATGGCGTGGGCTGCTTCATGGTGGCCTGGTCTGCTCTCTGGTCTTTAGCTTTGAATGCTTACTTCGACTGGGGGAAGGTGCCCATGAACTTGCACAGGATCTGCATCATGACCTCGTCGGCGCCGCCGCCGATGGAGGTGAGCCGCCCGTCCCGGAAAATGCGCGAGATCGGGCTCTCCAGCACGTAGCCCATGCCGCCCCAGAACTGCAGGCAGCGATCGGCCACCTCGCGCGACAGCCGGCCGGCCTTGAGCTTGGCCATGGTGGCCAGGCGGGTGGCATCCTCGCCACGCACCATCATCTCCACGGCGCGCCAGCACAGCGCGTGCAGCGCTTCCACTTCGGTCTGCAGCTCAGCCAAGGTGTAGTGCACCCACTGGTTATCCAGGATGGAGCGGCCAAACGCCTTGCGCTCGCGCGTGTACTCGATGGTGAGATCGATCGCCTTGGCGCATCGGCTGGCGGAACTGAGCGCGCCCCACAGGCGCTCCACCTGGAACTGTTCCATCTGGTAGGTGAAGCCCATGCCTTCCTCGCCGATGCGGTAGCGCTGCGGCACCCGCACGTCGTCGAAGTACAGCTGCGCGGTATCGGACGAGTCCATGCCGATCTTGCGGATCTTCTTGGCCACCGAAACGCCGCGGGTCTTCATGGGCACCACGATCAGCGTCTTGTTGCGGTGCGGCGCTCCGTCCGACGTATTGGCCAGCACGCAGCAGAAATCGGCCTGGGTGCCGTTGGTGGTCCACATCTTGCCGCCGTTGATGATGTAGTCGTCGCCGTCGCGCCGCGCCGTGGTCTTGATCGAGGCCACATCGGAGCCGCTGCCTACCTCCGAGACGCCCAGGCAGGCCACGTACTCGCCGCGGATCGCGGGCGCCAGGAATTCGCGGCGCAGCGCCTCGCTGCCGTGGTGGGCCAGGGCCGGGGTGGCCATGTCGGTCTGCACGCCGATGGCCATGGGCACGCCGCCGCAGTTGATGTCGGACAGCGTTTCCGCCAGCACCGCGCTGTAGGAGTAATCGAGGCCCATGCCGCCGTCTTCTTCCGGCTTGGACAGGCCCAGCAGGCCTAGATCGCCCATCTTGCGGAAGACCTCATGCGCCGGGAAGATCTCGGCCTCCTCCCAGGCGTCGACATGCGGATTGATCTGCTCGGCGATAAAGCGCTTGATGGTGGCGCGCAGCGCCTCGTGTTCGGGTGTCAACAGCATGTGGCAGGTCTCCGTTCTATCGTTCCATCGTTCTATTGTTCAGGGTGCGTCGGTGGCCGTCAGGGCCGCGCCACCCCGAATTGCATGGCTTGCGGCGCCCTGGCGTCGCCATCGCGGCAGATCGCCAGCACATTGGCCAGCACCGCGCGCGTATTGCGCGGGTCGATCACGCCGTCATCCAGCACGTGGGCGCTGGTGACAAATACGCTCATCTGGCGGTCGAAACGCTCGACGATGCCTTTTTGAAGCGTTTCCAGCTGGCCGGCATCGGCCTCCCCGCCTTTGCGCTTCATGGCGGCCTCGGTCACGATGGCCATGGTGCGTGCCGCCTGCTCGCCGCCCATCACGGCGGTCTTGGCGTTGGGCCAGGAGAAACAGAAGCGCGGATGAAAACCGCGCCCGCACATGCCGTAGTTCCCGGCGCCGAACGACGCGCCGCAATAGATCGTGATCTGCGGCACGGTGGCATTGCTGACGGCCTGGATCATCTTGGAGCCGTGCTTGATGATGCCGGCTTCCTCATAGCTGCGGCCCACCATGAAGCCGGTGGTGTTGTTCAGGTAGAGGATGGGCGTGCGCGACTGGCAGCAGGCCTGGATAAAGTGCGTGGCCTTGGTCGCGCCGGCCGGATCGATCGGGCCGTTGTTGGTGATGATGCCCAGCGGCCAGCCTTCAATCTTGATATGGCCGCACACGGTGGCGCCGCCGTAGTTCTCGCCGAACTCCAGGAAGTCGGAATCGTCGGCAATGCGCGCGATCACCTCCTTCATGTCGACCGGCCGCTTATGGTCCATCGGCATGACGCCGAGCAGCTCCTCGGCGTCGTAGCGCGGCGGCTTGTAGCTGCGCGGCGTGGCGGCGGGCTGCTCGCGGTTCCAGTCGATCTTGCCCAGGATCTCGCGGGCGATGCGCAGCGCATCGCGGTCGTCCTCGGCCAGGTAGTCGCCCAGGCCGGAGACGGCGGTATGCATCACGGCCCCGCCCAGTTCCTCCTCGGTGGCCACTTCGCCGGTGGCCGCCATCAACAGCGGCGGGCCGGCCAGGAAGGCGCGCGAACGGCCCCGCACCATGATGATGTAGTCCGACAGCCCGGTCTGGTAAGCCCCGCCGGCGGTCGACGAGCCATGCGTGACCGTCACCACCGGCAGCCCGGCCGCCGACAGGCGCGCCAGGTTGCGGAACAGGTTGCCGCCCCGCACGAAATCCTCGACCTTGTAGGTCATCAGGTTGGCACCGGCGCTCTCGACCAGTTGCACGTATGGCAGCTTGTTTCAGCAACGCCAGCCGGTCGCGCGGCAGCAACTGCCCGCGCTTCTCGAAACGCTCGCGCGAGGCGGCGGACGTACTGGCGGCGCGCTGCTCGAAGGCGCGGATACGCTCCAGCAGGGCCAGCATGCCGGTGCGGTTAGCCTGGAATGCTTCACTGCCGGCGGAGAGTCTGGATTCGATATTTGCCATTTGGGTTCACTGTTCGGGGCGGTGCGCCGGTGTGAAGCCATGGTAGGGGTGGGCAGCGGCAGGGTCTTGCGAGAACTGGCTGTGCTGGATTCAGCCTTTGCAAGACAGACACCGGAAGTGCCTAATCCACCCGCAGGCGCACCCTGAACTTTGGCAACAACGCACTCGGCGCATAGGAAAGCTTGGTCTGCCGGAAGTTGTCCAGGCCCATGTCCTGTTCGAAATTCAGCCACGCCACCGGGCGTGGGAACGCCGCGCAGAAGTGGTGGAACATGTACTGGTAGATGCCCTTGTAGGCCGCCAGGCCCTTGGCGAAGCGCATGGCGAAGACCGCCGGGCGGATCTCCTGCGCCAGCACGAAACCCACGGGCTGCCCCGCTACCTCGTACAGGAAGCCTTCCAAGGCCCAGCCGCTCGGCGTGTTGCAGGGCCTCGCCGCAGGGTGTGTCGTCGGCCTCGCCGTGCGCCTTGTGCTTGGCTTGCATCCAGCCTTCGTGCACGGCCAGGGCCTGGTCGGCCAGCCCCGGGTGGTAGGCGCGCGCGGTGACGGCATGCGTGGCCAGCAACTGCTTCATCAGGTTGCGCTTCTTGGCCAGCGTGGTGCCGCGGTAGGCCGTGAAGTTGGCTGCGGGATAGAGGTAGTCGGCGTCGGCGCGCAATGCCGTCCAGGTGAAGATGGCGGGGTCGAGCCGCGCGACCTGGGCCATGGAAAGCGGGTAGAAGCAAGCATGCTCGCGCAGCAGCGCCTGAAGCGCGTCAAGCGGCGCGGTTTCCAGCGCAAACAGCGGCAGCGCGTGGCGCGCGCCATCGTAAGTCACGCCGCTGATGCACGGAAAATCCCCGCCGGCATAGCGGTAGGCATGGGCGTGCCGGAACAGGTACAGGTTGGCGAAGACGTGCTCGGAGAGGCAGGTTTCGCCGGCATCGGCGCTGAGCCTTCGCAGCACTTCGTCGATCCCGGCGGCCTGCGTCCGGGCCAGCGGCTCGCCGGCCGCGACCCGCATGGCGGCTTCGGTGCCGCTCACGCGGCCGGCGCCGAGCGCGATCCGTCCAACACGCGCGTGCCTGCGGCCGGCCCGGTGGCGGGCGGCCCGGCGAAGCACTGGGCTTGCGCCAGCCATTGCCGGGCCGGGCCGGCACTGTAGGCCAGGCGGGTATCGTCCAGGTGGCGGCGCTGCGTGACCAGCAGGCAGAAGTCCTCCGCGCTGCCGCGCACATGGTTGTCCGCCTGCGGTTCGTTCCAGGTCCACTTGCTGCCATCGGGCGCGCTCAGCACGATATATGGCGCGGGCCCCGGCACCGGCTCGCCGCGATTGACGAAGGTCCAGCCGTAGGTGGTGGCGCCAATATGGGCGATGTGCTTGAGGCGGGCCGTGGGCGCGCGGGCGCGGCCTACCGTATCCCAGACGTCCTGGCCATGGGCCCAGGTCTCCATCAGCCGCGCGGTGGCAAAGCTGCGGGCGCTCATGGGCGGCCCGTACCAGGGCAGGCGGGCCTTGGGGTCGAGCGCGGCCAGCGTCTGCACCAGCCTCTCGTACAGCGGCAGCCAGTACGCCAGCAAGCCGGGGCCGTCCAAGTGGCCGTAGGTTTCACGCGCCACCGCGCTGATATGGCCGCCGCCCGCCATCAGCGTGTTGAGTGTCTGCGCGCCGCGCAGGAAGGCTTGCGGGTCGGTGGCGGCCTGCAGCGCGGTTTGGTCGAAATAGCACAGGTGGGCGATCTCGTCCCAGGCGCTCCAGTCATGGAAAGCGCTTGGCTCGCGCCATTGCGCCGGGGTGAGCGTGGCGGCGAGCGCGGCCAGCTCGCGGTATTCGGCCAGCAGGTCCTGGCAGGTTGCTTTCATGGGAGATGTCCGGCTGCCGTTGGCGGCAGGCTTGGGAAAGGTAGATGGCCTTGATTCTGGCGCGCGGCACGCCGCTGGTCTTGTGCAAAGTGGTTGCCGCACGGCCGGCTAGGCTGGGCGGTAGGCCGTCATCGGTGGCAGGCCATGCAGCGCAAGCTTGCGCGAACCGGCGAAGATGTCGCGCGGCTTGAGCCCGTACACGCGGCGGATGGAGTGGCTGAAATGCGTGGAGTCGGGATAGCCGGTATCCAGCGCGACCTCGGCCAGGTTGGCCTCCTGGGTGACGTAGTGCAGCAAGCTGCGGGCGCGCTTCCAGGTGCGGAAGGTGCGAAACGGCGTGCCAACCTCTTCCTTGAACAGGTGCAGGAAGCGCGAAAACGACAAGTTGGCGTCGCGCGCATGGTCGGTGGCGGCGCTGCGGCTGCCCGGATCGCCCTTGATCTGGCGTACCGCCGCATCAATGCGCGGATCGAGCGCGCGCGGCACCAGTGGTTCACCCAGCAACAGCGTATCGAGCAGGCCGGCCTCCAGTTCGGGGCGCCGCATGCCGCGCAACTGGGCGATCAGGTCGCGTGCATGCTGGGCCATCCGTGGCGCCGCCAGCGCGCCGCCCGGCCCGCGCAACAGCAGGGGCAAGCGGGACAGATCGACGGTCTCGGGCTCGATCAGGAAGCCGCACAAGCTGCGGCTGTCGGAAGTGATGCGGTGCGGCACGTAGGGCGGCACGACGGCGATCTCGGCGGTTTCCCACTCGCCATCCGCCACGCTCAGGCGAAACGGAGCATCTAGGGCCACATAGAGCAGGATGGCGCCGATGGAGCGCACCGATGGCGCGCCTAGCAGCCCAACGTAGAGCACGCGGTCGGGGTCGATCCACATGAAGCTTCCGCTCGGGCGCACGCCCGGCTGGCCCATGGCATCCGGTGTGCATGGCAAAACTGGCAGCATCTGGGTCTCACTGTTCGCGGCGCCGCGCGTGGCCGATGTGGCGGACGGCTGGCGCATGGTTCGGCAAGAAGGCGCGGGCAGCCGCCCTGCGGCTTTGCGCGCCTCCATCATCATGCCAGCGAAGGCGGCCGAGCAGCCGCCGGATGGGGGTTTATCCCGATGCCCGCGCGGCCGCTGCGCGCCGGTCGCGCTCAAGCGCCCAGTGCCTGCGCCAGCGCTGGCGGCACCCGCACCGGCATGGCCAGCAGGACCTGCGCCATCCCCTTGCCCAGCGGATCGTTGCGCAGCGACGCCATGCCGCCGCCGCCGAGCGCCTGCTCGCAAAGGAAGTTGAAGGCGCCGATGCCGGGCAGGAAGTAGCGCGTCACCTTGCCCTTTACATTGTGCGCAAGGAACCCGGCCACCGCGGCGCCGGTAAGCTGCGCTTCGATCAGCGGCAGGTAGGCGGCGTCGCGCGCGATGATGCCGATGTTGGAGAAATCGCCCTTGTCGCCACTACGGCCGTACGCCAGCCGGATCAGTGGCACGTCGATCCAGTCCTTGCCAGGCTGGATGGTGGCCGATGGCGTCGATCGGCTGGCTCGCCCGGCCGCCGGCGCCGGGCTGGTTTGCGCGTCAGTCCCGCAGACGAAGGTCGCCGGCAGCGGCACCGGCTGTTCGTCAAGCCACACGGCGGGCTGAACCAGCGTTTTCGGCACCAGGAAGGGAAACTGCTTGATGGCCATGCTCACCGATGGCCGGCCTCCAACACCGGTCGTGCCGGGTGACCAGGACGTGCCGGCGGGCGCGATCTCGCGCGCGAACAACTCCAGCGCGCGCTTGTCCGGATGCGTCACCGCCAGCCACATCACCGCCTCGAACAAGGATGGCTGCGGCACATGCGGGCCAAACGACGCGGCGGTGCCGAGCACGTCCAGCCGGGTCTCGGTGAAATCCGGCAGCCCGGCCTTTGCCAGCATGCCGCGGGTGCGCGCCAGGAAGGCCTCGCCGCTGCGGCGCGCCTTGCGCACGGCATCGAAGCCCACGATGGTCAGTTGCGCCGAGCAGCGGTAGCCGTCGGCATAGGTGGCCGAGACCTTGTAGCCAGGCGTAGGCGGGCGGCCCCTGGCACCCTGCACTTCCACCAGGTCAGGCCCGGCCTGGCGCAGCGTTACGCCGGTGAAATCGCAGATCACGTCGGGCAGCAGGTAGGCAGCGGGATCGCCTATCTCGTACAGCATCTGCTCGCCGACAGTGGCGGGGCTGACCAGCCCGCCGGTGCCGGGCGGCTTGCCGACCAGGAAAGTGCCATCCGCCCGGCAGCTCACCACTGGGTAGCCGATATTGGCCCAGTCCGGTACCTGCTCCCAGTCGGTATGCAGGCCGCCGGTGGCCTGGCAGCCGCACTCGATGATGTGCCCAGCCAGGCTGCCCGCGGACAGCAGATCGTAGTCGGTCGGGCTCCAGCCGAACTCGTGCATCAGCACGCCCAGCGTCACCGCGCTGTCCACGCAGCGCCCGGTGATCACGATATCCGCGCCGGCATCCAGCGCGGCCCGGACCGGCACGGCGCCAAGATAGGCATTGGCCGTCAGGATGCGGGCCGGCATCGCAGCGCCGCTTTGCATGTCGCGCGTGCCGGCCTCGCGCAGCGCGTCCAGCTGCGCCAGCAGGTCGTCGCCATCGACCACCGCCACCCGCACCGTCAAGCCGAGCTCCTCGGCCAGCTTGCGCACCGCCGCCGCGCAGGCCCGCGGATTCACGCCGCCGGCATTGCTGACGATACGGATGCCCTGCTCCATGGCTGGCTTGAGCACCGAGCGCAGGGCCCCGGTGACGAAATCCAGCGCGTAGCCGGCCTCAGGGTTCTTCAAGCGTGCCGCCGCAAGCAGCGACATGGTGAGCTCGGCAAGATAGTCGAACACCAGGTAGTCGATGTCGCCCTTCTCCACCAGTTGGACCGGGCCGATCGCGCTATCGCCCCAGAAACCAGACGCGCCGCCGATCCGCACGCTCTCCTTGCCCTGCCGATTTTGCTTGTTCATGGACGCGCTTCCTCTTTTGCCTCAGTCATCGATTGCCGTTGTCATCGGCGAGTCATGGCTCGCCGGGCCTTGCTGGCACGATAGCGAGCCGCCGGCGCGGCGTCTTGCGTCAATTGGCTTTGGCGCCGGGTGGCGCACCCCGGCGTATCCCTATATGCAAAGTGCAAATCGTTATTTCCCAAAAAGCGGCGCCGACTTTATATTCATCCGCTTTCGTCGGCCTGCCTTGCCTGCCGGCGCCCCCATCCCCGCTGTTGGAGCACTGCCTTGATTCACGTCCTTACGCTGGGCGACACCCTTTCCTGGCCCGCGCGCTACCTGCCGCGCAAGACCGCGCTGGTCGCCGGCACGGGCGCCGGCCGCCGCGCCTGGACTTACGCCGAACTGGACGCGGAGGTTAACCGCCACGCCCACGCGCTGCTGGCGATCGGCGTGGGCCATGGCGATGTGGTCGCGGCCTTTCTCTACAACACGCCAGCCTTTGTCTTCAGCATGCTGGCGGCGGCCCGGGTGGGCGCGATCTTCAATCCCGTCAACTACCGGCTGGCCGCGCAGGAACTGGCCTTCATCCTGGAGGACGGCAAGGCCAGCGTCCTGCTGTTCGAGCAGGAAGGCGCCGCCGTGGCGGAAAAAGCTGCCGAGCTGGCCCCTGGCACAACGCGCTGGATCTATGCCGACCCCGGGCCGGCACCGGCCTTTGCCACGCATCACCTGGCCACGCTGGCCGCGGGGCAGCCGCACGACGCGCCCGCCGTCGCCGTGGACGAAAACGATCCCTGCATCCTGATGTACACCAGCGGCACCACCGGCCGCCCCAAGGGCGTGCTGCACACGCACCGCAGCAAGCTCGCGCACAACGCGATGATGCATCAGGCCATGATGCTGTCGCGCGAGGACGTTGGCTTGTCGATTGCACCGCTGAACCATACGGCGGAGCTGCATACCAGCTTCCTGCCACGCCTGCAGCTGGGCGCCACGCAGGTGCTGCAGCGGCGCTTCGATGCCGGCGAGGCATGGCAGCTGGTCGAGGCCGAGAAGGTCACGCACTTCTTCGCCGCGCCGACCATGGTCGGCATGATGCTCAACCACCCGGACGCCCACACGCGCGATGTCTCGTCGCTGCGGCTGGTGGAGTACGGCGGCGCATCGATGGCGCCGCACCTGATCCGCGAGTGGGACCGTGTGGTTGGCGCCGGGCTGGTACAGGTGTACGGCACCACCGAGATGGGGCCCTGCATGTCCGTGCTGTATCCGCACGAGCAGCTCAGCCACGCTGGCTCGGCCGGCCTGCCCTCGCTCAATCACGACCTGGTCGTGGCGGTGCCGCGCGAGGACGGCTCCCCGACCGATCCGGCCCAGCCTTGCGCACCCGGGGAAGTCGGCGAGATCCTGGTGCGCGGCCCGTGCATGATGGCCGGGTACCTGAACCGCCCGGACGCCAACGCGCGCGCCCTGGCCCACGGCTGGTACCACACCGGCGACCTCGGCAGCCTGGACGAGAACGGCTACCTGTGGGTGCGCGACCGCATCGACTACATGATCAATTCGGGTGCCGAGAACGTGTACCCGCGCGAGGTCGAGGACGCGCTGATCGAGCATCCTGCCGTGCTGGAAGTGGCTGTCATTGGCGAGGCGGATGCCACCTGGGGGCAACTGGTCTGCGCTTATGTGGTGGCCAGGCCGGGGGCGCAAGCCAGCACGGCGCTGCTTGATGGCTTCCTGGTGCACGGCGACCGGCTGGCCGCCTACAAGCGGCCGCGCCGATATCACTTCGTGGATGCGCTGCCGAAGACCACGAGCGGGAAAATCCAGAAGCATCTGCTGCGCCTGAACTAAGTAAAGGCGGCGCGGCCCGCCATTCTTTCCAGCGTATTCGCAGGAACGGCTGACGGCACCACTAAGTAATGAAAATCAATGGGTTATGGATGTAACCTGATGCGAATTATTGGTTATTTCGGATTGGGATCTGCTGTAGAAATTTCAATAAAATCATGTGGTTGCAGCCGAATCGCAATGCTAGATCTAGCATCAGGAAACATTCGCCCTAGACCTTGAAACGTGGTGGCCGCGCCGGCCGGATCGGGCGGGCCTTGCGCACCGGCGGGCGCACGGCCCGCAGCATATCCGGCTCCGGCTCGCCGCGGCTCTCCAGGAGCTGACGGTACTCGGCCAGCAAGCCGTCCTGCTGCCGGACCCGCTCGTTCAGCACCGCCACGGCATTCCCCACCGTTGCCAGTTCCTCGGCCTGCCGCCCCGCGGCCTCGGCCACATCCGCCAGTCTTTGCTGGGCCGCCTTGCGCTCTGCATCCATCTGGCGCTGCCCTTCCCGCAGCGCCACCCGCGCCGCGTCCAGTTCGAGCGCCATGCGCCGCTCGTTGGCGCCAAAGCGATCCGCCATGGTTTCCCGCTCCTTGTCCCACGCGGCACGCTGGCTAGCGGTATCGCGCCGCAGCGCGTCTATAGTACCGCGCGGCCTGGTTCACCGGCTCGGGCAGGCTGGCTGGTGCCGCAAACGCCTGCGGATCCTGCAAACGCGCGCCCAGCCCGGCAAACCAGGCATCCAGGTACGGGCTGACGGTATTGGGCGAGCCGCGCCCCAGGTGCAGGCGGATCCGTTCGATGGTTGGACGCTGGCCGGCCAGCAGCAAGGCATCGGCAGCTTGCCAGACGTCTTGCTGGGTAATGGAACGGGAGCGTGCGGCGGGAAGAGTGGCGTTTTGCATGGTCCGGGCAAGTTTTTGGGCGGCTTTGCTTGCCGCCCATCAATAAGGCACGATAATGAATGGTTATCGCGCTTTATCTGGTCATGTTGTACCAGCCTGAAGCCCGTTCATGCCGATTTTCCCGCGCCGCTCTGCCCGTCCGAACTCGATCCGCTTGGCCGCCAGGCCGCCGAAGCGCTGTACCGCGAAGGCGAATCCGCCAACACGGTGGCCAGCTATCGTTCCGCGCTTCGGTATTGGGCGGGCTGGTTCGCCCTGCGTTACGGCCAGCCGATCGCCCTCCCTTTGCTGCCGTCGGTCATCATCCAGTTCGTCGTAGACCACGCCACACGGACCACGCCCCAGGGCCCGGTCAACGAAATGCCGCCTGCCATCGACGCGGCACTGGTCGCCCGTGGCCTCAAGGCGCGCATTGGCCCACCGGCATTAGCCACGCTGATGCACCGGCTGGCCGTCATTGCCAAGGCGCACCGGCTGGAAACCCTGGATAACCCCTGCGCGGACCCGGCCGTTCGTGAACTGGTGGCCCGCACGCGCCGGGCCTATGCCAAGCGCGGCGAGCGCCCGGCGCGCAAGGCAGCGCTGACGCGTGAGCCGTTTTCCCGCTTGCTGGCAACCTGTGACGACTCGCTGATCGGCCTGCGCGACCGCGCGCTGCTGCTGTTCGCCTGGTCCAGTGGCGGCCGGCGGCGCTCGGAAGTGGCAGGCGCCACGTTAGCCACCTTGCGGGGCTTGGGTCCGGGGGAGTTTGTCTATCAACTCGGCTGGTCCAAGACCAATCAGGCCGGCGCCGACCTGCCGGACAACGCCAAGCCGGTCATCGGCGCGGCGGGCGCGGCGCTGGAGGCCTGGCTGAAGGCGGCAGGGATAGGCGATGGCGCCATCTTCCGGCGCATCCGTCGTGGTGGTCATGTAGGCGAGGCACTGTCCGCCGCCGCCGTGCGCAAGATCGTCATGCAGCGCTGCGAGGAGGCTGGGCTGGAGGGAGATTTCTCGGCGCACTCGCTGCGCTCGGGGTTCGTGACCGAGGCAGCTTCGCGCCAGGTTCCGCTGGCTGAAACCATGGCCATGACCGGGCACACCAGCGTGGCCACGCTGGTACGGTATTTCCGGGCGGCCGATGCGCGGCGCTCCGTGGCGGCCGACCTGATCGGCGTGCTGGATGCGGATGCCGAGTCGTGACAGCGCGGGGATCGCCCTGGGGCGTTGGGGTTGCCAGGATCTGGGGCAAACGGCAGGCGCTGCTGGACAAGCTGCCCCGCAAGACAAGCCAGCGCTAACCCTATGGGTTGTTGCCAAGCCACGCTAGCGCCGCCGAGCGCGCCCCCCTGCCTATACTGACAAACGGGCCGCAACGGCCCATTGAGCCAACAAGAAAAGGAGAATGGCTATGCCACACGAGCAATTCCTGGCCAAGCAGGAGGATCGCCGCAGCGGGCTGCGCGCCCTGCGGGCCGCACTCTTGAAGGTGCACAAGGAAGTGATCGCGCTGAATCGCACGGAGTACGAACGCCTGCATGGCCCGATCCCGGCCGGGCTGTTCGTGCAGGTTGTGACCGAGGAGACCTATTTCCGGTGGCTGGACCCACTCTCGCGCCTGATCATCGAGATCGACGAAGAGCTGGACGCGCCCGAGCATCACGATGAAACCTGCAAGGCGGTGGCGGCTGCCACCGAAAAACTGTTTGGGCCCGACAGCGATCCGGCGTTCCGCGACCGCTACCAGCAAGCGCTGCAGGACGAATCCGGCGTGATCGTGGCGCACGGGCAACTGATGAATGTCGTCGCGCAGTTGCGGCAACTGGTCTAGAAAACCGGCTAGGCGCCCTGTCTACTTCGCAGGGCGCGTGCCCCGCCCGTGATCCACCGAAATCGGGTCGCTCGCTGGAAAGGTCTCCTTCAAGGCTTCGTCGAGTTCGTCTTCCACGTGATCGTCCTTGCTGCCCGCCGAAGGCCTGGTTTTGGATGGCGCGGGCGTCCCGGGGGGCTTTGGCGCTGCGGGCTTGCTCACATTGGTCATGGCCATGTTCCTGGACGAGTGAATGTGCCTTGATCTTAGAAGGCTTTTGGGCGGGATGCCAAACCTGCCCCTCCTGCCCCTCCTGCCCCTATCCGGCCGCGGCGGCAGTTCGTGCTGGGCGATTGCGGTCGCGCAGGTCGCGTTCAGTCCGGAGATATTCTTGCCAGCCGTGTCAACGCCTTATCGCGTGTTCAGCGGTTCCGGGTTGCGCTTACTTGAACATCATGCTGACCATCACCAGGGCCAGCAGGCCGAGATAGACACGCGCATGCACCCGGTCGGGGATGCGCCCGGCCAGCGGGGCGGCGAGGTGGATGCCTGCCAGCGAGCCGAGCGCTAGCAACCCGAGCGCGGCAAGGTCGATGTACCCCAGAAAACCGCTGCCCAGCGCCACCGGCTGGTACCAAGCCATGGCCACGTAGGCCAGGGTGCCCGGGACGGCGACCGGCAGGCTCAAGGGGTTCGCCATCGCCGTGGCTTGCGCCATGCTCAGGCCACGGCGGCGCAGCAGGGGCACGGTCATGACGCTGCCACCCACGCCAAGGAACGTGGCGACCAGGCCGATCGCCAGGCCGCCCGCCACCGTCTGCGCCTGGCCGAGCCGCTGGGGCGAACCCGCCCCGGAACGCGCGAGGAATCCGCGGCGCGCCAGGCAATCCAGCAGCGTGACGCCCAGGTAGGCCACGAAGACAAGGCGCACCACGTCACTGCTCGCCAGCATGGTGGCGCCGGCCCCCATGACGGCGCCCAACCCGATGAATCCCCCCAGCGGCCACAGATACGGCCACAGGATGTTGCCCGCCAGGCGGTGCTTGCGCGTGGCGAGCGAGGCACTCAGGATCATTGCTGCCGTCGAGGTGGCGATGGCGATGTGCATGGCGGACTGTCCCGGCGCGTGCGCGTCGGCGGCGCTCAGTGCGCGGTACAGCAAAGGCACCACCACAAACCCGCCACCAAAGCCAAACAGCACGGTGGTCACGCCAGTCAGGCAGCCGAACAGGATAAAGAGAAGAAAAAGCATCGCTAAGGAGGAATGGGTTCCAGGGGGTTCCAGGTCCACTCACGATACGTGCGGTTGGCATGGCCAACTTTCGAAGATTGGTCAATAATATTTGTATTTCGGCCAACCAGCCATGCGGCCGCCCATCCCTTCCGCCGCCCGTACCCTCCATGCTCAACGCCCGCATCGACGACTACGACCACGTGCCCAGGCCCGTGGTCGCGATCGGCACCGACTACCCGAAGGGCTACCTGTTGCCGCGCCACGCCCATCGCCGCGCGCAACTGCTCTATGGCGTCACGGGTGTGATGCACGTGGTTACGCGCGACGGTAACTGGATCGTTCCGCCGCAGCGCGCGGTCTGGATTCCGCCGGGGATAGAGCATGAAGTGACCATGCTGGGCGTCAGCACGCGTAGCCTGTATATCGAGCCCGGCGCTATGCCCGGGCCGGGCGACGCCTGTCAGGTGATGGGGGTATCCGCCTTGATGCGGCAATTGCTGATTGGCGCCGTGGAGATGCCGGCGCACTACGATCCACAAGGCCGGGACGGCGCGCTGGTGACCCTGCTGCTGCATGAGGTTGCCCGCATGACGGCGCTACCCTTGCATATTCCGCTGCCGCGCGATGCGCGGCTCGCAGCGCTTTGCCACGCATTCCTGCAGCGGCCCGACACGCATGATTCGCCGCAGCGCTGGGCACTGGCGCTGCATATGAGCATCCGGACCTTCAGCCGCTTTTTCCGTGAGCAGACCGGCATGGCGTTCGCGGCATGGCGCCAGCGCGCCTGCGTCGTCCTGGCCCTGTCACGGCTGGCCGCTGGCGACGCGGTCACCCGCATTGCCCTGGATTACGGCTATGAGAGCCCGGCGGCTTTCTCGACCATGTTCCGCCGCGTGCTGGGCCACGCCCCTACTGAATATCTGCAGCTGGACAAGGTTCATCCGGCCGCTGCCGTGATTGCGCGAGCCGTTGGAATGCTTCCCGCCAACGCGCCCGCCGAGGTCCTCGCGCAGATGTAGGCCAGATATCGCCGCGCAAGCTGTACGCGAGTGAACAGGGAGAATTCTCCGGCGCACGGCAGAATAGCCTGTCGACGCAACACGCTGCAGGCAGCCACGCTAGCCCCGGACCGTACATGACAGGCAAAGCTACAAACACGGGGCACGGGTGGCGCCTGCGTTGCCACGATCATCGCCGGCCGTCTTGCGGCCGGTTCTTTCGTCGGAGTACTTCCAAGGGGAAAGCAATGAGCAATACCAATCAGGCCTGTCTGCAAACTGCCAACGTGTCGAGAGCGGCAGCGGCATGGCCAGACTTTGTCACCACGCGGGTAGCGGAGCACGAGGTAGAACGGGTACAGAAACGTTGGGGCGGCAGCCATTTGCTGCACGGACGGCAACCCGGACCCGATGCGGTGCATTTTTCCAGCAACGACTATCTTTGCCTGCTTGGCGAGCAGGCGCTGGTCACGGCCCAGAGCACGGCGATGTCCCGGCCGGAGAGCGAGTTGCTGATGTCGGCGATTTTCCTGCACGGTAACAATCCCACCAGCCGCCTCGAGCACAAGCTGGCGGCGTTCACCGGCGCCGAGGACAGCTTGCTGTGCCAGTCTGGCTGGGCTGCCAACGTGGGCTTGCTGCAGAGCATCGCCAATGAGCGCACGCCTGTCTACCTGGACATGCTGGCCCATATGTCATTGTGGGAAGGCGCGCACGCCGCGCATGCCCGCGCCATTCCCTTCATCCACAACGACGCTGAGCATGCCGAGCGCCAGATCCGCAAGGATGGCCCGGGCATCATCGTGGTGGATGCCGTATATAGCACCAATGGTAGCCTGTGCCCACTGGCCGATTTCGTGGACGTGGCAGAGCGCACCGGGAGCGTGCTGGTGGTCGACGAGTCTCACTCCCTGGGCACTCACGGCCCCGCTGGCGCGGGGCTCGTGGCGCAACTCGGGCTGTCGCGCCGGGTCCATTTCCAGACTGCCAGCCTCGCCAAAGCCTTTGGTGGCCGGGCCGGATTGATCACCTGCCCGTCCTCGTTCAAGGGTTATTTCGCCATGGAGTCGCGCCCCGCCATTTTCAGCTCGGGGCTGTTGCACCATGAACTGGCGTGGTTCGATGCGGCCGCCGATTTTATTGTCGCGGCCGATGATCGCCGGGCGCGGTTGCACGCGGTCTCAGGCGAGGTGCGCAGTGCGCTTGCCGGCCTAGGCTACAACGTGTCGGCAGGATCGGAGCAGATCATCTCGCTGGAGTCCGGTACGGAGCAGCAAACGCTAGCGTTGCGCAATGCCTTGCAGGCGCGCGGCATCTTTGGTGCCGTGTTCTGCGCGCCGGCCACTGCGCGTGACCGGGCTCTGATGCGGCTGACCATGAACGCATGCCTGACCGCCGTGGAAATCGATCGTCTGATCCAGGTCTGCGCCGAGATCCGCGATGAGATCGGCCTGGCTAGCTGGCGCTCCACCCAGCGGCTGCGAAATGCGCCTCGCGCCAGGCTGGTCGCAGACAGGCAGGCCTCAACGCTAGTGCCTCACGAAGCGCTGGAAACGGCGTTCGGCGCCGCCTGATCCCGGCAAGCAAGCCGCCTAGCCAGCCGCGCCGGCACTCTCCCTGGCCGGCGTGGCTGGCGCAGCGACGGGAGGAAACTCCAGTACGAACTCCGTGTACTCATGCTCGACGGAGTGGCAATGCACGCGGCCACTCCATGCTTCCAGCGTGTCTTTGCAGAAGGCCAGGCCGATGCCCGTGCCTTCGTTGCGGGGGTAAGTATGAAAGCGCTTGAAGATCGATGACAGCTCGCGCGCGGGAATGCCGCTGCCGGTGTCGCGGAAGATCAGCCGGTTTCGGCGAGCGCCGCGCTCGGTGCGCAGCCGGATTTCGCCATGACCTGCCCGGGCCATGGCATGCAGCGCATTCTTGATGAGGTTGAACAGCACCATGACCAGGAGTTTTTGGTCCGCGCGCACCATGAAATCCTCGTCCAGATCGACATGAACGCTCTCGCGCTGCCCCGCTTCAAAGGGGTAGCGCGCCAAGGCCTCGCTGATGGCGTTGCCCAGGAGAAACTCCTCGCTTGGTTCCTGCATTGCACCCACCCGCGCGTTCACAAGCAGGACGTCGATGCCATGGTTCATGCGGTCAACCTCAAGCTGGATACGCGGCAAAGCGTCCTTGAGCAGCCCGAAATGTCCCGCCGGCAGGTTCAGCGTGTTCGCCGGGGTCTCGTTTTCTTGATAGAAGCGAATCAAGCCGGGCAGGTAACGCGCCATGCCCCGCGCGGTCGAGCCGATGCTGCGAATCGGCGTGCGCAACTCATGGGCAACGGTGCCCAGCGCGATCGCCATGCCGTCGAGTTTTTCCTGGATCAGGATGCGCTGGTCGATCTTGAGCACGGCGACGGTACAGATCGTGAAGCCGATGATCGGTAGCTCCATCAGCCAGTCGACCGTAAGAATCTCAGCCGGCGGAGTCATCCAGCGGTAGACCAGCCAGGCCCCGGCCGTTCCCAGTGCGAGCGAAGCGGCGCCCGCTAGCCAACCGCTGAAATTGAACAGGATGACCACGGCAATCACCAGCGACTGGGACCACACCAGGTTGCCGTGATTCATCAGATACAAGTAGACGAACAGGAACGATAGCCCGTAGGTCAGCGTGACAAAGAAATAGGCCGGCAGCCATTTGCGATCGCGCAGGTCGCCGGTAAGAATTAGCGGGGCGAACATCACCATGGCGAGCAGCCGCAGCGTCAGGCTCTCGTACGGTTGCGGAAAGAGATACTTCCAGACAACGTAAAACAGCGGATAGCCGACGAAGGCGAGCAATCCCAGCAAATGAATACGCTTTATCTGCGCGGGCTGGCGGATATCGAGATGTACTTCCCTGGCCAGCAGGCGGCGCAGGCGCACCAAGCTGTCACCGCATCTGCGTCGAATCGTGGCAAGCATGTTGGAAGGCGGCCTAAAGGAGAGCGTCGATCCGAAAGTGTAGCCGGACAAGGCTATGTGCATTGCCCAATTTGTGCGCTTTCAGTAGCTCGGATCGTGCTTTTGCACCCTCCAGCCCGGCATGGCGCCAGCGCCATGCCGGGCCATGACACCTGGCTTGCCGCCCGGCGCTTCAATCCAGCAGGTGCCCCATCCGCTCGCGCTTGGTCTCCAGGTATTTTTCGTTCTCGACGTTGGACGGGACAATGTGGCGCATCTGCTCGACCACCGTGATGCCTGCGGCTTCCAGCGCCTGCTTCTTCTTTGGATTGTTGCTCATCAGCCGGATCGACTTGACGCCCCACTGATGCAGCAGGTCGGCGGCAAAGGCGTAGTTGCGGCTGTCAATCTCCTGGCCCAGCGCCAGGTTGGCGTCGACCGTGTCGAGCCCGCCGTCCTGCAGCGCATAGGCGCGGATCTTGTGGCCCAGGCCAATCCCGCGCCCTTCCTGCCCGCGCAGGTACAACAGGATGCCGCGGCCTTCCTCGGCGATCTTCTTCATCGCCAGGTCGAGCTGTTCGCCACAGTCGCAACGGCACGAGCCGAACACGTCGCCGGTCAGGCATTCGGAGTGCAGGCGGGTCAGCACGGCCTCGCCAGTGATGTCGCCGACGCTCAGCGCAAGGTGTTCAATGCCCGAAACGGCACCCTTGAAGGCGTGGGCGGTAAATTCGCCAAAACGGGTCGGCAAGCGGGCCGAACCGATCAGCTGGATCTCTGTGTCGTTCATGTCAGTCGGAGTTTGGCGCCGGCCTTGGCGGCTCGGCATCGGGGCGCTTGATAGCGTCTAGTCCGCTACGGTAGCACGAGCGGGGCCGGATCGCTGGCGGGCAAATGGCCGGACGCCCGCCGGCGGCATGTCTTTGGCCTGGAAGTCACGTTAAATCTACCCCTTGGCACCTCAGTCAAGCTCGATCGGCTGGCCGTGCGGCGTGCGCCGGGCCGCCGCGTCCCACGCGTTGCGCCGGTCCTGCAGCGCGGCGCCGTCGACCAGGCCCTTGGCGGCGGCGAGCCGCTCCAGCGCGCTCAGCCAGAAACGGTAGTAATGCTCGCCGTTGTCGGGATCCCCGCCCGCCTGGGCTTCGCGGATGACCTGGGACAGACTGGCCGCCCATTCCGCCCAGGTAAAGGCGCCGCGCTCATGCAGGGCGAGCGCCAGCGCAAAGGCCTGTGCTTCCCAGGGCTCACGGAACACCGGGCCGGTGCTGTCGCAAGGCAGCGCCGGCAGCGCGGCCCGCATGGCCTGCAGGCTTGCCGGCGAAGGTAAAGTTGACGCCGCATCAACCATGGGCCAGCTCCGCCGGATCAAGGTAAGACTCCCAGCAATCCGCGCAGACCGAGGCCGCCGTGGTGTCGGCCCCCCACAACTCGGTGGCGGCAAAACGCACGGTGTAGAGCCACTGCGGCTGGTCGCCGGCGCCGGCCGCGCTGGCATCCGGGAACACATGGGCGCCATGCACGGCCACGATCTCGCCTTGGCGGCCACGGCAATAGCGCGGTAGCCGGGTGTGGCCGGCGGGATGCATCTGGCGGGTGCGTACCAGGTCGCCCACGTGGAAACCGGCTTGCCCGGAGGCCGGCCGGGCGCTGGGTGTGCCGCGCGCCAAGGCTGGGCCGACCTGCTCCGCGCTGAGGATGCGCGCGAGGGGCAGTGGCGGCGTGGTGGATGCCCCGCTTGCGATTTCTTCCGCGCTAGCCAGACCGGTCTTGACCAGCATGGCCTTGAGGCCTTCGAACCAGATCTGGTAGTAGCTGCTGCCAAGGTACTGCGCCGGCGGCAGGCTTTCACGGGCCGCGCGCATGGTGTCGATATTCCACTTGCCGACCGCGCCCATGGCGAGCGTCAGCGCGAGCATGCGGCGCTCCCAGCCGGCGTGGAACACGGGCTCATCGGCTTCCGGGCTAACCGGGCCGAAACCGTGCATGCCGCCGAGGTCCTGGCCACCGTTCATTGCGGCTCCCCTGCCGTTGCCGGCACGGTCACATCTGGCAGCAACCCCGTGCCGATCATTGCGTCACGGGTCACCAGTTCCGCCAGCGCTTGCTCGCTCCAGCCTTCGGTCCCGGCCGGGCGCATGGGCAGCACCAGGTAGCGCAGCTCGGCGGTGGAGTCCCACACCTGGATCTGCACCGCCTGCGGCAGCGTAAAACCGAAATCGCGCAGCACGCCGCGCGGGTCGATCACCGCCCGGGCGCGGTAAGGCGCGGACTTGTACCAGACCGGCGGCAGTCCCAGCACTGGCCAGGGATAGCAGGAGCACAGGGTGCACACCACCATGTTGTGGGTCGCAGGCGTGTTCTCCAGCACGATCATGTGCTCGCCCTGGCGCCCGGTGAAGCCGAGCGAGGCGATGGCCGCGGTGGCGTCCGCCAGCAGCCACGCCTTGTAGGCCGGATCGGCCCAGGCCTTGGCCACCACGCGCGCGCCGTTGCGCGGGCCGATGTGCTGCTCGTAGGTCTCGATCAGGAGATCCAGCGCGGCCGGGTCGACATAGCCCTTCTCCACCAGCAGGGATTCCAGCGCGCGCACGCGCAGGTCCATCTCGGATAGCGTGCTGCCGCCGTGATCATGGTCGTGATCATGGTCATGGTCATGGTCATGCGGAGGCCTGGCTGGCGAGTCGGGAGAGTCTTGGCGCATCGGTGTTTAGGGGGAGATCGTTCCGGGATCGCTCTGGCGCGGACACGGCTAAGCGCTCAGTATGGCCGCGCCCGCGGCGCCTGGCAATCCGGCCGGCCCGGCACGCCCCATGGCGCGCTCGCCCGCCGCTCCCGGGAAAAACGATCCCCTCGAAAGAGGGGCAGCACCATGGCGGCGAACTGCGCAGACTTGTATGCAAAGTCTGGCAGGGCCTTGGCCGGCCCGCTGCGTGGCAGCGCAAGATGCGTTTTTTGCTGGGCGTTGTCACCAGCGAGGCAGCATGGCGCCTGCATCGGTCACCCTCCCCCTTTACGACCATTGACGACCATTGACGGCGATGAAGGAAAAACAAGAATCCTGCCCGCTCTGCGGCTCCCAGGCCGCCGCCCGCACCCGTCAAGGCAGCTATGGGCAATGGGTGCTCTATGCCTGCGACAACCCGCAATGCGGGCCCGTCGAGATCAGCACCAAGGCCCGCCGCAGCCTGCGCGAGCCCGCCCGGCAGGCTGAGCTCCGCGCCCTGGCGCGCTCCAGCCGCGAGCATGGCAAGGTGCCGCGCGTCGGCTTTGACGGGCCGCGCGGCGAACTCTACGTCGAGTTCGACTAAGCCTGGCTCCCGCGCAGGCCGGGCGCTGCTGGCGCGTCGGTCCCCCAGCTTGCTGTACAGCTGCAGATACGCCACAGCCGGATCGAGTTCGCCGGCCGCCTTGGCTAAAGCGCGTCCGGGCAGGTGCTGCGTGTGATTCCCCGTTACATTCCAAAGAGTCTGTGACCTGCGCGCCCATGCCCCGGGGAACATCCGGGCGGCAAGCGCGGTCACTATCGCGTGCCGCGTCCAACCGAGGCGATCCCGGCCCGACAAGGAATGCCTAATGAACCTCACCGTCCACGACCTGCTGGCCCTGGCCTGCGCCAGCATCCTCACCGTGACCGTGGTCGCCATCCACTATGAAGCCCTGCGCCTGCTGTCAGGCATGAATCCGCGCCGCTGGAGCGGACGCGTCAACGTTGGCGTGCTGATCGTCTGCATCATCCTGGCCCATTGCCTTGAAGCGATGGTGTTCGCCCTCGGCTATTGGATGGCGGGCCATACGCTGGGCCTGGGCGGCCTCGCCAGCGCCCATCCCATCACGCCGATCGTCTATCTCTACTTCGCGCTTGAGACCTTCACCACGCAAAGCCTGGGCGACATCGCACCGATCGGCGCCACGCGCCTGCTTGCCAGCATCGAGCCGCTGGTGGGCCTGATCCTGATCGGCTGGTCCACGTCCTTTACCTACATCATCATGCGCCGCGACTGGCCAACCGGCACCTCCTGGCAGGCGGCGCAGGCGGATCTATAGGCACGGGGCGCATGGCCGCGGCTAGAGGATCGGCGCAAACAGCTTGGCCACGTGCATCGCCACGCGGCGCAGGGTCGGCGCGCTGGTGTATTCGCTGCGCTCGATCTGGCAGGCCTGCGCGAAGTCCGCCTCCAGCATGCGTGTCACGCTTGCGGCAAAAGCACGGTCGGCGGTCATCACCATCAGCTCGAAGTTGAGCCGGAACGAGCGGTTGTCGAGATTCGCGCTGCCCACCGCCGCGGCCTCGTCGTCGATCAGGATGACCTTCTGGTGCAGGAAGCCCGGCTGGTAGCGATAGATCTTCACCCCCGCGCAGACCGCCTGGTAGGCATACAGCGTGGAGGCGGCGAACACCACGAGATGGTCGGGGCGGGCCGGCAACAGGATGCGTACGTCCACCCCGAGCACGGCGCTGCCGCGGATCTCGATATGCGTGTCGCGCCAGGGCCAGCGGTGGCGTTTGCCCGAGGTACTCGTTGCCGACGTTGTGACCGCCCGTGAACGCGCACTCGCCATCCACCACCACCAGCTTGCGGTGGTTGCGAAAGTTGAGCTGGAAGCGATTGACAAAGCCGCGCCGCGTGGCAAAGGCGCGCGCCTGCACCCCGGCGGCTGCCAGCACCTTGACGTACCGGCCTGGCAACGCATGCGAGCCGATGCTGTCGTAGAGGAAATACACCTTCACGCCCGCGGCAGCGCGTTCGCACAGCAGGCGCTGCAGGCGCTGGCCCAGCGCATCGTCATGAACAATGAAAAACTGCACGATCACCACCTGTTGCGCGCCGGCAATGGCGGCAAAGATGGCTTCGAAGGTGGCCTCGCCATTGATCAGCAGCCGCACCGCATTGTTGGCCAGGCAAGGCGTGCCGGTAAGCCGGGCCGGGGTCCATGCCGTGCGTGACCTCGCGCAGCCGGTCGTTATTGAACCGGCGGGCGTTCACGTAGCCGGCAAAATTGCTGCTGCCCAGGATCAGGTAAGGAACCAGCGTGAAGTACGGCATCATCACCAGCGAGCCGGCCCACGCAATGGCGCCGGGCGCGGTACGCACCGTCATGACCGCGTGCAAGGCCGCAATGACGCCAAGCACATGGAACACCAGCACGATCGCCGCGATGAGGGAGGGGCTGAGCATGAGCGTTAGGTTACGCCTGGCGGCGCGGCATCACAATGCCAGCATTCTGGCATAGCCTGGCCGCGGCGGCGGTCCCAGGCCCGTTCGCCGCGCGTTTTCCGGCACGATTTCGCCACTGGCGTTAAGCTTTCGTGCTTTCGCCCCGGGGATGTATCCAGACGTCCCGGCCCACCACATCAAGGAAGACCGCAATGTCAGAGTTCGAGATGAAATACCGGCGCTTGGGCGCCAGCAACCTCAAGGTATCGGCCCTGTGCCTCGGCACCATGATGTTCGCCGACCAGACCGATGAAACGGAGGCCGGACGCATCGTCGACAGCGCCCGCGCGCATGGTGTCAATTTCATCGACACCGCGGATGTGTATAGCAAAGGCGGCTCCGAGCGCATGGTGGGCAAGCTGCTCGCCGCCGATCGCCACGACTGGATCCTGGCCAGCAAGCTCGGTAATCCGATGCAGGCTGCGCCCAACCACTCGCACTACTCGCGCGTCTGGATCCTGCGCGAAGCCGAGGAAAGCCTGCGCCGCCTGGGCACTGATTATCTCGATATCCTCTACCTGCACCGGGACTACCCCGGCGAAAACCTCGAAGAGGCCGTGCGCGCCATGGGCGACCTGATCCGGGCCGGCAAGGTCCGCTACTGGGCCTTGTCCAACTTCCGCGGCTGGCGCATTGCCGAGGTCGCACGCCTGTGCGACCAGCTCGGCGCGCCGCGCCCGGTGGTTTGCCAGCCGTACTACAACCTGCTCAACCGCATGCCCGAGGTGGAAATCCTGCCGGCCTGCCAGCACTTCGGCCTTGGCGTCGTGCCCTACAGCCCGATTGCGCGCGGCGTGCTCACCGGCAAGTACCTGCCCGGCCAGCAGCCCCCGCAAGACTCACGCGCGGGCCGCGCCGACCGCCGCATGATGGAAACCGAGTTCCGCGAGGAGTCGCTGGTGATTGCCCAGGCACTGAAGGCGCATGCCGATGCACGCGGCCTCAAGCTGGGTCAGTTCGCTACCGCCTGGGTGCTGGCCAACCCGATCGTCAGCTCGGTGATTGCCGGGCCGCGCACGCTGGCACAATTCGAGGATTACTTTGGCGCGGTTGGCGTGGCCATCTCCGCCGCGGAGGAAGCCTTGGTCGACCAGCTGGTGCGCCCCGGACATGCCTCCACGCATGGCTACAACGATCCGAACTATCCGCTGACCGGCCGTCCGGTTTCGGCACCCTGACCGCGTTGCCGGCCAGGGTGGCCGGCCAGCCGGCTACCCGACCCGCATCCGGTGCGCCCGGTATCCTGCGGCGACGGTTGCCGGGCCACCCGCCCCGGCCAACGCCTCACGCTCGGCCTGGTCCGCATCTTCCGGATGGGATTGCAGGTTTTTCCTCAAGATCATCATCAGGCTATGGCTTATCAGCCATGATTTTTGTCCCGAATTCTCGGAACGTTCTTCAATGGGTTGACTGGAGAGATAGTCATGCCGCAAGCCTCCGCGCTGATCGATACGCCCGCTAAAACCCGTCCCGGCCTGGCCGTCATGGGGCTGTCCGCACTGGGCGTGGTATTCGGCGATATCGGCACCAGCCCGCTCTATACCCTGAAGACCGTGCTTGCGCTCTCGGGCGGCAAGCCTTCGGCGCCGGTTATCCTGGGCCTTTTGAGCCTGCTGATCTGGACATTGATCATCGTCACAACGGTGAAGTATGTGTCCTTCGCCATGCGCATCGACAACAACGGCGAGGGCGGCATTCTTGCCTTGATGTCGTTGTTGGGGATCAAGAAGAGAAAGCGCCCCCTGGTGGTGGCTGCCGGCCTGTTCGGGGCAGCGCTGATCTATGGCGACGGCGCCATCACGCCCGCCATTTCCGTGCTCTCAGCGCTGGAGGGATTGAATATTGTCTTTCCCGAGGCCAAATCCTTTATTTTGCCGGCCACGGTGGCGATCCTGGTTGCGCTGTTTGCCATCCAGCCAATGGGAACGTCCCGCATCGGCAGGGCCTTCGGCCCGGTCATGGCGTTATGGTTTCTGTGCATAGCCGTGCTCGGCATCCGCGGCATCCTGCTGCACCCGTCGATCCTGATTGCGCTCAACCCGCTCTACGGCCTGGCGTTCCTGTTCTCCAATGGCTATACCAGCTTCCTCATTTTCCTCTGCGTGACCGGCGCCGAGGCGCTGTATGCCGACATGGGGCATTTCGGGCCGCGCCCGATCCGCCTCGCCTGGTCCGCCATCGTGTTCCCCAGCCTGCTGCTCAACTATGCCGGACAGGCGGCACTGGTGTTGTCCGGGGTCGATTCAACGCACAATATCTTTTACCTCCTCTGCCCGCCGCCGCTGCTGGTGCCCTTGGTCATCCTGGCCGCCGTGGCGACGGTGATCGCCAGCCAGTCCATCATTACCGGCGCCTTCTCCATGACGCGTCAGGCGATCCTGCTGGGATGGCTGCCGCACCTGCAGATCAGGCAGACCTCCGAGCAAGGCTATGGGCAGATTTACGTCGGCACGGTCAACTGGCTGTTGATGCTTGTGACCGTCAGCCTGGCGCTGTTCTTCAAATCGTCGGATCAGTTGGCTTCCGCGTATGGCATCGCCGTTTCCCTCACCATGTTGATGACGTCCGTGCTGCTGTTTATCGCCATGCGCGATATCTGGGGCTGGAATCTGTGGGCCAGCGCGGCCGTGTCCGGCGTCTTCCTGATCATCGACAGCGGGTTCTTCGTGGCCAATCTCGCCAAGATGCTGGATGGCGGGTACATCCCGTTGATGCTGGCCGCGGTTGTCTATGGCGTCATGCTGATCTGGCATCGGGGCACGGCCGCGATTTCGGCGGCCATCAACGAAGACGTCATGCCGATCGAAGCGTTCCTGGGCGAGGTGCAGGCAAAGAACATTCCGCGCGTGCCCGGGGCCGGGGTGTTCCTGACACGAACGCTGGATGGCACGCCACCAGTCATGCTGTGGCATGTCAAGCGCAACCACGCCCTGCAGCAGAAGATCCTGGCCTTGAGCGTCGTGACGCAGACAGTGCCGTGGATCAAGGATGCCGAGCGCTTGACGCTAACGGAACTGATGCCGGACGTCTGGCGCCTGAATGCCCGCTACGGCTTCATGGAGCGGCCCGACATTCCCAAGCTGCTGCTGCAGCCCCAGGTGCTGCCCTGCGCGCTGGACCTGGGCGCCATCACCTACTACATGGGGCTGGAGACGATCGTGCTGCGCGAGAGTGACAGCCGGATGCCGCGATGGCAAGGCAAGCTGTTCGCCTTGATGGTGAAGAACGGCATGCACGTTACCGATCTGTTCCGGCTGCCAAGCGACCAAGTGGTGGAGATTGGCCGCCGCGTTTCCATCTGAGGCGCAAGCGATCAGGCCACCCTGCCGCCCAAATCATTACAATACGCGCTCTCCTTCTTGACCCACCTCACCGCACCGCACCTTAAGGAACAATCTCATCCCGCCGCTTTGCTTACGCCGTCGGGAGACCAAACCATAGACATGCTGCCATTACGAATCCTGGCCACAGGCAAAGCACTACCTGCCCGGCAGGTCACCTCCGCCGAGCTGGACACGCTGCTCGGCAAGGCCGCCGGTTACGTCAGGAAAACCTCCGGCATCGACCACCGCTACCATGCTGGCCCGGGCGACACGCAATCCGCGCTGGCCGCCGCCGCGCTGCGCCAGGCCATGACACGCGGCGGCATCGCCCCGGATTCGATCGGCCTGGTGATTTCCGCCGCCGGCGTGCAGGAGCAAGCCCTGCCCTGCACCGGTGCCCGGCTGCTCGAGGCCGCCGGCATCCCCGCCGGCACACCGGCCTTCGACGTCAATGCCAGTTGCCTGAGCTTCCTGGCCGCCTTGCAGGTGGCGGCCAGCCTGCTGCACAGCGGCACCTATCGCCGCATCGCGGTGGTCGCGTCCGACCTGGCCTCTCGCGGGCTGGACTGGAGCCAGCCGGAGGCCTCTCTCATCTTTGGCGACGGCGCCGCCGCGGCGGTGGTGGAGCGTGGCGACGGCAGCACCGGTATCGAAGCGTACCGCATGGAGACCTATCCCGCGGGCAAGGCCTTCTGCGAGATCCGCGCCGGTGGCACCCGCACTAGCCCGCGCATGGGTGCGCGCGAGTCCGACTTCCTGTTCCATATGGAAGGCAAGCGCGTCTTCAAGATGGCCTCCACAGTGATGGACGCCTTCCTGGCCGGCTTGCTCGGCGCGGGCAAGCTGCGCCTGGACGAGATCGATGTGGTGGTGCCGCACCAGGCCAGCCATCTCGCCATGCAGCACATCGGGCGCCGCCTGGGTGTGCCAGCGGCATCCGTGGTGGATATCTACCGCTCGCACGGCAACCAGGTGGCCGCATCCCTGCCCACCGCCTTGCACGAAGCCATGCTCAGCGGCAGGGCCAGCGCCGGCTCGCGCGCGCTGCTGCTGGGCACCGCCGCCGGCCTCACCCTTGGCGCCATGGTGCTGCGATTGTGATCACGCTGGTGACCGGCGCAACCGGCGGCCTCGGCCGCAATGCCATCGAGTACTTGTTGCAGCATGGCCTGCCCGTGCGCGCCACCGGCCGCAACGCCGCGCAAGGCGAGGCGCTGCGCGCGCTTGGTGCGAACTTCGTGCCGGCTGACCTGGCCACGCTCGACGCCGCGCAGGCGCGCTCACTGCTACAGGGCGTGGACACGGTCTGGCACTGCGCCGCGCTATCGTCGCCGTGGGGCGCGCGCGCCGACTTCCATGCGGCCAACGTGAACGCCACCGAGCGGCTCGCCGACGCGGCGATCGCGGCTGGCGTGGCGCGCTTCGTGCACGTCTCCACGCCGTCGCTTTACTTCGACTATCAGCACCATCTCGACATCACCGAGAGCTACCGGCCGCGGCGCTACGCCAACCACTACGCCCACACCAAGGCGCTGGCCGAAGCGGCGATACGGCAGCGCTCGGGCAGCCAGGCCGCCACCACCTTCGTCATGCTGCGCCCACGCGCCTTGTTCGGCCCGCATGACCGCGTGCTGATGCCGCGCGTGCTGGCGCTGATGGCGCAACGCCGCGGCAAGCTGCCGCTGCCGCGCGCCGGCGAGGTGCTGATGGACCTGACCTTTACCCCCAACGTGGTCCATGCCATGCAGCTCGCCAGCACGAGTGCCCGGGTGACTTCCGGCCACGCCTGCAACATCACCAACCACGAACCGCGCCGGCTGTGCCAGGTGCTCGGGCAACTGCTTGGCGACGAGCTGGGCCAGCCGCCGCAGCTGCGCCGCCTGCCCTATGCGCTGGCCGACGCCGTGGCGCGCGGCATGGAAACCTGGTCGGCCCTGAGCCGGCGCGAGCCCGCCTTCACGCGCTACGCCATGGGCGTGCTGCACTACGATATGACACTCGACAACACGCAGGCCATCGCGGCGCTGGGCTATCGGCCCGCCTATACGATGGATGAAGGAATCCGCCTGACGGCGCAATGGATGCGAGACCATGGCCAGCATCACCACCTTTGAGGCGGGCTTCTGCACGCACCGCGCCTGCATGGCGCTCAAGGGCGCGGGGCTGTCGGTCTGCCGCTTCCCGGCGCGTGCTTACCTGATCGCAGCCGGCGGCAAGCGCTGGCTGTGGGATACCGGTTATGCCACGCACTTCCTCGACCACACGCGCAGCGGGCTGTTCGCGCTGTACCGCATGGTCACGCCGGTGCATTTCGACAGCGGCGAGGCGGCGGCGAGCCAGCTGCGCGCGGCAGGCATTGGCGCGCGCGACCTCGCCGGCGTGATCCTGTCGCATTTCCACGGAGACCATATCGCGGGGCTGCGCGATTTTCCCGGCACACGCTTTTACTGCGCCGGGGCCGGGTGGCAAGCCACGCGGTCGCTCCGTGGCATTGGCGCGCTGCGCCGGGGCTTCGTGCCGGGGCTGATGCCGGCGGATTTCGAGCAGCGCGTGGGCTTTATCGAAGCCTTTGCGCGCCGGCCGCTGCCCATCGCGCTCACGCCGTTCCATGAAGGCTACGCCTTGCCGGACAGCGACGGAGAAGTCTTCCTGGTGGCGTTGCCGGGCCACGCCGCCGGCCACCTGGGCGCCTTCGTGCAAACGCCGGATGGCTGGGTACTGCTGGCGTCCGACGCGGCATGGTCGCCCACCAGCTACCGCGAGCTGATCGGTCCGTCTTCCATCGCCAACCTGATCATGGAAGACCCCCGCACCTACCATGCCACGCTCAGGCAACTGCACGCCTTGCATCGCAATGGCCAGGTGAAGATTCGCCTGACCCACGAGGGAGCGCTCTGATGCAACTGCCACGCATGCTCGGCGCCTACTGGCGCGCGCGCAGGCTGCGCTTTGCCAGCCGCGCCGAACTGGAGGCGCACCAGGCCCGCCAGATGGCCCGCTTCCGCCAACGCGTGCTGGCGCGCAGCCCGTACTTCGCCCCGTTGCTGGCACAGCCGACGCAAGACTGGCCGCGCATGGACAAGGCGGTGATGATGGCCAATTTCGACCGTATCAACACGGCCGGGCTGCGCCTTGACGATGTCCTTGCCTGTGCCCGGCAGGCCGAGGCTTCGCGGGATTTCAGCCCGACGTTGCAGGGCTTTAGCGTGGGGCTGTCCTCGGGCACCTCGGGCGGGCGCGGCGCATTTGTGGTGAGCCGCCGGGAGCAGGCGCAATGGGCCGGCACGCTGCTGGCCAGATTGGTGCCGCGCGGGCTGCTCGCGGGGGAGCGCGTGGCGCTGTTCCTGCGCGCCAACAGCAACCTCTACACGGCAGTGCGCAACCCTTGGCTCTCGTTCGCGTTCTTTGATCTGTTCACGCCGTTCGAGGCGCATCTGGCGCGGCTGGAGCGCTACGCGCCCACCATCGTCGTGGCGCCCGCGCAGGTGCTGCGCAGCCTCGCGCTGGCCCGGCAGGCGGGCCGCACGGCGCTGCGCCCGGCGCGGGTCGTCTCGGTCGCCGAAGTGCTGGACGCGCAGGACCGCGCCTTGCTGGCGAACGTATTCGGCGAGCCTGGCGAGGTCTACCAGGCCACCGAGGGATTTCTCGGCGTCACGTGCGCGCACGGCACGCTGCACCTGAATGAGGAGTTCGTCCACATCGAGCCGGAATGGCTGGACCAGGACCACGAGCGCTTCGTGCCCATCGTGACTGACTTCACCCGCACCACCCAGCCCGTCGTGCGCTACCGGCTGGACGACGTGCTGGTGCGGCGCACGGATGCATGCCCGTGCGGGAGCCCGGCGTTGGCGCTGGCCCGCATCGAAGGCCGCTGCGACGACATGCTGGTGCTGCCGGGACGGCGCGGCGAGCCAGTCCATGTCTTTGCCGACGTCCTATCGCGCGCCTTCGCGCAGGCCCTGCCGCTCGCCGCCGACTACCGGCTGCGCCAGACCGGCGGCCGCACGCTCAGCCTGTATGCCGAAGGCGGCAGCGCGGTGCGCATGGCCTGCCGCGCCCGGCTGGAAACGGTGCTGGACGGGCTTGGCGTGGCCGTGGCGGACCTCGAATGGCAGAGCGATGCCGCGCCGCCCGCGGATTTCACCACCAAGCGCCGCCGCATCGTGCGGCTGCGCGAAGCCACGCAATTTACCTGTCGTTCTTCGCCTTGATACCCGTCAGTTTTGCCCTCGCCCCTCGCCCCTCGCGGCCGGTTGCCTTGGTTGCGCCGCGATTGCTGCTGCGCAGGCGATTGCTGCTGCGCAGGCCGCCGCGCTGAATCTGCCACTGTCTGCCATTGCTGGCGAGGCATCGCCAGCGATTCTGTTCAAAATTTAGGCAGACCGATACATAACCGCCACCATTGGCCAAGCGCGGCGCGTCAAGCCCGGTTATCCACACAAGCTGTGGATAACACGATCCGGCAATCGTGGACAAATTGTGTATACGCACCGCAACAATCGACTGTGGCCCGGTGCGATATCTCTCGCCGCGTTGATTGCCCCCTCGCTTGTTTTGGGAATCCTCGGCCCGCCCTTGCAGATTGCTCCGACTGATATCCCTCACGCCGCGGACTATCCTGTCCTAGTCGCCTTGCGGGCTGGCAGGCCGATGCCACGCTGGCCTCCGAACCGCACTAATGCCAGTTGGACAATTCCTATGAAGATTGCACTGCTAGCGGATATGTCGCTCCAGGCCAAGACCATTGCAGACGCCCTCTCGCGTGCCGGCGTGCATTGCCACACCTACCACGCAAGCGGGGAGCTCTTCCGTGGCATTGACCAGGCCGGCTACGACGTCCTGCTGATCGACCACGAGCTTGCCGACATGCCCGCCGTGGAAGCCGTGCGCGCGGTGCGCGGCGCCTGGCGCAGCGAGGTGCCGGTCATGGTGGTTTCCGACCGGCGCGACGAAGATTCGGTCGTCAATACCCTGCAGGCGGGCGCCGACGACTACATGACCCGCCCGCTGCGCGCGCGCGAACTGATAGCCCGGCTGCACGCGCTGCAGCGCCGCACCGCCACGCGCTGGCAAGCGTTGAACCCCGACATCACAGTCGGGCCTTACTCACTGGATTGCCTGTCGCGCGAGGTTGTGTTCCAGGGGCGCCGGCTCGCGCTGACCCCCAGGGAGTTCGATCTGGCATCGTTGCTGTTTGCCAGCGTCGGGCGCGTCTTGTCCCACGCCCATATCGAACGCACGATCTGGGGCTATTCGCTGCCACCGCTGTCCCGCGCGCTGGCGAGCCTGGTCTCGCGCCTGCGCAGGGCGCTGGAGTTGCATCCCCGCAATGGCCTGGTGATCACGGTTGTGTATGGCCAGGGCTATCGCCTGGATGAGACCGCCGCGCGGCTGCCTCGGCCAAGCTCGCCCAGCACTGGCTGAGCGCTGGACGCGGCGCCGGCCGCCCGAGATAGTATCCCTGCCCGAAGGCCACGCCGAGATCGTGCAACATCGCCAGTTCATCGGCATCCTCGATACCTTCGGCGATCACCGCACCGCCCAGCGCCTTGACCAGCGCCAGCACCGTGCGCACGACCTCGAGCCGGCGCGAGCAGGTGCCGATGCCGCGCACCAGCGACTTGTCCAGCTTGGTGTAGTGCGGCGCGAGGTGGACCAGCCGGTCGAGATTGGCATGGCCGGTACCGAAATCGTCCAGCGCATACTGCATGCCCAGTTCGTGCAACACGGCCATGGCCTGCCCGAAGCGCTCCGCGTCCTCGATAGGTGTCTGCTCGGTGACTTCGATGACCACGCGATCCGGCGCGATGCTGTTCGCCACCAGGGCACGCATGGCGCTTCCCCCGTCGGCCAGCAGGTAGCGCAGCGCCATGGCGCTGAAGTTGAGGAACAGCTTGCCGTGCAAGCCGTTGGCCAGGCACGTGGACAGCCCGGTGCGCGCCGCCTGCAGCTCCAGCTCGATGGTCTCGGCCTCGTTGCGGGCCAGGCGGAACAAGGCGTCCGGCATGGCAAGCGGCGAGCTGGCAGGCCCCCGGACCAGCGCCTCGTAGCCCAGCACCTCGCCGGTGCCAAACACCACAATCGGCTGGAAGACGGCGTGGAGCGGCGGCAAGCGTAGCCGCGGCACGGGTGCGCCAGCCAGGGGGGAGGCAATCTGCATGGGCGGAGTAAACGTGACGTGACGTAGGAAGGCGCGGCGCCAGGCGCGAGAAGCTGGTGAGCCAATGTGACTCGCCCTCTATTTCATGTCAAGGATGTGTCACGACGATGACAAAGCCGATTACCCCTGCGCAATGCCGGGATGTCATCCATGCGTCACAGGTTGCAGCCAGTATGCCAACCATTACATCACCATGCCGTCATCCGATGCGACGCCAGTGCTACAAACCGGCGCGCCCGATGGCGGTACCCCAGGGTCAGCATGTGGACCGCGTGGTCCATCGGAGTCTCAACCGTGTTGCAAGCCATCCACCTTCGCCTCCCACGCCGCGCCGGCCGGCGCATGCCCGCCTGGCTGGGCCGGCTTCCGCTCAGTGCGCGCATGTGCGCGGCATTTGCGCTGGTCTATGTGTTCGGCGCCGTGGTGGGGCTGACAGGCATCTACAGCCTGGTATCGGTCAAGCAGATGACCGATACGCTCTATCAACGCGACATGCAGGGCGCCATCGCCGCGGAGCGCGCGCAATCGGCACTGGCGCAGTTGGGCCGCGCCCAACTGGCGCTGACCATGGCCACCAGCGGCACCGAGCGCGACAGCGCAACGGCGGACATCGATGGCGCCCTCGCGCGCCTCGACCAGGCCCTTGCCACCGTGCGCACGGCCGTGCCCGCACAGGCAAAGGCGCTGCAGGCCGAACGCGACAGCGCCGCGGCGATGCTGCGCGACTATGTCACGCTGCTGCGCAAGCAGCCTCTGGACGCGTTGCAATTCGACAGCTCCGTTTCGGTCGACGGCCATTTTCTTGGCGAGCAATTGCAGAAGCTGGCCGACCAGGTCGAGGTCGCGCGCAAGCAGCAGGAACAGCAGGCCGCCGATACGGTCGCCACGGTGACGACAAGCCAGTTGCGCGCCCAGGCCGTGATGGTCGGCATGCTGGTGGCGAGCCTTGCGGCAGCGGCGGCGCTGGCGTGGTTCGCCTCGCGCCTGCTGCTCTCGGAGTTGGGCGGGGAGCCGGCGGATGCGGCCAAGGTGGCAAGCCGCATCGCCTCGGGTGACCTGCAGCAAGCAGTGCGCGTGCACCCCGGCGACGATCACAGCCTGATGAGCCTGCTGGCGCGCATGCGCGACCAGCTCGCCGGTGTGCTGGAAGGCATCCAGCTCTCCGCCGCCGAGATCGCCGCGGCCAGCGACGGCATCGCCAGCGGCAACCAGGACCTGTCGCGCCGCACGGCGCTGCAGGCGACCGCTTTGGCGGCCGCCGCCGACAGCGTCGCCAGCCTCACCGCGCTGGTCGGGCAAGCGCATGCCCAGGCCACCGAATCCAGCGAGATGGCACGCCAGGCGCGCGAAGCCACCGACGCAGGCATGGCCGTGGTGAACGAGATGAGCGGCGCCATGGACACCGTGAACCAGCACTCGCGCAATATTGCGGAAATGGTCGAGGTGATCGAGAGCATTGCCTTCCAGACCAATATCCTGGCGCTCAACGCTGCCGTGGAAGCGGCCCGCGCGGGCGAGGCCGGGCGCGGCTTCGCCGTGGTGGCGCAGGAGGTGCGCGGGCTGGCACAGCGCAGCGCCAACTCCGCCCGCGAGATTCGCACCACCATCGGCCAGGCCAGCGCGGAGATCGCCCGCGGGGCGCGCCTGAGCGGGCAAGTGGTCAGCGCCATGCGCGGCATCGAACAAGCGGTGGGCCAAAGCCACCAACTGGCCGAGCGGCTGTGCGGCGTGGCCGATGAGCAGGCGCGCGGCATCCGCTCGGTGGGCGAAGCGGTGGCCCAGCTCGACCAGACCAGCCGGCAGAACGCCGAGCTGGTCGATGCCGTCACGGCACAGGCGGCCAGCCTCGATCAGCAAGCGGCAGGCCTGTCTGCGGGGGTCGCGCGGTTCCGCTTCTGAGGGAACCAATGTTCTGCATTGCAGAACATTGGTTCCACGGTGCAGTTGACGCGTAAGGCGATCGGTGGGACTATTGCCCCATCGAAAAATCCGGCGGCCCACGCCGGACGCCTTATCTGGAGACCGTGATGAGTAGCACCCCCACGCCCGCGGCGGCTGCCGCCCCCGCCACTTGGCCCGCCACGTCTTTTTCCCGTCTGCACCAGACCATCGGCCCCTGGGTCCAAAGCCACCCCGAGCGCGTGGCCCTGATGGATGCCGAGCGGTCCCTGCGCTACGGCGAGCTGGACGGCGCCATTGCGCAGACCGCCCGCGCGCTGGCTGGCGCAGGCGTGCGCGGTGGCGATCGCGTGGTGCTGGTGACCGAGAACAGCGTGGGCTGTGCCGTGCTGATCCTGGCGCTGAGCGCGCTGGATGCGTGGGCCGTGCCGGTCAACGCCCGCCTGTCCGCCCGCGAGATCGACAACATCATCGAGCACTCGGGCGCGCGCATCGCGTTGTACCTTGACAACGCCCATCCCGAAGCGCGCGAGCATGGCCTGGCGCGCGCCGCGCAACCGGCCGAGTGGCCGCATGTGGGCAAGCTGCTGCTGGGCACGCTCAATGAAGCCGCGGTGGCCGAGCCGGTCGACGCAGCGGCGCGCGACCAGGTTGCCGCGCTGATCTACACCACCGGCACCACCGGCGCCGCCAAGGCCGTGATGCTGACGCACGCCAACCTGATGTTCATCGGCCGCTCCAACCGCCTGCAGGCGCGCGTGCAGCCGGGCGACCGCGTCTATGGCGTGCTGCCGATCTCGCACGTCTACGGCCTGTCCGTGCTGCTGGTGGGCCCGCTCTCGAACGGCGCCACGGTGTTCTACGAACCGCGTTTCCGCCCTGAGAAGCTGGCGCACGCGCTGGTCGCGGAGCAACTTACCGTGCTGCACGGCGTGCCCGCCATGTACGCCAAGCTGATCGAGTGGAGCCGTGCGCAGGCCACGCCCCTGCGGGCTCCCGCGCTGCGCATGGCGCAATCGGGCGGCGCACCGCTCACTGCCTCGCTCAAGGCCGCCTTCGAAGCCAGCTTCGGGATCATCCTGCATAACGGCTATGGCATGACCGAAACCTCGCCCACGGTCTGCCAGACCCGGGTGGAGTCGCCGCGCACGGATTGCTCGGTGGGCCCGGTGGTGCCTGACGTGGAGATCCGCCTGGGCGAGCCCCTGCCCGATGGCAGCGGCGAGCTGCTGGTGCGTGGCCCCAACGTGATGAAGGGCTACTACCGCCGAGCCGACCTGACCGCGCAGGTGATCGATGGCGACGGCTGGCTGCACACCGGCGACCTGGCCCGCATCGACGCCGACGGCGCGGTTTCCATCGTGGGGCGCTCAAAGGAAATCATCATCCACTCTGGCTTCAACGTGTATCCGGAGGAAGTCGAGCAATCGATCAACGCCTACCCGGCGGTGCTGCAGTCGGCGGTGGTGGGCCGCGCGGTGGAAGGCAACGAGGAAGTCATCGCCTTTGTGGAAGTGCGCGAGGGCATGACGCTGGACCAGGCCGCGTTGCGCGCGTTCCTGCGAGAGCAGTTGTCGCCCTACAAGATCCCGGCCGAGGTCAGGATCGTGGCCCACCTGCCGGCCGCACCGTCCGGCAAGATCCTCAAGGCCAAATTGCGTGAGCTGCTGGCCAGCGCAGGCTGAGGCCGCCGGTAAGTCCCCCCAAGCCGCCGAGGCCACCCATGTCCGACCCGCAGACCGAAGACAACCCGCAGCATAAGGAAGACCGGCATTTCGTGACTGCATTGGCGCGGGGCCTCGACGTGCTGGCGAGTTTCCGCAGCTTCGAGACACGGCTGGGCAACGCGGAGCTGGCGCAGCGCTGCGGCTTGCCCAAGTCCACGGTATCGCGCCTCACGCATACGCTGACGGAGCTGGGCTACCTGCGGCTGGACCCGGAGCAGGCCAAGTACCAGCTGGGGAGCTCGGCGCTGGCCCTCGCGCCGGCGGCGCAGCGTGGCGTGGATGTGCTGGCGGTGGTGCGGCCGTTCATGCAGGAGCTGGCCGACCTGTCCCAGGGCGTGACATCGCTGATCGTGCGCGACCGGGCGCAGATGCTGATCTTTGAGAACTGCCAGTCGGAGTCTTACCTGACGTTGCGGGTGGCGGTTGGCACACGCATTTCCGGGCTCACCTCGGCCGCGGGGCGTGCCTACCTGGAAGCGTTGCCGGCCGTGGAGCAACGGCAAGCACTGGCGGCCTTCCGGCAGCAGGAAGGGACGGACGCTGCCAGTGCGCAGGCCATTGTGGAACGCAGCCGCGCGGAAGTCGAGCGCCAGGGCTGCACCACATCGTTTGGCGAATGGTTGCCGGACATCAACTCGATCGCCGCCGCGTTCCGGCCCGGCCCCGCGCTGCCGCCGATGACATTGTCGTGCAGTGGACCCACCGCCATCGTGCCGGCCGCGCTACTGCTTGAGACGGTGCGCCCGCAACTGGTCGAGAGCATTCGCGGCATCGAAGCGGCGCTGCGCGCGCAGGATCGCTAGGCACCAGCGCACCAGCGCACCAGCGGCCAGATGGTGGCGCCGTGGCCAGGGCCTGCGGCTGGCATGTCATGATTCGCTCCACGCACGCCACGAACCCACCGGGACCGGACCATGACCACATTGATCGCCGCCGACGCCACTGCTACGGACACCGCCGCGACGGCGCTGAGCCAACAGGACCTGCGCCTGCTGCGCGAGGCCATTCGCCTATCGGCGGAGTCCCGCGCGCGCGGGCGGCATCCCTTTGCCGCGCTGGTCGCGGACGCCGATGGCAACGTCATCGCCAGCGCCGGCAACAACTCGATGCCGCCCGAGGGCGACCCCACCCAGCACGCCGAACTGGCCGCCGCGGCCGATGCTGCCCGCAAGCTGTCGCCGCAGGCGCTCGCACGCGCCACGCTCTACACCAGCGCGGAGCCCTGCTGCATGTGCGCCGGCGCCATCTACTGGTGCAACATCGGCCGGGTGGTGTATGCGCTGTCCGAGCACCGCTTGCTGACGCTGACCGGCGCGCATCCCGAGAACCCCACCTTTTCGCTGCCCTGCCGGGAGGTGTTCGCGCGCGGGCAGCACAGCGTTGCCGTGCTGGGCCCCGCGCTGGAGGACGAGGCGGCGCAGGCGCACGTGGGCTTCTGGCAAGACTGATCGCGCCTCGGCGCCAGGCCTGGCCTCAAGCCAGCGGCGCTGGCGCGGCCATGCCGAATTTGTCCAGCCAGGGCTGGAGCTGCGGCAGGATGGCGGGGTTCAGGGCCACGCCATCGCGCAGCTGGCGCGCCTTGCGTTCCAGCGCGCCCTGCCCTGGCAGGCGCACGCGATCCACGCCCGGCCGAGGCGGATTGTCCGTGCAGGCCCGCGCGATCCAGCCCATTTGCCCGGCAAAGGCTTCTTCGCCGGCAAAGGCAGATGGATCCAGTATCTGCAGGAACACGGTATTGCCCCAGCGCTTGCCGGCCGGCGGTCAGCGCCTCCACCATCAGCGATAGCGCATAGCCCTTGTGGCCGGCATCGAGCCCGCCCAGCGGCAGGATCGAGCCCGCGTGCGGCGGGAACATGACGGCAGGGTCGTCGCTGGCGTTGCCGTTCTCGTCGATCAGCCACTGATGCGGCAGGCGCTTGCCTTCCTTGTACAGCCGCGTGGTCAGCCCAACCGTGGTGATGGAGGTCGAGACATCGATCAGCACCGGCCCCTGTGGCGTGGGAAAGCCCGCCGCCATCGGGCTGGGCGAAAACACCGGGCGGGTGCCGCCGAACGGTGCCACGGTACTGGCCGCTGGCGCCGACGAGTACAGCAGCATGACAAAACCCGCCCGCGTGGCCCGCTCCAGGTAGGCCGCCAGGCACGCGATATGGTGCGCGCGCCGGATGGTGACCGTGCCGGTGCCGTAGTCGCGCGCCCGCGCCATCGCGCTTTCCATGGCGCGCAGCGTCAGCCACGGCCCCGGCAGGCGCTTGCCGTCCCAGGTGGCCACGGCAGCGCGGTTGGCCAGCACCTCGTAGTCTTCCTTGACTGCCATGCTGCCGCTCTCGATTTCGGCCAGGTAGATGGGCAGCAGTTGCAGGCCGTGCGTATCGTGACCCATCAGGTCGCCTTCGACCAGGATGTCCGCCACGTCGGCGGCCCGGTCGGCGGGCATGCCCACTCGCTCGAACATGGCCTGCGCCATGGTGCGCAGCGCGGCGGCGCCGTGGCGCACGGTGGCTGGGGGTTGGCTTTGCATAGGGGCTCCGTCAGATCCGGCGCGCATGGCGCGCCCAGGGTTTTACTCGTTGACCGAAACGCCGGCAGCTTTGACGACCTTTTCCCAGCGCACCTTCTCGGCCAGCGCAAAGCTCTGAAACTCGGCGGCGGGCTTGGGGCCGTGCTCTGCGCCGGCGTTGACCAGCTGCTCGCGGAACTCGGGCCTGCGCATGGCCGCCATCACCGCGTCGCTCACCTTCGCCACGATCTCGCGCGGCGTGCCGGCGGGCGCGAACAGGCCGAACCAGGAGCCGGTCACAAAGCCCGGCAGGCCCGCCTCTTCCATCGTCGGCACATTGGGCAGCGCGCTCATGCGCTGGGTGCCGGTCACCGCGAGCGCCGTGAGCTTGCCGGACTTGACGAAGGGCAGCGAGGTCGGCGCGTTATCGAACATGATCTGCACCTGGCCGCCCATCAGGTCCGTCACCGCCAGCGCGCTGCCCTTGTAAGGCACATGCACCATCTGGGTGCCGGTCATGACCGCGCCGGCAACGCCACGTATGCGGCGATGGCGGCCAGGACCGCGGGCAGCGTGCGGCGCGACGGCTGATAGCCTTGGTGCATGGTGTCTCCTCTGTGGTTCTTGTCGTGGTGCGCGCGGTGTACTCAGCGCGATGCGCCCGGCAGCAGCCGGCCCGGGTTCATCAGCCCGCGCGGGTCCAGCGCCTGCTTGATCTTTTGCATTAGCGCCATTTCCACGGCGGATTTGTAGTGCGCGTTTTTTTCGACCTTGAGCTGGCCGATGCCATGTTCGGCCGAGATCGAGCCGCGCACGCGGTGCACGGCCTCGTACACCAGCGCGCCGATGGCCGCGCCGTTGGCCCGCACAAAGTCCGGTTGCGCAACGCCGTATGGCGCGCTGACGTTGTAGTGCAGGTTGCCGTCACCCAAGTGGCCAAATGCAATCACCCGTGCGCCCGGGTTGGCGGCCACGATGGCGGCGCCGGTGTGCGCGATGAACTCGGCAATCGCGGAGATCGGCACCGAGATGTCGTGCTTGAGGTTGTCGCCCTCCAGCGACTGGGCATCCGGCAGGTGATGGCGGATCCGCCACAGGCCGTCGGACTGCGCCAGCGATGCGGCAATGGCGGCGTCGGCCACGATGCCGGCCTCGAAGGCCTCTTCCATCAGCTCCCCGAAGGCCTGCGTGGCGCGCGCCTCGCCATGCGGATCGCTGCTCTCCAGCAGCACATACCACGGATGCGCCTGTTCGAAGGGCGTGCGGCAATCCGGGAAATGGCGCGCCACCAGCGCCACGCACACGTCGCTCATCAGCTCGAACGCCGTCAGCGTGGCGGCCAGCCGGCGCTGGGCCAGTTCCAGCAGGCGCAACGCCGCCTGCGGATCGCTCACGGCCGCCAGCGCTGTCATGCGCGCTGCCGGGCGCGGGAACAACTTGAGGGTGGCGGCGGTGATCACGCCCAGCGTGCCCTCCGCACCGATGAAGAGCTGCTTGAGGTCGTAGCCGGTGTTGTCCTTGCGCAGGCCGCGCAGGCCGTCCCATAACTCGCCGTCGGGCGTCACCACTTCCAGCCCCAGGCACAGCTCGCGCGTATTGCCGTAGCGCAGCACCTGCACGCCGCCCGCGTTGCTGGCGAGATTGCCGCCGATGGTGCAACTGCCCTCAGCGCCGAGCGACAGCGGGTACAGGCGCCCGGCATCCTGCGCCGCCTGCTGGACGGCGGCCAGGATGCAGCCCGCCTCGGCGGTCAACGTATTGTTGAGCGGATCGATCTCGCGGATGCGGTTCAGCCGCGCCGTGGAAAGCACCAGCGCGCGGCCGCCGTCGTCGGGGATGGCGCCGCCGACCATGCCGGTATTGCCACCCTGCGGCACCAGCGGCACCTGGTGCGCTGCGCACCAGCGCACGATGGCCGCCACGTCGGCAGTGCTATCGGGCTGCGCCACCGCCAGGGCGCGGCCGGTGCGGCTGCGGCGCCAGTCGGTGAGAAACGGCGCCGTGTCCTCGGCGGTGGTCAGCAAGCGGCCGGCAAACTGGCTGCGCAAGCCGGCCAGCGTGGCATCGGTCATGTGGTGTCTCCTGTCTTGTATTTTTGTTTTTTGTTTTTTGTTTTTCGTTTTTCGTTTTTTGTTTTTTTGCTTTTTCCTTTAGTCCGCGATCCGCATCGCCGGGGTGATCTGGCGCGGGTCCGTGACCAGTTCCAGCACGGCGGGCTTGCCCGCGGCCTGGGCACGCGCAAAGGCCGCGGCGAAGTCTTCCGTGCGCGTCACGCGCTCGGCCCAGGCTCCGCACGATTGCGCCATCGCCACGAAATCCGGGCTCGGGATATCCGTGCCGCTGACGCGTCCGGGATAGCGCTTTTCCTGATGCATGCGGATGGTGCCGTACATGCCGTTGTTGACCACCACCACGATCAGGTTGGCGCCGTACTGCGCGGCCGTGGCCACTTCTTGCGGGTACATCAGGAAGCAGCCGTCGCCGGCAAAGCACACCACCGTGCGCTGCGGGTCGCGCAGCTTGGCGGCGACCGCCGCGGGCAGGCCGTAGCCCATGGCGCCGCAGGTGGGGGCCAGCTCGGTGCGCGGCTGCCGATAGGCATAGTAGCGATGCAGCCAGACCGTGTAGTTGCCAGCGCCATTGGTCAGCACCGCATCGTCGGGCAGGACGCGGTCCAGGTGCGCGATCACGGCACCCATGTCCACGCCGGTGAGCTGCGGGTGCGGCTTGGCCGGGGCCACGAAGGCGCCATGCGCGGCGCGCGCGGCGCTGGTCCAATTGCCCCAGCGCGCCGCCGCCGGCGGCGTGAGCGCGGCCAGCATGGCAGCGCCGGGTTCGATGCCCGCGTGGATGGCCAGCTCGGGCTGGTAGACGCGGCCCAGCTCGGCGCTGTCGGCATGCAGGTGGAACAGGCGCTGGCGCGGCTGCGGGGCCTCCAGCAAGGTATAGCCGTCGGTCACGATATCGCCCAGCCGCGTGCCGAAGGCCAGGATCACGTCGGCCGTGCGCACGCGCTCGGCCAGCGCCGGGTTCACGCCCAGGCTGAGGTGCCCGACGTAGTGCGGGTCACGGTTGTCGAACACGTCCTGGCGGCGGAAGGCGCAGGCCACCGGCAGGTTCCAGCGCTGCACGAAGGCCGCAAAATCGGCCGCGGCGCGCGCGCTCCAGTTGGCGCCGCCGGCAATCACCAGCGGGCGCTCGGCCCCGGCCAGCGCGGTCGCGAGTGCATCGGCATCAGCCGCGCCCGGTGCCGCCGCCACCGGGCGATAGCGGCCGGTATCGGCCACCTCGCACAGGCCGTCCAGCACGTCTTCCGGCAGGGAAATCACCACCGGGCCCGGCCGGCCCGACGTCGCGCACTGGAACGCGCGCGCCACCAGCTCGGGGATACGAGCCGGATCCTCGATCTCCACCACCCACTTGGCGATGGAGCCGAACATGGCGCCGTAGTCAACCTCCTGGAAGGCCTCCCTGCCCTTGTGGCCGCGGGCGATCTGCCCAACGAAGAGCAGCATCGGCGTGGAATCCTGCGCCGCGATATGCACGCCGATGCTGGCGTGGGTAGCACCCGGCCCGCGCGTGACAAAGCAGATGCCCGGCCGGCCGGTGAGCTTGCCATCGGCCTCAGCCATATTGGCCGCCGCGCCTTCGTGCTTGCAGACGATCAGGTCGATGGCGGGTTGATCGTGCAGTGCGTCAAGGACATCCAGGAAGCTCTCACCGGGCACGCAGAAGATGCGCTCGGCGCCATGGATGCGCAGCGCATCCACCAGGACCCGGCCGCCGGAGCGGGCCGCCGGCTTGGCGGTGGTTGAAGAAGAGGAGGAGGAAGACACGGTAGCTGCAACGGATTGGCTGGTCATGGCAGGGAAGCAATGGTGCGGTGCGATCAGGCCGGGGCCGGCTCACGGGGATCCGGAAGGCCCGGGAATGTAGCGATTGTTATGTCGCGAATGCTTTGAGCGCTTGGCATAAGGCGCATTTCTGTTATGCATGAAACGCAAGGCTACTGCTGCAGCACGCGTGTAGATTGTTGCCAGGCGATCCCGCCCTGCCACATGTGCCGCTTGCCAGATCATAGCGGCCGTGCAACGCAGCGCAAAGGACGATAGCCAAGACAAAAATACCATGGAGACCAAGACATGCTTCTGCACCTGCGGCCCCTCCGGGCCAGCCAGCCAGCCCATCGGTCCCGCCGGTCCCATCCGCTTTCCCGTTGCCGCCTCGCCTTAGGCCTGCTTGCCTGCGCCCTGTCGACCGTTGGCGCCCCGGCCCATGCACAGGACGCCTGGCCGGCCAAGCCGATCAGCTATGTGGTTCCCTTTGCCGCGGGCGGCACCACCGACGTGCTCGGCCGCCTGATCGGCCAGCGCCTGTCGCAGATGATCGGCCAGCCGGTGGTGGTGGAAAACCGTGCCGGCGCAGGCGGCAATATCGGCTCCGACTACGTGGCCAAGGCCGCGCCGGATGGTTACACCCTGGTCGGCGGCACCATCAGCTCGCACTCGATCAATGTGAGCCTGTACCCGAAGATGCCGTACGACCCGATCAAGAGCTTTCAGCCCGTGGCCCTGATCGGCACGCTGCCCAACCTGCTGGTGGTCAACGCCAACAGCCCGTGGAAGAACGTGCAAGACGTGATCGCCGCCGCCAAGGCCAAGCCCGGCGCGGTCTCCTTCGGCTCGGCTGGTAACGGCACCTCGCAGCATCTGGCCGGCGAGCTGTTCTCCAGCATGGCCGGCGTCAAGCTGCTCCACGTGCCGTTCAAGGGCAGCAGCCCGGCCGTGCAGGCCTTGCTGGGCAACCAGGTCGATGTCTTGTTCGAGAACAGCGTGGCCGCCATGCCGATGATCCAGTCCGGCAAGTTCCGGGCGCTGGCCACCACCGCCGCCAAGCGCTCGCGCGAACTGCCTGACGTCGCCACGATCGCCGAGGCCGGCGGCCCGAAGCTGCAAGGCTACGAGATCGTTTCCTGGCAAGCCGTGTTCGCCCCCGCCGGCACCCCCGCGCCCATCGTCAACCGCCTTGCCACGGACATCGGCAAGATCATCCAGGAGCCGGACATGCGCGCTCGGCTGGCCTCGCTCGGGATCGAGCCTTCCGGCGCGGGCCCGGCCGAACTGGCCGCGTTCCAGAAGAGCGAAGTGGCCAAGTGGGCGCAACTCATCAAGAGCGCGAACATCCGGGCGGAATGACGCCGGCGCATGGCTCGCATGGCTTGCCGGGTACCCAAGCCGGGCCCGGCGGCTTATCATGGGGGCCGCCTTGTTCTACCGATTTCCCCACCGATCTCCCCTCCTCTTTCAACGCCCAAGCCCATGAGTGAACACCGCATCCCGACTCCCGCCCTCCATCAATGGGTGGTCGATCTCTGGCTCGCCGCCGGCTCCGATACCCGCGAGGCCCGCCTGACCGCCGACCACCTGGTCGGCGCCAACCTGTCAGGCCACGACTCGCACGGGGTCGGCATGATCCCGAAGTATGTGATGTCCTGGCAAGGCGAGCAGCTTCAACTGAACCAGCGCGTGAGCGTGGTGCACGAGGCTGGCGGCATCCTCAGCCTGGATGGCAACCGCGGCATGGGCCAGGCGGTGACCGAGGAAGCCATGGGCCTGGCCATCGAGCGCGCGCGCGCGCACGGCGTATGCGTGCTGGGGCTACGCAGCTCGCACCATCTTGGCCGGGTTGGCCATTGGGCCGAGCAAGCTACCGCTGCCGGCATGATCTCCATCCACTTCGTCAATGTGCTATCCAAGCCGATCGTGGCCCCGCATGGCGGCTATGAGGCGCGCTATGGCACCAACCCGTTCACCATCGGCGTGCCGGTGGCCGGCGGCGAGCCGCTGGTGATGGATTTCGCCACCAGCGCGATCGCGCTGGGCAAGGTGCGCGTGGCCAACAACAAGGGCGTGACGGTGCCCGCACGCGGTCTGGAACAACATGCTGGCCATCGTGTTCGATCCGGAACGCCTGGGCAGCAGCACCACCTTTGGCCATGAAGTGCAGGCCTTCGTCGACTGGCTGCGCTCGTCGCACCTGCAGCCCGGCACCGATGCCATCCTGCTGCCCGGCGAGCCTGAGCGCGCGTGGCGCCGTGCCCGCGCCGAGTTCATGCCGGTGGACAGCGGCACGCTGGCCCAGCTCGACGATGCCGCCGCGCGCGTGCACGCGGCCCGAGGCAAATCGCCCGGCCCGCTATCGCGGCTGGCGGTGGACTAGTCCGCCCGCCCCGGCAACCAACCGTAACTTTCAGGCCTAGCCACCATGCCGCACCTCATCATTGAAATCACCGAAAACACCCGGCTGACCTGCTCGCAGGAAGAACTGCTGGACGAAGCCAATGCCGCGCTGCTGGCCTCAGGCCAGTTCGGCGAGCCGGACATCAAGTCACGCTGCATCACGCTGACCTCCTACCGCCAGGGCACCGAGGCGCGCGAGCGCGCCTTCGTCCATGCGCGCCTGCACATCCTGGACGGCCGCGACCTGGCCGTGCGCCAGGCACTGAGTCAAGCGATCTGCGAGATCATTGCCGACGCGGTGCGCCCAGCCAACTCGGAAGACAGCGTGCAGGTCAGCGTGGAGGTGGTCCAGATGGAGCGCGCCAGCTTCACCAAGCAGATCGTCAGCGGCTCGCACTGACCCGCCAGGCAAGCAAGCAGCCTGTCAACGGCGGCATGAAGGACCACGCCGCCCTGGCAGACCGGCATCATCGGCTGAGGCATTCGCCTCCCAGACTGAAAACAGGAACACCATCGTGATGTCCACCCTCCCGAATTCGAGCTTGCCCTCGCCCCTGCCCAACCGCTTTCGTGCCGACGTGCTGGCGCGCAAGCGCGCGATCGGGTGCTGGTGCTCGCTCGGCAACGCCACCACCACCGAGATCCTCGGCCTGGCCGGCTTCGACTGGCTGCTGCTCGATGGCGAGCATTCGCCCAACGATGTGCTGACCTTCATCCCGCAACTGATGGCGCTGCAAGGCAGCGCGAGCGCGCCGGTAGTGCGCCCTCCCGTCAACGATCCGGTGCTGATGAAGCGCCTGCTGGATATCGGTTTCTATAATTTCCTGATTCCCTTCGTGGAGAGCGCCGAGCAGGCCGAGCGCGCGGTGAGCGCCACCCGCTACCCGCCCGCTGGCGTGCGCGGCGTGTCGATGGTCCAGCGCAGCAACCGCTACGGCACGGTGCCGGAGTACTTCAGCCAGATCAACGACAATATCTGCGTGCTGGTGCAGATCGAGAGCCAGAAAGGCGTGGATGCGGCCGACGAGATCTGCGCGGTGGATGGCGTGGACGGCATCTTTATCGGCCCGAATGACCTGGCGGCCGCCTGCGGCCACCTCGGCAACCCCAACCATCCCGAAGTGCAGGTGCAAGTGGCGCGCATCTTCGAGGCCGCCAAGCGCGCCGGCAAGGCCGTGGGCACGCTGACGCCGGTGGAAGCCGACGCGCGCCGCTACCTGGACATGGGCGCGAGCTTCGTGGCGGTGGGCCTGGACCAGAATCTCTTCCGTACCGCGACGCAGGCACTGCGCGATCGCTTCGCCGGCTGAGCGTCGCGATGAACTCCGAGGATCTGGCCTGCTTCGTCTGCGTCGCCAACACGCAGAGCATCTCGCGCGCCGCGCTCGAGATGGGCGCGGACCAGTCGACCGTAAGCCGGCAGATCGCCCGGCTCGAAGCCGCGCTGGACACCCGCCTGTTCCACCGCAGCGGGCGCGGCGTGGTGCTGACCGAGGCCGGCCAGACCCTCATCGTCTACGCCCGCCAGGTAGCGGCCACGCTGGCCGAAGCGCGCGAAGCCATCCGCGCATCGTCGGCGCAGGGCCCCGCGCAGTTGGTGATCGCGGCACAGCCCACCATCGCCAACACCGCGTTTGCCAGCATCGGCACCGCGCTCAAACAGCGCTTTCCCGCGACCAAGGTGCGCTTTGTCGAAGGGCTGGCGAGCCCCGTGCTGGCCTGGCTGGCCGCGGGCGAGATTGACGTCGCCCTGCTCTACCTGCCCGAGCAACAAGGGGCGCTGAAGGTCGACATCCTGCTGGAAGAAGACCTGACGCTGGTCACGCCCACATCCTGGAGCCACCTCGGCCCGACCTTTCCGGTACGCCGCCTTGGCGAAGTGCCGCTGATACTGCCCAGTACCGGGCATGGCCTGCGGGTCCTGGCCGAATCGCTCGCGGCCAGGGCGGGCGCCAGCCTGCAGCTCGCGCTGGAGTGCGATGCGTCGAACACCGTATCGATGCGCTTGGTGGAAGACGGCTGCGGCGCTACCCTGCTGCCATTTGCCGCCGTGGCGGATCGCGTGGCGCAAGGCCGGCTGCATTCAGCCCGGCTGGTGGAGCCGGTAGTGACGCGGCAAGTGGCGCTCGCCACCGCGCGTAACCGCACGCCAGTGCCTGAATTGTGGGACATCATGCAGACAGTCAGGCAGTCGGTGCGCAATATTGTGATGTCGGGGGCCTGGCCGGGGGCGCGGTTGATCTGAATCGCTTGGTTGTCCTGAAACCGGCGATCAGGCAAACGCGACCGAACCATGCTTCTGGAGAACCTGCGGCGGCCTTGCAGCCAGCCGTTCAGGCGCCATGGCAAATCCCCGGAAGCGTTGAGGATTACACTGCCAGGACCGCCACCGGTCACGACCAACACCTAGCGTCGAGAGCACTCCCATGAACGCCGACCAGCTCCGCACCCTCCAGGCCCCGCTCAAGGAAAAGTATCGGGAACACCCGGAAACCGCATCGATCACGTTGCGGGCTTCCAGCCGTCTCGGTGAAGGAATCACCTGCAGCCTCGAAACCGGCAAGGCGCTGGTCGAAGCCGGCCTGCATCCCGCCACCGGCGGCACCGGCCTGAGCGCCTGCTCCGGCGACATGCTGCTGGAGGCCCTGGCTGCCTGCGCCGGGGTCACGCTGAACGCCGTAGCGACAGCGCTGGACATTGCACTGCGCGGCGCGCGCGTGCTGGTGGAAGGCGACCTCGATTTTCGCGGCACGCTTGGCGTTAGCAAGGACGCCGCCGTGGGCTTCCACGCGATCCGGGTGCGGTTTGAACTGGATACGGACGCGCGGGCCGATCAGGTCGAAACGCTGTTGCGGCTGACCGAGCGCTATTGCGTGGTGTACCAGACGCTCGCCGGCGGCACGAAGATCGACGTTACCCATGCCGTCGGCACGGGGCCGGCGGCATAGGCTGCAAAGGCGCGCTCAGGGCTTGATGTTCTGGTTGTGGCGGAACAGGTTGTCGGGATCGTAGCGCCGCTTGACCTCGACCAGCCTCGCGTAGTTCGGCCCGTACGCGGCGCCGACGCGATCGCCCTCTTCCTGTGTCAGGAAATTCACGTAAACCGAGCCGAGCGCGTAGGGTGCCGCAGCCTGGAAGACCTCGCGCGACCAGGCGATGCAGGCGTCGTCGTCGGCCGGCTCGGTCCAGCGTCCGTGCACGTTCATCACATAGTTGCTATCGCGATTGGGATACGCAGCGGCGTCCACCGCGACCCGGTTGGTTTGCCCGCCCATGGCGCCGATAAAGATCTCGGTGTGCGGCGAGGGCAGCTTGTTGACGTAGTCCGTCAACAGCGTGAGCAGGCCATCGTCGAGTCCGGCGAAGTTGTGCGACTTCCAGTAGTTGCGCGCACCGGGCGTGAGCAAGGGATCGAACGCCTGCTGCCAGGCCGCAAACGGCATGGGCCCGACATGCTCGCCATACGGCGTGCCGAAATGACGCAATGGCTCGACCAGTTGCGGCCCGTTCGCTGGCGGCCCGATATAGCAGATGGCCAGCGCCACGACGGGCTTGCCATGGGTCTCGGGCGACAGGAACGGCAGCGGCGGCGCGAGCCGCAGCACGGCCCATACGGTCAGCTCATCGGGCATGGCGTCGAAACGGTCTTATCCACGGTGGTGCCGTACTTGCGGCTGATCCAGCCGAAGCCGCCGCCCAAGGTGAGTCCGGCCACACCGGTGGTGGAGTTGATGCCGAGCGGCGTAGCAAGGCCGAAGGCCTGCGCCTCGTGGTCGAAATCGCCCAGCGTGGCGCCGGGCTCCACGTAGGCGCGCAGCGCGGTGGGGTCGATCCGCACCGATTTCATGCCTGACAGGTCCAGCGTGACGCCACCATCGCAAAGAGCCAGGCCGCCGATATTATGGCCGCCAGCGCGCACGGACAGCAGCATGCCGTTGTCCCGCGCGAACACGATGGTATCGATGACATCGGCCGTGCCGGCGCTCTTGACGATCAGCGCGGGACGGCGGTCGATCATGGCGTTCCAGACTTGCCGCGCCTCCTCATAGCCCGCCTCGCCAGGTTGCAGCACCTGGCCTCTCAGTTTCGACTTCAACCCATTGACCAGCTCACTCGACAAATCGGCCATGATGCACCTCGCGACGGAATCCCGGATACGGGTTCGGCCGTCCCGCCGGCTACGCGCCACGAAGAACGGCATCTCTCCGTCTCCAGCGTCATGTCGGGAAGAAGGATGGCATGGCGAACCGAGGGAGAGAAAGGCGGAAGGTGTGGTGGCCGGGAGGGGCCGGATCCCTCCTCATTTAAGGTGGGTCCGGCGGGAATGTAAAGCGGCCGTGACTCTGGTCCCGGCCGCCGGCAACGATTCCGAGGGGCGCAGGCCACGCAAGACACTCAGGTCACCGGCGCCGGGTTGAACAGCGCCAGCGCATTGTGCAGCTTATGGTGCTCGGCCCAGGTCTTCTTGCGCCCGCTTGCCACGTCCAGCATCAAGCGGAACAACTCCCAGCCCACATCCTCGATGGTGGCCTCGCCAGTGGCGATGCGCCCGGCATTCACGTCCATCAGGTCGTGCCAGCGGCGGGCCAGATCACTGCGCGTTGCCACCTTGATCACGGGTACTTCGGCCAGGCCATACGGCGTGCCGCGGCCGGTGGTGAATACGTGCAGGTTCATGCCGGCGGCCAGCTGCAGGGTCCCGCAGATAAAGTCGCTGGCGGGCGTGGCTGCATAGATCAGGCCCTTTTGCTTGAGCTTCTCGCCCGGGGAGAGCACGCCGGTAATGGCTGTGCTGCCGGACTTGACGATCGAGCCCATGGCCTTCTCGACGATATTGGACAGCCCGCCCTTCTTGTTGCCGGGCGTGGTATTGGCGCTGCGGTCGACCCGGCCCTTTTCCAGGTAGCGGTCGTACCAATCCATCTCGCGGATCATGGCCTGCGCCACTTCCGGCGTGGCGGCGCGCGCGGTGAGCTGGTCGATGCCGTCGCGCACTTCAGTGACTTCGGAGAACATTACGGTGGCGCCGGCGCGCACCAGCAGGTCGGTGGCAAACCCCACGGCGGGATTGGCGGTCACGCCCGAAAAGCTCGTCGTCCTGCAGGCACACCACGCCCACATCCAGGCCGCCGGGCAAGCTGCCGGCCGGCAGCAGGCGCTCTGGCTGGAGCTTCTCGCAACCCAGGCTCACCATCATCGCGGTGCCGCCAAAATTCGGGTTCAGCGCGATATTGCGCAGGGTGCGGATCGGCACGATGGCGTCCGGCGCATCGATGGCCACGCCGCAGCCATAGGTATGCTCCAGCCCCACCACGTCATCCACATTGGGATACCGTGGCAGCAGCTCGGCCTTGATGCGCCGCACCGCGTGCTCCACCACGCCCGACACGCACTGCACGGTGGTGGTGATGGCAAGGATGTTGCGGCTGCCGACCGAGCCGTCCGGATTGCGGAAGCCCTCGAAGGTATAGCCATCCAGCGGCGGCAGCGGGTCCGCCACGCGCGTGCCGATCGGCAGGTTGTCCAGCCCGGGCGCCACCGGCATCTCGATCACGCGCTCATTGACCCAGCTGCCCTTGGGCAGGTCGCGCAGCGCATAGCCGATCACCACGTTGTAGCGCACCACGGCATCGCCGGCCGCCAGGTCGGCCAGCGCCACCTTGTGGCCCTGGGGCACCCGCTCGCGCAGGGTCAGGCCGCAGGGAAACACCGTGCCTTCCGGCAGGCCGCCATCGTTGGCGACGATGGCCACGTTATCCAGTTCGTGGATGCGAATGTACAGCGGAGTGCCCTGCACCTGCGCAGCCGGCTGCGAACCGCCTGGCTGCTCTACTTTGATATCGATCACCGACATGTCTTTTTTCCTTGCGAAACGCTTGGCCGCTGCGCCGGGGCTGCGCCCGCGCAGCCGGCGCCACTGAATTCAGGGATGCTTGAGCTCGACGCGCTTGATTTCCTTGACGATCACCAGGTAGCTGATCACGGTCACCAGCGCGTTGGCGCCGACGAAGACCAGCGCGCCGTTGAAGGAACCGGTGGTGCCAAGGATATAGCCGATCACGATCGGCGTGACGATGCCCGCGATGTTTCCGAACATGTTAAAGATGCTGCCGGCCAGGCCGATCACTTCCTTCGGTGCCGTATCCGCCACCACCGCCCAGCCCAGCGCGCCGATCCCCTTGCCGAAGAACGCCAGCGCCATGAAGCCCACCACCAGCCATTCGCTATCCACATAATTGCAGGCAATCATGCTGACCGACAGCAGCATGCCGGCGACGATCGGCACCTTGCGGGCCACCGTCAGCGAATAGCCGCGGCGCAGGAACCCATCGGAGATCACGCCGCCCAGCACGCCACCCAGGAAGCCGCAGATCGCTGGCAGCGAAGCCACGAAGCCGGCTTTCAGGATCGACATGCCGCGGGCCTGCACCAGGTACACGGGAAACCACGTCAGGAAGAAGTACGTCAGCACGTTGATGCAATACTGGCCCAGGTACACGCCCAGCAACATCCGGTTGGAGAGCAACTGGCGCACGTAGAACCAGCGCGTGCCGGGCGCTTCCTTCTCCTTCTTGCCAGCGTCACCGCTCATCTCGATCAGCCCGCCGCCCTGCTTGATGTAGTCAAGTTCCGCGCGGTTCACGCCCGGATGCGTCGCCGGGCTGCGCACCACCTTGAGCCAGAGACCGGCCAGCACCATGCCCAGCGCACCCATCCACATATAGACGTGGTGCCAGCCCAGCGCGTGGGTCAGCCACGCCATCAAGGGCGTAAAGAGCACCGCGGCAAAATACTGCGCCGAGTTGAAGATGGCCGAAGCCGTGCCGCGCTCGGCCGTGGGAAACCAGCTGGCCACGACCTTGGCATTGGCCGGGAACGCCGGCGACTCGGCCAGGCCCACGGCAAATCGCAGCACGAACAACGTGGTCACCGCCGCGCCAACCGTGGCGAACACGCCGATAAAACCCTGCAGCAGCGTAAAGAGCGACCACAGGAAAATACTGCAGGCGTAGATGCGGCGGGCGCCAAACCGGTCGAGCAGCCAGCCGCCCGGGATCTGCGCCATCACATAGGCCCAGCTGAAGGCCGAGAAGATAAAGCCCATCTGCACGGCATCGAAGCCGAACTCCGCGCGCATCGCGGGGCCGGTGATGGAAAGCGTGGCGCGGTCGGCGTAGTTCACCGTCGTCACCACGAAGATCATCAGCAGGATCCAGTAACGGACATTGCTGCGACGGGTGGCCGCGCCGGCCACACTGATTGAATTGCTGAGATTCATGGGGTCTCCTGCACGGAGCCGGCTGAGAGATCCGGAGACCGGCTTGCGGCTGGCGTCCTTCTCGCGTGCTTGGTCGGCTACGTGATATGTCATCGTATGACTCGAATTATAGGCACCGGCGTTGATCGACAACATTAAGTGTTTACCCGAGTTTGGGTGCAACACCTCCGCGAGACCGTTCTAGCCCGCCGAGCCGTGACCGCCTCCCGCGTCCTGTGCCAAAAAAAAAGGGATACAAGAAGCTTTCAGCCAGCTTTCACCGTGCTTTGGGAAGATTCTGCTCCACCCTCTCAACGGCTCGCCGGGGCTGTCTCAGATGACCGCCGCCGCCTTCGGGCAAAGTGCCATGCGAGCACCGCCGGGGTCACGGCCTCCATCCGGGCAAAAACACTTGCGCATTCAAATTCCTAGTTGTACGATGACGTATATCGAAATTGTGCCAATCAGAATCCAGCACAAGACCCCGTGAACCAACCCTGCCCTTGCGGGTATCAGGACCAGCCCCCATGACCACACCACAAGAACTCAAGCAGATCGTCTCGGAAGGCCTGCTTTCCTTCCCCGTGACCGACTTCGACGCGCAAGGCAACTTCCGCCCCGAGACCTATGTAGAGCGCCTGGAATGGCTGGCCCCCTACGGCGCCACCGCCCTGTTCGCCGCCGGTGGCACCGGCGAGTTCTTCTCGCTGACGCCGGACGACTACGCCAACGTCATCCGCACCGCGGTGGAAACCTGCGCCGGCAAGGTGCCCATCCTCGCCGGCGCAGGCGGCCCAACCCGTATGGCCATCGCCTACGCCAAGGAAGCCCAGCGTCTGGGTGCCAAGGGCATCCTGCTGCTGCCGCACTACCTGACCGAAGCCTGCCAGGACGGCATTGCCAACCATATTGAAGAAGTCTGCAAGTCGGTCCATATCGGCGTGATCGTGTACAACCGCGGCAATTCCCGCATCAACGCGGACATGCTGGAACGCCTGGCCGATCGCTGCCCGAACCTGATCGGCTTCAAGGATGGCGTGGGCGAGATCGAAGGCATGGTCCGCATCCGCCGTAAGCTGGGCGACCGCCTTTCCTACTTGGGCGGCCTGCCCACCGCGGAAGTCTATGCCGCGGCCTACAAGGCGCTGGGCGTGCCCGTGTACTCGTCGGCCGTGTTCAACTTCATCCCCAAGACGGCGATGGACTTCTACCGCGCGATTGCCGCCGACGACCACGCCACCACCAACCGCCTGATCGACGAGTTCTTCCTGCCCTACCTGGACATCCGCAACCGCCGCGCAGGCTACGCGGTGAGCATCGTCAAGGCCGGGGCCAAGCTGGTCGGGCACGACGCCGGCCCGGTCCGCGCGCCGCTGACGGATCTGGACGAGCAGGAGCTGGCGATGCTGGACGCGCTGATCAAGAAGCTGGGCCCGCAGTAAGGGGCGCGGCTAGTCGCGCCTGCTCGAGGCGAGCCGCCTGGGAGGGCGGTATTTCGAATATCCGCTTCAGCATCCAACGGTCAGCCGCCACAGCTGGTTGCCCAGGGTATTTCCAGGCAAATCAGTTCGAGTGCTCCACGAAACCAGAGTCACTAAAAAGTGGCGCCTGTTTTTACAATAGGCGCGCCAGGCTCCTCGCGCTCATTCCCCGCCAGCTCCACGCCCAATCCAGTTGCCCGCCTGGCTCTCCAGCCGCGCCCGGATGAAATCCATCAGGGTGCGGGTGGCCAGCGTGGGAAACCGGTTCGGCGCCGTCAGCATGTAAATGCTGTCGCCCACGCCTTCGGGTTCGTATTCGGGCAACACCTCCACCACTTCGCCGCGGCCGATCTGTTGCCACACCGCATAGCGCGGCAACAGAGCAACGCCAAGTCCAGCCATCATCGACTCGAACAGGAAGGGATAATCGCCGGACTGGATGCGCGGGGCGACCCGCAGGATCAGCGGCGTGCCGGCCAGTCTCAGCTTGAGATCGAAGCGCCGCCCGAGCGATGCCGGCGCAATCAGGTCGCAATGGCCAAGATCCTCGGCGCGGCTCACTGGCCCATGCTCGGCCAGGAAGGCCGGCGCTGCGCACAGGCACCAGCCTACCCCGCAAATCCTGCGCGCCACGTGGTCCTCCGGCGGCAGGGAGGTGATCTTCAGCGCCACATCCACCTCGGCGGAAATCAGGTCGCCGATATAGTCGTTGATCAGCACGCGCAGGGAGATGGCCGGGTATTGCCGGGCAAACTCCAGTAATACCTGCGCCAGGTAGAGATGCCCGAGTCCGGTGGGCAGGCGGATCCGCACGTCGCCGCGCACGGTCTGGCCAAGGCTGTCGATAGAGGTGCCCGCCGCCTGCAGCTCATCGAGCATGCGAACGCCGTGCGCATACAGCAGCCGCCCGGCCTCGGTCAGCTCCACATGGCGGGTAGTGCGCCGCATCAATTGCGCGCCCATATGCTGCTCAAGCGCCTTGAGACGGCGCGAGACATTGGAGCGGGTCATGCCGCCGCGCGCGGCGGCGGCCGTGAGCGTTCTGGACTCCACCAGCGTGACGAACAGCCGGATCAGGTTCAGGTCGAAGCTGGGATTATTGTCAATCATGAGTCAACACGGGTGGCACAGGCCGGCGGATTGTCACGGCCAGGAGTACGCCCTAGCATAAGCCATCCGACACCACCTTACGACTCCCGGATCCCTGCCGATGTCCCAGACCGACCTGCAATCCGCCCTAGCTTCACATACCGCCTCATCTTCCGAAGCGGTCGACGAGCTGCCCTTCTCTGGCCTGCGCATCCTGGATATCAGCCAGGGCATTGCGGGCCCGTATTGTGCGCATATCCTCTGGCAACAAGGCGCCGAGGTCATCAAGGTCGATCCGCCGGCGGGCGACTGGGGCAGGCATGTGGGCGTGGTGCGCGGGGAGCATAGCGCGCTGTCGATCGCGTACAACGCCGGCAAGCGCGGCGTCTGCATCGATGCGGCCACCGACGCCGGCAAGGCGCTGCTGTTCGACCTCGCGCTGCAGGCGGATATCGTGGTGCAGAACTTCCGGCCGCAGGTTGCCGAGCGGCTCGGCGTGGGCTATGCCGCGCTGTGCGCGCGCAACCCGGCGCTGGTCTATGTGTCGATCAGCGGCTACGGCGCGCACGGCCCCTATGCCGACTATCCGGCTTCGGACTCGGTGATGCAGGCCGACAGCGGCCTCATGCACACCAACCGCATGGCCGACGGCACGCCGCGCCGCATCGGCATGCTGCTGGCGGACGCGGCCACCGGCCTGTATGCAGCGCAGGCCTGCGCCGCCGCCTTGTGCAGGCGCTTTCGCCGCGGCCTCGGCGCACATGTCGAGCTGAACCTGTTCGACGCCTGCGTAGCGCTGCAGGCCAACAATATCCTCGAGTACGCCATCCAGGGCGCCGTGGCTGCCGGGCCGGTGAGCGCGCCGAATGGCGTGTTTGCCACCAGCGACGGCAGCCTCACCTTGCTGGCGCTGAACAACGCGCAGTTCGGCAGGCTGTGCGTGGCGCTGGATCGCCCGGCGTGGGCGGACGATGCGCGCTTTGCCGACAATGCCAGCCGCATGGCGCACGCGGCGTGGCTGCAGGACGCCGTGGCTGCGGTGCTTGCCGGCAAGAGCACGGGGCACTGGCTGCGCGTCCTTCAGGCGCACGATATCCTCCATGCGCCGGTGCGCGACTACCGGCAAGTGCTCGACCACCCGCAAGCCGCGCAGCAGGAGACGTTCCAGACGGTAGCGCAGGCTGGCCTGGGTACCTTGCCGTTTGCCGGCATCCCGGCCAAGGGCATGCGGCGCGCGCCGAGCGCAGCGCCGCGTGTCGGCGAACACACCGAAGCCGTGCTGCGCGAATGTGGCATAACGCCTGACAAGCTCGCCCGATTGCTGGAGTGCGGCGTTGTCAGGCAGGCTAGCCCGTTGGCTGGCCAAAACACGGCGGGAGCCACAGCATGATGCGCGCCCTGCTCTGCGAGCACTTCGGCAAAGCACAAGACGTCCGCCTGGCGAGCATCCCGCGGCCGGCGCTTGCGGATCCGCACGCGGTCACGCTTGCCGTGGAATATGCAAGTGTGAGCCACGCCACCGGCCTGATGGTCGCGGGACGCTACCAGACCAAGCCGCCGTTGCCGTTCGTGCCCGGCACCGAGGCGGTCGGCCGGGTAGTGGCTTGCGGCGCGGCCGTCACGCGCTTGCGCCCCGGCGACCGCGTGGTGGCCATTGCCGACTGGGGCTGCTTTGCCGATGAAGTCACGCTGCCGGAGTACACGGTCTACCCCATACCCGATACGCTTGACGCACTGCAAGCCCTGCCGGTCCCGCTCTCCTACGGCACCGCTTACTGCGGCCTGGTGTGGCGCGGCGCCGTGCAGCCGGGCGAAACGGTGCTGGTGCTCGGCGCCGGCGCCGGCGTGGGCCTGGCCGCGGTGGAAATCGCCCACCAGTTGGGCGCGCAGGTGATCGCCTGCGCCAGCACCGAATCGAAACGCGCGCAGGCCCTGCTCCGCGGCGCTCAGCATGCGCTGGCCCCGGAAGACCTGGCCGCCGCCGTCAAGCGCGTAACCGGCGGGCATGGCGCCGACGTGGTGGTAGATCCGGTAGGCGGCGACCTGTTCGACCAGGCGCTGCGCGCGGCCGCTGCCAATGCGCGGATTCTCAGCATCGGCTTTGCCAGCGGCCGCATCCCGCAAGCGCCGCTGAACCTGCTGCTGGTGAAGAACCTGACGCTGCATGGATTTTTTGTCGGCCGCTATATCGGCTGGACCCCCGCCAACGAGCGGGCACAGCATGCACCTGCGCTGCAGGCCGTCATGCGCACGCTGTGCGCCTGGGCCAGCGAGGGCAAGATTCGACCGACGGTGTCGAAGGTGTACCCGATGAGCGGGCTGGCCGAGGCGCTGGGCGCCCTGGAAGCCCGGCAGGTCATCGGCAAAGTCGCGATAAAAATCAAGGAGACAAAGTCATGCCATTCCGATTCAGGGTCCTGAACACGCAACACGGTACACACCGCACCAAGCATCGCCATAACGCACGCCATCTGGTCTTGCTGGCGAGCCTGGCCACGGCTGCCGTCGCCACCATCGCCGCCTTCGGCGCTTCTCCCGCCCGTGCCGCCGATGATTTCCCGCAACGCCCCATCCGCATGGTGCTGCCTTACCCGCCGGGCGGTCCCACCGACCTGCTGGCGCGCGTGGTCGGCGTCAAGATGGGCGACACGCTCGGCCAGACGGTCGTGATCGACAACAAGCCGGGCGCCAGCGGCATGATCGGCGCGGAAGTGGTCGCCAAGGCCGCGCCCGACGGGGCGCCAGCGGCATGATCGGCGCGGAAGTGGTCGCCAAGGCCGCGCCCGACGGGNTACACGATCCCTGGCCAATGCCTCGCTGCATGTGATCAACCCGAGCATCTACCCCAAGATGCGCTACGACGCGTTCCGCGATTTTTGTGCCCATCACGCAGTTGGCCGATGTGCCGCTGGTGCTGGTGGTCAACAACGATTCGCCGGTCAAGACCGTGCAGGACCTGATTGCCTATGCGAAGGCCAAGGGCGGCAGCATCAACTTTGGTTCAGCGGGTAATGCGTCGGCCCAGCAACTGGCGGGCGAGTCGTTCAAGTTCGCCGCCAACGTCTCGATGCAGCACGTGCCGTACAAGGGCAGCTCGCCCGCGCTGACCGACCTGATGGGCGGCCAGATCCAGTTGATGTTCGATTCCATGCCATCAGCCATGCCGTTTATCAAGGCCGGCAAGCTGCGCGCCGTGGCCGTCACCACGCTCAAGCGCGCGCGCGCCCTGCCGGACGTGCCTACGGTGGCGGAGTCGGGCTTGCCTGGCTTCAATATCAGCACCTGGTACGGCCTATGGGCACCGCGCGGCACGCCGGCCCCGATCGTGGCGAAACTGGCGGCCCACGCCGCGCAAGCGTTGCGCCAGCCCGACGTGCAGCGCCAGTACGCCGACATGGGCGCCGAGCCCGTAGGCTCTTCCCCCGCCGAGTTCGCGCGCTACACCGTGGCGGAGGGCAACAAGTGGGCCGAGATCGTGCGCAAGTCGGGCGCCAAGGCGGATCAGTAACCATCGCCGCGCTGCCATGGAGAGCGGCAGCGCGGATGGACAGATCCGCCCCCTGGCGAGACAATTGGCACCCCGGTGCTGCCCCCGCCCCATGAAAACCGTCCCGACCTATTCGCTCTATGGGGTCAACTCCAACGAGCCCCTGCTGGAACAACTGCATTTCGAGTCGATCCCGGAGCGCAGCGGCATCAATGACTGGGAGATCAAGCCGCACCGCCACGAGCGCTTCTTCCAGGTTCTCTACGTGCACGAGGGGGGCGGCCGCGCGCTGCTCGACGACCGCGAGTACCCGCTGGGCTCGCGCACCGTGGTGACGGTGCCGCCGCGCTGCGTGCATGGCTTTCGGTTTACGCCTGACGTGGACGGCATCGTGATCACCATGACCGATCACTACCTGCACACGCTGCTGGCTGGCGTGCCGGATGCGCTGCCGCTGTTCGAGCGGCCCTACCACGACCAGTTCGCTGACCCGGCCCGTGCAGAGTGCGATGACGCCACCGTGCTTGCCGGGGCGCTGGAACTGTTCCGTGCGGAAATGAACGCGGTCTCGCTGTGGCGCGGCGCGGCCTTGTCGGCGCTGCTGTCCTTGCTGCTGGTCGGTATTGCCCGGCGCGCTTCGGGCGCGGGTGCAACCGGGGCGCAGCCGGCGGGCAGGACCGCACGCCATTTTCAGCAGTTCCAGCAATTGGTGGAGGCACGTTTTCGGAACCACCAGGATCTGGCCGGCTATGCCGACACGCTCGGTATCTCGCCCACCCAGCTCAACCGCATCTGCCAGCAGCTTGCCGGCAGGAGCGCGCTGCAGCTGATCCATTCGCGCCTGATCGTGGAGGCGCAGCGCGATCTGCTCTATAGCGATCTCGATATCAAGCAGATCGCCTCGACGCTGGGCTTTGCGGATGCCGCGTATTTCGCGCGCTTCTTTGCCAAGCATGTCGGGCAGGCGCCCAGCGCATTCCGCCAGCACGGGCGCGCCCGCCTGCCGGCGCCGCAAGCCGCACGCTAGCGCAGCGCTTTACATCGCGAAACTGTCGGAGCGCGCCAGCGGCCAATACTTCTCGTAGAGCTGGTAGCGGAAATTGCCGTTGATCAGGTCTCCCGGCGTCAGGAACTTGAGCAGTTCGGACATCAGCCGCACTTCGTTGGGCGAGATACGCCGCACGATATGGTGCGGCTTGAGATCGGCCGGATGATGCAGGCCGGCTGCCTGCAGGATTTCCAGCAACGCATGCAACGTCTGGCGGTGGAAGCTGGCTACGCGATCCGCCTTGTCCGGCACCACGATGGCGCGCTGGCGCACCGGATCCTGCGTGGCCACGCCCACGGGGCAGCGGTCGGTATGGCATTTTTGCGCCTGCACGCAGCCAAGCGCAAACATGAAGCCGCGCGCCGAGTTGCACCAGTCGGCACCGGTGGCCAGCGTGCGCGCCACATCGAACGCCGTGATGATCTTGCCGCTTGCGCCAACGCGGATCTTGTCGCGCAGGTTCACGCCAACCAGTGTGTTGTGCACCAGCAGCAGCCCTTCCTGCAGCGGCACGCCGATATGGTCGACGAACTCCAGCGGCGCCGCGCCCGTGCCGCCTTCGGCACCATCCACCACGATAAAGTCGGGCAGGATGCCGGATTCCAGCATGGCTTTGACGATGCCGAAGAATTCCCACGGGTGCCCGATGCAAAGCTTGAAGCCGGTGGGCTTGCCGCCGGACAGCGTGCGCAGCCGATCGACAAACTGCAGCAGGCCAAGCGGTGTGGAAAACTCACTGTGGGTGGCCGGCGAGATGCAATCCTCGCCCATGCCAATGCCGCGCGTGGCGGCAATCTCCGGCGTCACCTTGGCCGCCGGCAGCACGCCGCCGTGGCCCGGCTTGGCGCCCTGGGAGAGCTTGACCTCGATCATCTTGACCTGCGGCGAGCGTGCCTGCTCGGCGAACTTGTCCGGGTCGAAGCCGCCATCGGGACGCCGGCAGCCGAAGTAGCCGGAGGCCACCTCCCAGATCAGGTCGCCGCCTTCGGCACGGTGGTACGGCGAGATGGACCCTTCGAGAAGCTCATGGCCGAGACGTTGAAGATCGACAGCGAGTACGGCTGGGCGCGGCCCTCGCCCACGGTGATGCGGAAGTCGGCGGAGGGGATGCGGGTCGGTGCGAGCGAGTGGCTGATCCACTCATGGCCCGCCAGGCGCACATCGATCTCGGTGCCAAAGGGCCGGCTGTCGACCTCGTTCTTGGCACGCTGGTAGACCAGGCTGCGCTGCTGGCGCGAGAACGGCATCTCGTTGGTGTCGTCCTCGATGAAATACTGGCGGATCTCCGGGCGGATGAACTCGAACAAGAAGCGCAGGTGGCCCCAGATCGGATAGTTGCGCAGGATGGAGTGGCGCGACTGGCTGATGTCATGCAGGCCAACCAGCAGCAGCACGACGGGCCCAGCCAGCCACGCCGGGGAAATCCGGTGACCGGCGGCAAGTGCGCCAAGGATCAGCAAGGCGAGCACGGTCAGCCAGACCGCGCCATAACGACGAGAAAGCATGGGGACTCCCTAACTACTTTAGGCCGGCACCTGGCCGGCAACCCCGCGATTATCGCCGTTCCTTGCTACATCGGCTGATACCCGGTTGCAGCGCCCTGCCCAGCGCGCACCTCCGGCGGCCGCTGCGGAGCGTCCTCGGCCTCGATGGCGGCGACGATCTGCGCGAAGGCGGCATTGGATTCCGGCATTGGCAACAGCATCCACACGTGGAACATGCCCTCGTATTCGTAATACCGCAGCGGCAAGCCCTGCTGCTCCGCAAGCGCGCGGTAGGCGCGGCAGTCTGGCAGCAAGACGTCGTGGGTGCCGATGAACAGCGTCACGGGTGGCAGGCCACGCAGGCTGCCGTAGAGGGGGCTGACCTGCGGCAGGGTGACGGGATCGCCGCCAGCATAGACGCGTCCGCACTCGATACCGCCGGGCTTCGACAGCATCGGATCGAGGGGCTCGAGCGCATCGATGGCCGGGTTGCTGCCGGTGGCATCCAGGAACGGCGACAGCAAGACCAGGCGGCCAGGCAGCGCGCGTCCGGTATCCCGGGCCACTTGCGCCAGCGCGAGCGCCATGCCGCCGCCAGCGGAGTCGCCCATGACGGTCAGGCTGGCGGGCGGCATGCCGCGGACCAGCTGGTCGTAGAGCGGCAGTAATCCTGCAAAAACTTCACGGTGGGTATGCTCGGGCGCCAGCGGATAGATCGGCACGACCACCGTCGCGCCGAGCGCGTCCACCAGCTTGCCGATGAAGTCCCAGTGCTGGCTGACGATATCGAAGACGTAGCCACCGCCATGCAGGTAAAGGATCTGCCTGCCGCTGTCGTTGCCGCGCGGGCGCACGGTATAGACCTCCACGCCGGCCACAGGTTCCATGCTCACCTGGTGACGCGCCAGCAAGCTCGGCGTGGGCTCCGCGCGGCCGATCTTGCGCCGACGGCGGATTTCCTCATGCAGCGCCTGCGCGCTGGAAAAACGCTGTTTGCGCCGGACCAGGCGCAAGGCAAGCCGCCACAGGCGGCACTGGATGCTAGGCATGACGATCTCCCGGTGTGGTGCGCCGGCTTCATTGGCGGCCGGCTGAGGAACTGCGGAAACTACCAAAACAGCGGGAACTACGGGCACGGCAACGTATTCGCCAGATATAAAAAAGGAGCCGGCTAGCGGCTCCTTTTCAAGCTGGAAACAGGGCCCCTATCAGGCGGCAGCTGCGTCCTTCAGCTTCTTCAGCGGGCGTACCTTGACCTTGACGCTGGCCGGCTTGGCCGGGAACCAACGCTCTTCACCGGAGAACGGGTCCTTGCCGAAGCGCTTCTTCTTGGCCGGTACTTGCTGAGCCGTGACCTTCATCAGGCCAGGCAGCGTGAATTCGCCGGCGCCCTTCTTGTGCAGCGCGCTGACGATGGTGTTTTCCAGATGGGCCAGCACCGTCTTCACGGCCTTGGCTTCCAGCTGGGTCTGTGCTACCAGGTGAGCGACCAGGCTCGACTTGTTGAAGGTTTCCTTCAGCGGGCGCGGGGTCACCGCGGCAGCCGGAGCAGCCTTCTTGGCCGGCACGGCCTTCTTGGCAGCCGCCTTTACGGGAGCGGCTTTGGTTGCCGGTGCCTTCTTGGCAGCGGTCTTGGTTGCAGTCTTCGCGGTCGGATTCGCTTTGGTCGCCATATCGATAAATATGAGTTGAACAGAATGATGTCGCACGGGATGTCGCATCGGATGTCGCTCGACGCTTCGTCGATCGACTATCGGCGTGCGGCATCGACTGAATCATAGCGGAAACAACGAGACGTCAAGGGGTTTTCGTGTGTGCGAGTGTAAAAACCGGGGTTTTCCCCGGGTTTTTTTGAGGTTTTGCCTCGCGCGGCCTGCCGTTGTGTCGCGCAGACGCAGCAGTGGATGCGTCCGCTGACTCTATATACAAGGGGTAAACGCGTGATTTCGTCTTTTTTGCCACGCCGGATGCCGCGCGCGCGCCGAGGATTTCAGCCGCCTTCTTGCGCGCACGGCACCCTCAGCCGCGCAGCTCGCGCCGCAGGATCTTGCCCGTGACCGTCTTCGGCAACTCGTCGATGATCTCCACCACGCGCGGGTACTTGTAGGCTGCCATGCGCTCCTTGCACCAGGCCAGCAGCGCTTCCGGCGTGACGCTGGCCTGCGGCTTCAGGCTGACCACGGCCTTCACCGTCTCGCCACGATAGGCGTCGGGGATGCCCACCACGGCTGCCTCGCGCACCGCGGGATGCGTATACAAGACGTCTTCCACCTCGCGCGGCCAGACCTTGTAGCCGGCGGCGACGATCATGTCCTTCTTGCGGTCGAGGATATAGTGGCCAAACCTGGCTTGGAATTGCTCCACTACACTCGGCGGGATCGGCGCGCCGCCCGAGTAGATCTTGCCCAGCGTGGCGAAATGCTCGCGGGTCGCCTCGGGATGATTCATCAGCGCGATGAAGACCGTGATCGAGCCGATGGTGAACTCGACCCGCCGGTCGCGGATGGCCTCCAGGACCACGCCCGGCTCGAAACGGCAGGCCAGCACCAGCGGCGCGGCACAGATGAACGCCGCTGCCACGTGCCCCACCAGTCCGGTGATATGGAACAGCGGCGCCACACCCAGGATCGGGCCGCCCTCCCGCAAACCGATCCAGTCGCGGTACACCTGCGCATTGAAAGCAACATTGCCATGGGTGTTCATCGCGCCTTTGGGCACCCCTGTGGTGCCGGAGGTGTACACCAGCATCGCGACGTCGTTGGCCGAAAGCGCAACCGGCGCGGGGCTCTGGCCCAGGTGCTCTTGCACCAGCGCCAGCAGATCGGGCACGCCATCGGCGGACTGGCGCTTTGCCGCGGCAAACAAGCGCGGATCGGCGCGCGTCTGGAAATCCAGCTCGGACGTCGTGATCACCTCGGGCAGCGCCAGGGGCGAGGCACCGCCGCCCTGGCCGCCGCGCTCGGCGTCGAACAACCCGCTGACCACGTCGGCATAGAGCGATTCGTGGCAGATCAGCACCTTCGCGCCGGAGTCGGCCAGCACCAGGCGCAGCTCGCGTGCGCGGTTCATCGGGTTGACGGGCACCGCGATGGCGCCGAGCTTCCACGCGGCAACCAGCCCGATGACAAACTGGGGCACGTTCTGCAGGTATAGCGCGACGCGCTCGCCGCGCGTGCAGCCGCGCGATGATAGCGCTACCGCCAGCGCATCGGAGAGCGTATCCACCTCGGCATAACTGAGCGTGGCGTCGAAATAATGGATCGCCGGGCTGGCCGGCGCGCGGTCCGCCGCGGCCCGGAAAATGGACAGCGCGTCGGTAAATTGCGGGGTAATGGTGTGCGGCTGGCCAGCGTTGTAGCTGGAGAGCCAGGGCTTCTCTTCATAGGGCGTCATGAGGCACCTCGATAGGCACGGCGGGGAGTGTCAAGGATAGCGCTTGGTCGGAACGAAGCTGGCGCTACCCGGCGGAAGCTGCCGTTCAGGCTTCTCCACCGGGCGGCGCCGGGGGCTGGTTTTCTGCCTGGCTTACTTGATCACCACCGGGTTGACCGGCGCGCCGCTACCGTTCACTACCTTGAGCGGCGCCGCCGTATACAGGAACGTCCACTGCTGATCGTGCGCGCAGTCCGCCGCGAGCGGGTCGAGCTGGGCGATCTCGGTCAGGGTGATGCCCAGGTTGCGCATCAGCGCATTGTGCAGCGGCAATGCCACGCCCGAGACCGGGTCCACCGTCACCTCGTTGGCGATCGTGTCGGTGACGAGGTTGGGGATCTCCATGCGATGGAACCACTCGACCAGTTCGGGGCTGTAGGTCAGGCCGGGCTCGACGAACTCGCGGTAGAACTCGGCCTGGTCGCGCTTGTAGAACGAGCCGATCCAGCCGGTGCGGATCACCAGGATGTCGTGCTTCTCGATGCGCACGCCCTGCATTTCGGCGGCGGCGAGCAAGTCCAGGTGGGTGAAGGTCTCGCCCGGCGCGAGCACGTCCTTGCCGCGATGGCGCGCCATGTCGATCAGCACGCCGCGCCCGACCACGCCGCGCTCCGCGATCGGCAGGACGCTGGCTTTTTCCAGGCCGCCGATCGTGGACTTGGCATCGTAGCCGTTCCACAGCTGATCGCCGTACCAGACATGGCCCAGGGCATCGTACTGGGTGGAGCCCTGCAGGTACATGATCATCATGTCGTCGGCGTACTCGGCCTCGCCGGGAGCACCTCCGCCTGGGTCAGGTAGTTGAGCGATCCAACCTCATCATCCGGCCCCCACTTGCCCCAGTTCTTTGGTGCATCACGCAACAATTCGGCTACCAGCGGGACGTTCTTCGATTCCATGCCATGTCTCCTTGGTGGATTGACCCTGAGGGATCGCACTGTGCCGGTCATGCCCCCCGCGCATGGTCAACCATGCGCGGGGGGCATAAATTAGAACGGTCGTGCGCTTTTATTGTGAATCGAGTGTAGGACCAGGCGCAGGAAGAAGTCCAGACATGGAAAACCCGTCCGCGGGCGTCAGGGACTTTGCCTCAGTCGTCCAGGCCAAAGGCCAGCAGCGGACCAAGCACCAGCGCCCCGAGCACGATCATGGACAGGCCGCTGTCCATGTGCTTCCATTCGTGCAGCACGGCATGCGCATCGACCTGCGCCCAGAACAAGGACACCACGCCAAGCAGGACGACGATCACCGCCGCGGCCAGCGCGAGGCCGTCGCGCGTGGCGCGGCGGTGGATATCGGAAGGGCTATCATTGGGGGTGCTGCGGATGGCTTGCATGGCATGGCTCCTGGATCCAGATGGCGATGACGATCTGTGGCGCCGATTCTGGCAATCTCTGCCTGAACCGCTGCTGAGTGCCCCGTTCAGCTTGCGTTCAGCCACGGCATGGCAGACTGCATTGATCAACCAAGGCTTGCCCACAACCGGTTTGCCCCGCTCCCTCACGCCATTGCCTTCGTCCCACACCGCGCGATCCGTGCGCACCGCATTCCTGCCGCGCGCCCTGTTGCCGCTGGTCGCCGCCCTGTCGTTGCTGCTGGCAGTCCCGCCGCCCGCCCATGCCGACAAGGACGCCGACCGCGCCCGCGCCGCCGTGCAGTCGGGCGAGATCCTGCCGCTCACGCGCATCCTGGAGGCGGTGTCGGCGCAATACACAGGCGATGTGATCGGCGTCAAGCTCGACCGCGACGATGGCGTCTGGCAATACGAGGTCAAGCTGCTGCTGGCGAGCGGCTCGGTCGCCAAGCTCGAATACGATGCAAAGACCGCCACCCTGCTCAAGGCCAAGGGACGCGATCTTGACCAGGCCCGCAAGAAACCCTGATTCCCCATGCGCATCCTGCTGGTAGAAGACGAGGCCGTGCTGGCCGCCCAGATCCACGCCGCGCTGGTCAACGCGGGCTACGCGGTCGATACGGCCGCGGACGGCATCGATGCCTGGCACCTGGGCGCCGAAGCGCCCTACGATGTCGTGGTGCTCGACCTTGGCCTGCCGGGGCTCGACGGACTGTCCGTGCTGCGCCGCTGGCGCGCCGCGCAGGTGAACCTGCCGGTGCTGATCCTGACCGCGCGCGACAGCTGGACCGACAAGGTGGAGGGCATCGATGCCGGAGCCGACGACTATCTCGCCAAGCCTTTCCGCATGGAGGAGTTGCTGGCCCGCATCCGCGCGCTGATCCGCCGCGCCCATGGCATGTCGGCGCCCGAGCTGGCCTGCGGCCCGGTTCGGCTGAACGCGCGCACCGGCGTGGTGACCGTCGATGGCAGTGCGGTGGTGCTGACCGCGCATGAGTTCAAGGTGCTGGATTACCTGATGCACCATCCGGGCGCGATCATCAGCAAGACGGTGCTGACCGAGCACATCTACGCGCAGGATTTCGACCGCGACAGCAACACCATCGAAGTCTTCATCGCACGGCTGCGGCGCAAGCTTGGCGTGGACGTGATCGAGACCGTGCGCGGGCAAGGCTACCGCCTGCGCCCGCCGGCATCTCGCGGCGCCCCCGCAGCCGCCGCGAACTGACCCATGCGCCAGTCACTAGCCATCCGCCTGCTCGCGGTCGCGGCCATCTGGCTGGCCGCGGCGCTCAGCGGCACCGGCTGGCTGCTCTCCACCCTGTTCGCGCGCCACGTCAACGACACCTATGTGCGGCAGCTCGACAACCAGCTCACCAGCCTCGCCGCCGCGCTGGACTGGAGCCCCGACGGCAAGCTCACCTTGACCCGCACCCCGGCCGACCCGCGCTTTGCACTGCCCTACTCCGGCGCCTACTGGCAGGCGCAGGCGGCGGGGGCCACGCTGCGTTCACGCTCGCTCTGGGATGCAGAGATGCCCGCCACGGTGGGCAATAAGGTGGCGGGCAGCCACGCCGAGATCCGGCCCGGGCCAAACGGGCAATCGTTGCTGGTGGTGTCGCGCCCCATCGTGCTGGCGTCGGCCGATACGCCGGTGATGCTGTCGGTGGCGCTGGACCGCACCGAGCTGCGGGCGGCGCGCCAGGCCTTCAACCGCTTGCTGGGCTGGTCGCTGACGGCGCTGGGCGCCGGCCTGCTGCTGGCGGTGGCGGCCCAGGTCAAGTTCGGCCTTGCGCCGCTGGCGCGGCTGCGCGAAGCGCTGGCTACCCTGCAAGCCCGGCGCGAGAGCCGCCTGGGCGGCACGTGGCCAGCCGAGGTAGTGCCGCTGGTCACCGAGATCAATACCTTGCTAGCGCGCAACGCCGACGCGCTGGAGCGCTCGCGACGCCAGGCCGCCGACCTCGCCCACGCCGTCAAGACGCCCTGCGGGCGAGCTGGCGCGCGCGCTGACCCGCCTGCACAGCGGGCGCGAGATCGAGATCCAGGTGGAAGGCAACGGGCACTTCGCCGGCGATCGCCAGGACTTGATCGAGATCCTTGGCAACCTGCTCGACAATGCCTGCCAATGGGCGCGCTCGCGTGTTCGCGTCAAGCTCGCGGAGCGTGGCGGCATGCTTGAGGTCGTGGTGGAAGACGATGGGCCGGGCATGCAGGCCGAGGCCCACAAGCTGGCTGCGGCACCCTTTGGGCGGCTGGATGAGTCCGCTGCCGGCAGCGGACTGGGTCTGGCCATCGTCAGCGAGATAGCAGCCCTATATGAAGGGGGGCTGGAGCTGGGCAACAGCGAGCTGGGCGGGTTGCTGGTCCGCCTGCGCCTGCCGGCCGGCCAGCCATAAATCAAAAAAAGGGCCGGACGAGCCGACCCTTTTCCGATCTCCGCATGCCCTGCTTTAACAGGCCGCAGTCATCTTGAAGATGCCTTGCGCATTGCCCGCATCGAACGACAGGTCCAGCGTGCCGCCTGCGGCCTCTGTCGCGGGCACGAAATCGCGCGTGATGAACTCGTAGAACGAGCCCGGCACGCTGCGCCTGACCACCGCGCCGTCGGCACCGACAAACCCGCGCTCCACCGGATCGGCCTTGAATGCCGTCTGCAGGACCCGCCCGGAGCGCGACACTTCCACCGAATCCTTGATGGGACGGCCCAGGCTGCGCTGCGCATCGGCCACGGCACGCACATCCGCCACGCGGTCGGTGGCGTGGTTGAAGGCATTGCCCTCGGTGGAAATCCAGGCCATCTCGGCCGATTCCTTCAGCAGCAATTCATAGTCGGCCAGCGCCGGCTCGGCGTGCTGGCGGGCGAAGCAGGCCGCCAATTGCGGCACCAGGCGTGCCGCATCGGCCATCGGCAGGCTCGCGTCGCGCTCGAGCAGGGCCAGTTGCGCCACAGCGTCGTCGCCTAGCGGATCGTCGGATCGCGACACCACGCGCGACACGGCGGCCTGGAACCCGGCGCTGAAACGCTCGGGATGCAACTCGCTCAGGAAGTACTGGGCAATATCGTCAGGCAAGTCGGCATGCGCGTACGAGCGGCCCGTCATGCCGATGCGATCGAGCGGATAGGTGCCGTTGAGGCGGTAGCCCAGCGGCGCCAGGATGCGGGTGAAAGCGATCTCGCCCGCGGGCAGGTTGCCGCAATCCCACTTCACCGTGCGCAGCGCGCCGTGGTCGAACACCACTTGCCCGCCCGCCTGGATCACGTCGCGGGTATAGGCCATGCCGGTCGGCACGCGCTCGAGGATGCCGGCGAACAGCACCATATTGAGCGCCTGCGCCACTTCGGCGCGGCTGGCTTGTTCACTGGTGGAAGACAGCAGTTGCGGAGAAACATTCATCAATTGCAGCAACTCGGCTGCCTGGGTCTCGCCACAAACGGTCTCGAGGAGGCGTTGCAGATTCGGCTTCGTCATGGTCTATGCGCTGGAATTCGTTTGTTTTCGGGGGATGGCGGGGGCCGGTGGCCTCCGGGTGGGGCTTATTGTGCGACCGCGGCAGACTTCGTACAATTGATAACTTCGCACCAACTTCCTTCCAAAAACGCACTATGCGCAAAGGCATTCCCAGTCTCACGGCACTGCAGATGTTCGAGGCCGCGGCACGCCTGGGCAGCTTTACCCGCGCCGCCGACGAGTTGGCGGTGACAGAGAGCGCGGTTTGCAGGCAGATCGCAGGGCTGGAGGCACGGCTTGGCGTGCCGCTGTTTCACCGCATCCGCAAGCGCATCGTGCTGACCCCGGCCGGCGGGACTTATGCCGAAGAAGTGCGGGAACGGCTTGACCAGATCGAACAGGTAACGCTGGATGTGATGGCCCAGCGCCCGCGCGGGCGCGCCATCGAGTTGGCGATCGGCCCCACCTTTGCCAGCCAGTGGCTGATCCCCCGCCTGCCGCAACTAGCGCGCGCCCTGCCCGATCTCACGCTGCATCTGTCGGCGCGCACCGAGGCGTTCGAGCTCAGCGATACCGCGTTCGACGCGGCAATCTATTACGGTGAAGGCCTGTGGCCGGGCACGCAGGGCGAGCGGATCCTGCAGGAAGGCCCGTCGGTGCCGGTGTGCAGCCCCGCCCTGCTGGGGCGCCGCAAGCGGCTAGAACTGGATCAGTTGCTGGCATTGCCGCTGCTGCACCTGAACACGCGCTTGCGCGCCTGGGGCGACTGGCTCGCCGCCACGGGCGCGGCACTGCCGGCACAAGCCTTGCGCGGCCCGCGCTACGATCTCTACACCATGCTGGCGCAGGCGGCGGCCGCGGGCATCGGCGTAGCGCTGATCCCGCGCATTCTGATCACAGAGGAACTGGCATATACCGGCGCAGATCGACAATCGCAAGGCCTATTACTTCGCCCACGCGCGTGGGCGCTGACGGCCTCGCGGGTGTCGCGCGCCAGGCCCATCGCGAAAGCCACCTCGGCCACCAGGAAAAGCGGCCCGATCAGAAGCCCGACAAGGTCATCCACAAACGCCGGCTTGCGGCCTTCGTAATAGTGGCCGACGAACTGGATGAGCCAGCCCGCCACGAACAGCCCTATGCCCCAGGCCAGCCACGCGCCGGTGGACAGCGCCGCAATCGCCCCGCCGGCGTAGACGAAGCCAGCCAGGATCACCGTCATCGCCAGCCCGAAGCCCGCCGACAGGCGCAGGTAGAACAGGCAGGACAGGCCATACATGACCATCGCCGGCGTCAGGTACGCCGAACCATCGTCGCCCAGCGGCATGGCCGGACGCGCCAGCAGCGTGGTCACGGCCAGCACGATCATGGGGATGCCGATGAAATGGCTGAACACATTGCGCGCGTCGCGGTGATAGGCTGCATAGTTAGCCAGGTGATCGATCAGTGTCTTCAAGGGGTCTCCTGCCGGGGCATCGTTGTGGCCGCGTATCTGCGGTCGCGCATCCGTGGCCACCTATTGCGGCTACGCTTGCGCCCGTATATTAATAGGCAGGAAAACGCCCGTCTGTCCGGTTTTTGACAGTCCGCAAGGGCATCGACCAAGGAGACCATCATGCGCTTGGCAACCCCCGGCCAGCACGAGCCGGCCCTGGATCCGCTGCGCGCCTTGCGCGGCGGCAGCTGGTTTGGCGCCTTGCCAGCAGCCATGCGGGACGCCCTGCTGCGGGACGCGGCCACGCGCAAGCTGGCAGCGGGCCAGTTGCTGTTTACCCGCGGCAATGCCTTCGACGGCATCTATGGCGTGGTCGCCGGCACGGTGCAGATCGACACCCACAGCGAATCCGGCAAGGCCGCTTTGCTTGGCCTGCTGGGGCCGGGCAGCTGGTTTGGCGAGATTTGCCTGTTCGACGGACTCGAGCGCACGCACGACGCCCATGCCACCAGCGCGGCCACCGTGCTGCACCTGCAGCGCGACAAGCTCTACGCGATGCTGTCCATGCATCCCGAATGGTGGCGGGAGTTCGGCAAACTGCTCGCCGGCAAGACCCGCGAGGCCTTTCATTACGTCGAAGAAACGCAGTTGCTGCCCCCGCTGGCGCGCACCGGGCGCCGGCTGGTAGCCATTGCCCAGGCCTATGGCGACCTGCCCGGGCTCGAACGCCGCTCCGTGCATATCCCGCAGGAGCAACTCGGCCAGATGCTCGGGCTGTCGCGCCAGACCGTCAACCAGGCCCTGCGCGAACTCGAAGCCCGCGGGCTGTTGCGGCTGCACTACGCCGACATCGAGCTGATCGACCTGCCCGCATTGCTGGCGCTGAGCTGAGCTCAGCTGAGAGCATCGTCCTTTCCGATTCGTTCAGCTTGCGCTGGCAGCACAAGCCAACCCAACATCGCCATGACCTCACTAGACGACACCCGCCTGCAAGCCTATCTCAGCCGCATTGGCCATCCGCTGCCCGGCCAGCCGGACCTCGCCACGCTCGACAGCCTGATCGCCGCGCAGCTAGCGCACGTCCCCTTTGAAAATGTCGACGTATTGCTGCAACGCCCGATCAAGATCAGCCTGGACGCGGTGTTCGACAAGCTGGTCGCCAACGCGCGCGGCGGCTATTGCTTCGAGCAAAACACCTTGCTTGCCGCCGCGCTGCGTGCGCTTGGCTACAGGGTCACCCCGCTTGCCGCCCGCGTGCGCTGGAATGTGCCGGAAGACGTGCCCACCATGCAATCGCACATGCTGCTGCGCGTAGAGGCCGCGCATCGCAGCTATATCGTGGACGTGGGCTTTGGCGGCCCTACCCCGTATCGCGCCATGCCGCTGCCGCAAGCGGAGCCAGCCGATCCGTCGTTCCCGTACCGCCTGTCGAGCGTTGAGGCGTCAGCGTCAGGTGCGGCCTTTCACGTCTACGACCTGGAGGTCAGGAACGCGAGCGCCTGGTTCAAGCTCTACCAATTCGATCTTTCTCCGCAACAGGCCATCGATTTCGAGTCCCGCAACTGGTACACCTCCACGCATCCCGACAGCTTGTTCCGCAACGCCCTGACCCTGGCTCGCTCGCAGGACGACGCCCGGCTGACGCTGGTCAACGGCGACTTTGCCGTGCGCGCGGCCGATGGCAGCGTGCAGCGCCAGCAACTGGAAACGCCGGCGGCCATCCTCCAAGTGCTGGGGGATCGCTTCGGGCTGGCGCTGGATCCTGCCAGCCAGGCGCAATTGGCCGGGATATTGCCCGCGCTGATTGAAGCGCGCCGCAACAGATAGGCGTTCGCCTCACCAGGGCTCGGGCAGCAAATCGAACCCGGCGGCCCCAAGCAGCGCCGGCAGCCCCGCGTCGCCCACCATGTGCAGGGCACCAGCCACGATCAGGGTCGGCACGCGATCCGCGATCAGCGCTCGGATCTTCGGTACCCACAGCCGGTTGCGAGCGTCGACCAGCACCGCCAGCGTGTCCGGCCACTGGCCGCGGCGCTGCGCGAGCAGCGTGGCGAACGGCCCGGCCTGCCCCTGCCGCCACCAGCGCACCATATCGGCCGGCTCGGCCGCGGCCAGCTCCGGCTGTTCGGCGAAGAAGGCCAGCATTGAAACCTGCTCCGCCAGCGGCACGCACTGCAACATGCGTAGCGCCTCTGCGCCATCCTCCAGTGCATCCGTTGCCCGCCCATCCGCGGCGGTGCGCCCCCACAAGAAACGATCAACGCCGTGCTGCGCGAGGATGCCGTGCCTGGCGGCCACCGCGAACTGCAAGTGCATCGCGGCGAACACGGGCCGCAGGCGCTCCAGCTCCGGGCCGGGCAGGCCGAAATCCAGCCAAAGCGCGCGCACCTGCTCGAAGGTGGCCGGATGCAGGTGCTGGCTAAGACCATCGCCTTCCGGGAAATACGCCGGCCCAAAGTCAGGCGGCTGGTCCAGCGCCACTTCGAAGACCACCCGCGCCGAAGCCCGATAGGCGCGCTCCGCGGCCGGCACCAGCGCCGACAACGGCGCATCCAGCACGTGGATCGCTCCGAGCAGGTAGACCTCGGTACCCCTGATTTGCCAAAGCATGAAACGCTTACCTCGTCCTTTGTTGCTAGTTGTGGCCTGTTACGGCCTGTTATGGCTTGTTTGCCGTTTGTGGGCCCGGACCTCATGCCGCAGTCAGGCAAGACGTCATGCACCGAATGCATTGCCAACAGAAAATTCTCTGATAAGCCAGGCTGGCAGCCGATTTGCCTGTGGACTGAGCCATGCCTCCCAACCATAATGTACCGGCCGGTAGCACCCTGATGCTCGCAGGCTTCTGCGCGAACCGCTGTGCAGAACCCGCACCGGGCAGTGCTGCCAAGATGCAGATTCCATAGCGCCTTTTAATGATCATCTGGCCCCGCCCCGCGAGGACCAGGACACCAGGAGACACGCATGTCATTGTTCGACCTGACCGGCAAGGTTGCCGTCGTCACCGGCTCTTCACGCGGCATCGGCCGCGCCATCGCCGAGCAGATGGCGGTGCAGGGAGCCAAAGTCGTGATTTCCTCCCGCAAGGCCGAAGCCTGCCAGGAAGTCGTCGATGCCATCAATGCCAAGCACGGCGCAGGCACCGCGATTGCCGTGCCGGCCAATATCTCCTCCAAGGAAGACCTGCAGCGCCTGGTCGACCAGACCAACAGCACGTTCGGCAAGATCGACGTGCTGGTCTGCAACGCGGCCTCCAATCCCTACTATGGACCGATGAGCGGCGTGACCGATGAACAGTTCCGCAAGGTACTGGACAACAACGTCATCTCCAACCACTGGCTGATCCAGATGGTGGCGCCACAGATGCTTGAACGCAAGGACGGCTCGATCATCATCGTGTCGTCCATCGGCGGCCTGCGCGGCTCGCCCACCATCGGCGTGTACAACGTGTCGAAGGCGGCCGACTTCCAGCTGGCGCGCAACCTCGCGGTGGAGTTCGGCCCGAGCAACGTGCGCGTGAACTGCATTGCTCCTGGCCTGATCCGCACCGATTTCGCCAAGGCGCTGTGGGAGGATCCGGAGCGCTACAAGCTGTCGACGCAAGGCGCGCCCCTGCGCCGCATCGGCGAGCCGGTGGAGATCGCCGGCGCCGCGGTGTTCCTGGCCTCCTCGGCCAGCACCTTCATGACCGGCCAGGCCATGGTGGTGGACGGCGGCGTCACGATCTGAGCCGCCACGCAGCTGCTGTTCCCGTTCCGGGCTCGCTCCGGGGCCAGGGCCCAATGCCCGATGCCTGAGGCCTGAGCCGGGCACTTCGTGCCCGCGTGCATTGCCGCCCGCCTTTCCGGGCAGGCGCCGCATGCGGGCAAGCTTGCGCACCGGCATGCCAGAGCGTTGCCCATCCTGCCATGCAGTCAGGGAGGCACCGATGTCGAACAACCCGCAATCCGCTACGACCTGGCCGGCTATCAGCCTGGCCGAGGCCCACGCCCGCCTTACCGCACCCGGCACCCCGTTCGAAACCGAAACGCGCGTGATCCGGGGCATTTCCACCGTGGTTTGGAAAAATGCGCCGCCCACGCTGCGCGATCTATTCCTGCAAGCGCGCGCGCTTGGTGACAAGACCTTTGTCGTCTATGAAAACGAGCGCGTCTCTTACGGAGCGTTCGCACGCGCTGCGATCACCATCGCCCATGCGCTGATCCGCGACGGCATCAAGAAAGGCGACCGCGTGGCGCTGGCCATGCGCAACCTGCCGGAATGGCCCGCGGTCTTCTATGGCACCCTGCTGACGGGCGCCATCGTCACGCCGCTCAATGCCTGGTGGACGGGGGCAGAGCTGGAATACGGCCTGGCTGATTCCGGCAGCAAGATCGCCATCGTTGACGATGAACGCCTGGGCCGCATCATCGAGCACCTGCCAGGCTGCCCCGCGCTGGAGAAAATCTACGTCAGCCGCACCGAAACCCCGACGGGCGATGCGCGCATCGCCACGCTGGAAAGCCTGATCGGCAAGCCTGAGCAATGGGCATCGCTGCCCGATCTGCCGGTGCCGGACGTGGCCATCGACACCGACGACGACGCCACCATCTTCTATACCTCGGGGACCACCGGCAAACCCAAGGGCGCGCTTGGCACCCACCGCAACGCCACCACGGTGGCCATTGCTGCCGCCTTCAGCCCGATGCGCAATTGCCTGCGCCGCGGCGAAGCGATCCCCGCGCCGGATCCGGCCGCGCCGCAAAAAGGCATGCTGCTGTCGGTGCCGTTCTTCCACGTGACCGGCTGCATGGCGGCGCTCAACGGCGCGCTTGCCAGCGGCGGCAAGCTCGTGTTGATGCGCCGCTGGGACGCCGTGCGTGCCATGGGCCTGATCGAGCGCGAGCGATGCACGGCTGCCGGCGGCGTGCCCACCATCGCCTGGCAGATCATCGAGCATCCGGAGCGTGAGCGCTTCGACTTGTCCTCGCTGGAAAACGTGAACTACGGCGGCGCCCCCGCGTCGGCCGAACTGGTGCGCCGCATCAAGGAAGTGTTCCCACATTCGGCCCCCGGCATTGGCTGGGGCATGACCGAAACCTCCGCTACCTTCACCAGCCACAGCGCCGAGGAATATGTGGAGCGGCCCGAAAGCGGCGGCCCGGCATTGCCCATCGGCGAGATGAAGGTGGTGGACGGACGCGGACGCAGCTTGCCCACCGGCGAAACCGGCGAACTGATGGTGCGCGGCGCCAACGTGGTGCGTGGCTACTGGAACAAACCGGAAGCCACCGCGCAGACCTTCATCGACGGCTGGCTCAAGACGGGCGACATCGCCCGACTGGACGAGGAGGGCTTTGTCTACATTGTCGATCGCATGAAGGATATGTTGATTCGCGGCGGCGAGAACATCTACAGCATCGAGGTCGAGAGCGCGCTGTACGACCACCCGGCGGTCATGGATGCGGCACTGGTCGGCATTGCCCACCGCACGCTAGGCGAAGAACCCGCGGCCGTGGTCAGCCTGAAACCAGGCGCGCAGGCCACCGAGGCGGAACTGCAGGCTTTCGTGGGCGAGAGGCTGGCAGCCTTCAAGGTGCCGGTGCGGATTGTTTTCTGCCCCGACATGCTGCCGCGCAATGCCAACGGCAAGATCCTGAAATCGACACTGCGCAAGATGTTCGATCCGGCTGCTTGAGATCACGGGAACCCAGACAGATGCAACTACGCCACCCACCGCAGTCCCGAGAGCAATGCTTGCCACGCCCAGCCCGCCGGCGGTACGCCGCCATGCCGGTCATGGCAGGCGCCCTGCTTGTTGCCGGCTGTGCAAGTTTCGATCAAGGCAGCGTCAGCCCCGTGCCCGAAATACGCCCCGGCGTCCTCTCCGGCTACCTGCCCACGCAGGCGCGGCCGGACAGCTTGCTGCTGGTGCCCCCACCACCTGCCCCCGGGTCTGCGGCCCAGGCGCTAGACGATGAAACGTCACGCGCCAACCTGGCCTTGCGTGCAACGCCACGGTGGCGTCAGGCCACGCTGGATGCCAACCTGAAATTCCCGGAGGCCGCGCAATCCTTCTCCTGCGCACTGGACGCGCCGGTATCCGAGCAACTGACACCCAGGCTGTACCTGCTGCTAAGGCGCACCCTGGCCGATGCCGGCTTGTCGACCTATGCCGTGAAGGACAAGTACACGCGCGCCCGGCCGTTCATGGTCAACCACCAGCCCACCTGCACGCCCGACGAGGAGGCCAAGCTGGCCAAGGATGGCTCCTACCCGTCCGGGCACAATGCCGTTGGCTGGGCGTGGGCACTGGTGTTGGCAGAGATTGCGCCAGAGCGCTCCAACGCCATCCTGGCGCGCGGGCTGGCGTACGGGCAAAGCCGGCTGGTCTGCAATGTGCATTGGCAAAGCGATGCCACGCAAGGCCGCGTGATGGGCGCGGCCACCGTGGCACGGCTGCATGCCGAGCCCACGTTCAGAGCTGACCTGGCTGCGGCAAAGGCAGAGCTTGCCGATATCCGTGCCAAGGGCCTGAACCCGGCAGGCGATTGCAAGGCGGAGAGTGAGGCGCTGGCCCCGACAGCCAGATAGCCAGATAGCTCAGGGCAGCCACCTTGCCGATCCAAAACGGCAAGGCGGCGCTGCGGCTCGTGGCGTTCAGCCGCGCCCGACGAACGGCATCTTGGTCGCCATGACCGTCATGAATTGCACATTGGCATCGAGCGGCAGGTTGGCCATGTGCACCACCGAGCTTGCCACGTGCGCCACGTCCATCAGCGGCTCGGGCGCGATCTCCCCATTGGCTTGCGGCACGCCGCGCGCCATACGCGAGGCCATGTCGGTGGCGGCGTTGCCGATATCGATCTGCCCGCAGGCGATGTCGAACGCGCGGCCATCCAGCGAGATGCTCTTGGTCAGCCCGGTGATGGCGTGCTTGGTAGCCGTGTACGGCACCGTATTGGGACGCGGCGCGTGCGCCGAGATGGAGCCGTTGTTGATAATGCGGCCGCCACGCGGGCTCTGCGACTTCATCAGCGCAAAGGCGGCGCGCGAGCACAGGAAGACGCCGGTCAGGTTGGTGTCGAGCACCGCTTTCCATTGCGCAACCGACAGCTCATCGATCGACACCGCTGGCGCATTGATGCCCGCGTTGTTGAACAGCACGTCGAGACGGCCGAAATGGTCGCGGACCTGGGCGAAGAGACTCTCCACCGAAGCCGGATCGCTGACGTCGCACTGTACCGCCAGCGCCGTATGGCCCTCGGCCCGGGCTTGCGCGGCCAGTGCCTCGAGGGGCTCGGCGGTCCGCCCGGCAAACACCACCCGATAGCCCGCCACGAGCAGCGCCTGCGCCACCGCCTTGCCGATGCCGCGGGCCGCGCCCGTTACCAGCGCAACCTTGCCTTGCTCACTCATGCTGTCTTCTCCGGACTGGATTGTGGAATGGGTCGTGGATCGTGACACGGATGCCTCAATGCCTCGATGCCTGGATGCCTACTTGACCGGGATCGGCGTTGCGGCCGCCACCGGCACGGCTGTCACACTATTTTGCGGGCTGCCGGACACGATGCGGTCCGAGTAGGTCAGGTAGACCAGGGTATTGCGCTTGCGGTCCACCGTGCGCACCACGTGCAGGGTCTTGAACAGGATCGACATGCGCTCGGAAAACACATTGTCCTGCTGGCGCAGCGGCCCCTTGAACGTGATCGGCCCGACCTGGCGGCAGGCGATGGAGCTTTCCGCCGGGTCTTCGGCCATGCCCAGCGTGCCCTTGATACCGCCGGTGCGAGCGCGTGACACGTAGCAGGTCACGCCATCAACCAGCGGGTCGTCATAGGCCTCAATCACGACCTTGTCGGAACCGGTCATGCGGAAATTGGTGCTCACACTGCCGATTTCCTCGGCTTGCGCGGCCGGCGCCAGCAGTGCCAGCGCCGCCAGTGCTGCAGCATTGCTCAGTTCCGCGTCAGCGGCGATGGCAGATACCAGTTCACCTTTATTCATGGCTGATTTCCCTTGTTGGTCGTCTTGATCGGAGTGTCTGCCACGCGGCAAATTACCGATCGGCGCAGTCTAATCCGCGCTTTACGCATTGGGCAATCCCCAGTGGCACCAATGCAACGAAAAAAGCCGCAAATCCTTGAGTCAAGCGCCTTTGCGGGGAATTTACCCCGCCTTTTCCATGCTTTCAAATGCGGCCGTCAAGGGTAATGGCCATTCGAACGCCCGTAGGGGATGACGACATTGCTTGACAAGGCCGGGCCGTCTCCGCACCCGCCGCGCCGTCATCGGGATCGCCCGACCGGCTCTCGATGGACGGCTTGATCGGCCGCATCCCGGTGGTTTCGGACCGCCCCATGGCAACCCATTATGGTGCATGAAGCTGGCGAGCGAGCGCCCCAAAGCGGAGCATTGCATCATTTTGGCGCACGCCCCGTACACCGGGCATGCCGGTCGCATGAGGATCGCACCCCAAATCATGCATCGCAATCCGTGCCGCACCCCAATCGAGCGCGACAAACCGGTGCAAAACCCACCAACACGGTGCAGTTTCCCGGCCGAGACGCCCCAGACTGGTACGCTTTTTGCGTCCGTGTGCTCCCATTTTGCGCATTGAGGATTGTATGGACAATTGGAAGAGCGGTACCGATGCCCTGTTTATCTTGCTAGGAGCGATCATGGTGCTCGCCATGCACGCGGGCTTCGCGTTCCTGGAACTGGGCACGGTACGCAAGAAGAACCAGGTCAATGCACTGGTCAAGATATTGGTGGATTTTGCCGTTTCCACGATCGCCTATTTCTTTATCGGCTACACCGTGGCCTACGGGGTCGAGTTCTTCACCAGCGCCCACGCGTTGGCGGAGCGCAGCGGCTATGAGTTGGTGAAGTTCTTTTTCCTGGCAACGTTTGCCGCCGCCATACCGGCAATTATTTCTGGCGGGATTGCCGAGCGCTCGCGCTTCAATCCGCAACTGGTAGCCACCTTCGTCCTGGTTGGCCTGGTCTACCCCTTCTTCGAAGGCATTGCCTGGAACAACCGCTTCGGCGTGCAAGACTGGATCACCTCGGTCGCGGGCGCGCCGTTCCACGACTTCGCGGGCTCGGTCGTGGTCCATGCCATGGGTGGCTGGATCGCGCTGCCCGCCATCTTGCTGCTGGGCGCGCGCCGCGGCCGCTACCAGAAAGACGGCCGCATCAGCGCGCACCCGCCCTCGAACATTCCGTTCCTGGCGCTGGGTGCATGGGTGCTGGCGGTAGGCTGGTTCGGTTTCAATGTCATGAGCGCGCAAACCGTCGACAAGATCAGCGGGCTGGTGGCCATCAACTCCCTGATGGCCATGGCCGGCGGCACGCTGGCCGCCTGGGCGGCCGGCCGCAACGACCCCGGCTTTGCCTACAACGGCCCGCTGGCGGGGCTGGTGGCGGTCTGCGCCGGATCCGACCTGATGCACCCGCTGGGCGCGCTGGTCACGGGTGCCATCGCCGGCGTCCTGTTCGTCTACCTGTTTACGCTGGCCCAGAACAAGTGGCATATCGATGATGTGCTGGGTGTCTGGCCGCTGCACGGGCTGTGCGGCGCATGGGGCGGCATTGCCGCCGGCATCTTTGGCAGCAAGTCGCTCGCGGGCATCGGTGGCGTTTCGCTCGGCGCGCAGTGCATCGGCACGTTGCTTGGCATCGTGATCGCCCTGGTGGGCGGCACCGTGGTCTACGGCACGCTCAAGAAGCTAGTGGGCATCCGGCTTGACGCTGAATCGGAATACAACGGCGCGGACCTGTCGCTGCATCGCATCTCCGCCACGCCGGAACGCGAAACCAACTGGTAGGGCACGGCGCGAAGGGGCACAACGCCCTCGCACCGCGCCTGCCCCCTCTCCTGCGAGCCATAGCCGCGAGTGGCGCCCTGCGCCCTTTGCGGCCATTTTGTGCTTGAACTTCCGCTCGCTGCGTAGCAATAATGCGTTGCCCGCCTTCGCGCCCCGCCCCCCCCACGCGCCCGGGCTTCCGCTGCATGATGTTACTTGAATGAGTACCTACCGAGCCAGCAAGGGAGAAACGCGATGGATGCTACAACGCTGCAGAAGTATCAGGATGTTGTCGTCGCCTATGCGACGGAAGTCGGGTTCAAAGTCATCGCCGCCCTCGTCTTCTGGGTGGTTGGCCGGTGGCTGATCCACGTCGTGGTGCGGATGGTGCAAGGGTCCCTGACCAAGCAGAAGGTCGACCCGACCTTGCTGCGCTACGTCGGCTCCATCGTTACGGTGACCTTGAATATCGTGCTGGTGATCGGGATCCTGGGTTACTTCGGCATCCAGACCACCAGCTTTGCCGCGCTGATCGCGGCCGCCGGCATCGCCATCGGCATGGCGTGGTCGGGGCTGATGTCCAACTTCGCGGCAGGCGCTTTCCTGGTGGTGCTGCGGCCCTTCAAGGTCGGGGATTTCGTCACCGTGGGCGGAGTGACCGGCACCGTCAGGGAGATCGGCCTGTTCGCCACCACGCTGGACACGCCTGACAATGTCCTCACCGTCGTAGGCAACAACAAAGTCTTTGCGGACACCATCCAGAACTTCAGCGCCAACGCGTACCGCCGGGTCGAGCTCAAGGCCCAGCTGGCCGGAAGCACCGACGTGGCGGCGGCCGTCACCCTGCTCAAGGAACGGTTGGCCGCGCTGCCCAACGTGCTGGCCGAACCGTCGCCCGACGTCGAGATTATCGAGTTCACCCTGGTGGGGCCAGTGCTCGCGGTACGTCCGTACTGCCATACCGACCATTACTGGCAGGTCTATTTCGACAGCAACCGCATGATCCGCGAGAGCTTTGGCGAGGCCGGTTTCGCCGCGCCCATGCCCGCCCAACTGGTGGTGCTGCAAAACAGCGCGGCCGCTTAGCCGTGAATCGACCGGATGGTGCGGCCGCGTGCAGCCGGGCCGCCCCGCTACGCCATCAGGGCCCAGTTGGTTCGGCGCTTTGCACCGTAGCGCCTGAACGGCCAAAGGCCCGCATCAGCACGGCGCCGGTACCGCAAACGCCCATGACCACCGCCAGCGGCAGCGCGCTGCCGTCGCGCCAGAAGCTGACGGCGGCGCCGGCCAGGGTCCAGGGTGCCCAGGGAGAATTGCAGCGTCCCCATCAGCGCGGAAGCGGTACCGGCGCGATGGCCCTGCCGGTCCATGGCCAGTGCGGAGGCGTTCGGCAGGATGCAGCCGAGACTGGCGATAAACACAAAAAAGCCTGCCAGCAGCACAGGCAACGGCGCCAGGCCGGCCAGCACGGCAGCGGCCAGCGCAAGTCCGGCCAGGCACGGCGCGACCAGCGCGCCGCGCAACACGTGGTCGAGCGTGCGGTTGCGCACCAGGCGTGCGTTGAGCTGCGACATGCCGATCAGGCCCAATGCGTTGGCGCCGAACACCAAGCCGTAATGGGAGGGATCGATGCCATGCAACTCGATCAGCACGAACGGCGAGCCCGCGATGTAGGCAAACATGCCCGCCTGCGCGCAGCCAGCCGACAGCGAATAGCCGACGAAAACCCGATCTCGCAGCAACTCGCCGTAGTTGGAGAGCACAC
>NZ_AHJE01000058.1 GCF_000243095.1 Cupriavidus basilensis OR16 | reverse complement strand
GCCGCGCTGATCAGCGGCAGGTGGTGGCGCGGCGACAAGGCGTGCAGGCTGCGCGCCACCAGCTCCTTGCCGGTGCCGGTCTCGCCGTTGATCATCACCGGCACGTCGGTGGCGGCCACGTTGGCCACCAGCGTGCGCACCTGCTCGATGGCTGGCGAGCGCCCGATGATGCGCGTGCCCGCAGCCGGACCGGCCAACTCGCGGCGCAGGGCGCGGTTCTCCAGCTCCAGCGCGCGCCGCTCCAGCGCGCGGCGCACGGTTTCGGTCAGGCGGTCGGCACCAAAGGGCTTCTCGATAAAGTCGTAGGCGCCTTCGCGCATGGCCTGTACCGCCATGCTGATATCACCGTGGCCGGTGACCAGGATCACCGGCACACCCGGCGCCGCGTTGCGGCAGTGGTGCAGCAGGTCCAGGCCGCTGGCGCCGGTCAGGCGCACGTCCGTCACCAGCACGCCGGGAAACTCCGGCGACAGGTGCGGCATGGCGGCCTCGGCCGAGGGCAGCGCCAGCACGGAGAAGCCAGCCAGCTCCAGGCTCTGCGCGGTAGCCTGGCGCACCAGGGGTTCGTCTTCGACGAACAGGACACGCAATCCGTCTTGCATGGCAATGCTCACTCAGTATGGGTGGGAGAGATGGGCGTGGCGGCGGCGCGGGGCGCGGTGCCTTCGGGCGCGGGCGCGCGCCGCAGCATCACCACGAATTCCGCGCCGCCGCCGGGCCGGTCGGCCGCGCTCAGCTGCCCGCCGAACTCGCGCACGATGGACGACGAAATGGCCAGGCCCAGGCCGAGCCCCTGGCCGATCTCCTTGGTGGTGAAGAAGGGTTCGAACAAGCGCGGCAAGGCGTCGGCGGCGATGCCGGTGCCATTGTCGCGCACCGCGATGCTGACGGTGCCGCCATGCTCGCTCACCGCCACTTCCACGCAGGGCGCCTCGGGCGCGGCGGTGGCCAGCGCATCGAGTGCATTGCCGATCAGGTTGAGCAGCACCTGCTCGAGCTTGAGCTCATCGGCCCACACCGCCGGCCCGGGTGGCTGGGACAAGCCCTCCACCTGCAACGCGACATGGCTCAGCCGCGGGGCCATGAGCGCCAGCACGTGATCGAGCGCGGCGCGCACATGCACCGCATGCCGCCGCTGGCGCGCCTTGCCGGCGAACAGCTTGAGCTGCCCGGTGATCTTGCCCATGCGGGTGGTGAGGTCGGCGATGGCGGCCAGGTTGCCTGTCGCCGCATCGAGCTGCCCGCGCTCCAGCAGCACGCGGGTGTTGTCGGAGAATGTGCGCAGGGCCGCCAGCGGCTGGTTCAGCTAGAACGGTCTTGCCGAGCCACTGCGTGACCGGAGATTGCAGCGCCTCCAGCGGCAACGGCCTGACCTCCTGGTCATGGTACTGGCGCGTACGGCCCAGCTCGGATTGCAGCTCGCTTGGCAGCGGCTGCAACGTGCGGTACTGCCAGGCCGGCACCGAGGAGAGGAAGATCACGCCGTGCTCGTCGCTCACCATCACCGGCTCGGCGCCACCGGCTCCCGCGCGCTGGAACCACTCCAGGTTGAGCTTGACCACGGTCACGCCCACCACGCGCGCGCCCACCTTCACGGGCTGGGCGATGTAGTAGCCGGGTTCGTCGCTGGTGATGCCAATGGCGTAGAAGCGCCCGATCTCCCCGCGCGATGCGCTCTGGAAGTATGGGCGGAAGCGGTAGTCCGTGCCGACGAAGCTGCCCGGTTCATCATGGTTGCTGGCAGCCAGCGCGAGGCCGTTGGCGGCAATCACGTAAGTGGCCGACGCCCGCGCACGGCGGTTGACTTCGGCCAGGTAGCGGTTGGCCGCCGCCACGCGCACAGCGTCGCCGGGCGCGGCCAGCAGGTCATGGACAAAGGGATGGAGCGAGACCAGCGCGGGGAGGAACTCGTAGCGGTCAAGCGTGCTTTCCAGCGTGGCCGCGTAGCGATCGGCACGCGTGGCCGTGGCTTGCTGCAGCCCGTCGATGCCGCGCTGCATCGAAAACAGCCAGGTCAGCGAGCACAGGACGACCAGGCCGACGGCGAGCGCCGCGGCAAAGCCCCGCCAGGTTCCGCCGCCATCGCCGGGTGCATGCACCAGGCGGGCGGAAGCGGGATCATGCACGGCGAGGAAGTCGTCGGAATGTGGCATCGGCGCGGGCGAAGGGACACGCGCCGATGATACCCGCTGGCGGGCGGCGCCGGCTGGCGCCGCCGCTCCGGAGGCCGGGACCTCAGCGGACGCCGGGGCCGGCTTCGGCAAGTTCGGCCGTTCCATCGCCGCCACGGCGCAGCGCGCGGTCAAGCTGCGCGCGGTCAAGTTCATGCTCCCACGCCGACATCACCACCGTCGCCACGCCATTGCCGATGATATTGGTCAGCGCGCGGCATTCGCTCATGAAGCGGTCGATGCCGAGGATCAGCACCATGCCCGCCACCGGAATATCCGGCACCACCGCCAGCGTGGCGGCCAGCGTGATGAAGCCCGAGCCGGTCACACCGCTGGCGCCCTTGGAGGTGATCATCGCCACGCCCAGGATCGTGATCTGCTGCAGCAGCGTGAGCTCGATGCCGGTGGCCTGGGCGATAAAGATCACCGCCATGGTCATGTAGATGTTGGTGCCATCCAGGTTGAAGGAGTAACCCGTGGGCACCACCAGCCCCACCACCGATTTGGAGCAGCCCAGGTTTTCCAGCTTCTCCATCAGGTGCGGCAGCGCCGCCTCCGACGAGCTGGTGCCCAGCACGATCAGCAGCTCTTCCTTGATGTAGGCGACGAAGCGGAAGATGTTGAAACCCGTCAGGCGCGCCACCGTGCCCAGCACCACCACCACGAAGATGATCGCGGTGAAGTAGAACGTGCCGATCAGCTTGAGCAGCGGCACCAGCGAGCCCAGGCCGTACTTGCCGATGGTGAAGGCCATCGCGCCGAATGCGCCCAGCGGTGCCACCTTAGTAATCACATGGACGATGTGGAAGAACACCTTGGAGACCTGCTCGACGAAGTCGAACACGATCTTCGAGCGGTCACCCATGGCCGCCAGCGCCGAGCCGAAGAACAGCGAAACCAGCAGGATCTGCAGGATGTCGCCGTTGGCGAACGCGCTGACGAGCGTGTCCGGGATGATGTGCATGAAGAACTCGACCGTGCTCTGGCCATGCGCCTGCGACACGTACTGCGAGATCGCCTTGGTGTCGAGCGTGGCCGGATCGATGTTGAAGCCCACGCCCGGCTTGAGCAGGTGCGCGGACAGCAGGCCGATCAGCAGCGCGAAGGTGGAGATCACCTCGAAGTAGAGCAGCGCCTTGCCGCCGACGCGTCCCACCTTCTTCATGTCGCGCATGCCGGCGATGCCTGACACCACGGTACAGAAGATAATCGGACCGATGATCATCTTGATCAACTTGATGAAGCCATCGCCCAGCGGCTTCATGGCTACGCCCGTAGCGGGCCAGAAATGCCCGAGCACGATGCCCACCGCGATGGCGAACAGCACCTGTACGTACAGGATCTTGTAAAAGGGTTTCCTCATGATGTCGTCCTCGGTATTTGACCGTGCCTGCCGCCGCAGCAGCGGCAGGTTCGCGCGCCCTGCAAATGGAGCGCGTCTGCCTTGACAGTCGCAACCGCCGTGCCAGGCCGGCCGATGCCGCCAAGTCACTGATTTCAAAAGGAAGCTGGCAAAGCGGACGACCATCCACTCCGGTTTTCCGGAATTCCGGAAAACCGCCGTCCGGAGATCCGGACGATCCGGCCGGCGCGGGTGCACGCTACGCCACCCGTGGCGGCGACGCGGCGCGCACGGTATCGATGCGGCCCGCCAAAGCCTCGAACCGGCCCCCATGACGCCGTATAATTCAGGCCTTCCACCCATTCCTGGCGGCCGGCGCGCCCCCCCGGGCACTTCTTGCCTCCTGCGTTGCCGCCGCCGATACGCCCACCACGCATGAGCAGCCACTACCAGCATCACGTTTTCTTCTGCCTCAACCAGCGCGAGGACGGCGGCGCCTGCTGCGGCGCGCACAACGCGCAGGCCATGCAGGAATACGCCAAGAAACGCTGCAAGGCGCTTGGCATCTCCGGCGGCGAAGGCCAGGTACGCATCAACAAGGCTGGCTGCCTGAACCGCTGTGAACTCGGGCCCGTGCTGGTGGTCTATCCCGAGGCCGTCTGGTACACCTTCGTCGACGAGCAGGACATCGACGAGATCATCGAGAGCCATCTGGTGGGCGGCAAGCCGGTCGAACGCCTGATGGTCGATCACTGATTGACCTTAATGACCTTAATGACCTTAAGCCCCCGCCCCGGCCCCGGCTGAAACGCTGAATTACTGAAACCCCGGCGCCACGGCGCCAGAGCCAGTCACCCTGCTTCCTGTTTCCATGAACGCGCATACCCAGGTACTTACCGTCGCCGGCCCCGTCGGCGCCATCGACGTTTCGGTCGACCTGCCCCAGGCCGGCACCCCGCGCGGCCTCGCGCTGGTGGCCCACCCGCATCCGCTGTTCGGTGGCACCAAGGACAACAAGGTGGCGCAGACGCTGGCGCGCAGTTTCGTGCAGCTTGGCTACGCCACCGTGCGCCCGAACTTCCGCGGCGTCGGCGGCAGCGCCGGCAGCCATGACAACGGCGTGGGCGAACAGGACGACCTGCTGGCCGTCATCGACTGGATGCGCACCCAGTCCGCCTGGTCGCCGGATGCCGCCACGCTGCCGCTGGCCCTGGCCGGCTTCTCGTTTGGCAGCTTCGTGGCCAGCCACGTCGCCCGGCGCCTGGCCGAGGCCGGCACGCCAGCGCAGCGCCTGGCCATGGTGGGCACCGCCGCCAGCCGCTGGGAAGTCGCCCATGTGCCGGCCGACACCATCGTCATCCACGGCGAGCAGGACGACACCGTGCCGCTGGCAAGCGTGTTCGACTGGGCCCGCCCGCAGGAACTGCCGGTGATCGTGATCCCCGGCGCCGACCACTTCTTTCATCGCAAGCTGCACCTGATCAAGCAGCTCGTCGTCAATGCGTGGGACCAGTGACGGGCGCGGCGCGCCGCCCCGCCATGTCACCGGAAGCACTCCCCGCCCCCTTTTATTTGTCGGAAACTGAAACATGTTGAATAGAGCCACGCCGCTTTTCGCGTCCGCCAACACGTGCGCCCTGGTCACCGCTGCCATCGTCGGCGCCGCCGTGGTGCTTGCCCCGTCTCCCGCGCGCGCGCAGGGCGTGCCGATGCCGCAGGTGGCGGCCAAGTCCTGGATGCTGTTCGACGTCACCAGCGGCCAGGCCCTGGCTTCGCAGAACGCCGATGTGCGCATCGAGCCGGCTTCGCTGACCAAGCTGATGACCGCCTACCTGGCGTTCGCGGCACTCAAGGAAAAGCGCCTCACGATCGACCAGACCGTGGTGCCGACCACGATCGTGCAGAAGGTCAAGAGCGACGAATCCCGCATGTTCCTGGAAGCCAACAAGCCGGTCAGCGTGCAGGACCTGTTGCTGGGCCTGATCGTGCAATCGGGCAATGACGCGGCGCTGGCACTGGCCGAAGCCGTGGGCGGCTCGGAAGAGGGCTTCGTGGCGATGATGAATCGCGAGGCCCAGCGGATGGGCATGAAGAACACCCACTTCAGCAACACCGACGGCATCCCCGACCCGAACCACTACACCACGGCCATGGATCTGGCCACGCTGACCACGCGGATCATCAAGGACTTCCCCGAGTACTACAGCATGTACTCGCAGAAGGAATTCACTTACAACAAGATCCGCCAGCCCAACCGCAACCGCCTGCTCTACATCGACCCCACTGTGGACGGCCTCAAGACCGGCCACACCAAGTCGGCCGGTTATTGCCTGATCTCGTCGGCCAAGCGTCCGCTGGCCAATGTGCCTAACGGTTCGCGCCGCCTGGTCTCGATCGTGATCGGCACCACCACCGAAGCGGTCCGCACGCAGGAAAGCCTGAAGATCCTGAACTACGGCTTCCAGTTCTTCGACACGCTGCGCCTGTACGACCGCGGCCAGGTGCTGGCCACGCCCGAGATCTACAAGGGCAAGGAATCCACCGTCAAGATCGGCGTCAAGGACGAGACCTACATCACCGTGCCCAAGGGCACGGGCGGGCGCATCAAGCCCGTGCTGGAGCGCCAGGAACTGCTGGTGGCACCGCTCGCCGCCGGCCAGCAGGTCGGCACCGTCAAGCTGATGGACGGCGCCACCAAGGTGGCCGAGTTCCCGGTTGTGGCGCTGGAAGACGTGCCCGAAGCGGGCTTCTTCGGCCGCCTGTGGGATACCATCCGCTTGTGGTTCAAGCGCAAGTAAGGAGGGCCATGAAATGAGCACCGACAATTCCGACCAAGGCAAGCCGGGCGACATCCCGCCGGCGGAGTCGCTGATCGAGTACCCCAGCCATTTCCCTATCAAGGTGATGGGGACCATGCAGGATGGCTTCGCCGAAGCCATCGTCACGCTGGTGCAGGGCTTCGACCCCGACTTCCACGCCGGCAAGATGGAGATGCGTCCTTCCAGCAAGGGCAACTACCTCGGCCTGACCGTCACGGTATGGGTCACCAGCCGCGAACAGCTCGACGAGCTGTACCGCACGCTGACGTCGCACCCGATGGTAAAGGTGGTGCTGTAGGCGGCTGAGCGGTGAAGCGGGCCAGCCGGCTTGCCGATATCCTCCCGGCATGCACGGCGTGGCTCCCCTCTCCCGCGTGGCGGGAGAGGGCGGGCGTATCCATTGCTACCGTGCTGGACAAGAACATTGGCTCCGCTTGTTGTGGCTCCTAGCTAAGCCACCCCGCTCCCCGCCCCTCTCCCCCTGAGGGGAGAGGGAGTAACAACAATCAGGCACTTCGGACCGGGCTGGCCTGTTCGCTCGGCTTCGTCTGGCGCCTAAAACAACAAATCATGAACACCATCACCCTCAAGCCCGGCAAGGAAAAATCCCTGCTGCGCCGCCACCCCTGGGTCTACGCCACCGGCGTGGATACCGTCGAAGGCCGCTGCGAGCCCGGCAGCACCGTGATCGTGCGCGCCGCCGACGGCCGCTTCCTGGCACGCGGGGCGTACAGCCCCTCCTCCCAGATTCGCGTGCGGGTGTGGAGTTTCGACGAGAACGAGCCGGTCGATCACGCCATGTTCAAGCGGCGCGTGGCCGCCGCGCTGGCGCATCGCAAGCAGTGGGTAAAGGACAGCGACGCCGTGCGCCTGATCTTCGGTGAATCCGACCGTCTGCCGGGCCTGATCGTCGACTACTACGGCAGCGGCGCCAACGGCCAGCTGGTGTGCCAGTTCAACGCTGCCGGGGTCGAGGCGTGGAAGGAGGCGCTGGTGCAGGCGCTCGTCAAGGAAACCGGCTGCCCCAACGTGTACGAGCGCTCCGACGCTGCCGTGCGCGAGCGCGAAGGCCTGCCGCTGGTGACCGGCGTTCTGGCCGGCGCCGAGCCCGACCCCGAGCTCAACGTGACCGAGCACGGCGTGCGCTACTACGTGGACGTGAGGAGCGGCCACAAGACCGGCTTCTATGTCGACCAGCGCGACAACCGCAAGCTGGTGGGCGATCTGGCCAATGGCCGCGAGGTGCTCAACTGCTTCTGCTACACCGGCGGCTTCTCGCTGGCGGCGCTGCGTGGCGGCGCCACCTCGGTGACCTCGATCGACTCCTCCGGCGAGGCGCTCAAGACCGCCGCGGGCAACGTCACCCTCAACGGCTTCGACCCCGAGCGCGCGACCTGGCTCGACGCCGATGTGTTCAAGTCGCTGCGCCAGTTCCGTGCCGACGGCCGCCAGTTCGACCTGATCGTGCTGGACCCGCCCAAGTTCGCGCCTTCGGCCCAGCACATCGACCGCGCCGCGCGCGCGTACAAGGAAATCAACCTGGTCGGCCTGCAGCTGCTGCGCCCGGGCGGCCTGCTGTTTACCTACTCGTGCTCCGGCGCGATCAGCATGGAGCTGTTCCAGAAAATCGTGGCGGGCGCGGCCACCGATGCCCGCGCCGATGCGCGCATCCTGCGGCGCCTCTCGGCCGGCACCGATCACCCGATGCTGGCGGCCTTCCCCGAAGGCGAGTACCTCAAGGGCCTGCTGCTGGAGAAGATCTGAAGCAGGACCGCGAGCCGAGGCCATCGGCCACGGAAAAACGGTAAAACGCGCCGCTCGGGCGCCGTTTTTCATGGGCACGCCGCTCGCGCATGGCGGTCATCCCGTCTTCACGCAAGCGTCTTCAGTCCGTCACAAACGCAACCTATAGTCCGGTGTGCGGATGCGGCATTGGCAGGTGCCCTCCCGCCTCTTCCTATCAGTCTTCGTGGTAGTTGCCCCGCGGCGTAGCGGGGTTTTTTTTGCGCCGGATTTTGCTGTCCCGATCGCAGGCCCGGATCAGAAGCGGTGGCGGATGCCGCTCATCGGTCGGCGTCTAGTGGGGCGAGGGTTACAGTGGGATGACGCCGCTATGACAACGGTGAAGCAGAGCGCCTCTGAATGGCCGTACCAAGCGCGTCATGACCGGGCCGATCATGGCGCGCTGGCGGGCGTCACGCCTTTTCCGGGATCGGGTTGCGCAAGCTCACGTTGAGCAGGTTCCACGCGTTGATGGTGACAATGGCAAAGCCAAGCTCGGCGACCTCGGCATCGGAGAAGTGCGCGCGCACGGCGGCGAACTCCTCGTCGCTCGCGTCGCTGTGCGGCGTGGCGGCGACGATCTCCGCCCAGCGCAGCGCGGCGCGCTCGCGCTCGCTGAAGAAGGGTGCTTCGCGCCAGCCGGCGAGGGCGTTGACATGGCGCGGATCCACCTCCTGGCGGATCAGGTCGCGCCAGTGCATGTCGATGCAAAAGCCGCAGCCGTTGATCTGCGACACGCGCAGGAATACCAGGTCGACAAGGCGCTTGCCGAGCAGGCCGTTCTGGACGATGGCGGACAGGTCGAGCAGGGCCTTGAAGGACTTGGGGGCGAGCTGGAAGTACGGGAGACGGGCGGTGTGGGTCATGGCTTGGCCTTTCGGTGCGATAGCGTGAGCGCGTGCGCTCGCTTGCGTTGCGAAGGCCGCCCCTTGCGGCCCCCATGCACGCAAGACGCGGGGGCCGTGGCGTTTGTGACAGCGCGCCTCAAGAAAGGGGAGGAACGCTCACCAGCTTGTCCGGATTGCGCACCGAATAGATCGCGGCAATGCGCTCGCCGTCGAACAGGAAAGCCTGTGCGGACTCAAGCCGCCCGCCGAGGTAGCGCAGCAAGCCCGGCTCGCCGTTGATCCAGGCAAAACGGTACACCTGCTCGTCGCCATCGCGCTCGGCCATATGGCTGTACAGCCGGGCGATATTGCTCGCGCCGCGCACCACCTTGACGAACGAAGTCACCTTGCCGCCGCCATCGCCGATGATCTGCACGTCGTCGGCCAGCACCGCCTTGATGGCCTCCAACTCGCCGCTGCGCGCGGCCTGCATGAAGGTCTCCAGCAAGCGGCGATGCTTGTCTTTGGGCACATCAAAGCGCGGGCGCTCCTGCTGCACGCGCTCGGAGGCCCGGTGCACCATCTGCCGGCAGGCCGCCTCGCTCTTGCCGAGCAGCGCCGCGATTTCGCCGTAGTCGTGGTCGAACACCTGGCGCAGCAGGAACGCCGCGCGTTCGTCGGCGGACAAGCGCTCCAGCACCCACAGGAACGCCACCGACAACTCGCTCGCCATCTCGGCCGCGGCCTCCGGCGTGCGCTCGTCCAGCGCCACCAGCGGCTCGGGCAGCCACCATCCCACATAGGCTTCGCGCTCGATCTTGGCCGCGCGCAGCCGGTCGATGGCCAGCCGCGTGACCACGGTCACCAGCCAGGCCTCGGCCGACGCCAGCGCAGCGTGGTCGGCGCGGTCCCAGCGCAGCCAGGCATCCTGGAGCACGTCCTCGGCGTCCGCCCGGGTGCCGAGCATGCGGTAGGCAATGGAAAACAGGCGCGGGCGCAATGTGGCGAAGACATCCGCATCGGCGGGCAAGGTGCTGGAAGGCATGACTGGGGCAGGAAGGGTCCGGTGGTTGATAAGACGCGGCAGCATGCCGTTTTGTGACAAGTCCGGCAACGAAACGCGCGCCGCCATGTTACTTGCGGCCGATGCGCCTTCCGGCGTAGATTGGCCCTGGTGGTTATCCCGCGGGTTATCCGTGCAGGTTACCCCTGTAGATTGCCGCTTCTAACGCCCGCCAGCCGAAACTCCCTATAATCGAACGATCGTTCATATCCAGGGTGCCTTCGGCGCCCGTTCGTGGTCCAGGAGACGCCATGCCCGCCGCCAAACAACTGCCCCAGGTCCTGCAAAACCTGGCGCTGCCCGTGATTTCCTCGCCGATGTTCATCGTCAGCTACCCTGAGCTGGTGCTGGCGCAGTGCAAGGCCGGCATCGTCGGCTCCTTCCCCGCGCTCAACGCGCGCCCCGCCGAGATGCTGGGCGACTGGCTCACGCAGATGGAAGAAGACCTCGCCGCCTTCCGCACTGCCAACCCGGGCAAGCCGGTCGGGCCGATCGCCGTCAACCAGATCGTGCACACCTCCAATGTGCGCCTGGAGCACGACATCAAGGTGTGCGTGGACCACAAGGTGCCGATCTTCATCACCTCGCTGCGCGCACCGCCCAAGGAGATGATCGACGCCGTGCACAGCTACGGCGGCATCGTGCTGCACGATGTGATCAGCATCCGCCACGCCGAGAAGGCGATCGAGGCCGGCGTGGACGGCCTGATCCTGGTGGCAGCCGGTGCTGGCGGCCATGCCGGCACGCTGTCGCCGTTCGCGCTGGTGGGCGAGGTACGCAAGATCTTCGACGGCGTGATCGCGCTGTCGGGCTCCATCGCCACCGGCGAATCCGTGCTGGCGGCGCAGGCCATGGGCGCGGACTTCGCCTATGTGGGCACCCGCTTCATCGCCTCGCAGGAAGCGCACGCCAGCGAGTCCTACAAGCAGTCGATCACCACCTCCGCGGCGGCCGACATCATCTACACCAACCTGTTCACGGGCGTGCACGGCAACTACATCCGAGAGAGCATCGAGGCCTCGGGGCTGGATCCCGCCAACCTGCCGGAAGCGGACAAGACCAAGATGGACTTTTCCAGCGGCGCCTCCAAGGCCAAGGCATGGAAGGACGTCTGGGGCGCCGGCCAGGGCGTGGGCCAGATCCACGACATCCCGACCGCCGGCGAGATCGTGGCGCGCATGAAGGCCGAGTACAACGACGCGCGCGCGCGCCTGGGGCTCGCGGTCTGAGCGCATTTTGGCTGTTGCGGCTGCCGACGCGGCGTGCCGGCGGCCATGCGGCTCCGCCCCCGGGCCGCGATCACGCTCAGTCGTAACGCCGCGCGTCCTCGATCACCTTGCCATCCTGCGGCAGCGAGCCCGCCGCAACGAAGCGCACCTCGCCACGCAGGCGCATCACCTCGCGCAGCGATTCGCCAATGGCCTGCGCCAGCGCCGCATCCTCGCGCGTGGCGTCGCAATGCAGCGTCATCACGTCGGCACCCACGCTGCCCGTCACCACCAGGCGCGCGGCGCGCACCTCGGGATGGCGCCGCACCACCTCGCCCACCTGCCCGGGATGCACGAACATGCCCTTGACCTTGGTGGTCTGGTCGGCGCGCCCGAGCCAGCCCTTGAGCCGCTGGTTGGTGCGCCCGCAGGGGCTGGCGCGCTCGTCCGAGCCGGCCACGAACGCCGACAGGTCGCCCGTGCCGAAACGGATCAGCGGATAGTCGCCATTGCCCAGCACCGTCACCACCACCTCGCCCGTCTCGCCGTCGGGCATCGGCTGCGTGCCGCCCGGCTCGACGATCTCCACCAGCACATTCTCGTCCACCACCCAGCCATCGCCGCCCTGGGTCTCGTAGGCAATCAGGCCCACGTCGGCACTGCCGTACATCTGCTGCACCCGGATGCCGCGCTCGGTGAACCAGGCGCGCAGCGACGGCGGCAGCGCCTCGCCTGACACCAGCGCCTTGGTCAGGCCCTGGCAGGACAAGCCAAGCTCGTCGCCCTTCTCCAGCAGCAGCTTGAGAAAGGATGGCGTGCCCGCGTAAGCCGCCGGCTGCAGGCTCGCCATCGCCTGCACCTGGGATTCGGTCTGCCCCACGCCCGCCGGAAACACGCAGCAACCCAGGCGATGGGCGCCGGTTTCCATCATCATGCCGGCCGGCGTGAAGTGGTAGGAGAAGGTGTTGTAGACGAGGTCGCCCGAACGGAAGCCCGCGGCGAACATGGCGCGCGCGATCCGCCACCAGTCGGCGCCGTGGCCATCAGGCTCATGGATCGGGCCAGGCGACTGGAAGATGTGGCGCAAGCCGCCCAGCGGCGTCGCGTTGAGCCCGCCCAGCGGCGGCAGCGCCTTCTGCCGCGCTGTCAGCTCGGACTTGCGCGTCACCGGCAACGCCGCCAGCGCGGCGCGCGAGTCCAGCGCGCGCGGGTCAACGCCGCGCAGCACCTCGGCAAAGTAAGGCGCATGCGCCTTGGCATGCGCAACCTGGCGCGACAACGCATCCAGCAAGGCCAGCGAGCGTACGGCCGGGGCGCGCGTTTCAAGCGAATCGAAGTATTCAGACATGGTGCGTAGTTCGCGTAGGTAATCGCGTAGGTGGTCGCGTGATAAGCCGCTCTGTTTTAGAACCGGGATGGAACCGGAAACGCATCGAGAAGGGCGAAGGCGCGCGTAGCGAGCGGCCCGCGGCGGATTCGCTCTTCTCAGGCGAGCCAGCGCTTGCGCCGGCGATAACTCTTTACGTCGCGAAACGAGCTGCGGCCGCCGCCCTCTCCATCGTTCGCCGCCACGCCCAGATAGAACTCCTTCACATCCTCATTGGTCCGCAGGGCCTCTGCCGCGCCGTCCATCACCACGCGACCGTTCTCCAGGATGTAGCCATAGTCCGCATAGCGCAGCGCCACCATGGTGTTCTGCTCCGCCAGCAGGAAGCTGACCTTCTCGCGCTGGTTCAAGTCGCGCACGATCTCGAAGATCTCCTCCACGATCTGCGGTGCCAAGCCCATCGACGGCTCATCCAGCAGGATCATGCTGGGCTTGGCCATCATGGCCCGGCCGATCGCGCACATCTGCTGCTCGCCGCCAGAGGTGTACCCCGCCTGCGACTTGCGGCGCGTCTTCAGGCGCGGGAAGTAGTCGTAGATGCGCTCCAGCGCATCGCGTGTCTCGCCGCGCGACAAGCCGCGCGTATAGGCGCCGGTCAACAGGTTCTCCTCCAGCGTCAGGTGGGCGAAGCAATGCCGCCCCTCCATCACCTGGATCACGCCGCGCTTGACCAGCTCGTTGGGCGTGAGCCGGTCGACGCGGTTGCCGCGATACTCGATCGAGCCCTTGGTGACGTCGCCGCGCTCGGCGTGCAGCAGGTTGGAGATGGCCTTGAGCGTGGTGGTCTTGCCCGCGCCGTTGGCGCCCAGCAGCGCCACGATCCGCCCCTCGGGCACGTCAAGGGAAACGCCCTTGAGCACCAAGATGACGTGGTCGTAGATGACTTCGATATTGTTGACGGACAACAGGCTCATGGTACGGCTCGGTTGGTGGTTCCTGGCTGGCTTCATCTCCGCTTGCCCGCGCGGGCAAGCGGAGTCAACAACAATCAACAAACGCCTTGCAGCGCCCGCGTCAAGACTTCATGCACGCCGGCGAGATGCCCTTCTCCTTCGCGAACTGCGCCGCGCTCGCCTTGAACAGCGGATGGATCAGGTTCTTGTTGCCTTCGATCCAGTCTGACACCACGACCCACTTGGTGCCGTCCCACTGCTGGATCTTCACCTTGCCCGAGCCTTCGTGGTTGTCGCAACTGGTCTTGATCTCCGGCAGCAGGCCAGTGGCGCCCAGCTGCTGCAGGCGCGCGTTGTTCACGTTCAGGTTCTCGAACGCCCAGCGCATGTCCTCACCGCTCATGACCTTGCCCTTGCCGTACTTGGCCTGCGCCACGCGGATCGCTTCCACCGTGACCACGGCCGCGGACACGCCTCGGTTGTAGAGTATCGAGCCGACCTTGTTGCGGTCCTGCATATTGCCCTTGCCCGCGCCGTAGACCACCTTGTCGATATCGGCGATCACGGGCACGCCCTTGCCGGCCACGTTCCAGGTCGCGCTCATATAGCCCTTGGCGGCGTCTCCGGCGGGTACGGTGTCTTCTTCCGAACCTGCCCACCACGAGCCGATCATCTTGTCGCGCGCGAAGCCCACCTTTTGCGCGGCCTTGAGCGCGGTCTGGTTCATCACGCCCCAGCCCCAGAAGATCACGTAGTCAGGATTTTCCTGGCGGATCTTCAGCCACTGCGCGCCCTGCTCGTTGCCGGGGTGCGCCACCGGGATCTCGACGAGGTTGAACTTGCCGAGCTTGGCTTCGGCCTCCAGCGCCACGATCGGCTCCTTGCCATAGGCGGAGTCGTGGTACAGGTAGACGATCTTCTTGCCGGCAAGCGAGCCGCCATTCTTGGACGCCAGGAACTTGACGATGGCCGAGACCTGCATCTGGTAGGTAGTGACGAGCGGGAAGGCATAGGGGAAGACCGAACCGTCGACCGCATCGGTGCGCCCGTAGCCCATCATCACCAGCGGCACCTTGTCGGCCGCGGTCTTGTCCACCAGCGCATAGGAGATGCCGGTCGACATGGTGTGATACGCGGTGCCCTTGCTGGCTGCGCTCTTGCTCTTGAGCCGCTCATAGCACTCCACGCCCTTGGCGTTGTTGTACTCGGTCTCGCACTCTTCCCACGACAGCTTGACGCCGTTCACGCCACCCTCCTTCAGGTTGACGTAGTTCAGGTAGTCGACGAAGCCGCCATAAAAGGACTGTCCGTTGGCGCCATAGGGGCCGACGCGATAGCTGGGCAGCGCAACGAACTGCTCGCCGCTCTGGGCTTGCACCGCCAGCGGCGCCAGCAGCGCGGCCGACGCCCCCACCGCCAGGGCAATGCGCTGCAGATTGCGAATCAGGATGGTCATGACTGTGTCTCCTTCACCTTGGCAGGTGTGTTTGTTATGGGATACCCGTTTCTCTTGTTCCGAAGCAAAAAACGCCGACGCGATGAGACTCAATGAGGGAATGGCCACAGCCGCAGCTTCTCCTTCGCGATCTGCCACAGCCGCGCCAGGCCATGCGGCTCCACCACCAGGAAGAAGATGATCAGCCCGCCGAACACCATCAGCTGGATATGCGACACCGCCGCGTTGGTAAAGGGCAGGTGCAGCAGCGCGGCCAGCGGCGGCAGTGCGATGTCCAGGAAGATCGGCAACAGCAGGATGAAGGCCGCACCCAGGAACGAGCCCAGGATGCTGCCCACGCCGCCGATGATGATCATGAACAGCACGCGGAAGGACAGATCCAGCGAAAAGCCGTCCGGCTCGACCGAGCCCAGGTAGCAGAACGCATAGAGCGCGCCCGCCACGCCGCAGTAGAACGAGCTGACGGCAAAGGCCAGCAGCTTGGTGCGCATCAGCGGAATGCCGATCACTTCGGCCGCCACGTCCATGTCGCGCACCGACATCCAGGCCCGCCCGGTGGAGGAGCGCACCAGGTTCTTGGCCACGCTGGCCAGCACCGTCACCAGCATCAGCACGAAGAGATACTTCTTCACCGGTGTATCGATGGGGATGCCGAACAGGTTCAACTGCTGCGCGGTGATCACGCCCGATGAGCTGTTGTTGGAGAACCAGGGAAACTTGGTCAGCGCCCACACCACGAAGAACTGCGCGGCCAGCGTCGCCACCGCAAGGTAGAAGCCCTTGATGCGCAGCGACGGCAGGCCGAACGCCACCCCCACCAGCGCCGCCGACAGGCCGGCGAGGATAAAGGTCAGCAGCACCGGCAGGCCCTCGATGCGCAACTGGAAGTTGTAGGCCGCGTAGGCACCCACCGCCATGAAGGCCGCCGTGCCGAGCGAGAGTTGGCCCGCGTAGCCCGTCAGGATATTGAGCCCGAGCGCGGCCAGCGCGAAGATCAGGAACGGGATCAGGATGGCCGAGAACCAGTACTCCGAACCTGTGAGCGGAATCACCACGAAGGCCACCGCCATCAGCACCGCAAAGCCGATGCGGTCCTGGCGGATGGGGAAGATCTGGCTGTCGGCGACGTAGGTGGTCTTGAACTGGCCGGATTCACGGTAGAACATGTTTTCTCTCCTGTGGCGAGGGCCGCTCAGACACGATCAATGTGTTTCTCACCGAACAGCCCCTCGGGCCGCACCAGCAGGAACAACAGCGCAAACACATAGGGGAACCAGCCTTCGATGCCACCGAAGTTGCCGCCAAAAGCGGACTGGAACACGGGCGGGATATAGATCTCGGCCAGCTTCTCCGAGGCCCCGATGATCAGCCCGCCGACGATGGCACCCGGCACCGAAGTAAAGCCCCCCAGGATCAGCACCGGCAGCGCCTTGAGCGCGGTCAGGGTCAGCGCGAACTGCACGCCATTGCGCGAGCCCCACAGCATGCCCGCCACCAGCGCCACGAAGCCCGCCACGCCCCAGACGATGGCCCAGATATGCTGCAGCGGAATCCCCAGCGACAACGCCGCCTGGTGATCGTCAGCCACCGCGCGCAATGCCCGGCCCACCTTGGTGTACTGGAAGAACAGCGCCAGCGTGCCCACCAGGATGCCGGCGATGCCCGCCGCTGCCAGGTCGAACTTGGAGACCACGATATTGAAGCGCGTCAGGATGGCTTCGATCGGCTCGTCGACGATGCCGAGGTTGATCGGGCGCACTTCATTGCCGAACAACAGCGGCCCCAGTCCCTCGAGGAAAAAGGACAGCCCGATGGTCGCCATGAACAGCGTGATGGGTGGCTGGTTCACCAGCTTGCGCAGCACCAGGCGTTCGGTGCTGATGCCTACCACCACCATCACGCCGAACGCGCCGATCACGGCCGCCCACATCGGCAGGCCCTTGTCCATCAGGCCCACCACCGCCAGCGCGGCAAAGTACACCATCGCGCCCTGCGCGAAGTTGAACACGCCCGATGCCTTGTAGATGAGCACGAACCCCAGTGCCACCAGCGAATACATCAATCCCGACAACAGCCCACCGATCAGGATTTCAAAGAAGAACGTCATGGCTTTCCTTGTCTCGTTCCGTGCGTTGCACCTGCATCCACTTCAGTGGCCCGCGCCCAGGTAGGCGCGAATCACGTCCGGGTTGGCCTTCACGGCCTCGGGCGTGCCGTCGCCGATCTTCTTGCCGTAGTCCAGCACCACCACGCGGTCAGAGATATCCATCACCACGCCCATGTCGTGCTCGATCAGGACAATGGTGGTGCCGAACTGGTGGTTCACATCCAGGATGAAGCGGCACATGTCCTGCTTCTCTTCCACATTCATGCCGGCCATTGGTTCGTCGAGCAGCAGCATCGACGGCTCCGCCGCCAGCGCGCGTGCCAGCTCCACGCGCTTTTGCAGGCCATAGGGCAGGCGCCCCACCGGCGTCTTGCGGATGGCCTGGATCTCGAGGAAGTCGATCACCTCCTCGACCTTGCGCCGGTGCAGCATCTCCTCGTTGCGCGCGGGGCCCCACCACAGCGCATTGGCCAGCAGGCCGCTGCGGAACCTGGTGTTGCGCCCGGTCATGATGTTGTCGAGCACGGTCATGCCCTTGAACAGCGCGATGTTCTGGAAGGTCCGCGCAATGCCCTGGCGCGCCGCCGCGGTGGGATGCATCTTGCGCCGTTCCTCGCCACGAAACACGATGCGTCCGTGCTGCGGGTGGTAGACGCCGTTGATCACGTTGAGCATCGAGCTCTTGCCCGCGCCGTTGGGCCCGATGATGGCGCGGATCTCATGCTCGCGCACGTCAAACGAGATATCGGTCAGCGCCTTCACGCCGCCGAAGGCCAGCGAGATGTTCTGCAGGTCGAGTATGACTTTGCCGGCCCCACGCACCAGCGCACGCTCCTCCTGCGCGCCGCCTTGCAGTTCCACTGCCCCCGCCGCCGCGGACGCACCGCTCCACACCGGCTGGCCATCGCCGCCGCGCTCCACGCCTTGCCATGCCATTTGCGTCATCCTCCCGCCCCTGCTCATGCCGCGCGCTTCGCGCCGGCGGTGGCCGGCGCGAAGCGCTTCACATCGACCAGCTTCAACGTGGCCGAGACGCTGCCTTCACGTCCGTCCTCGAACTTCACCCGCGTCTCGATGAACTGCTCCGGTTTTCCGGCGTACAGCGCATCGATCAGCGATGCGTATTTCTCCGCGATAAAGCCACGGCGCACCTTGCGCGTGCGGGTGAGCTCATCGTCGTCCGGATCCAGCTCCTTGTGCAGGATCAGGAAGCGCGAGACCTGCGAGCCGGCCAGCATGGCATCGGTGGCCAGGTCGGCATTCACCTGCTCGACGCACTCGCCGATCATCGCGATCACCTCTGGCTGCGCCGCCAGGTCGATGTAGCCCGCATACGCCAGGTGGCGCCGCTCGGCCCAGTTGCCCACGGCTTCGAAATCGATGTTGATGAACGCGCAAACGCTGTCGCGGCCGCTGCCGAACGCCACCGCTTCCTTGATGTAGGGGAAGAACTTGAGCTTGTTCTCGATGTACTTGGGCGCAAACATGGCGCCGTCGGACAGCTTGCCCACGTCCTTCGCGCGATCGATGATCTTGAGGTGGCCGTCGGCGTCCAGCACGCCGGCGTCGCCGGTCATGAAATAGCCTTGGTCGTTGATCGCCTCGCGGGTGGCATCGTCACGCTTGTAGTAGGCCTTCAGCAAGCCCACGCCTCGCACCAGCACTTCGCCGTTGTCGGCAATGCGGATTTCCATGCCCGGCGCGGCGGGCCCGACCGAATCGAACTTGACCTTGCCGTCCGGCTGCAGGCAGACATAGGCGCAGGTTTCGGTCTGGCCGTAGAACTGCTTGAGGTTGACGCCAATGGAACGATAGAAGCGGAACAGGTCCGGACCAATCGCCTCGCCCGCCGTGTAGCCCACGCGGATGCGGCTCATGCCGAGCACGTTGCGCAGCGGCCCGAAGATCAGCGCTTCGCCAGCCGCGTAGCGCAACCGGTCGGCCAGCGGCACCGGATTGCGATCGAGGATGTCGGTGCCGCAGCGGCGCGCCACGCCCATGGCCCAGTGGAAAAGCTTGCGCTTGATCCAGCCCGCGTCTTCCATGCGGATCATCACCTGCGTCAGCAGGTTTTCATAGATGCGCGGTGGCGCGAAGTAATAGGTGGGACCGATCTCGCGCAGGTCGGTCATCACCGTCTCGCGCGATTCCGGGCAGTTCACGGTAAAGCCCGCCACCATGGCCTGCGCGTAGGAGAACAGGTTGTCGCCCACCCATGCCATCGGCAGGTAGGACAGCACGTCGTCCTTCGCGGTCAGGCCATCGAACGCGCAGCCGTTGCGCGCCGCGCCGATCAGGCCGCGATGCGAGTGGCACACCCCCTTGGGCTTGCCGGTGGTGCCGGAGGTGTAGAGGATGATGGCGGTGTCGTCGGGCTCGCCGGCGGCAACGGCCGCATCGAAGTATCCCGGATTGGCGCGATCGAACTCGCGGCCGATTTCCTGCAGGCGCTCGTAAGACATCAGCGCCGGATGATCGTAGTCGCGCAGCCCGCGCGGGTCTTCATAGATGATGTGGCGGACCTTGCGGCCCTGCGCGGCAAGCTGCTCCTCCACCTCGAGCAGCTTGTCCACCTGCTCCTGGTCCTCCACGACGGCGAAGTCGATCTCGGCGTCGTTCAGCACATAGATCATCTCGCCGGCAATCGCATCCTGGTAAAGCGGCACCGGCACGCCGCCCGTGGCCTGCGCCGCGCTCATGGCCCAGTACAGGCGCGGCCGGTTGTCGCCGACCACCGCCAGGTTCATGCCACGCTCAAAGCCCAGCGCGGCCAAGCCGCACGCCAGCGCGCGCACCTCCTGCGCGGTCTGCGCCCAGCCATAGGTTTGCCAGATCCCGAGATCCTTCTCACGGTAAGCCGGGCTTTCCGGCCGCTGCTGCGCATGCGCAAGCAACAAGCGCGGGAAGGTCGTCGCCGACGGTTCCTGCATGGATGTCTCCTGTCCCTCCGGGGCGGGGGTCCGCCACCGGTGCCAAGCCTGCTGCCGCTGGTTATACTTGGCCTGTTTTGCCCGGCGGCGTTTCCGCCGCAACGCAACAAGCCAGCCGCGCCTGTCCTGGCGCGCATTCGCGGTTCGTGGTGATCGTAAGATAGTCCATGCCATTTCCCCCGGTTGTCACGCCGATGACAATTCCGGGTTAATCCCTACGGGAAGGTTCTCCAGGTCATGCTCAACGATTTCGTCGACCGCTGCGTGTGGGCAGCCGACCTCAGCGAAGAACAACGCGACATTGTCCGCCGCGCCATGTGTGTGCGCGAATATAGCCAGGGCGACTACGTCTGTCACAAGGGCGACATGGCGGAGCACTGGTTGGGCGTGCTGGAAGGGATCGTCAAGATCACTACGGTATCGCCGTCCGGTAAGTCGGTCACATTCACCGGCGTGCCTACCGGGGGCTGGTTTGGCGAGGGCGCCGTGCTCAAGGCCGAGATCCGCAAGTATGACGTGATGGCGCTGCGGCGCTCGCGGATTGCTTTCCTGCCGCGCGAGACTTTTCAGTGGTTGCTGGATACCAGCTTGCCCTTTACGCGGTTCTTGCTGACGCAGTTCAATGAGCGGCTGGGGCAGTTCATCGCTGCCGTCGAATATGAGCGGCTGCTCGACATCGACTCACGGGTGGCGCGGGCCGTGTCTTCGCTCTTCAATGAGCATCTGTACCCTGGGCTGGGCAAGACGCTGGAGATTTCGCAGGAGGAGATCGGGCTGCTGGCGGGGATCTCGCGGCAGCGGGCTAACCAGGCATTGAAGGTGCTGGAGCAGCAGGGGCTGGTCAAGGTGGATTATGGCGTCATCGAGGTGTTGGACCTGGAGGGGTTGAGGCAGTACGGAGAGTGAGCGCCCGGGGCGCCTGAGAAAAGAAAAAGGCCGGCTTCAAAGCCGGCCTTTCTCGCACTGCGGGAGCCGCGCTTACTTGCTATACACGTACACGCCACGCCCGGTCTTGCGGCCGAGATAGCCCGCCGCCACCATTTCGCGCATCAGCATGGCCGGACGATACTTCGGATCGGCAAACTCGGTGTACAGCACTTCCATCACAGCCAGCATGGTGTCCAGGCCGATCATGTCAGCCAGCGCCAGCGGGCCGATCGGGTGGTTGCAACCCAGCTTCATGCCTTCGTCGATTTCTTCCGGCGACGCCAGGCCTTCGCCCAGTACGCAGAACGCCTCATTGATCATCGGGCAGAGAATCCGGTTGACCACAAAGCCCGGGTTGTTCTTCACGGTGATCGGGTACTTGCCGAGGTTCTTCGACAGTTCTTCTACCAGCGCGTGCGTGGCATCGCTGGTCTGCAGGCCGCGGATCAGCTCCACCAGTGCCATCATCGGCACCGGGTTGAAGAAATGCATGCCGATGAAGTTGCCCGGGCGGCTGGTCACGGCGGCCAGCTTGGTGATCGAGATCGACGAGGTGTTGGACGCGACGATCACGTCGTCGCCGACGATGCTGTCGATCTGCTTGAGGATCTTGACCTTGAGGTCGAAGTTCTCCGTGGCGGCTTCGATCACGATGTCGGTGGCCTTGAGCGCGTCGTAGGACGTGGAGCCCTTGATGCGCGCGAGTGCGGCGTCCTTGTCGGCTTCGGTGATCTTGTCTTTCTTGATCAGGCGATCCAGGCTGCTGCCCACGGTGGCGATGCCCTTGTTCACCGCTGCGTCGCTGATATCCACCATCACTACGTCCAGGCCCACCACGGCGCACGCTTGCGCGATGCCATTGCCCATGGTGCCGGCGCCTACGATGCCAACTGTCCTGATTCCCATCTTCTCTTCCTTGTTGCTGGTTGCTTGATTCAGGCGAGGCACGCTGCAGTCACAGCGCACCGGTGTATTTGGTCAGGCTTCGCCCAGTGCGGCGATGATGCGCTCGGCATGCTGGCTAAGGATTTCCGGATCCTGCATGTCGGTGCCGTGGCCGCGCAGGGTGCGCTCGGCGTAGCGGGGCACGATGTGGAAATGCACGTGCGGCACGGTCTGGCCAGCGGCGGCGCCGTTGAACTGGCCGATCGAGATGCCGTCTGGCGAGAAGGCGGCGCGCACGGCGCGGGCAACACGCTTGGTGGTGCGGATGGCGGCTTCGGCGCCTGCGTCGGAGAGGTCGAACAGCTGGGCGGCGGGTTCCTTGGTCACGACCAGGACGTGGCCGTCCGACTGCGGCATGATGTCCATGAAGGCGATGGTGTCGGCATCTTCATAGACCTTGTTGCAAGGCAATTCGCCCCGCAGGATGCGGGCGAAGATATTGTTGGGATCGTACACGGCACTCCTGATTGGTCTTGGTCTTGATCTTCGCCGGCGCTCGCTGCCTGCAAGGCGACTCGGCTGGCGCAAACATCAAGTTTAACGCAGGGGCCTCGTGCTAGACAGCCCCTGGCGGACGGATCACATATTGCGGCGGTACTGGCCCCCTACCTCGAACAAGGCGTGCGTGACCTGCCCGAGCGAGCACACGCGCACCGCATCCATGAGCACCGCGAACACATTGTCGTTGTCGATCACCGCCTGGCGCAGCCGCTGCAGCATGGCCGGCGCCGCATCCGCATGGCGGGCCTGGAAATCCGCCAGCCGCGCAAGTTGCCCCTGCTTCTCCTCTTCGCTGGAGCGCGCCAGTTCGAGCGATTTGTGCGTGGGGTCGCCGTCGGGATTGCGGAAGGTGTTGACGCCGATGATGGGCAGCGTGCCGTCGTGCTTGCGCTGCTCGTAGTACAGCGACTCTTCCTGGATCTTGCCGCGCTGGTAGCCCGTCTCCATCGCGCCGAGCACGCCACCGCGCTCGGCGATGCGCTCGAACTCCTGCATCACCGCTTCTTCCACCAGGTCGGTCAGCTCATCGATCAGGAAACTGCCCTGGTTGGGGTTCTCGCATCTGGCCACGCCCCACTCGCGGTTGATGATGAGCTGGATCGCCAGCGCGCGGCGCACCGACTCGCCGGTGGGCGTGGTGATGGCTTCGTCGTACGCGTTGGTGTGCAGCGAATTGCAGTTGTCGTAGATGGCGATCAGCGCCTGCAGCGTGGTGCGGATATCGTTGAAATCGATCTCCTGCGCGTGCAGCGAGCGGCCGGAAGTCTGGACGTGGTACTTGAGCTTCTGGCTGCGCTCGTTGGCGCCGTACTTGTCGCGCAGCGTCACCGCCCAGATGCGGCGCGCCACGCGGCCCAGCACGCTGTATTCCGGGTCCATGCCGTTGGAGAAGAAGAACGACAGGTTGGGCGCGAAGTCATCGATATCCATGCCGCGCGCCAGGTAGGCCTCCACATAGGTGAAGCCGTTGGACAATGTGAACGCCAGCTGCGAGATCGGGTTCGCTCCCGCCTCCGCGATGTGATAACCGGAGATCGACACCGAGTAGAAATTGCGCACCTGGCGATGGACGAAGTACGCCTGGATATCGCCCATCACCTTGAGTGAAAACTCGGTCGAGAAGATGCAGGTGTTCTGGCCCTGGTCCTCCTTGAGGATGTCGGCCTGTACCGTGCCGCGCACGTTCTGCAGCACCCACGCGCGGATCTTGGCTTCCTCGTCGGCGCTGGGCTCGCGGTTGTTGTCGGCGCGGAACTTGTCGAGCTGCTGGTCGATGGCGGTGTTCATGAACATCGCCAGGATGGTGGGCGCGGGCCCGTTGATGGTCATCGACACCGAGGTCGACGGGCTGGTCAGGTCGAAGCCGTCGTACAGCACTTTCATGTCGTCCAACGTGGCGATCGACACGCCCGAGTTTCCGACCTTGCCGTAGATGTCCGGGCGCGTATGCGGATCCTCGCCGTACAGCGTGACCGAGTCGAAGGCGGTGGACAGCCGCTTGGCGTCCATGCCCTCGGAGACCAGCTTGAAGCGGCGGTTGGTGCGAAAGGCATCACCCTCGCCGGCGAACATGCGGGTGGGGTCTTCGTTCTCGCGCTTGAAGGCAAAGACGCCGGCGGTGTAGGGGAAGCTGCCAGGCACGTTCTCGCGCAGCAGCCACTTGAGCACTTCGCCATCGTCCTCGAAGCGTGGCAGCACCACCTTGCGCACCGTGGTGCCGGACAACGTGGTGGTGGTGAGCGTGGTGCGGATCTCCTTGTCGCGGATCTTCACCACGTACTCGTCGCCGCTGTAGGCCTTGCGCATCTCCGGCCACATCGCCAGCAGCTTGCGCTCCTCGCCGCCGAGCGCGGCTTCGCGTTCGGTGGCGAGAGCCTGCAGCGCTTCGCCCTGGTCTTCTTGCCCGGAGGCGGCCAGCAGCATGCGCCGCGCCTCGCGCAGTTGCTGGCGCTCGCGCGCAAGGCGGCTCTGCGCATCCACGCGCCGATGATAGGCGCGCACCGTGTCGGCGATCTCCGCCAGGTAGCGATTGCGGGCCGGCGGGACGATCACGTTCTGGCCGGTGGAGATGCGTCCGCTCAACTGCGGCAGCACGCCGGCCGGCGCACGCATGCCGCGCGCGCACAGCGCTTCGCGCAGGCCCTGGTAGAGCATGGTCACGCCGTCGTCGTTGAAGCGGGACGCCTGGGTGCCGTACACCGGCATCTCCTCGGGCTTGGCGTGCCATTGCTCGCGGTTGCGCTGCACCTGCTTGGCCACGTCGCGCCACGCGTCCTGCGCGCCCTTGCGGTCGAACTTGTTGATGGCGACAAAATCCGCGAAGTCCAGCATGTCGATCTTCTCGAGCTGGCTGGCGGCGCCAAACTCGGGCGTCATCACGTAGAGCGACAGGTCCACGTGCGCAACGATGGCGGCGTCGCCCTGGCCGATGCCCGAGGTCTCGACGATGATCAGGTCGAAGCCGGCCACCTTGCAGGCCGCCAGCACATCGGGCAGCGCCTGCGAGATCTCCGAGCCGGCCTCGCGCGTGGCCAGCGAGCGCATGAAGATGCGCGGATGGTTGATTGCGTTCATGCGGATGCGGTCACCCAGCAGCGCGCCGCCGGACTTGCGGCGCGAGGGGTCGATCGAGATCACCGCAATGGACAGCCCATCCCGCTGGTCCAGCCGGATGCGGCGGATCAGCTCATCGGTCAGCGAGGATTTGCCCGCGCCGCCGGTGCCGGTGATGCCGAGCACGGGCGTCTTCACCGTGGCGGCCTCGGCGCGCAGGGCGTCGGCCAGCGCGGGATCCGCCTTGCCGTTTTCCAGTGCCGTGATCAGCTGGGCGAGCGCGCGGCGGTCGCCGCCCTTCATCGCATCGAGCGTGGTAGGGGCATAGCGCGCCAGGTCGATATCGCAGCGCTGCACCATGTCGGCGATCATGCCCGCCAGGCCCAGGCGCTGGCCGTCTTCCGGGCTGAAGATCCGCGCCACGCCGTAGGCTTGCAACTCGCGGATCTCAAGCGGCACGATCACGCCGCCACCGCCGCCGAACAGCTGGATGTGCTCGCCGCCGCGCTGGCGCAGCAGGTCCACCATGTACTTGAAATACTCGACGTGGCCGCCCTGGTAACTGGAGATGGCAATGCCCTGTACGTCTTCCTGCAGGGCCGCGTTGACCACCTCGTCCACTGAGCGGTTGTGCCCGAGATGGATCACCTCGCAACCCGAGGACTGCAGGATGCGCCGCATGATGTTGATGGAGGCGTCGTGGCCATCGAACAGCGAGGCCGCGGTGACGAAGCGCACCTTGTTGACGGGGCCTTTTGGTCCCTGCGCCGGATGGGGAGCGCTAGGTTGAGCGCCCTTCTGCACATCGGAAAGATCGGTCATTTGTCTCCACCACATTCGGTGTTCTGGCTGGTCGCATGACGTCCATGGCTGCCGCTCTGGAGGCGGCTCGGATCGAACAGGCGAGCGGTCTGGCTGGCGCCGGCGCGACGTCTTGATTATATGACGTTTACGTTAACGGCAATCACGCCACGGCGGCGCTGCTTGCCGCGCGGCGCGGCCAGCCATAGGAAACATCCTCGCATAGTTGGCGCGACGATGTGGGGGAGAGTTAACGAGGCATCGGGGGAGACCGATGCCGGAAAACGGCATCCTGGAGAGCGCACGACCAGACACTTGGCCAGGCTTCTACCAATACGGATGGGAACGGGATGACCGGACGCGCTGCGTGCGGTCCGCGCCGGCAACCTCTCAGAGGCCTGGTTCCGGGCACTGGCCGGCAGCGGAGGCACGACGCTCGCCAAAGCGGCGCTTCAGCGCACTGGCCAGCCCACCCAGCCAGCGCCACGGCAACGGCGCCGACGCCGGCGTTTCGGCGAGCGTGAAGCGCGCGCCCTCGCTTTCGCCGGACAGCCACACCCGGGTGCCGGCCGGCAGCGCAAAGACGGCGCCCGGCAGCAGCCAGATGTCCGCGAGGTGGCCTTCCACCGTGAGCCAGAGGCGGCCTTCTATCGCCTTCACGCTCTGCCCTTCGCGGGCACGCCAGCTCACCGGCCGGCCGGGTTCATCGAGTTCGAAGATCCTTAGTTCGCGCATGTCATCACTCCTGTTCTGCATTGCGGCCATGTTTGTCGTACCCACCGGCCCAGCCAGTGCCGGCACGTTTGCCGCATGCCTTACATTATTCACAGCGCAAACTACAATCCCATGAACAGTTGCGAACAGTTTGGCATGAACTGTTCACTAGTTTTTCCTGACACTTTCCCCGCATCCTGCCGATGAAGCTGACCCTCGTTCCCGCCACCGGCGTGCCCCTGACCGACCAGATCGTGAGTGAGGTCAAGACCTGGATCAGCACGCGCGAGGTGCGCCCCGGCGCGCGCCTGCCGTCGATCCGGCAGCTCGCGGCGGAGCATGGCATCAGCCGTTTCCCGGTGATCGAGGCCTATGACCGGCTGGTGTCGCAGGGCCTGCTCGATTCCCGCCACGGGTCGGGCTTCTTCGTCGCGGACAGCCCGCTGCTGGCGCGCGGCGCCAATGGCTGGTCCGACCCGAGTCTGGCGGAGGACTTGTCGGACCATATCCTGGAGCAGTTCAACCATCCCAGCGCCACGCTCAAGCTGGCGGGCGGCTTCGTGCCAGAGAGCTGGCGCGACGTGGAAGGGCTGACCCAGGCCATCCGCCAGGTCTCGCGCAACGACATCGATAGCGTGATCCACTACGCCACGCCGATGGGCAACCCGGAGCTGCGCCAGCATGTGCTGACCCGCGTGCGGCAGCTCGGCATCGCAGCGGAGCTGCCGCAGGTGCTGATCACCACGGGCGCCAGCCAGGCGCTGGACCTGGTGGTGCGGCGCCTGCTCAAGCCAGGCGATACGGTGTTCGTGGAGGATCCCGGCTACTACAACCTGTTCGGCCTGCTGCGCCTGCACGGCGTGCGGCTGGTGGGGGTGCCGCAAACCCGCAACGGCCCCGACCCGAACGCCGCCGAGGCGCTGCTGCGCGAACACAAGCCCAAGCTGTTCTTCACCAACAGCGTGCTGCAGAACCCGACCGGCTCGACCCTCTCGCCGCCGGTGGCGTTCCGCCTGCTGGAGCTGGCGCGCCGTCACGGCTTCCGCTTTGTCGAGGACGATATCTTCTCGGACTTCCAGACCAACTACACCGATCGGCTGGCCACGCTGGACCAGCTCGAGCACGTGATCTACATCGGCGGATTCTCCAAGACGGTGTCGGCCTCGCTGCGGATCGGCTACCTGGTGGCCGACAAGGCACTGGTGAAGGAGCTGGTGGATGTGAAGGTGCTGACCAGCGTAGCGGGCTCGCATTTCGCAGAAAGCGTGACGGCGGCGCTGCTGGAGCGCGGCGCCTATCGCAAATACATGGAGCGGCTGCGGCTGCGGGTGCGCCAGGCCACCGCGCGCGCGGTGCAGCGCCTGGGCGACGCCGGCTGGGAAGTGTATTGCGAGCCGGCGGGTGGCAATTTCCTGTGGGCCCGCACGTCCGGGATCGAGGATTCGCGCGAGCTGGTGACCCTGGCCGAGCGGCATGGGGTGACGCTGGCGCCCGGCAATTATTTCCGGCCAGGCGGCGAGACCTCGGCCTGGATCCGCATCAACTCCGCCTTTGTCGAGGAGCCGCGCGCGCTGGCCTTCCTGCAGGAAGCCGGCGCGCGCGAACGGTAGCCGCAAGCGGCGTCAGTCGCCGCCGTGCAGCACCGCATTGCGGCGTGCGTAGAGGAAGTAGATCGCCAGGCCAATCGCCAGCCAGGCCAGGAAGGCCACCCAAGTCAGCGCCTGCAGGTGGGCCATCAGGAACAGGCAAAAACCCACCGACAGCAGCGGCACCACCGGCACACCCGGGCAGCGGAAGGCACGCGGCAGGTCCGGCCGCGTCTTGCGCAGCACCAGCACCGCGACCGAGATCAGCGTGAAGGCCGACAGCGTGCCGATATTGATCAGCTCCGCCAGCACATTGAGCGGCACGAACGCAGCGATAAACGCAAACACGATGCCCACCGTCCAGGTGGCGAAGAACGGCGTGGCATGCACCGGGTGCACCGTCGAGAGCCGCTGGGGCAGCAGCCCGTCGCGCGACATGGCAAAGATGATGCGGGTCTGGCCGAAGGTCATCACCAGGATCACCGTGGTCATGCCCAGGATGGCGCCGAGATCGACGAATCCCGCCACCCAGTTCTCGCCCGCGTACTGGAGCGCCAGCGAGACCGGATGATCGATGCCCGCGAACTTGGCGAAGGGCACGATGCCGGTCATGATGGCCGCAACCGTCACGTACAGCACGGTGCAGACCGCCAGCGAGCCGATGATGCCGATCGGCAGGTCGCGGCGCGGGTTGCGCACTTCCTCGGCGGCCGAGGTCACCGCGTCGAAGCCGATAAAAGCGAAGAACACCAGCGCGGCCGCATTGAAGACGCCGTCCAGCCCAAACGGCGCGAACGGATGCCAGTTGGCCGGCTTGACGTGCCACACGCCCACCCCCCCGATGAAGAGCAGCACCACCGCGATCTTGATGGCCACCATCACGTTGTTCAGGCGCGCCGACTCGCGCACGCCGTACGACACCACCCAGGTGATCAACAGCATGATCACGGCAGCGGGCAGGTTGAACAGCGTCTGCACGCCCGGCACTGCACCGGGCGCGGCGGTGAGCAAGACCGGCAGGTGAATGCCGAAGCCCGCTATCAGCGACTGGAAATAGCCCGACCAGCCCACCGACACCGCAGAGGTCGCAAGGCCGTATTCGAGCAGCAGGTCCCAGCCGATCATCCACGCCACGATTTCGCCGAGCGTGGCATAGCTGTAGGTGTAGATGGAGCCGGAGACGGGGATCGCGGACGCGAATTCGGCGTAGCAGAGCGCGGCAAAGCCGCAGGCCATTGCGGCGATCACGAAGGACACGGTCAGCGCCGGGCCGGCCGTGAGCGCGCCGGTGCCCGTCAGCACGAAGATGCCGGTGCCGATGATGGCGCCGATGCCCATCAGGATCAGGTCGACGGGACCGAGCACTTTTTTCAGGCCGTCGTCGCGGGCAGCGGCCAGCATGGCTTCGATGTTCTTGGTGCGGAATAGACTCATCGGGGGGGACTCCTGGGGTGCTTGGCGGCTTTGAAAAGCGGTGTATTTTAGCGTGGTGGTGTTCGCTTATTCATCACTTGCTGGTTGGTCGCTGTTTGATTGATCGGCGATGGCGCCTTGGACCCAAGTGCGTACGACATCCCCCTGCGGGGGCTGCCGGTCACTCTTCTTTGCGTCGGCAAAGAAGACTAACGAGAAGAAAGCCGACCCTGCGTCGTACGCTCTTGGGTCCAAGACGCCATCACCGATCAAAGAAACAGCGACCAACCTCACAGGGAGATGTCGTACGGCTGTTGGGTGCAAGATGCCATCGCCGATCAAAGAAACAGCCCCCCACCCCCATCATCCAGCCCAACCCCAAACCCATTCATTTAGCCACCGGCATGGCAAACTCCGCCCCCTTCCCAATACTATCCGGCCAGCGCTGCATAATGCTCTTGTAACGCGTATAGAACCGAACCCCTTCCTCGCCGTAGGCATGATGGTCCCCAAACAGCGAGCGCTTCCACCCGCCGAACGAGTGCCACGCCATCGGCACCGGAATCGGTACGTTGATGCCGACCATGCCCACCTGGATCTGGCGCGAGAAAGCGCGTGCCACGCCGCCGTCGCTGGTGTAGCAGGACACGCCGTTGCCGTACTCGTGGCCATTGATCAGGTCCACCGCTTCGGCCAGGTCATGCACGCGCACCACCGACAGCACCGGGCCGAAGATTTCTTCCTTGTAGATGGTCATGTCCGGCGTGACGTTGTCGAACAGTGTGCCGCCCACATAGAAGCCGTTCTCGTGCCCGTCAACCTTGTGGCCGCGGCCGTCGGTCACCAGCGTTGCGCCCTCTTGCACGCCCTTGGCGATATAGCCTTCTACCTTGGCCTTGTGCGCGGCGGTCACCAGCGGACCCATCTCGGCATCGTCTTCCATGCCGTTGCGGATCTTCAGCGATTGCGCGCGTTCAGCCAGGCGCGGCACCAGCTTGTCGGCGACATCGCCCACCGCCACGGCGACCGAGATGGCCATGCAGCGCTCGCCGGCCGAACCGTAGGCAGCGCCGATCAGCGCGTCCACGGCCTGGTCAAGATCTGCGTCGGGCATCACCACCAGGTGGTTCTTGGCGCCGCCCAGGGCCTGCACGCGCTTGCCGCGCCGGGTGCCTTCCGTGTAGATGTACTCGGCAATCGGCGTCGAGCCGACGAAGGACAGCGCCTGCACGTCCTTGTGCGCCAGCAGCGCGTCGACGGCTTCCTTGCCGCCTTGCACCACGTTGAACACGCCATCCGGCAAGCCAGCCTGCTTGAGCAGGTCGGCAATCAGCAGCGAGGGCGAGGGATCGCGCTCCGACGGCTTGAGCACGAAGGTGTTGCCGCACGCCAGCGCCACCGGGAACATCCACATCGGCACCATCACCGGGAAGTTGAACGGCGTGATGCCGGCCACCACGCCCAGTGGCTGGCGCAGGTTCCAGTTGTCGATGCCGCCGCCGATGTTGTCGGTGAAATCGGTCTTGAGCAGGTTGGGAATGCCACAGGCGAACTCCACGATCTCGACGCCGCGGGTGACTTCGCCCTTGGCATCCGAGAACACCTTGCCGTGCTCGCGCGTGATCAGCGCGGCGAGGTCGTCATGGTGGCGGTCGAGCAGTTCCTTGAACTTGAACAGGATGCGCGCGCGCTTGAGCGGCGCAGTCTCGGACCAGGCCGGGAAGGCCGCATGCGCGGCGGCCACCGCGGCATCCACGTCCTGCGCCGAGCCGAGCGCCACGCGCCCGGCCACGGCGCCGGTGGCCGGATTGAAGACGTCGGCGAACCGGTCCGACGAGGCGGCGCGCACGGTGCCGCCGATATAGTGCGCGATGTCGGCGATCTGCCGGTTCTCTGCGATGTTCACGTCAGTGCCCCTTGTCTTGTCTCTGGCCACCCTGCTCGCTGCGTTCACTGCAATCACTGCAGTTCTAGCAGCACCTTCTTCACGGTGTCGAACATCTCTTCGATCTGCGCCTCGGTGATGATCAGCGGCGGCGAGAAAGCGAGGATGTCGCCGGTGAAGCGCACCAGCACGCCGCGCTCCAGGCATTTCAGGAAGGCCTCATAGCCGCGCGCGCCAGGCTGGCCGGGACGCGGCTCCAACTCGATGCCGGCCACCATGCCGAGATTGCGGATGTCCTTCACGTGGGGCACGCCGCGCACGCCATGCACCGCGGCTTCGAACTTGGGCGCCAGTTCGGCGGCGCGGCCGAACAGGTTCTCGTTCTTGTAGATATCCAGCGTGGCAATGGCCGCGGCCATCGCCAGCGGATGGCCGGAATAGGTGTAACCGTGCAGGAACTCGATGGCGCCCGGCGCCGCGGAATTGACCACGGTGTCGTGCACTTCGCGCCGGACCGCCACCGCGCCCATCGGCACGGCTGCGTTGTTGATGGCCTTGGCCATGGTGATCAGGTCCGGCGTGACCTTGAAGCGCTCGGCGGCGGTAGCCGCGCCCAGGCGGCCGAAGGCGGTGATGACCTCGTCGAAGATCAGCAGGATGCCGTGCTTGCTGGTGATCTCGCGCAGCTTTTCCAGGTAGCCCACCGGCGGCACCAGCACGCCGGCGGAGCCGGCCAGCGGCTCGACGATGACGGCGGCCACGTTGGACGGGTCATGCAGCGCCAGGATGCGTTCCAGGTCGTCGGCCAGGTGCGCGCCCCAGGTCGGCTGGCCCTTGGAGTAGGCCGCCTCGGCAATGTTCAGTGTGGCCGGCAGGTGGTCCGTGCCGGGCATCAGGTTGGCCGAGAAGGCCTTGCGGTTGGGGCCGATGCCGCCGACCGCCATGCCGCCGAAGCCAACGCCGTGGTAGCCGCGTTCGCGCCCGATCACGCGAGTGCGCTGGCCCTCGCCACGGGCGCGGTGATACGCCAGCGCGATCTTCAGCGCGGTGTCTACCGCTTCCGAGCCCGAGTTGGTGAAGAAGATGCGGTCCAGCCCGGCCGGCATGATGGCGGCTACCTTGGTAGCGGCCTCGAAGGTGAGCGGGTGGCTCATCTGGAACGGCGGCGCGTAGTCCAGGGTCTGCACCTGGCGGGCGACCGCGTCCGCGATCTCCTGGCGGCAATGGCCGGCAGCGACGCACCACAGGCCGGCGCAGCCATCGAGGATCTGGCGGCCGTCATGCGAGGTGTAGTACATGCCGCTGGCGGAGTCGAGCAAGCGCGGGGCCGCCTTGTACTGGCGGTTCGCGGTAAACGGCATCCACAGGGCATCGAGATCGGGGATCACAGTCTTGGCGGCATCCATACGTCCTCCTCAGGAGCGGTAGCGATTGGCAATTGGCTTGGGCGGCGGCGGTTGCCGCCACGCCCGGGTTGGCAGGTGATTCTGGTGAATGCGGCCACTGTAGCGGCCCGGCCCGGCTTAAAGAATATACGGTCGGCAGAAGCTCGCCTTACCGTACAGTTAAGAGTGAGACAACTGTACAGATCAAGAAGTACCCAAGGCCGGCAATCGCGCCTGCGGATCCCGCTGCTGTTCCCGTCATGGCGCCCAAGGTCGCGCCAGCAGACGGATTCACGTTGCAGTGCCGCACGCCCTGGTGCTGTGATGACGCTTCCCACTGGACCGGTACGGCCATTAAACTGTACAGGTCAATCCTTATATGTAACGCATGCTGAACCTTGAACTCGTCCGCGGCCGGCGCAGCGGGGATACCCTCACCGAGCAGATCGTGGCCGGCGTCGCCAGCCTGGTGGACCGGCGCGTGCTGCGCGCCGGCGTGGCGCTGCCTTCGGTGCGGCGCTTTGCCCAGGCACACGGGGTCAGCACCTTCACCGTGGCCGAGGCCTATGGCCGCCTGACCGCGCTGGGCTACCTGAGCGCACGGGTGGGTTCCGGCTATACGGTGGCGCACCGCCACGCCCCGGCCGGCCAGGCACCGGCGGCGCGCTGGGAGGCGCCGGGACTCAACGCCGCGTGGCTGCTATCGGATGTGTTCGCCGATCATTCGGTGCCAATCAAGGCGGGGGCGGGCTGGCTGCCCGGCGACTGGCTCAACGAGGAAGGGCTGCACCAGGCGATGCGCGCCGCGGCGCGGGTGCCCGCCGCGCAAGTCTCGGGCTACGGCCACCCTTACGGCTTCGCCGCGCTGCGCGAGCATATCGCCACCGGGCTCAGCCAGTACGGCATGCCGGTGCAGGCCCAGCAGGTGGTGCTGACCCAGGGCGCCACGCAGGCCCTGGACCTGGTGGTTCGTACATTGTTGCGCCCGGGCGACACCGTGCTGGTGGAAGACCCCTGCTACTGCAACCTGCTGCAGATCCTGCGCCTCGCCGGCCTGCGGGTGGTGGGCGTACGCCGCACCGCCAGCGGGCTCGACACCGACGCGCTGGACCACGCCATCCGCGCCCATGCGCCGCGCGCGCTGTTCGTCAACACAGTGCTGCAGAACCCTACCGGTGGCACGCTCACCAGCATGAACGCGCACCGCGTGCTGCAACTGGCCGAGCAGTACCGGCTGCTGGTGGTGGAGGACGATATCTACCGCGAGCTGGCGCCACCCGGCTCGCCGATGCTGGCGGCCATGGACGGGCTCTCGCACGTGATCTACGTCAACGGGTTTTCCAAGACCATCACGCCGTCGCTGCGGGTCGGCTACCTGGCGGCCAGCCCGGAATTGGCCAAGGCGCTGGCCCGCACCAAGATGGCCGTGGGACTGACGTCATCGGAGGTGACCGAGCGGCTGGTGTACTCGGTGCTGACCAGCGGCCACTATGGCCGCCACGTGGCAGCGCTGGCCGAACGGCTTCGCGCCCAGCAGGACCGGATCACCGAGAAGATGGAAGCACACGGGCTGGAGGTGATGCTGCGCCCGGAAGGCGGGATGTTTGCCTGGGCCAGGCTGCGGCCGGAGGAAGGCCGCGACCAGGGCGCGCTGTCGGGCAACCGGCTGGCGACGCTGGCGCTGGAGCACGGCATCTGGCTGGCGCCGGGTTCTTACTTTGAACCGGAAGAAAGCGACTCGCCGTGGATACGGTTCAACGTGGCAACCAGCGATGAACCCGCGCTGTGGCGATTCTTCGACACGCTGCGCACCGGGCAGGCGCAAGGCGCGGAAACGGAATCCGTCGCCCGCGGCACGCGCGCCCCGCGCACAGGCATGGTCAGGCTGGCCTGAGCGTCACGGCATCGGCCCGGCCCAGCCATCTTTGCAAAATCAGAAACGATAACGCACGTAACCCGTGTAAAAACCGCTGCCCGGGTTGGGCTGCTTGATACCGGCGTTGGAGACGTGCTGGTAGCGGAAGCCGGCTTCATAGGCGGTCTTGGGGCCAAAGGCCATGCCCACGCCGATCATGTCGGAGAACTGGAACAGGCTGCCGGAGCGGTGGTCGTCGGAGGTGGCCTTATGGCTCATCATGCGTACGCCAACCGAAGCTTCCATGAACGGCACCAGAGAGCCGCCGCGCTTTTCCACGCGCAGGATCGGCGAGAAGCCGAATTCGGTCACATTCTGGGCATTGACGCCACTGCGGGAGTTCCATTCGGCCAGTTCGGCTTCCCACTGCAGCTTGGCCAGCCAGCCTTGCGGGTTGCCCCAGGCAAAGCCGGAATCCCAGTTCACGCCAACTTCGTACTTGTTGATGTTGTGGCCGGGATCGCGGCCAAAGGCCACATGCACCCCCGGGTCGGCGTGCGCGGCAGCGCATGCGCCGAGGGCAGCCATGGCGCCAAGCGCCTTGATACGCATTGCAAACCGGCGGGCACGGCCGGCGTTCTTCTTATCGATGGTCATGTGCATGGTGGGTGGTAATTACCGCGAAGAATGGCAAGCCCTAGCGAAAACCTTGCCACCTCCCAGCGGCAAAGCCGACCACCCGTACTCAGGACCAGAGGCGTTCCACTACCCAGCCCGCAGTCACGCAGATCGCGAGCCAGGCGCTCATGCACCCGGCAATAAATCGGTAAGTCATGGTCAATTTCCGCAACAATCGCTTAGAGACAAGCGAATAATTACGGAATTATACATCCATTCATGAATGTATGTTGAGGCCAGCAAGATCTGGCTAGGGCTCGACGCACTGGTGAGCGATTATGCACCTCCGGAACAGCGCATGCATGTGGCACGGCGGGGCTGTTGCCACGCCGCGTCAATCCCCCCGCGCCACGGCGCTGGCACCCATGACCGCGGCAAAATCCGCTGCCGGCATCGGCCGGCCGAGCAGGTAGCCCTGCACTGCGTCGCAGCCCTCCCCGGCCAGCAAGCGTTGCTGGTCACGGGTCTCCACGCCTTCCGCCAGGGTTCTCATGCCAAGCGAGCGCGCCAGAGCGATGACCCCGCGAATGACCGCCAGGGCCTCGGGCGCGCTGCCGAGCACCGCGACAAACGACTTGTCGATCTTGAGTGTGGCAACCGGCAGGCGTGTCAGGTAGGCCAGGCTCGAGTAACCGGAGCCGAAATCGTCCAGCGAGGCGCTGATGCCGCAGCGCTTGAGCTCGTCCAGCGCCGCAGCGGCACTATCGAGGTCGGTCATCAGGGTGTTCTCGGTAACTTCCACGTCCAGCAGCCCGCATGGCACTTCGTGCTCACGCGCGAGGTCCGCCAGCAAGCCTGCCAACCCTGGCATGACCAGCTGCCGCGCCGACAGGTTGAGCGAGATCCTGGGCACCGGCAGGCCGGCACGCCGCCATGCCGCTATCTGGCGGCACACGGCGCGCATGACCCAGAGCCCTACCGCCGGCTCCAGCGGGGACTCCAGCAGTACATCGAGAAAGCTGGCGGGCGGCAGCAGGCCGCGCGTAGGGTGCTGCCATCGCAGCAACGCCTCCGCGCCCGCCAGCCTGCCATCCTGCAGCGACCATTGCGGCTGGAAATGAAGCACAAGCTGGTCGTCTGCCATCGCGGCATGCAGGTCGGCGCGCAACTGCAGGCGCTGGCGCAAGCCTTGTGCAAGGTCCAGGTGAAAGACGCGGAACTGGAAGCGCCCCGCGGCCTTGGCTGCATACATGGCGGCATCGGCGTGGTTCAACAGGGTGTCGGCGGTATCGCCGGCCTCTGGCCACTGCGCGATCCCGACGCTGGCACCCAGCAGCAGCGTATGGCCGTCGACCTGGAATGGCTGCGACACGCCGGCAAGGATGGTGCCGGCAAAACGCTCCGCCTGTCCCGGCCTCGCGTCGCGCAGGATGAACACGAACTCGTCGCCACCGACGCGCGCGACAAAGGCCGATGGGGCCAGCAGCGCGCGAAAGCGTTCGGCGACCCCGCACAGCAAGGTATCGCCCACGGCATGCCCAAAGGCATCGTTGACTTCCTTGAAGCGGTCGAGATCGACGAACAGCACCACCACCCCGGCGGCGTACGGCTCTTGCGCGCCAATACCGGCCAGCGGTGCCGCCACCCCGGCTTCGCCCGCTTGCGCCACCGCGTGCGCCAACACCTGTGTGCAGCGCCGGCGGTTTGGCAGGCCGGTCAGGTAATCGTGATCGGCATGGTATTCCAGCTGAGCCGACTGCTGCCGCTCGCGGCTGACGTCGCGAAAGATCACGGTCAGGCCGTTGGCATCGGGAAAGGCACGGGCCTCCAACCAGCATGCCAGCGGGGCATGGTAGGCGGTGCAAGTGCGCGGTGCGCCGCTGGCAGCCGCCTCGTGGTACGCCCGGTAATACGCTGAGCCGATCAGGTCCGGATAGCACTCCCAGATGCCGCGCCCGCCAAGGTCCGTCAGGCTGCGCTTGAGCAAGCGTTCCGTGGCCTGGTTGACGTAGGTGAATCGCCACTCGCGGTCGAGCAACATGATGCCATCCGCAATGCTGTCGAGCATCGCGGCAACATGCGTGGGCAACGCCTTGACAGGCGGAATGCGCGCGGGAATGGCATGGGAGGGCGAGAATGGCGCGTGCTGGGGAGAGTCGTCCATGTCGAGGGGGGGGTCGTCCGGGCACCGCGTGAATCACGATTGACAAGGCGGCAGGTGGCAAGCGTCGGCCGCATTTTATCCTCGATCGCCTCCCGCCGGTGTGCCGGCACGTGCCTTTGGCCCAAGGATTGCGCACCAATCCCGCCACGACGATTTCCCGGTCACATTCGGCTTCCCCCCGCCATCCCCCCATTCGCCGCTTGTGTCACGCGACTGTTGCATACTCCAGCGTTTTTGGCGTCTTCACGATGACCTCGGGGCGCTCGCCCACCACGACCGTATCGTCTAGCCGGAAGCCGCCCAGCCCGTAGACATAGATCCCCGGCTCGGCCGAGTAGACCTCGCCGTCCTGCAGCGCGCGCGTGTTGAAGGCCATGTCTTCCGGGTACTCGTGCAGCATCAGCCCGACCGCGTGTCCGGTGCGGTGGAAGATGTATTCGCCCAGGCCAGCGCGCTCGATCACAGCCTGCGCGGCGGCGTCCATGTCGCAGACCCGGCGCCCGGTTACCGCGGCGGCCACCGCCGCGTCGGTAGCCTCGGCGGCAACCCGGTAGCAGCGGGCCTGGCGCTCGTCCGGTTTGCCGCAGAACCACGTACGCTCGTTCTCCACGAAGTAGCCGTTCAGGCGCGGCAGGATCAGGTTCACGATAGTATCGCCGGGCGCGATGCGCGCGCCGCAGGCGGCGCCGTCGCCATGCGGCGAGGCCGAGGCCGGCCCTGTCAGCGTCCAGCATTTCAGGATGTCGAAATCCTCGCCAGGAAAGCGGCGCGCGGCCTCCTCCACCATCAGCGCCGACATGGCATGGTCCAGTTCCTGTGTCAGCCGCCCCGGGCGAATGTTCTCGCGGTAGCGGTCCTGCACCCAGTCGGTCAGGCTCCCAAGCTCGCGCATGACCTGTAGTTCTTCCGCATGCTTGACCCAGCGCATGCCGCGCATCTCCGCCATGGCCGGGCGCAACGCGAGCTCCGGCAGGTAGCGCTGCGCCGCCGCGAGAATCGGGTGGGCCACGTCCACGGCAATGCGCGAGCCGCCCAGCCCGTGCGACGCCAGCAGCGATGCCACCACCTCGGGCAACTGCGGCGCCAGTGCCAGCCGCTGCGACACGCGCGGATGCTCGGCGTAGTACGTCACGTCGCGCAGCCAGACCTTATCCTTCTCCGTGCACAGGCGCATGTGGTTGGTGGACAGTTCGTTCATCACGGCGAAGGGCTCGCCGTTGCGCGGCACGAACACGAAAACCGGGCGCTCCCACGGCCAGACATCCAGCTGGAAATTGGTGGCGAACTGGAAGAAGTCCGGCGTGCTGAACACCAGCGCATCCACGCGGATGCGGTCCATCAGCGCGTGCATCATCGCCAGGCGATAGTCGCGCACGGCGGTCGTGATCTGGGGCATGTCTAGTCTCCTTGGTAGTGGGTGCGGGGGATCAGAGGGCGATGCCGAGCTTGCGGATCATGGGGCCCCAGGCCTGCGCGTCGCGCTGCATATAGCGCTCCACTTCGGTCGGCGGCCCCTTGATCGGGTCGAGGAACTGGTTGGCCAGCTTGTCCTTGAATGCCGGCTCGTCCATGGCCGCATTGATGTCGGCGTTGACCTTCTGCACCAGCGCCGCCGGCGTGCCGGTCTTTGCGACGATGGCGTACCAGCCTGGCACCGCCACGTCGTAGCCGAGCTCCTTGAAGGTCGGCACGTCGGGCAGCGCGGCCAGCCGCCGCTCGCCGGTCACCGCCAGCGCCACCAGCTTCTTGCCGGCGATATAGGGCTGCACGCCCGCCAGCACATTCATCATGGCTGGCGTCTCGCCCGACATCAGGCTGGTTGAGCCACCGGCGCCGTTGAACGGCACATGCTGCAGCTTGACGCCGGCGCGCTCGGCCACCAGTTCCATGGCCAGGTGCGTGGAGTTGCCGATGCCGCCGGAGGCGTAGCTGATGCCGCCCGGCCGCGCCTTGGCGAGCCGCACGAATTCGGCAAAGCTGGTGGCATGCAGCGCCGGCGCGACCACCAGCACGAACGGCGAGTTGGCCAGCATCGCCACGCCGGTCAGGTCGCGCTGCGGCACATAAGGCAGCGCGGGATACAGGAAGGGATTGAAGGCCAGGTTGGACACCCCGGCGAAGAACAAGGTGTAGCCATCGGCCGGCTGCTGCAGCACATAGTTGATGGCCAGCACGCCGTTGGCGCCGGGCCTGTTTTCCACGACGACGCTGCGTCCCCAGCGCTTGCCCAGCGCCTCGGCCAGCGCGCGCGCCAGCACGTCGTTGCCGCTGCCGCCGGCCTGCGGCACCACCAGCCTGACGGGGCGCTGCGGCCAGTCCTGCGCCCAGCCGGCGGCGCCATATGCCATGCCCGCCACGGCCAGCGCGGCACGCAATATCAGTGTGCGTCTGTTCATTTCGATCTCCTCTTGAATCCCCTGAGCCTCACCTCGCATCGAGGTGCATCCGGTTTACTGTACCATGTGGTACATAGAGAGGAAAAAAAATTTTGATGCGGCGGCGCAATCCTCCGCGCCGCCCGAGGATCAGGCATCGGCCTGCGCTGTTGCGCCCGTGGCCCTCGGCGCATTCAGCATGCGCGCGAAGTACTTCAGCGCGGCAGTGGTGCCCTTGCGGTCGCCCGTGGTGACGAGGTCCAGCAACAAGCCGCGCACGGTGGCCACCTCGATGCGGGCCCGCAGCTTCGCCTCGCTCGTGCTCAATCCAAGCTGCTTGTGAAAGCGCTCGGTCAGCGCGCCGGTCCAGCTGCCGATCACATCGTCGAGGAACACCTGGAAGCGTTCGCGATCGCGAATGGCACGGCCATAAATCTCGAACAGCAACTGGATGATAGGCAGGTAGTTGTCCGCCGAATAGCGCGCCCAGGCCACTTCCAGCGCCCGCGCGGGATCCGCCTCGCTGGCGGCCAGGCTGGCGCGCGCATCCAGCTCGGCGTGGCGGATGCGGCGCAGGACCGCCTCCCAGAACTGGTCGGCCGAGCCGAAATAGTAGATCAGCATGCGGTGGCTGGTGCCGACCGCTTCGGCGATATGACGCAGCGACAAATCGCCAATGCCATGTTCGAGCACGTGGCTGACGGCGCCGTCGAGCAGTTGGATAGCCTGGTCGCTGGTAGCGCGGCCTTGCGCGAGCGTGTCGGCGGCGGCGGCGGCGGCGGCGGCGGGATTCTTGCGGGGCGGCATGGGCAGGGGAATGCGTTCGGTTGGGCACGGGGGCGAAGACAGCGAGTGTAAGCCAGCCCGGCTCGCCGCGCACTCGCCCGCTGTGCCCGGCGCCCCTGCGGCGTCCCGGCCGCGCCCCTAATTTGCGCCCCTAATCTGCGCCCAACAGGAACGGCAGCGTCTCCTCCAGCAGCAACTCCGGCATCTCCTCGGCCATGTAGTGCCCGCACGGCAGGCTCTTGCCGCTCACGTTGCGCGCCACCTTGCGCCACTCCTCCAGCGGCGCGAAGCAGCGGCCCACCGCGCCCTGCTCGCCCCACAGCGCCAGCATCCGGCACGCGACCTTGCGCCCGGCGGCCAGGTCGGCGCGGTCGTGCTCGAGATCGATCGACGCGCTGGCGCGATAGTCTTCGCACAGCCCGTGCGCCGCGCCCGGCAGGCTCAGGCAACGCAGGTACTCCGCCATGGCCGCCTCGGTAAACGGCGCCAGGCCGGCACTGCGGCTGCCCATGGTGCTGCGCAGGTAGAGCGCCGGATCGGCCTCGATCAGCGTCTCGGGAAACGGCGCGGGCCGGATCAGGAAGAACCAGTGGTAGTAGGCCAGCGCGAACTGCAGGCTGGTCTGTTCGTACATCGCCAGCGTGGGCGCGATATCGAGCGTGACCAGCCGGCGCACGGCATCGGGATGGTCCAGCGCCATGCGGTGCGCGACGCGCCCGCCGCGGTCATGCGCCATCACCACGAAGCGCTCGAAGCCCAGCGCGCGCATCGCCGTGACCTGGTCCTGCGCCATGCTGCGCTTGCTGTAGTTGGCGTGGTCCGGCAGGCCGGCGGGCTTGCCGCTGTCGCCGTAGCCGCGCAGGTCGGTGGCTACCACGGTGAAATGCCGCGCCAGCGTGGCGGCCACCTTGTGCCAGATCATGTGCGTTTGCGGATGCCCATGCAGCAGCAGCAAGGCCGGGCCCTGGCCGCCGACGATGGCGTTGATCTCGACTTCGCCGCATGGAATGCGGCGCTGGGTGAAGCCTTCGAACATGCTCAGTCCTCCTTCAGACGGACAGCCGCGCCATGGTCTTGGCGGCGACGTCCTGCAGCCAGGGCTGCGACTGGTGATGGCGCTGCGCGAACGCGGCGATCTGCGAGGACTGTGCCAGCGTCGCGCCGATCATGTCCAGTCCCCGGCGGAACATGGTGCGGTGGCGCTCGGCCAGCGTAAAGGCGAAGCGCAGCGCCCCGGCGCTCACCGACATCGCCGCGAGGTCGATCTCGATTCGCGCGGGCGCGTCGCCCGACACCGCGGCCATCAGCGCATCCACCTCGGCCTGCGGCAACATCACCAGCAGCAACCGGTTGTTGATCGCGTTCGAGTAAAAAATCTCGCCAAAGCTCGGCGCGATCACCGCGCGAATCCCGTATTGCTGCAGCCCCCAGACAGCGTGCTCGCGGCTCGAGCCACAGCCAAAGTTAGGGCCGGCCACCAGCACCCCCACGCCCTGGTATCGCGGCTGGTTGAGCGCGAACTCCGGGCGCGGCGCGCCTTGCGCGTCGAAGCGCATATCGTAGAGCAGGCCACGGTCCAGCCCCGCCTTGTCGATGATGCGCAGGAACTGCTTGGGCATGATCTGGTCGGTGTCGAGGTTGCCGACAGGCAGCGGTGCGCCAAGCGCGGCAATCAGGTCGAAAATCAGTTCGGAATCGTGATCAGTCATTGCATTGCTCCAGGCGGCGCACATCGGTGATGCAGCCGGTCAGCGCCGCCGCGGCGGCCATGGCGGGACTCATCAGGTGGGTGCGCCCGGCGCGCCCCTGGCGTCCCTCGAAATTGCGGTTGGTGGTGGAGGCGCAGCGCTCGCCCGGGGCGAGCACGTCGTCGTTCATGGCCAGGCACATCGAGCAGCCCGGCTTGCGCCATTCGAAGCCGGCGTCCAGCAGCACCTGCGCAATGCCTTCGTCCTCGGCCTGCTGGCGCACCGCGCCGGAGCCCGGCACCACCATCGCGCGCACGCCCTCGGCCACCCTGCGCCCGCGCGCGATGGCGGCCACCGCGCGCAGGTCCTCGATGCGGCCATTGGTGCAGGAGCCAATGAACACCCGCTGCACCGGCAGTCCTTCGAGCGTGGCGCCCGCCTGCAGGCCGATGTAGTCGAGCGCCTTGGCGGCGGCGCCACGCGCGAGATCGTCGGCGGCATCGGCGGGCAGCGGCACGCGCGCGTCGATGGGGATGGCCTGGTCGGGGCTCGTGCCCCAGCTCACGTACGGTGCCACTTGGCCGGCATCGAATACCAGCTCGCGGTCGAACCCTGCGTCCGCGTCGGCGTGGAGTTGGCGCCAGCAGGCCAGCGCACGCTCGCGCATCGGCGCATCGATATCGGCCGCGCGCGCCAGCACGTAGTCGATGGCCGCCGCGTCCGGCGCGATCAGGGCGCCGCGCGCGCCGGCCTCCACCGTCATATTGCACAGCGTCATGCGCGCCTCGATCGACAGCGCGGCAATGGCGCTGCCGGCGAATTCCACCACGTAGCCGCGCGCGCCCTGCGCGCCGATGCGGCTGATGATATGCAGGATCAGGTCCTTTGCAGTGGCACCGCGCGCAAGCAATCCTTCCACACGGATCCGCATGTCCTTGGCCACGCGGTACACCAGCGTCTGCGTGGCCAGCACATGCTCCACCTCGGACGTGCCGATGCCAAAGCCGAGCGCGCCCAGCGCGCCGTAGGTGGTGGTATGGCTGTCGCCGCACAGCACCACCATGCCAGGCCGGATCATGCCGTGCTCAGGCGCGATCACGTGCTCGATGCCCTGCAGCGCGTCATCGGTATCGAACAGCGGGATGCCGTGCCGATCGCAGTTGCGCTTGAGGTTGCGCGCCTGCAGCGCCGAAGCGGGATCCTGGATGCGGCGCGGGCTCTGCGCGTGGGTGGGGATGATGTGGTCCACCACCGCCACCTGCTGGCCCGGCGACGGCACGCCCCGGCCCTGCGCGGCCAGCCCGGCGAAAGCCTGCGGGCTGGTGTATTCGTTCATCAGGTGCAGATCCGCGTAGAGCAGCACGTGGTCGGCATCGAGCACCGCCACGGTGTGCGAATCCACCAGCTTGCGATAGAAGGTAAGGCCTGACATGGGACTCTGCCTGAAGTGAGTGGTAAGTCGAAAAATGCGCAGCCGCAAGGGCCGCGCTTACTCCGGCGTGATGCCGGCCTGCTTGATCTGCGCGGCCCAGCGCTTGATTTCCTTGTGCAGCATGGCGTCGGCCTGGGACGGGCTCATCGTGAGCGGTTCGAAGCCTTCCCTGAGCAGGCGCGCCTTGATTTCCGGCGCGGCCAGCGCCTGGTTCAGCGTCTGGTTGAGCTTGGCGATCACGTCCTTGGGCGTGCCGGCGGGCGCGCTGACGATGAACCAGGTCTCGAAGGCGTAATTGAGCAGGCCCGCCTCGGCAATGGTGGGCACATTGGGCAGCAGCGGCGAGCGCTTGGGCCCGGTCACCGCCAGCGCGCGCAGCTTGCCCGCCTGCACCTGCGGCAGCGCGGCCGACAGCACCGGGAAGCTGAGCTGTACCTGGCCGGCGATGGTATCGACCATGGCCGGGCCGCCGCCCTTGTACGGCACGTGCAGGATGGCCGTGCCGGACTCCGACTTGAACAGTTCCGCCGCCATATGGAAGGTGCTGCCGGTGCCCGCCGAGCCAAAGCTCAGTTGCCCGGGGCGGCTCTTGGCCAGCGCAATCAGCGCCTTCACATTCTTGGCCGGCAGGCCATTGGTGACCACCAGCACGTGCTGTGAGGTGCCCACCGTGCCGACCGACGTCAGGTCGCGCTCGGTGTCGAACGGCAGCTTGGCGAACAGCGACGGATTCACCGCCAGCGCCACGTTGTTGATGGCCAGCGTATAGCCATCGGGCTTGGCCTTGGCCGCCTGGTCCATGCCGATATTGCCCGAGGCGCCCGCGCGGTTGTCCGCCACCACGGGCTGGCCGAGCTGCCGGCCCCACGCTTCGGTGACCAGCCGCGCGGCGATGTCGACGCTGCCGCCTGGGGCGAACGGCACGATCAGGCGAATCGGGCGCGCGGGAAACGTCTCGGCCGAGGCCACCGCCGGCGCGAGCGCAACCGACAAGGCGACAGCACTCAAGGCGAGCGGCATCCGGCAGATCCGGCGGGCGATGGCGGTAAAGCGGTTCATGTGGGGTCTCCTGGACGGCAGGCTGGCTACAAGGGAACGCCCCCGGCGCCGCCGCGCTTATCGAGATGCCAGTTTAACCATTGAACCCACCGCTATAATTTCGCTCACAGACTTTCATTCAGTCGCCTGATTCATCAATCAGGCCTCGGACCGCATCGTGGACAATTTCTCCGACCTCGCCTTCTTCGTCACCTTGGTCAAGCGCGGCAGCCTGGCCGGCGCGGCCCAGCAGTTCGGCATCACGCCGTCGGCCGCCAGCAAGCGGCTGACCGCGCTGGAGGCGCGCCTGGGCGTGCGCCTGCTCAACCGCACCACGCGCCGGCTGAGCGTGACGCAGGAGGGCGAGGCTTACCTGGCCCAGGGCGCGCGCATCCTGGCCGAACTGGAGGAGCTGGAGCAAGGGCTCGGCGGCAGCCGGGTGGCGCCGCGCGGGCTGCTGCGGGTCAATGCCACGCTGGGCTTTGGCCGGCGCCACGTGGCGCCGGCGGTGGGCGCCTTCCTGTTGGCTTGCCCGGAGGTGGAGGTGCAGCTGGAGCTCACGGACCGGCCGCTGAACCTGGCCGAAGCGGGCTTCGATGTCGGCATCCGCGTGGGCGATTTGCCCGATGCGCGCCTGACCGCCAGGCCCATCGCGCACAACCGCCGCCTCCTGTGCGCCGCGCCGCGCTACCTGGCCGGCCACGGCGAGCCGGCGTCGCCGCGCGAGCTGCAACAGCACCGCTGCATTGTCATCCGGGAGAGCGACACCCCCTACGGCACCTGGCACCTGCGCTCGGCCAGCCGCCAGGAAACCGTGAAGGTGCGCGGGCCGGCCAGCACCAACGACGGCGAAGCGGCACTCGGCTGGACCCTGCAGGGCCACGGCATATTGATGCGCTCGGAATGGGAGGTGGCGCCGATGCTCCGCTCCGGGCGGCTGCGCCAGGTGCTGCCCGACTGGGAGACGCCGCCCGCCGATGTGTTCGCGGTATTCCTCACGCGCGACCACCTCACGGCCAAGGTGCGCGCGTTCGTGGACTTCCTGGCGGCGCACTTCGCGGCCCACCGCCTGGCGGGCGCGCCCTATAGCGGCTGGTAGCCGTTCAGGCCATACCGCGCAGGAACACCAGCGCCAGCCCGGCGGTGCCGCAAGCGAGGATGACCGGAATCACGCCGGCCTTGAAACGGAACAACGCCACCGCCGCGGCCAGTCCGATCAGGGCGGATGGCCACTCCAGGCGCCCTTGCAGCCCGGCGGGCCACAACACGTGATAGGCAAAGAACACCGCCAGGTTGACGATCACGCCAACCACCGCCGCCGTGATGGCGGTCAGCGGCGCGGTGAACTTCAGGTTGCCGTGCGTGCTCTCCACGAACGGCCCGCCCAGCAGGATGAACAGGAACGACGGCAGAAAGGTGAAGAAGGTCACCACCGTCGCCGCCACCACGGCCGACGCCACCGCCGCATCGGCGCCGAACACGGCCTGCGTCCAGCCGCCGACGAAGCCGACGAAGGCCACCACCATGATGAGCGGGCCGGGCGTGGTTTCGCCCAGTGCCAGGCCGTCGATCATCTGCGGCGCGCTCAGCCAGTGGTAGTGCGCCACCGCGCCCTGGTTGACGTAGGGCAGCACCGCATAGGCGCCGCCAAAGGTCATCAGCGCGGCCTTGGTGAAGAACCAGCCCATTTGCGTGAGCGTGCCCTGCCAGCCGTAGCGCCAGGCCAGCGCGCCCAGCGCCAGCCCCCAGATCGCGAGGAACACCGCCAGAACCAGCCAGAAGCGCTTCCAGGTAAAAATCGCGTGCGGCGGCGTGGGCGTGTGATCGTCCAGCAGCGCGGGGCCAAAGCCGGTCTTGCTGGCGCCGTGCCCGCCCCCGCTGGCAAAGCGCGCCGGCGCAAACCGGCCGCCCGCGTAGCCGATCAAGGCCGCGGCCAGCACGATGACCGGGAACGGCAATTCCAGCGCGAAGATGGCGACGAACGAAGCCGCCGCGATCGCCCAAAGCCAGCTGTTCTTCAGCGCCCGCGAGCCGATGCGCCACGCCGCCGACATCACGATCGCCGTCACCGCCGGCTTGATGCCGTACAGCACCCCCGCCACCGCCGGCACCTCGCCAAAGCGCATGTAGATCCACGACAGCAGCATCAGGATCAGCAACGACGGCAGCACGAACAGCCCGCCCGCGATCACCCCGCCCCAGGTGCGGTGCATCAGCCAGCCGATATACGTTGCCAGCTGCTGCGCCTCAGGCCCGGGCAGCACCATGCAGTAGTTAAGCGCATGCAAGAAGCGGCCCTCCGAGATCCAGCGCCGCCGCTCGACCAGGTCCTCGTGCATGATGGCGATCTGTCCCGCCGGGCCGCCAAAGCTGATGAAGCCCAGCTTGAGCCAGTACCAGAACGCCTGGCGCAAGCTGATGGCGGCCGGGGTTGCGGCGTCGGGTGTGGTGGTCGATGCTTGCATGGGAGCCAATGTGGGAATGATGGCCAGCGACACGCTGGGTGCCTAAAGATAGCAGAGGCTTGTGTCAGCATGCTGCCAATCGCCCACGCCACCGTATTGCCAGCTCACATCTCGTCCACCGCCGTGGTCGCCGTCACCACCCCCGCCTCCTTCTCCATCGAGAACCGATCCCGCGTGGTGACGTAGAAGCTGGCCCCGAATCGTCCCACCGGAAAGTAGTTCTGCAACCGCACGCGCCAGGTCTGCGTATCGATCAGATCGTCCCGCGCATGCAGCCGCAGCACGCGGCCGATGAAAATCTGCCGGCTGGCTGTCTCAAGCGTTTCCCACAAGGTGCATTCAAACGCCACCGGCGCTTGGGCAATTCGCGGCGGCGCCACCGCGCTCGATGGCAGCGACGTCAACCCCACGCGCGCGAGCTCGCTCTGCTGCGGCGGCAAACGCTCGCCGCAGCCGTGCATCTGCTCCGCCATCGCTTCATCGCTAAGGTGCACGACAAACTCGCCGGTGCGCGCGATATTGGCGGCGGTGTCCTTGAGCGCGCCGTCATGCAGCCGGTTGATGCTGATCATCACGATGGGCGGCTCTTCGCCGAGCATGTTGAACATCGAGAACGGCGCGGCATTGACGGTGCCGTCCTCCGACAGCGTGGTGACCAGTGCGATCGGGCGCGGCACGATCAGGCTGGCCATCAGCTTGTAACGCTGATACTCGGTGATGGCCTCGAAATCGATTTCCATACTTGCTCCCCTTATCTCCCTTATCCCCCATGCTCCCCCGCCAGGCCCAGCATCTGGGCAAGGCTCTTCTCGCCCTGCATGCGAGACGTTTCGATGCGTTGCTCCAGCTCGCGCAGGTGCGACTCCATCCGTTGGACCGCGCCGGCAGCGTCGCGCCGCTCTATGCAATCCACAATGGCCGCATGTTCGTCGTGCTCGCACGGCGCGTGTCCCGGCGGCTCGTACAGGCCTACGATCAGCGAGCAGCGCGAGACCAGCTCAGTGAGATAGCGCTGCAGCACGGGGTTGCGCGCGAGCGCGGCGATGCGCAGGTGAAAGCCGCTTGCCAGCCGCGCCCATGAGGGCTGGTCGAAGCGATGCATGGCCTCGTGCTCGGCGGCCAGTTGCTGACGCAGCTCGCGCAGGTCGGCGGGCGTGACGCGTGCCACGGCGAGTTCCACCAGCACGCGCTCCATGGCGCGGCGCGCTTCGAAGATCTGGCTGGTCTCGGCCGGCGTGGGCTCGGCGATGACCGCGCCTTTGTTGGGGCGCAGGTCGACGATGCCGTCGTGCGCCAGCTTTTCCAGCACGCGGCGCACGACCGCGCGGCCCACGCCGAACAACTGGCACAGCTCGGGCTCGGGCAGCTTGGTGCCGGGCATGAGCCGGTGGTTGAGCACGCCGTCGAAGATGGACTGGTAGATGCGCGCGTCGGCATCGCCGCCGAGTTCCGCGCCGGCCTCCATCGAGGCGGCCTCGACGGACGCAGAGGGCGCTGCACCGGGCTTCGGCTTGCCGGCTTTCGGCTTGGCCGCCTTCGGCGGCGCGGTACGGGGTGATGCGGTGCGAGGCATGACGTCGGCCGGGGACATGGAACTCATGATGTTAGCGTGAAGCGGCGGCCAGCGGCGCCACCTGCTCGAGGTGATCGCAGATGGCGCCGGGCGTGGTGAACCACACCTTGCCTTGCCGCCGGCGGCAGGCAATGTGCGCCAGCGCGCGGCGCAGGTGCCGCAGGCGATATGGCTGGCCCACCAGGTAAGGATGCAGCGCAATGCCCATCACCAGCGGTTGCGGATGCTGCGCGTGGCAGGCCTGCGCCAGCATTTCGTCGAACTGGTCGATGATCATGTCGGCGAACGCGCTGCCGTCCAGATGGCGGCCCACGATCATCGGGATATCGTTCAGCTCCTGCGGATAGGGAATGGACCATAGCGGGCCGCCGCGCGTCTCCATGCGCACCGGGCGGTCGTCGTGGCACCAGTTGAGCGTGTAGCGATAGCCGGTCTCGGCCAGCAGGTCGGGCGTGAGCGCGGTCTCGGCGATCCAGGGCGACAGCCAGCCCGATGGCGCTGTGCCCGCATGCGCGACGATGCGCTCGCGGCAATGCAGCAGCAACGCGCGCTCGCCGGCCTCGTCCAGGTCGCTCTGACGGCGCGCGTTGGTGTGCCCGTGCCCGATCAGCTCGTCCCCGCGCGCGAGGCAGGCGTTGACCACTTCGGGGCAATGATCGTAGAGGGCGGTGTTGATCAGCGCGCCGGCCGGCAACGCAAGCTGGTCGAACAACTCCAGGCAGCGCCACACGCCCACGCGGTTGCCGTACTCGCGCCAGCTGTAGTTGAGCACGTCGGGCTGCGGCGCGGCCGGTCCGAGGTTGGCACCCAGCCCTTCCCCGAACGCGAAGTGCTCGATATTGAAACCGAGGTAAACCGCGAGGTGGGCGCCGCCGGGCCAGCGATAGGTATCCACGTCGGTGATGGGCCGGTAGCCAAAGCGCCCGTGCGAGCGCAGGGGGCCATATCCGGGTCCGGGTCCGGGTCCGGGTCCGGGCGTCGCATCGTGCGGGCCACCGAGCGCCTGGACGGTGGAGGGGATCGGGTTATGCGTCATGTTCGATGATTGCCGGAGATTGCCTTAGTGCGTCCTTGCCGATGCGTGGGAGTCGCCAGCGCGGGCCATGCCCCGCCTTGGCGCCATCCGCAGACACCTGGCGGCATCCGGCACCGACATCGTGCAGGCATGGCACCAGGTTGATCGTATGCAAACTTCTATCAAGATCGTTTGCAAGAAGCAGGCCATATCGTAGACATACTGATTCATATATCGCTGCGCCTTTTCCGCCCGGTTTGCCGACGTGTGGCATGGCTCTTGCGAGCGGGACACCACGCATAGCCGACCGTCCCTCTCGCCTCATTCCTTATCGGAGAACCGCCATGTCCACCGTCTCACGCCGCGCCCTGCTCGCCGCCATTGCCGCGGCCTGCGCCTTGCCGGTCCTGCCCGCCCTGGCCGCCGACACCATCAAGATCGGCCTGGTCACCGCGTTGTCCGGCCAGTCGGCCCGCGCTGGCGAGTCGCTCACGCGCGGCATGACCATCGCCATCGACGAGATCAACGCCAAGGGCGGCCTGCTTGGCGGGCGCCAGCTCGAACTGGTGCGCCGCGACGACGAAGGCAATCCCGCCAAAGGCGTGCTGGCCGCGCGCGAGCTGATCTACAAAGAGAAGGTGGCGGTGCTGTTCGGCGGGCTGGACACGCCGGTGTCGATGGCCATCGTGCCGATCGCCAACCAGGAGAAGGTGCCGTTCATGGGCCCGTGGGCAGCGGGCACGCCGATCACCCGCAATGGCGCCAATCCCAACTATGTCTTCCGTGTCTCGGCAGTGGACGAAGTCGTCGACAAGGCCATGCTGCAGTACGCGCAGAAGAGCTTCAATGCCAGCAAGCCCGGCCTGATCCTCGTCAACAATCCCTGGGGCGAATCGAACGAGAAGGGCATCGTGGCCGCACTGTCCGCCAAGGGCATGACCCCGGCGGGCATCGAGAAGTTCGAGGCCAATGACGTGGACGTGGTGCCGCAACTCGGACGCCTGAAGGCGGCCGGCGCCGATGTGCTGTTCATGGTGGGCAACGTGGGACCGTCGGCACAGGTGGTGAAGTCGCTGGACCGCATGGGCTGGAAGGTGCCGGTGGTATCGCACTGGGGCCCCGCCGGCGGACGCTTCACCGAGCTGGCCGGCCCCAATGCCAAGAACGTGCACTTCGTGCAGACCTATAGCTTCTTCGGCTCGCCCTCGCCGGTCAGCACGCGCGTGGTGACCGCACTCAAGGCGAAGTACAACGACATCAAGGGCCCGGACGACATCACGCCGGCCGTGGGCGTGGCCAATGCCTACGATGCCATGCAGCTTGCCGCGCTGGCCATCGCGCGCGCCGGTTCGACCAAGGGCGATGCGGTGCGCGAGGGCTTCTACAAGATCGACCGCTATGAGGGGCTGATCAAGACCTATGTGAAGCCGTTCACGCCGCAGACGCATGACGCGCTCAGCGAGAACGACTACGTCTGGGCGCAGTTCATCGACAACCGGATCGTGCCGGTGGCGAAGTAAGGCGTGGTGCTGCGGGTGCATCCCCCGCAACACCTGCATCACCTGCAGCACCGACCACCCGCGACAAGGACTCACCATGTTATGGATCTCCGCCCTGATCAGCGGCCTCGGCCTGGGCAGCATGTACGGCCTGATGGCACTGGGATTTCACATTACCTACGCGGTCTCGGCCACGGTCAACTTCGCGCAGGGCAGCTCGATGATGCTGGGCGCGGTGCTGACCTACACCTTTGCCCAGACGCTGGGCTGGCCAATGCCGCTGGCGGTGGTGCTAGCGCTGGCGCTGTCTGTGCGCGCTGTACGGGCTGGCGGTGGAGTTCCTGGCGGTGCGCCCGTTTGCCAGCCGCGGCTCCAACGCCTGGCTGATGGCCACGGTGGCGCTAGGCATCGTGCTCGATAACGTAGTGATGCTGACCTTCGGCACCGAGCCGCGCAGCCTGCCCTCGCCGCTCGCCACCTCCGCGATGCAGCTCGGCGACACGGGCCTGGGCGTGTATCCGCTGCAGTTGCTGATCCCGGTGATCGGGCTGGCGCTGGCGGGGGTGCTGCACCTGCTGCTGCGCCGCTCGCGCTGGGGCGTGGCGATGCTGGCCGTGGTGCAGAACCGCGACGCCGCGCGGCTGATGGGCATCCCGATCCGGCGCCTGGTGGCGGCGGCGTTCGCGCTGTCCACGCTGCTGGCCGGCATTGCCGGCGTGCTGATCGCGCCGCTGTTCAACGTGCAATCCGACATGGGCACGGTGTTTGGCCTCAAGGCCTTTGCCGTTGCCATCCTGGGCGGGCTCGGCAGCGCCTGGGGCGTGATGGTGGCGGGCCTGATCTTCGGCGTGGCGGAGGCGCTGGTGACGGCCTCGCTCGGCTCTGGCTACACCCAGATCATCACCTTCTCCCTGGTGATCCTGCTGCTGGCCATGCGGCCGGACGGCTTGTTCGGACGCGCGGAGGTGCGCAAGGTATGAACGATTCCACGCTGACATCCACGCAAGGTGGCGCGCCGCGCGCCGCCTTACCGCAAGCCGCGCCTGCGAGCGCGCGGCCGCTGCTGGGCCTGGGCACGCCGCTGCAGGTAAGCGCGATGACGCTGGCCCTCATCGCGGCCGGTGCCGCGGCGCTGCTGGTCAACGGCTACTTCGTCTTTGTCATCGCCGGGGTGGCCATGCTGGCGATCTGCGGTGTGGGCCTGAACCTGCTGCTGGGGCTGACGGGACAGATCTCGTTCGGCCACGTGGCCTTTTATGCCATTGGCGCGTACACCGTCGCCATCCTCACCGGCCAGGCCGGCTGGAGCATCTGGGCGGCGTGGCCGGCGGGCGCGTTGATCGCCGCCGCCACTGGCGCGCTGCTCGCGCTGCCGGCATTGCGCGTGAAGGGGCCGGGCCTGGCGATGGTGACCATCGCCTTCGGCTTCATCGTGGAGCACGGCGCGGTTGAGTGGCGCGCGCTCACCGGCGGGCAGAACGGCCTGATGGGCATCGCCCAGCCGTCGCTGCCGGGCGTGGATGGTGGCGAGCGCGCGCTCGCGCTGATCGCGCTGGCGGTGCTGGCGATTGCCCTCGCGGCCTACGCACGTATCTCGCGCGGGCCCTGGGGCGCGGCCATGCGCGCGGTGCGCGACAGCGAGACCGCGGCGGCATCCATCGGCATCGACCCGCTGGTGGTCAAGACCGTGGGCTTCGCGTTCTCGGCCGCGCTGGCGGGGCTAGCCGGCGGCTTGTTCGCGCCGCTGCAAGGCATGGTCGCGCCAGGCATGTTCTCCTTCCTGCAGTCGATCCTGTTCGTCCTGGTGGTGATGATCGGCGGCGCGGGCACGGTGGCCGGGCCGGTGCTCGGCGCGGTGGTGGTAGGCGTCTTGCCCGAGCTGCTGTCGAGCCTGGAAAACCTGCGCCTGCTGTTCTTCGGCGGCCTGCTGTTGCTGGTGCTGTGGGTCGCCCCCGGCGGCATCGCCGGTATGTTCGGCCAGCTATGGCAGCGCGCTCGCCCGCAACGGCGCGCCTGCGGCGAAGGTGCCGGTGCCGGTGCCGGTGCCGGTGCCAGCTTGCCCGCGCTGCCGCCCTCCCGGCAGCGCGGGCTTGCGGCGCAGGGCTTGTCGATGGTGTTCGGCGGCGTGCGCGCGGTCGACGATCTTTCCTTCGACATGCCCGCCGGCGCGGTGACCAGCCTGATCGGCCCCAACGGCGCGGGCAAATCGACCGTGCTCAACATGTTGTCCGGCTACTACCGTGCGCGCGCCGGCGGCCGCCGCCTGGGCCAGGCCGCACTGCCCGCGCGCGGCGCCTGCCATAGCGCACGCAACGGCATCGCCCGCACCTACCAGACCTCGCAGCTGTTCGCCGGCATGAGCGCGGCCGAGAACGTGGCCATCGCCTTGCGGCGCGGGCGGCTTGGCACGCTGCTGGGCATCGCGGGCTTTACCGCGCCGGCGGTGCGGCAACAGGCGCTGGACCTGCTCGCCGCGTGCGGCTATGCCGGCGACCCGGACGCCTGCGCGGCCGACCTGGCGCACGTGGACCGGCGCCTGGTGGAGATTGCACGCGCGCTGGCCACCGCCCCGCGGTGCTGCTGCTCGATGAGCCGGCCGCCGGGCTATCGCGCGAGGACAAGGCGCGGCTGGGTGCGTTGCTGCGCAAGATTGCCGGCAGCGGCATTGCGGTGGGGCTGGTGGAACACGATATGTCGCTGGTGATGAACGTGTCGGATGGCATTGTCGTGATCGACGCCGGCCAGCACCTGGCGGCGGGCACACCGGCGGCCATCCGCAGCGATCCGCAGGTGCGCCGCGCCTACCTGGGCGAGGCCGCCGTGCTATCCGGCCAGGACGCCGCGCAGGCAATGCGCCCACGCAAGGTGCCGTCCGATGCATTGCGCGAAGTACTGGGCGTGAATGCGCTCAACGCAGGCTACGGCGCGGCACCTGTGCTGCACGACGTGGCGCTGCAGGTCCGCGAAGGCGAAGTGGTGGCGCTGCTGGGCGCCAACGGTGCGGGCAAATCCACCTTGATGCGCGCGTTGTCTGGCCTGCATCGCCCGCTGCAGGGCGGCATCACCTTCGACGGCGTGGACCTGGCGCGACTGGATGCCGAACGCATCGCGGCCATGGGCGTGGTGCTGGTGCCGGAAGGCCGGCAGGTGTTCCCCGAGCTATCGGTGCTCGACAACCTGCGGCTGGGTGCCTTTGCGTCGGGGCCGCTGTCCCATATGGAAATGATCAAGCGGGTTGAGTCCATGTTGACCCGCTTCCCGCGGCTGCGCGAGCGCCAGCACCAGCGTGCCGGCCTGCTCTCCGGGGGGGAACAGCAGATGCTGGCGATCGGGCGCGCGCTGATGTCCAACCCGCGCGTGCTGCTGCTCGACGAGCCTTCGCTGGGCCTGGCGCCTAAGGTGATCGCTGAGCTGTTCGCCTCGCTGGAGCAGTTGCGCGAGGCGTCGATCAGCATCCTGCTGGTGGACCAGATGGCCGCACTGGCACTCGCGCTGGCCGATCGCGGCTATGTGATGGAGGAAGGACGGGTGGTGGCGAGCGGGCCAGCGGACGAACTGGCCCGGGATCCCGCGCTGGCGCAGGCGTACCTGGGCGGGCAGTGAATCCACCGGCGAGCCGGCTCAGCCCGCCGGCTGCGCCTCGCCGTCGAACAGATGCAGGAAGCGATCGAGGATCAGCAGATGATCCTCGAACATCTGCCCTTCCAGCGCCAGCAGCTCCTGCTGCGGCACCCAGCGCACCGCGGCCGCGTCATCGGCGGCCGCCACCGCCGGCAGCGCATCGAGCGGCAGGTCGAAGAAGAAAGCGTGGGTCAGCGTGCGCCCGCGCTGGCTGCGCTCGGGATGATCGAACAGCGCCTGGCCGCGCAAGGATTGCTGCAACGCCGGCCTGGACAGGCCGAAGCGTGTCTCCTCGTCGAGCTCGCGCAACACCGCATCGGCCACGCGCTCATGCTGGTCAAGGAAGCCGCCGGGCAGCGCCCAGGCGCCGCGGCCAGGCTGTCCGCCGCGGCGGATCAGCAGCACCTGGCCGCAGCAGCGCACCACCGCATCCACCGTCACGAAGACCGGCGGATAGGGCGCGGCCGCCCACCGGCGGCTGTGGTCCTGCAAGAAGCGGTACTCGGCCAGCAAGGTCGCAAACGCTTCGCGCCCGGCGAAATCGCGCAGGAACGCGGCCACCGGCTGCGGCAGCACGCTCTCCAGCCCTTCCAGCCCACCCTGCTGCTCGAACCATTGCCGGCGCACGTCGGCGGCGTTGAGCCGCCCGAAGCTTGGCTGCGGCAGCAGCTCCCAGCCAGGGAAATCGTTGAGGTAGCCCGAGGACGCATCCTTGAAATGCCCGAACAGGCCAACGCGCGGCGCGCCTTGCGCAGGGGCATCGATCACCGCGCCCGCCGCGGCGCGCACCGCCTCTGTCCAGCGCGCGCTTTCGTAGTAGTCGCGCACCACCACAAAACGCAGGTCGGCAACGCGCGCGACGTCCCACGCCGCTACCGCGCCCGCGATCATCTGACGGCGCTCATTCGCGGTGAAGGGGTTCTTTACCGTGCGGGCGCCCCCGGCCGAGCCGAGCACCACGACCACGGTGCGAGCCTGTGCCAGCGCCTGGCGCAACATGGCAACGTGCCCATTGTGAAAGGGCTCGAAACGGCCGATATAGACCAGGTAGTCGAAGGTAACGGCGCTCGCCGGGTTCGTCAGGTCAGTCTGGTTCGTCGGAATCATCGGGTTCAGCGGCACGTCAGGTAGATCATTTCAGCTCGCAACACATGCACAACGGCAGCGCGCCCTCTTGCTGGCGGAACTCGCGTGACGCGCGCACTTCCGGCGGCAGGCGCTCGGCGGAGATCAGCGAGAACCCGTAGCGGGCGAAGTAGCTGGGGCAGCTGGCGCTCAGCAGCACGGCGCGCGTGCAGCCGTTGGCACGGGCGCGCATGAGCATGGCGGAAACCATATGGGACGCGATGCCACGATCGCGATAGGGCGGCAAGACCGCGACCGAGCGCACGACTACCGTGTCGCCATAGCCTTCGGCACCGGCGCAGCCGACGATCCCGCCGTCGAGCACGGCAATATGGAACAACGCCAGCGAGGGATCGAGATCGTCGCTGGCGAGGCCACAAGCTTCAAGGACTTCCGCGATTGCCGGCCAATCGGCCGGTTGTGCGGCGCGGATACGCAGATCTCTTGTCATTGCAATTATCTCCCCGCCACGCACGATGGCGGAGGTTGTCATGGATGGACTGCGCTGACTTCACACTACATGATTCGGGCGACTTGTTCCAGCGGGGAAAACGGCATAAGCGGTGCCTTATCCACCAAATGAATAAGGCAGGGCCGAGGCAAAATAGGCTAACGGAAAAAGGGAAAAAGGGGCGCGAAGCATCGCTGCGGATCGCAGCGGCCGGCCGGCCGCCGGGTCGGCTGCACGATGCAATCGCCACGACCATCATGGGGAAACCTGGAGGCGGGGGAACGGAATTGAACCGCCGTGTACGGCTTTGCAGACCGTCGCATAACCACTCTGCCACCCCGCCGCTGCCGGGACGCCGCGTTTTGGCGTCCGCTTACAGTGCGCGGCGCAGTGTAGCTGGAAATCAAAATCTTTGCACGGCGCGAAGACGCCCCCAGGTTGCGCAGCCTGGAGCGACTGGCCGTCAGCGTGAAAGAATGGACATGGTGATCCGGGCGACGCATACCATCTTGCCTTCATCATTGCGGATCTCGATGGCCCACACATGGGTCGATCGGCCGATATGCACCGGCGTCGCGGTGCCGGTCACAAAGCCGGTGCGCGCCGCGCGCACATGGTTGGCATTGATGTCGAGCCCGACACAATATTGCGCCTCGCTATCCAGGCACAAGCTGGCAGCGCAACTGCCCAGCGTCTCCGCCAGCAGCACCGAAGCCCCGCCGTGCAGGATGCCGTACGGCTGCACGGTGCGGCGGTCAACCGGCATGCGCGCGCTGATCGACGCCTCGCCGATTTCGGTGAACTCGATGCCCAGTTGCTCGACGGCGGTGTCCTTGTGGCGGGCCTGGAGGTCTTTCAGGGAGGGGGTCGATTTCCACAGCATGCACGGTCTCCGATATGGTTTGTGCTGCATTCTAAGGCACCTGTCCGCGAACGTCCCGGGTTGGGAAGTCCCTGGAAAATCCGCATCGGCCTGGCCCTGCCCATCGGCGCATCGGGTGCCTTCTGTGCAACGGCGCCACAAACTCTTGCCGCAGACGCATTCGGGTGATCGAACGTTGCGGTTAAGCGTTAAACTGGCATGCGCAGCATGGATAACATGCACCTGAAATCACTTTAAAGCGCGGGATAGCCAGCACGGCAGCACTGGCGGCGCTCAATCACGAGATCGCTCGATTCGGCCCGAGTTTCAACCAGAGTTCCATGACGTCGTTTACGTATGACGCAGTTCTAGCGGCTGAGCCTCCTGAATGGCCATCATCCGACCGGAATCCGCTCTTGTCCGCCGGGGTGTCGGCGCTGGATGCCTGGGCATTGCTCGAGGCTTCGGGCGGGCTCGCCCTGCAGATCGATCTCGCGGGCAACATCATCCTGGCGACCGAAGCCTCGGCGCAGCTGCTTGCCTATCCGCGGGCATACCTTCTCAAGTCCTCAATCCTGGATGTCGTCTCGCTCGATCAGCGTGGGCGACTCGCCGAACTGCTGCGTGCCTGCGAGCAGGAAGCCCCCGGAAAGCTCGGCCGCATCCGCTTCTCCGGCGGCGTCGGCGAAAGCCGCTGGCTGGACCTGCGGGTGTGCCGCCATGCCGACGAAGACGGCAACCCGAGCTTGCTGCTGTTTGGCTACGACGTGACCGACTGGGTCGACAACGAAGAGCGGCTCATCGAGGCGTCGTTTCGCGATCCGCTCACCGGCGTTGGCAACCGCGCCATGGTGCGCGAGCGCATTGCCGGGTACCTTGCCGAAGATGGCACGGGAAAAGCGCCGTTTGCGCTTGCCTTGATGGATCTCGACGGGTTCAAGAAGGTAAACGACTCGCTCGGCCATGAATTTGGCGACGCCTTGCTCAAGCAAGTCAGCGTGCGGCTGCTTGGGGCGGTCCGCCCGATGGACATGGTCGCCCGACTGGGCGGCGATGAGTTCGTGCTGCTGCTGGACGGGATCGCGTCGGAAGCGGCCGCTATCGGCATCGTGGAGAAGGTGATCCACGTCTGCAGGCAGCCCTTTCATCTCGCCGGTTGCCAGATCCGCGTCACCACCAGCCTGGGGCTGACTTTTGGCACGCTGGACCACCAGTCCGAGTCGCAACTGCTCAAGCGCGCGGATCTGGCCATGTATGACGCAAAGGCGCAGGGCAAGAATCGTTACTGCGTCTACACGCCGGAGCTGGGGCACCGGCTGGACGAGCAGTTCCGGATCGAACAGAACATGTTCGAAGCCGTCCAGAACGGCGAGTTCCTGCTTCACTACCAGCCGATCGTGTGGCCCGGCTCCGGCAAGGTCTGCGCAGTCGAGGCGCTGATGCGGTGGCAACACCCGACGGGGTCCGTGCCGCCGGCCGTGTTTATCCCGGTTGCCGAGCATAACGGCCTCATCAACCATCTCGGGGCGTGGGCGCTGCGTTGCGCGTGCGCGCAACTGGCGAGCTGGGATGCGCTCGGGCTGGACGTGGGATACATATCCGTCAATGTCTCGCCGGTCCAGTTCAGGCACCCCGGCTTCGCGGACAGCGTCAGGAGGGCAATCAAGGATTCCGGCATCAGCTCGCACCGGCTGGTCCTGGAGATCACGGAAGGCGCGTTGATGACCGACCCCGAAGCGGCGCAAGACTTGCTGACGGAGTTGCGCGCATTGGGCGTGCGGTTCGCGGTCGACGACTTCGGCACGGGATACTCCAGCTTGTCCTACCTGCGCCGCTTCCCGCTCTCAGCGCTGAAGATCGACCAAAGCTTTGTGGCCGACATGATGGACTCCCCGCATGCGCGGACCATTGTGTTTGCAGTGTTGTCGCTCGCGCGGGAACTCGGCCTGGTGGCCATCGCCGAAGGCGTGGAATCCGAGGAGCAGAGCCAGTTGCTGGCCGAGCAAGGCTGCGAGCTGGTGCAGGGCTGGCGCTATGCGAAGGCGATGAGCCCGGCCCAGTTTGTGGACCTGGCGCATGCCGGCAAGCTTCAGCTTGGCAGCACCCAAGTGTTCTCGAAGTAGACGCCGCCATGTCGAACAAGACGTTCTTCGAGACACTATGGAGCCGCATGGCGCAGCAAGGGGATTTCCCCACGCTGCAGTTCTGCATCGACAACATTTTCAAGACGCTCAACAGCGACACCACCGTCGGTGAGATGGCCGCAGGCGTGCTCTCCGATTTCAGCTTGTCGCAAAAGGTGATCCGGCTGGCCAACTCCGCCATGTATCGCTCGTTCGGGGGGGAAGTCACGACCGTGTCGCGCGCCATCCTCGTCCTGGGGGTCGAGGCGATCAGCCATCTCACGCTGGGGGTCCAGTTGCTGGACTATTTTTCCGGAGTGTCCATCAACCGCCCGCAAGCTTCAACCGAGCTGAAGCAGGCCCTGATCGCCGGCGAGTTCACGCGCGCGCTCAGCAACGCCCAAGGCATCAGGCAAGCGGAAGAAGCCGTGGTTTGCACGCTGATGCACCACATGAGCCGCCTGCTCCTGGTCTTCTACTTTGCCGAGGAGTGGGAACAGATCCACGCCATCTGCGAGGGCGATTCCGGAAAAGAAAGCGAAGCATGCCAGCAAGTGCTGGGCGTCACCCTCGAGGAGATCGCGGCGCAGGCTGCCATCAAATGGCGGTTGCCCGGCCTGATCGCGACGTCGATGCGCAGTCAGCGCTTCGACGGGGACTCGGTACTGGAATCCCACGCTGACTGGCTGGGCGCGATTGCCGACATCTCCTCCCGGGCCGCCGCGCTGGTTTCGAGGGACGCCCCCCAGGAAGACGTCCAGGCCTTGCTGCTGGATCACGCCGGGGCACTGGGCCTGCAAGCTTCGGCCGTTGAAAGCGCAGTCCGGCAGGCCCTGGCGTTGAACGTCTCCATGACCAATGCGGAGTCCCCCGAGGCGGCCGAGGCAACCCCTGCCCTGAATGCGGGCAAGCCGAAGGATGCCCTCAAGCGCCTTCAGCAAAGCCTCCTGGAAATACAACGCGACGGTAGCGAACTGCCGGTCTCCGAGCTCGCTCCGCTAGTGCTCGAATCGGCCATGCAGGCGTTGAATTTCTCGCACTGCTTCCTCATGCTGCTCAACCCCATGGCAATCGTTCGAGGAGGGTTTCGTCCCAGATATCTTTCACTTCGCGGCCATCGGCAACAAGCCGGTGCTGCTCGAGGATTCCTTTGACAAAGAGGTGGCGCACCGCGTGCCGCGCTGGTACCGGGAACAGATGCCCGATGCCCGCTCCATCCTGCTGGCGCCCGTCATGATGAAGAATCGCTGCGTCGCCATGATCTGCGGAGACTGGGGCCCGACCGCCTGCACGGGCGGGCTGTCCGACGCGGAGATGGAATCCATCAGCCTGCTGACGCGGGAGATCTCCGCGAGCTTCCTGCGGCCTGCCGAGCACCGGTAGGCCAGCAAAGGCGTCCTGGCGCGAAGGCGCGATGCGCTGATCCTGCGATGGGCGCCATGGCAATGACACATCCCGAGGAGCCGATGGGCCAGGACTGATCTAGTCCGAGCCCTGCGCCGGGCCGGCGGGAGGTGGCCCGGCCATCCTGGCCCTCGCCTTCGCGCGATTCCAGGCATTGCCAATCGCAAGTCCGGCAGAGGTGGCGACATACGCGCTGGAGTCCTCGGCCGTGGTGCCGTCGTACTGCAGCAAACCTGAATCCATCATCTTGCGAATCTGCCAGCGGTGAACGACCTCGTCGCTGCCATGCGAGCCAGGTTCCGCCAGCACGACACTTGGCAGGAGCCGGCCCCAGGGATCGCGAGTGACGCGCAGGATCGCCCCGTTGGCCACTCTTCCCAATAGCTCGCTCTGCCTCATTCTTGCTCCACGCTTCCTTTCCCAGGTACGGCGGGCATCAAGCTTCCCCGCGCGGCGCTCGAGTCCCTTAAACCAACCGCCCAGCCCCCTGACGGGGGGTGAGGATACAAAAATCCGTGCCAGCAAAGCTCACAAATACTCACGAATACTCACGAATACTCACAAATACGCACAAGTCCTCAGAAAGGTCACGAACGCGCACCGCCGGCCGCTCAGCGCTATCCCTCGGCCTGGCCCAGCCAGCGCTGCACCAGCAGGTAGCCAACGCCGCGCACGGTGCGGATCACCGGGCCATGCGGCCACGCCTGCGAGAGCTTGCCGCGCAGCCGGCTGATGGCGACCTCGATCCGGTGCTCGTCGAAGTCAAGGTAGTTGCCACCCAGCGCCTCCACCAGTTGCCGGCGGTCGGCCGGATCGGGTGCACTGCGTCGCAAGGCCTGCAACAGCTGGCTTTCCACGCGCGTTAGCAAAAGCGCGTTGCCATCCGGCGTGATGGCCGTGAGGCGGCGCGCATCGAGGCGCGCGGCCAGCCAATGGCGGCAAAGGATGCTCGGGCGCGACGGGGCCAAGGCGGCGCAGCAGGTTGGCGATCACCAATAGCAGCTCTTCCGTGCGCGCCGGCTTGACGAGATAGGCGTCGGCGCCACCGCGCAGCCCGGCGAGCCGGTGGTGCGCCATGCCGCGCGCGGTCAGCATGATGATGCCCAGGTCGGGCCGGGTACGGCGCAGCCGCTCGCAGATCGACAACCCATCCTCATCCGGAAGGCCCAGGTCGAGTACCAGCACCCGGCACGGCCGGCCCGCCAGGTGCGCGTCCAGCGCGGCCCCGTCGGGCAGGCCCGCGACCGCGTAGCCGGCGTGGGTCAAGTGAAAGACCAGCTCCGTGCGCAGACGCTCGTTGTCCTCCACCAGCGCAATGGGAACCCGCTCGGACATCCCGCTTGCGGCGGCATCGGAAGCGGCGAAAGCCGTCATGCGGCCTCCGGCAGCCAGGCCACGAAGCAGGCCCCCTCGTGCCAGCCCGGATCACAACGCAGCGTCCCGCCATGCAGCTCCACGATCTTGCGCGCCAGCGGCAGGCCCAGCCCGAGACCCGGCTGGTCGGCAATCTCGCCGAGCCGGTGGAATTTCTCGAAGATCACATCTTCCTTGCCCAGCGGCACGCCGGGCCCCTGGTCGCGTATGCGCCAGACCACGCCGCGCACGCCTTCGCGCATACCCGCGGCGATGTCGATCAGGATGGGGCTCAGCGGGTAAGCGTACTTGACCGCGTTGTCGAGCAGGTTGAGCAAGGCGAAGTGCAGCAGGCGGACATCCCCATTGAGCCGGGGCAACACCGCCGCGGCCCTCAGGGATACACGGCCCGCCGCGTGCGGCTCGAGCGACGCGAGTACGTCGCGGCTGAGCTCGGCGAGGGCAAACGGCGCAGCGTCGAGTTGCTGTTCGCCGGGCACCAGCCGCTCGCGCGTCTCGGCCAGTTCCATCAGCAGCTTGAGCCGCCGCACCGCCAGCTGGATGCTCTGGTAGCGGCTCTCGCGCTGCCCGCGGTCGCCGCCGATATCATCGAGCAGGCGCAGGCTATAGGCCGCGGCGTCGATCACCGCCACCGGCGTGCGGACCTCGTGCGTCATCATCGCGAGCAAACGGCTTTGATCCGCGAACGCAACCCGTTCGCGCAGGGAAGATGCCACGGCCTCGCTGGCCTGCTCCTGCGCCCTCTTGCGCTCGCTTTCGGCATCGCGCACGCGCAGCACAATGGTCAGGTGCAGCGCCAGCATGAGCGGTAGATCAAGCAGGCGTCCGCTTCGCAGGGCAAAGGGGCTCATCGGCAGCAGGCCGAACGCACCAAGGCAGTCGTGCAGGATGACGAGGCAATACAGCGAGAGCGAAGCCGCGACCAGCCGTCCGGAAGCCCCCCCGGTACGCCACAGGCGAAGATGGACAGGAATCGAGAACCATTGCCCCAGCAACACGCCGACATAAAGCACGGATACCGCGTCACCGTAGTGATCGCTCGATGACGACAAGGCGACCGCCAGGGCCGCCAGCATGAGGCCCTGGTAGTAGCGCAGCAGGCGCGGCGCGCGCTCCCGCAGTTGCAGCAGGCTGATCACGAACAGGCTGGCGCACGCCCATTGCAGCCCCACCAAGGCCTTGGCGGCCAGCAGCGGCACGGCAGCATCGCGCGGAAAGAGAAACTGGCTGGCCAGTCCGTCGGCGGCAAACCAGCGCAGGGTAGCAACGGCCACGATCAGGGAAAAAACCCCGTAGAGCGCCCGGCGGGTCAGCAACCAGGCCGCCAGGTAGAAGAGCACTACCGTGGCCATGAAACCCAGGTGCATGCCATAGGCAAGATTGGCGGTTGCGCTTGCCGCATGCAGCGCGGACGCACGCCACAGCCGCAACGCAACGACCATCGTGCCTGTGGTCTGGATGCGCAAGTACAGCACGTCGCCCGGCCGCGCCTGCGCAAGCCGGAAGGCCAGGTTGCGATAGCGCCCATCGGACCCGTCGCGCGCGTTGAAGGGCAGCGCATTGCCGCTGCGGCGCTCCACCCAGGCGCCGTTCGTGCCCGCCTGGTACAGGCGCACATCATCGAGCGCGCCGGGCCAGATCTCCAGCCAGCGCTCGTTACCCTGCGCCGCCGCGGGCAGCACCACCTTGAACCAGACCACGTCGTGGGTATAGCCCTCGCTCAGGCCCCCGACCAGTGGCTGGAAGCCGTTGGCAAGCGCGGCTACCTGCGTGATCGTGAAGCGCCTGCCCGGATCGCGCAACCAGGACACATCGGGGCTTTGCAGGGGCAGCGGGCTGGCATCGGAGGCCCAGGCCCGTGCCGCCAGCAAGCACGCCAGCATGGCGATGACACCGGCAGCATGAAGGTGGCGGGCCAGCGCTGCGCCTGCACCATGGCGCCAGGCCGGGTTGGCGACGGTCATGAGGCGAAGCCGGGCGGCCGCGCATGACAGCGCTGCGGGCGCGTGATGCCACCAACTGGACAAGCCAGCCATCCTGGGCGGCTTGGACACCACCCGGCAAGCCAATCTTCAGTCATTCCCGAGGCAAGGTGTGCGGCGGGACTCCTAGAGCACCTGGTCCGCATATTCGTATTTGGTGTTTTATCTTTTTATCGTCTTCCTGCTTGCCTGCACCTGCAGAAGGCCTTGTGTCGGGCGCGTCTTCGGCGAAAACACAAGCAGTGCGAGATTTTTGGCCATTGGCCCGGATTATTCAAGCCCGCCAAACGAATGAGTCGAATGAGTCGAACGGGCGTATTGCGCGCCCCGTCGGCGTTGGCCGATATCAAAGTCGGCAACTCACCGATAGCGAGCGGTGAGCGCAAAGGCCATCCTGACACCAGCATCGGCGCGAAGCCGGCCATCTGGCCGCGCGCCCTCCACCGGCAACTGGCATGAATACACACTTACCCATGCCGGCCAAACCGCGCGGCCGGCCAGGCTTTCCCGGCCATGCCGCGCGGCGCGGCTTGCATCTATCGCGATCGCTTGCGTTACTCCACCGTGACCGATTTGGCCAGGTTACGCGGCTTGTCCACGTCAGTGCCACGCGCACAGGCGGTGTGGTACGCCAGCAATTGCAGCGGCACCACGTGCAGGATAGGGGACAGGTCGCCGTAGTGTTCGGGCAGGCGGATCACCTGGATGCCCTCGGTGGAATGGATGTGGGTGTCGCTGTCGGCGAACACATAGAGCCGGCCGCCGCGGGCGCGCACTTCCTGGATGTTGGACTTCAGCTTTTCCAGCAGCGCGTCGTTGGGCGCCACCGTGACCACCGGCATGGCCTCGGTCACCAGTGCCAGCGGGCCGTGCTTGAGCTCGCCGGCCGGATAGGCTTCGGCGTGGATGTACGAGATTTCCTTGAGCTTGAGCGCGCCTTCCAGGGCGATCGGGTAGTGCAGGCCACGGCCCAGGAACAGCGCGTTCTCGCGGCGGGCAAAGTCCTCGGACCAGGAGATGATCTGCGGCTCCAGCGCCAGCACGCCGTGCAGGGCCACAGGCAGGTGGCGCAGGTTGGTCAGCGCGGCGGCTTCGGCCTCGGCCGTGAGCCGGCCACGCACCTTGGCCAGCGCCAGGGTCAGCATGTACAGCGCGGCGAGCTGGGTGGTGAAGGCCTTGGTCGACGCCACGCCGATCTCGGTGCCGGCGCGGGTCAGGAAGCGCAGCTCGGTTTCACGCACCATGGCGCTGGTGGCCACGTTGCACACCGCCAGGGTATGCGTGTGGCCCAGCGACTTGGCATGGCGCAGGGCAGCCATGGTATCGGCGGTTTCGCCGGACTGCGAGATCACCACCACCAGCGCGCGCGGATTGGGTACGGTCTCGCGGTAGCGGTATTCGCTCGCGACTTCGACCTGGGTCGGGATCCTGGCGACGGATTCGAGCCAGTACTTGGCGGTGCATCCCGAGTAATAGCTGGTGCCGCAAGCCAGGATCAGCACACTGTCGATCTCGCTGAACACGCTCTGGGCGGTCTCGCCGAACAGTTCCGGCGTAATGGCGTCGATGCCTTCCAGCGTATCGCCGAGCGCGCGCGGCTGCTCGAAGATCTCCTTCTGCATGAAGTGGCGGTACGGGCCCAGTTCCACAGCCGCGGCGTGCGTCTCCACCACGCGCACTTCGCGCTTGACCAGGTGGTCGTGCACGTCGCAGATGGTGGCGCCTTCGCGGGTGATCTCCACCACGTCGCCTTCTTCCAGGTAGATGATGCGGTTGGCGGTACCCGCCACGGCCAGCGCGTCGGAAGCCAGGAAGGATTCGTTGTCGCCCAGCGCGACCACCAGCGGCGAGCCGGCGCGTGCGCCGACCACGCGTTCCGGATGGTCCTTGGAGAACACGGCGATGGCGTAGGCACCGTGCAGGCGCTTGGTCACGGCGCGCACCGAGGCGAACAGGTCGCCGCGCGTAGCGCTGCTCGGGTAGGTGTAGACCTGGTGGATCAGGTGGGCTACCACTTCGGTGTCGGTCTGCGACTCGAAACCGTAGCCGGCTGCGCGCAGTTCTTCGCGCAGCGGTTCGTAGTTCTCGATGATGCCGTTGTGCACCAGCGCGATGGACTCGCCCGAGAAATGCGGATGCGCGTTGGTGGTGTCGGGCTTGCCGTGCGTGGCCCAGCGCGTATGCGCCACGCCGGTCATGCCGGACAGGCCCGACGCGCGGGTCTGCTCGTCCAGGTCGGCCACGCGCGACACCGTGCGGGCGCGCTCGAGCGCGTCGTCGCGCACGACCGCCACGCCACAGGAATCATAGCCACGATACTCGAGGCGACGCAGTCCTTCGATCAGGACCGGAACGATATTGCGCGAGGAAACCGCGCCGACGATGCCGCACATATTCTTCTCCCACAGGGCGCGGACACGGCCGCACCGGATGATAGGCGCGAGGACGGCGCTGCCGTCTCCCGCGAGTTGCCATTGCCGCCCGGCCGTATCCCGGCCGGGCGGTGGCGGGGCTTATTTCTTGGCTTGCTTGACCGGACGCTGCCACGCGTCGAGCGTCATCTGCTTGGAGCGCGACAGCGTCAACTTGTCAGCCGCCGCCTCCTTGGTCAGCGTGGTCCCGGCACCAATGGTGGCGCCGCGGCGCACGGTCACCGGCGCGACCAGTTGCGTATCGGAACCGATAAAGACATCATCCTCGATGACGGTACGGTACTTGTTCGCGCCATCGTAGTTGCAGGTGATGGTGCCCGCGCCGATGTTGACGCGCGAGCCGACCGTGGCGTCGCCCACGTAGGCAAGGTGGTTGGCCTTGCTGTGCGCGGCGATCTGGCTGTTCTTGACCTCGACGAAGTTGCCGATATGCACATCCTCGCCCAGCACCGTGCCGGGACGCAGGCGCGCGTAAGGGCCGATGCGGCCGGCCGCGCCAACGCTGGCATCCTCGAAATGGCAGAACGGCTGCACCCGCGCGCCAGCGCCCACGGTGCTGTTGCGCAGCACGCAGTTGGCGCCGATATGCGCGCCGTCTTCCAGGTGCACGCGGCCTTCGAACACGCAGTTCACGTCGATGGTGACGTCGCGCCCGCAGGTGAGCTCGCCGCGGATATCGATGCGTGCCGGATCCAGCAGCGTCACGCCGGCTTCCAGCAGGCGCTGCGCCAGGTTGCGCTGATGGATGCGCTCCAGCTCGGCGAGCTGCACCTTGCTGTTCACGCCCAGCGTTTCCCACAGCGCCCTGGGCTGGGCGGAAACCACTTCCATGCCGTCCGCCACCGCACGCTCGACCGCGTCGGTCAGGTAATACTCGCCCTGGGCGTTGTCGTTGCGCAGCGTGGACAGCCAGCGGCGCAGCGGGCCGGTGGGCGCCAGGATGATGCCGGTGTTGATTTCACGGATGGCGCGCTGCGGCTCGCTGGCATCCTTTTGCTCGACGATGCGCACGATCTTGCCCGCCTCGCGCACGATGCGGCCATAGCCGGTGGGGTCCTCCATTTCGACCGTCAGGATGCCGAAGCGCTCGCTGCCGGCCGCGTCCACCAGGCGCTGCAGCGTGGCGGCTTCGGCAGCGGCACGTCGCCGTACAGCACCAGCGTCGGCTGGCTGTCGTCGAGCAGTCGAGCAACGGGAGCGCCTGCGCCACGGCATGGCCGGTGCCAAGCTGCTCGGCCTGCAGGGCGAAGGCAACGTCTGGCGCGCCAACCGCCTCGCGCACGCGGTCGGCACCATGCCCAACCACCACCACGAGCCGGGTCGGCAACAATTTGCGCGCCGCCTCAATCACATGCGCAAGCAGCGGCCGGCCAGCGAGAGGATGCAGGACCTTGGGCAGCGCGGAGTTCATCCGCTTGCCCATTCCTGCGGCGAGAATGACGATATTCACAAGGAGGGTCCTAAGTGAGTGTGTCCAGTCAACAGTATGAATCACCCCCTCGGAGATCCCGGGGGCCGGCAGCGTTGGCCAGGATCCTGGCCCGAACCCTGAAACCGGCGGCAAAGCCAGCAACGGTCGGGAAATACGGGCGCGATCAGCTGCCAAAACGCGCGGAAAAGGATTCTATCATGGGGGTTTTGCGCCGTTTGACCGCTTATCCCTTCCTGCGCAGGGACTGTCTCCGGCGTCTCTTTCTGGTCACAGCCGTGTTCGCCCTGACGGCCTGCAGTGCCCTCAAGCTAGGCTACCAGCAGGGCGACCGGCTCGCCTACTGGTGGATTGACAACTACGTCGACGTCTCCGCCAGCCAGGAACCCCTCACCCGTGATGCCATCGCACGCTTCTTCGCCTGGCACCGCAAGGATCAGTTGCCCGAGATCGCCGGCCTGCTGCGCCAGGCCAAGAGCGAAGTACAGCAACCGGTCTCCGCCGCCGCGCTCGGCAAGATCCAGGACGACGCCCAGCGCCTGGCACGCGTCGCCTTCGATCGCTCCGCGCCCGACGTGGCCGACCTGCTGCTGACGCTAACACCTGAGCAGATCGTCCGCATGGAGAAGAAATTCGCCGACACCAACGCCAAGTACCGCAAGGAATACCTGCGCCCCGACCTGGCTGCCCGCGAGGAAGCTCGCTTCGACAAGGTGATGGACTACGCGCGTCTGGTCTACGGACGTTTCTCGAGTGACCAGGAGGCCACTATTCGCCTCGCCATGGCGCCCGTGGTGCAGGGCGCCGAGGCGCGCTACGCGGAGCGCGTCAAGCGCCAGCAGGAATGGCTCGCGCTGGCGCGCCAGGTGCAGGCCGAGCATCCGCCCAAGGCCCAGGTCGTGGAGATGCTAAGGCGCTATGGCGATCACTGGCAGAACCCGCCTACGCGGGAGCGCAATGCCCGTTACGACGCCAATAACGAGGCCGGGCTGGCGCTTACCGTGACCATTGCCAACCTGACCACGCCGGAGCAGAAGGCGCACGCGGCTGAGCGCTTCCAGAAGTGGATCGATGACGCGAACGCGTTGATGCGCGATGGCACCGCCAATGCGGCGGCACCCCGGCCAACGCGCGCTGAGAACTGACCAGGGGCCGCGAGCCGGCCCGTAGCCTATTCGGCGGCAGGCTGCGCCGCGCTGGCGGGCGCGGACTTCTCGAAGCGCACGAATTCCAGCTTGTTCTCTTCCAGGCCGCCCGCAAAGACCAGCGGCTGCTGGGAGAAGGTGGTCTCGCCGAACAGCGCGGCCTCGTCCACCTTGGCCAGGCCGGTTGCCAGCCCGTTGAAATCGAACAGATCGGTATCGGCCAGATGCGACGGCACCACGCTGCGCAGCGCGGCAAAGATATTGTCGGTGCGCCCCGGATTGGTCCGCTCCCACTCCAGCACCATTTCCTTGACCTTCTTGCGTTGCAGGTTTTCCTGCGAGCCGCACAGGTTGCACGGGATGATCGGGTATTCCATTGCGCGCGCGTAGCTGGCGATGTCCTTTTCAGGGCAATAGGCCAGCGGGCGGATCACGATGTGCTGGCCGTCGTCGGTGGCCAGCTTGGGCGGCATCGCCTTCATCTTGCCGCCAAAGAACAGGTTCAGGAAGAAGGTCTGGATGATGTCGTCGCGATGGTGGCCCAGCGCGATCTTGTTGGCGCCGAGTTCCTTGGCGGTACGGTAGATCACGCCGCGGCGCAAGCGCGAGCACAGCGAGCAGGTGGTCTTGCCCTCGGGCACCTTCTCCTTGACGATGGAATAGGTATCCGCGTCGACGATCACATACTCCACGCCCACCGACTTCAGGTAGGCGGGCAGGATGTGCGCGGGAAAGCCCGGCTGCTTCTGGTCCAGGTTCATCGCGATCAGCTTGAACTTGACCGGTGCGCGCTTTTGCAGCGCCATCAGCACCGACAGCATGGTGTACGAGTCCTTGCCGCCGGACAGGCACACCAGCACCGTGTCGCCATCCTCGATCATCTTGAAATCGCCGATGGCACGGCCCGTCTGCGACTGGAGATAGGTCTCCAGACGGAAGAAGTTCTTGGAATGCGTGGTGGCGGTCATGGCGATGGGGCGATGGGTACGGCAAAGCAAGGGCAAAGCGGCGCGCAATGCGGCAATTGCATCACATGCAAGCTGCCGGGGCCGGAGAACCTGCCATTTTACCGTGAGCTGCCGCCCTGCGCCGGTGGCGCTGCCAGAGCGGCAACCGACAGGCCAACCTACGCGCTCTTGATGTGGAACACCTCGACGCCGACCGAATCGCAGTCCGGGTACACATCCGGCTTTTCGGTCGAGACACGCACGGCGCGCACCTTGGGGTGCTTGAGCATGGCGCGCGCCACGTCGTCGCACAGGGTTTCCTGCAGGTGGACGTGGCCCTGCGCCATGCGCTCGGCGACCGTATTGCGCATGAAGTCATAGTCCACCACTTCCTGCAGCTTGTCGTCCTGGGGCGTGCTCTGGGCCAGCGGCACGAACAGGTCGATATTGATCAGCACGCGCTGTTCACCCTTTTTCTCGAATTCGTGCACGCCGATATTGATCTGCACTTCGTAGTTGCGCAGGAACATGCGGCGGCAGTCTTGCAGGCTGGGGTGTGTGAGGGCGGCGAGCATGGTCATGATGGGGAGAGGAAAAAAGAGGGGGAAGGCGCGCGCGGACTTGGCGCACGCGCCGGTTACGTCATTCGGCTTATTCGGTCAGGAACATCACGTCGCGCGCCAGCGGCATCAGGTGCTGGCCGCCGTCGACGTATAGCGTGGTGCCGGTCACGGCGCGCGCCTCGGCCAGGTAAGCCACCGCCTGCGCGATGTCTTCCGGCGTGGACGACTGCCCCAGCGGCGTCATGCGGTGGGCGCGCCGGAAGCCCGGGCTGGACTGGTCGCCCGAGACCATGGTGATGCCGGGCGCCACGCCCACCACGCGCAGCTTGGGCCCCAGCGCCTGGGCCAGTTGCACGGTGGCAGTCTGCAGCGCCGCCTTGGACAGCGTATACGACAGGAAGTCCGGATTCAGGTTATCCAGCTTCTGGTCGAGCAGGTTGACGACCACACCGCGCTGCGTGTCCGACATGGCACGGTGCATTTCGCGCGCGAGCAGCAGTGGCGCGGCCACGTTGGTGCGCATATGCGTGTCGAGCGAGGCATAGGAGAAGCTGGTGGCCACGTCGTACTGGAACAGCGAGGCGTTGTTGACCAGGCAGGTCGGCACGCCCAGCGCATCGGTACAGGCTTTGATCAGCGTGGCGGTGGACGCTTCGTCGGCCAGGTCGGCCTGCAGCACGGCCGCGCGCCGGCCGCCGGCGCGGATCTGTTCGGCCAGCGCCTCGGCCTCGGCCACGGAGCGGTGGCAGTGCACCGCCACGTCCCAGCCGCGCTGGGCCAGTTCCAGCGCGATCACTCGCCCTAGCCGGCGCGCGGCGCCGGTGACGAGCGCGATGCCGCGCGCGGGGGTGGCAGAGGCGGCGGCGGTAGCGCCGGCAGGCGATGCGGAGTCAGGGGATTCGGAGGCTGGCATTGCTACAATCGCGGTATGCACAAAGGCGCTAGTTTACCCCTTCCCCCCGCCGACGCACTGTCGGCGTCCGCCGCGCTTACCGCGCGCATCGGCCAGGCTATCGACGACGCGGGCGGCTGGCTCGGTTTCGACCGTTATATGGCGCTTGCGCTATATGCGCCCGGGCTGGGCTACTACAGCGGCGGCGCCGCCAAGTTCGGCCGCGACGCGCGCGATGGCAGCGACTTCATCACCGCCCCCGAACTGAGCCCGTTTTTCGCCCGTACGCTCGCACGCCAGTTCGCGCCGCTGCTGGCGCAGGGCCTGACCCAGGTGCTGGAATTCGGCGCCGGCACCGGCCGGCTTGCCGCCGACCTGCTGCTGGCCCTGGAGCAGGAAGGCCAGTTGCCCGAGCACTACGCCATCGTCGAGCTCTCCGGCGAGCTGCGCGCGCGCCAGCAGGCCACGCTGGCCGCCCGCGCGCCGCACCTGGCGCCGCGCGTCGCCTGGCTGGATACCCTGCCCGAGCATTTCGAGGGGATCGTGGTCGGCAACGAAGTGCTGGATGCCATGCCGGTGCGGCTGTTCGCCCGCAGCCATGGCCGCTGGCTGGAGCGCGGCGTAGCCCGCCTCGACAACGATGCCAATGCCGATGCCGATGACGCCAATGCGGCGGACGCCGCCTTTGTGTTCTCCGACCGCCCGCTGGCTGCCGATGCCCTGCCCGAAGCCCTGCACGCCGTGGCCGGCGACCACGACATCGTCACCGAGACCCACGCCGAGGCCGAAGGCTTCACGCGCGCGGTGGGCACGATGCTCAAGCGCGGGGTGGTGTTCCTGATCGACTACGGTTTCCCCGCAGCCGAGTACTACCACCCGCAGCGCGTCGGCGGCACGCTGATGTGCCATTATCGCCATCACGCCCATCCGGACCCCTTCCTCTATCCCGGCCTGCAGGACATCACCGCCCACGTCAACTTCAGCGGCATCGCCCACGCCGCCGCCGATGCAGGGCTGACGGTCGCCGGCTTTGCCTCGCAGGCGCGCTTCCTGATGAATGCCGGCATCACCGAACTGCTGATGGCGCTGGACCCCAACGACGCGCGCAGCTTCCTGCCCGCGGCCAACGCGGTACAAAACTGCTGTCGGAGGCTGAGATGGGCGAGCTGTTCAAGGTCATCGCGCTGACGCGGGACTTCGATGCGGCGCTGCCGCTGGCAGGCTTCGCGCGCGGCGATCGCAGCCACGCGCTATAGTCCGCGCACCCTACCCCACCCTTTAGGCACACCTACATGCTGCGCTGGACTTTCACCATCTTCCTGGCCGTCATCGTGCTGTCGGCGGCGCTGCCCTGGCTGCAGAAGCTGGGGTTGGGGCGGTTGCCGGGGGATTTGCGGTTTCGGTTGTTTGGGCGGGAATTTGTGTTGCCGTTTGCTTCGACGATTTTGTTGTCGATGGTGGCGTTGGTGATTGGGAAGTTGTTTGGTGAAACTGCCGTTGAAGTTGCCCTTGACGTTGAGCCGTTGAAGCTGAAGTTGCAGTTGCAGTTACCCCCCTACCCCCCCAACTTAGCCGCCACCGCCTCAACCCGCGCAGCACGCACGCGATCCTTGATCAGCCCAGGATCCCCAGCACACTCCAGCGCCACGGCCCCGGCGTCCACCGAAGCCGCCGCCTCCAGCGCCGTCATCAACCGCGCCGTCTGCGGATACTCCCGCGCCTCAAACCCAAGCCGCCCCCGCGCATCCGCCTCGCATGCCTGCAGCGCTTCGGCAAACCGCGCCGGTTTGCGCAACGCATCGCACCGCTCCAGCAAGCGCGTCAACGCGGCCGCGCCGAACTCCCCGCAGCGATGGATATTGCCATGCTCGCGCGCCACCACCACGGCCAGGTCACGGCAGTCAGTCGGCACGCGCAACCGCTTGCAAACCGCCTCCAGCAGTTGGACGCTGCGCTGCTCGTGCCCGATATGGCGCGGTAGCACATCCTCGGGCGTGGTGCCCTTGCCCAGGTCGTGCATCAGCGCGGCAAAGCGCACTGGCAGCGAGGTACCCATCGCGGCAGCGGTATCCACTACCATCATCACGTGCACGCCGGTATCCACCTCCGGGTGGTAATCGGCCCGCTGCGGCACGCCCCATAGCCGGTCCAGCTCGGGCAGCAGCCGCGCCAGCGCGCCGCATTCGCGCAGCACCTCGAACATGCGCGAGGGCCGCGCCTCCATCAGGCCGCGCGCGAGTTCCTGCCAGACGCGCTCGGCCACCAGCGCGTCGACCTCGCCGGCCCCCACCATCCGGCGCATCAGCACCAGCGTCTCCGGGGCTACCATGAAATCATGGAAACGCGCGGCGAAGCGGGCCACGCGCAGGATCCGCACCGGGTCTTCGGCGAAAGCGTCCGAGACATGGCGAAACAGCCGTGCGGCGAGATCGCGCTGGCCGCCGTAGGGGTCGATCACGGGGCCAGTGAGCGCGCCGTCGTCGCCCACCGCTTGCGCCATGGCGTTGATGGTGAGGTCGCGCCGCACCAGGTCGTCTTCCAGCGTCACGTCTGGCGCGCAATAGAACGAAAAGCCCTTGTAACCCGCAGCGGTCTTGCGCTCGGTGCGGGCCAGCGCGTACTCCTCCCGGGTCCTGGGATGGAGGAACACGGGGAAATCCTTGCCCACCGGCTTATAGCCTTCGGCTTCCATCCCGGCCGGGGTTGCGCCCACCACCACGTAGTCGCGGTCCTGGCTCGACAAGCCCAGCAAGGCGTCGCGAATGGCTCCGCCTACGGCATACACCTGCATGGGCGAGCTCAATGGTTGATCACGACCGCGTCGGCGCGATCAGGGACAAGACGGTAGGGCTCGTCGTCAGCGAGGAAATCGCGCTCTTCATGGGCATCGGTGATCCATGCCTGCATGGCCGGCAGCGCCAGGATAAAGTCCGCATATTGCTTGGCGGCCTCGGGCAGGCGGATGCCATAGGTGGCAAAGCGGCTGACCACCGGCGCGAAAAATGCGTCGGCAATGGTGAACGTGCCGAACAGGAACGGGCCGGCGCCAGCGTGGCGCGCGCGCAGGCCGGACCAGATCGCGGCGACGCGGTCCACGTCGCGCTGCACCGCTACGTTCCAGCCCATGCCCGGCAGCACCGCGGTGACGTTCATCGGCAATTGGCTGCGCAGGTTGCCGAAGCCCGAATGCATCTCCGCGCAGATCGAGCGCGCATGCGCGCGCTCGGCACGGTCGGCCGGCCAGAGCTGCTTTTCGGGGAAGGACTCGGCCAGGTATTCGGAGATCGACAGCGAGTCCCATATGGAGACATCGCCATCGACCAGCACCGGCACCTTGCCCGCGGGCGTATGCTTTGCGATCGCTTCGTCAAACCCTGCCACGAACAGGCGCACCTTGACCTCCTCGAACGCGATGCCCGCCTGCCGCATCAACAACCAGGGGCGCAGCGACCAGGAGGAGTAATTCTTGTTGCCGATGACGAGCTTCATCGCGAAATCCTTGCAGGAAACTTGGGGAGAGAGGCCGGGGCGTGCGGGCGGGACCACTTGCCGGCAAACGGATCATTGTAGCCAGCCGCGCCAAGCGCCTCCAAGCGAATTACGCTCGCAGCGATGTGAATCCTGGTCACAAGCAAAAGGCGCGGCCACGCCGAGCCGGGCTGCCGCTCAGCGATAGCCGCTGCGCCGCAGCGACAGCATGTAGCTCTCGTGCCCGCGCCCCGCCAGCACATCGGTCATCACCACTTCCAGTCCCACCGGCTGGCGCAAGCCAAGTTCGGGCGCGATCGGCCCGTGCATGACATTGTCGAGCCGCATGGAATCCAGGTTGTCGCGCGACATCACCGGCGCGCCCGGCATATGTTCGAGGATGGCTGCCTGCACGCGGGCCAGGGCGTCGGGCAGGTGCAAGACCGGGCGCGGGTGCCCGCTGGCGCGGCCCGCAAAACGCACCAGTTCCTCGAGCGTGAAGACCTGTGGCCCGGCCAGGTCGTAGGCGTGGCCGATGGTGGCCGGGGTCGCCATGGCGTTGACCATGGCCTGCGCCACGTCCTGCACGTACACCGGCTGGAACCTGGCTTGCGCGCAGGCCAGCGGCACCACCGGCGCCAGTTGCTGCATTTGGGCGAACAGATTGAGGAAGTGGTCGTCGGGGCCGAACATCACCGACGGCCGGAAGATGGTCCAGTCCAGAGCGCTTTCGCGCACCACGCGCTCGCCGTCGCCCTTGCTGCGCAGGTACATCGACGGGCCGGCGCTGTCGGCGCCCAGCGCGCTCATGTGCAACAGCCTGCGCACGCCGGTGCTGCGGCAGGCTTCGACGATGCGCCGCGGCAGGGCCACGTGGGCAGCGGCAAAGGCCGCGCCGTAGGGCTCGGCGCGTTCGCCATGGAGAATGCCGGCCAGGTTCACCACGATGCCGTCGGTGCCCAGCGTGCCAATGGCGGCGTTCAGCGCGACGTCGTTTCTCACGTCCAGCTCGATCACCTCGACGCGCGGCAACAGAAGCAGGTGCTGTGCATGCTCCGCATCACGGGTGGCGGCCAGGATGCGTTCGGGGTCCAGAGGCGGCTCCACGACGGTACCCGGCTCCAGCGGCGTGGCCGACGCGGTGGCGACGCCCGCCAGCCGGGCCACCAGGTGGCTGCCGACAAAGCCGGCCCCTCCGATCACTAGAACGTTGCTGGTCTGCATGGATCTCTCCGTGGCAAGGGACGACTGGCGCACGCTCCAGGGCTGGAGCACGCGCCGGCTACCGCTTTGGCCTGCAGGCCACGCTGCCTTCAAGGCATGAAAACCTCAGGGCAGGCTGGTCGTGGTGATCTGCGACGGCGACACCACGCCCAGGCGATCCTTGAGCGACTGCGGCCGGCCGCTCATCAATGCAGCATAGTACGTGGCGTTCGACAGCACATTCTTCACGTAGGTCCGGGTTTCCGCGAACGGAATGGTCTCGGCGAAAATCGCACCCTCGACCTGGCGCGGCAAGCTGGAGCGCCAGCTCTTGGGACGCCCCGGGCCAGCGTTGTAGGCGGCCGAGGCCAGCGTCCAGGAACTGTCCAGGTCAGTAAGCACCATGCTCATGTAGTTGGTGCCGAGCTGGATGTTGATATTGGGATCGCTCATCATCGAGGGCGAGAAGTCCGTCATGCCGATCTTGCGCGCCACCCACTTGGCGGTCGCCGGCATCACTTGCATCAGGCCATGGGCGCCCGCCGAGGAGCGCGCGTTCATGATGAAGCGCGATTCCTGGCGCACCAGGCCATAGGCCCACGCCATGTCCAGGCCCACGTCGTCGGTGGCGCGCTGCATGATGTCCCGGTACGGCATCAGGAAGCGCAGCGAGAAATCGTGCTCGGCCTGGGTGCGGTCGGCCGTGTTCACGGCGCGGTCGAGTAGTTCGATGCGGCGGGCGTAGTCGGCGGCGGCCAGCAGCTGGCGGTCGGTCATGCCACGCAGCTCCCAGTTCCATTCGCGGTTGCCCTCGAAGCGCAGGTTGAGGTCATAGAACTTCTGCGCGCGCAGGAAACCCAGGCGGGTGCGCATGGCATTGACCTCGGCATCGCTGACCGGCGTGCGTGCCGGCAGCACGATGCGATTGCCCAGTTCCTCGCTGGCCAGCTGGCCGTAGAAATTGAACTGGCCGGCGATCGACTGGAACTGCTTCTCGGCCTCGGCGCCGCGGTTGTCCGCCTTGAGCGCGCGCCCATACCAGTAGGTCCAGGCCGGGTCCTTGGCGCGCAGCTCGGGGCGCATCAGCTCCACTGCCTGGCGCACCTGTTTCCAGTCGCCCTGGCGCAGCACGGCGCGCACGCGCCACTCCTGCGTTTCGTCGGACAGCCACTGGTTGCCGCCCAGGTCCATCTGGCGGCGATAGTAGCCGGCCGCCTCGGGCGCGAGCTTCTTGGCGGCGTACAGGCCGATCACCCCCCAGCCGGCGCCCTGCTCGTCGCGCGACAGGCTGCCGGCGTTGGCGCTCAGGTAGGCTTGACCACGGTGGCGAGCGTGTTGCTGTCGCCGCGCGCGTCCGGCGCAGTGGCGGCGATGCGCCCGGCCAGCGTCACATAGTTCTGCTCCAGCGCCTGGCGAGCCTGGAAGGCCACGTCGCTCGGCTCGATCTGCTTGCTCTGCGCCAGGTAGCCGATCAGGTCGACACAGCCTTCGCCGTAGTAGCGTGGATCGCTCAGCGCGGCGCGTGCATCCGCCGCCACGTTCTGGCCCTTGAGGGCGCGCGACAGCAGGGCGTAGCACTCCACCTGCGTATCGTCCTTGAGCGCGAACTGCGGGTACTCGGCATCGAAATTGGCCCAGTCGCGCTTCTTGCCCAGCACCAGCAGCCAGTCATTGCGCATGCGGTCGGCGATGGCCTCGCCCTTGTAGCGCTGCAGGAAGGCGCGCACCTGGTCGTCGGGCGCGTCGACGCGGGCCAGGCCGCTGGCATCGAACATCTGCGGCTTGATGCGGAAGTACTCGACGTACGACGAGATCGGGTAGTCCACCAGCGTGGCCGAGATGGCGTCGGTACGTGCCACGTCGTTCTTGCGCGCGGCTTCGCGCAACGCCACGAAAGCGTCGTCGGGGTTGCTCGGGATGGCCAGCGACTGAGGCTGGGACTGCGGCTGAGGCCGCTTCTGCGCAAATACCGGCGTGGCAAGCAGTGCGCACGCGATCGCCGCCAGGGCGGCCTTGGCCGCACGCTGCGGATATACTCCCTTCGGCATTCTTCTTCCTTGTTGTGACGGCCGGACAAACCCCTTTCGAGGGCGCTCGTCCGACCGTGCAATGTTTGGTCAACCACAGACATTATCCCACGCAGCCATGCCAAGCGACGACGTTCGCGGCCCCTCCGGCGAGCCCGGAAAGCCTGATCCCGGCGTGCAGCGAGCGGCGCTGCGGCGCCAGTTGCTCGCGCTGCGCGGCGCATTGCCACAGCGCAGCGCCGCAGATGCCGGCATCGAAGCCGCGCTGGGCGCACTGCTGGAGCGCCTGCCCGTGCAGCGCCTGGGCTTCTACTGGCCAATCCAGCAAGAGTTCGACGCCCGCGCCGTGGTCTCGCGCTGGCTGGCCGGCGCCCCCGGGCGGCAAGCGGCCCTGCCGCTGGTAAGCCGGCCGGGCGCGCCGCTGGATTTCCACTTGTGGGAGCCGGCTACGCCGATGATTGCCGGGCATTACGGCATTCCCGTGCCCGATGGCACGCCGCCCTTGTTGCCAGACGCCCTGCTGATTCCATGTGTCGGTTTCAGCGCGAATAAGTTCCGCCTGGGCTATGGCGGCGGGTTCTATGACCGCACGCTGGCGGCACTGGCTGCCGGCGGGAACGCGCCGGTTGCGATCGGCATCGGGCATGAGGCCTGCCGGATTGCGCTGGTGCCGCAGGCGCATGATTTGCCGATGGATTGGGTGGTTAGTGAGGGGGGGGTGTTTTGAGGGATTTGGGATGCATCTTCATCCTATTGGGGGTTGGTCGCTACTTCTTTGAGCGGCGATGGCGTTTGCACCCAACAGGCGTACGACATCCCCCTGCGGG
>NZ_AHJE01000059.1 GCF_000243095.1 Cupriavidus basilensis OR16 | reverse complement strand
TGCATGGTGTGCGCTGTCGCCACTTGCCATTGCCATTGATTGCTCTCAACTGGTGATCGTTTAGCGCCCTACCGCCAGGTCTTGCGCTTCTTCCAGCGGCGCTCGCCGCGAACGCCGCTGTCCTTCATGCCGAGATAGAACTCCTTGATGTCGTCCTTCTCGCGCAGCACGGCGCAGGTGTCCTCGGCCACGATGCGGCCGTTCTCCAGCACATAGCCATAGTCCGCCGCGTTGAGCGCCATATTGGCGTTCTGCTCCACCAGCAAGATGGTGGTGCCGCGCTCGCGGTTGATGCGCACCACGATCTCGAAGATGTCCTTGGTGAGCTTGGGCGACAGGCCCAGGCTGGGCTCGTCGAGCAGGATCAGCTCCGGCGCGGCCATCAGCGCGCGCGAGATCGCCAGCATCTGCTGCTGGCCGCCCGAGAGCAGGCCCGCATCCTGCGCGGCGCGCTCGCGCAGCACCGGGAAGTAGCCGTAGACCATCTCCATGTCGCGCGCCACGCCGTCGCGGTCGCGCCGCGTATAGGCGCCCATCAGCAGGTTGTCGCGCACCGACAGCAGCGGGAACACCTCCCTCCCCTCGGGCACGTGGCTCAGGCCGCGCCGCACGATCTGCGCCGGATCCATCGCGGCGATGCTCTCGCCCTTGAAGGCGATGCTGCCGCGAGTCGGGTCAAGCACGCCGGAAATGGTCTTGAGGATGGTGGTCTTGCCCGCGCCGTTG